>JAJZEC010000036.1 GCA_021805825.1 Pseudomonadota bacterium
GGCAGGCCCTGGGCGGCCAAGTGTTCGACGTACTCGGCAAGCTGGTGTTCGACGGGCGCCCATTGCGGGAGCTTCTGCTCGACGCTATCCGCTACGGCGAGGAACCCGAGGTCAAGGCGCGCCTGACGCGCGCGATCGATGGAGCCGTCGACCGGGACGGACTGCGTGCGCTGCTCGACGAGCACGCCTTGACCCCCACGGTCATGGATGCGGCCCGTGTCGCCCAGATCCGCGACGACATGCAGCGCGCCGACGCCCGCCGCCTGCAGCCCCACTACATCGAATCCTTCTTCCTGGAAGCCTTCAAACTCCTGGGTGGCACCGCCCGCCAGCGCGAGCATCGACGCTACGAGGTCACCCATGTCCCCGCACCTGTCCGCGGCCGCGATCGGCAGATAGGCCTCGTCGAGCCGGTTTTGCCTCGCTATGAGCGCATCGCCTTCGAGAAGGACTTGATTGCCCCGCCTGGCCAAGCGCTGGCCGCTTT
Source organism: Pseudomonadota bacterium (assembly GCA_021805825.1). Lineage (GTDB taxonomy): Bacteria > Pseudomonadota > Gammaproteobacteria > Burkholderiales > Burkholderiaceae_C > Thiomonas_A. Next base: position 488 of record JAJZEC010000036.1, read on the forward strand.
CGTCTGCCCTGGTCATCCTCTGTTGGATGCCGTCATCGACATGACGCTGGAGCGCCACCGGGAACTGCTTCGTCGAGGGGCCGTGTTGGTCGACGACCGAGATGCCGGCATGTCTCCCCGCGTGCTTATGTATCTGGAACACAGCATTCAGGATGCGGCTTCGACCCCTGCAGGCGATCGGCGTACGGTTTCGCGACGCATGCTTTACGTGGAGATTGATTCTCAGGGGCAAGCGCACCACCTTCATTACGCACCGTACCTGGACTACAGGCCTCTCGCTGAAGGTGAGCCCTCCGTTGATGCGATCCTCGCGCGGGCGGAGTCCCAGTGGATTGGTGCCGACATAGAGCGGCACGCCTTGACGTACGCGATCGGCAACGTAGTGCCAGAGCACCTTCAGGAAGTGCGCGGTCAACGTCTGGCCTGGATCGACAAGACTCGTGCGGCGGTCAAGGACCGGCTCACCAAGGAGATCGCATACTGGGATCATCGAGCGCAGCAGCTCCAGCAACTCGAAGCAACTGGCCGCGCCAACGCCAAACTCAACTCGCAGGAAGCGCGCAGGCGCGCGGACGACCTGCAGGCGAGGCTTCAGAACCGGCTGCACCAATTGGATCTCGAGGCGCACATCACCGCTGTTCCACCGGTCGTCATGGGTGGCGTTGTCGTGGTTCCGGCTGGTCTCATTGCTGGAATGACGGGTCAGACGACCCGGACAGCAGCAGCAGGGGACACTCAAGCCTCTGCGGCCAAAGCCCGCGAGATCGTGATGGAAATCGAGCGAGGTTTGGGCTTCGAGCCCATCGCCCGAGCGTTCGAGAAACTGGGCTACGACATAGAGAGTCGAGATCCGCGCTCAGGCCACCTCCGCTTCCTTGAGGTCAAGGGCCGAGTTGAGGGGGCCGACACGGTGAGCGTGACGCGTAACGAAATCCTGTACTCGCTGAACAAGCCGGAGCAGTTCATCCTGGCGCTGGTCGAGTTCCTCGAGAGTGGCTCGCACAAAGCGCATTACCTCCGACAGCCCTTCAACCGTGAGCCGGACTTCGGCGTTACCAGCGTCAACTATGACTTCGCAGAGCTGCTCCGCCGCGCCGAGGGGCCAACCTAGTACGCCCGCAGACAAAACCAAATCCAGGAGATCGCAGTGTCCGGCGATATTGAGCCAACAAACCAGGCCAAGCTGGCCCTGACACGCCTCAAGGCCTGGATGGCCTCGAGGGTCGAGCCGGTTGCTCGGACTGCCCACGCCCAGGAGTGGATGCGCTGTCTGGCGGAAGAACACGCACGCAATGGCTTGATGCGCTACTCGCTTGATGAGCAGGCGCAGAAATTCACCGCCTGCCCTACACCATCGATTCGCCTACATCCCCACCCGACCAGCTCGATCTGTTCGGACGATCCTTTCTGGATCCACATCACATGACTGTCACACGCAAGAAGCTGATCGAAGTTGCACTCCCGCTAGACGCCATCAATGCGGCCAGTGCGCGCGAGAAGAGTATCCGCCACGGGCATCCCAGCACGCTGCACCTTTGGTGGGCGCGGCGCCCGCTGGCTGCGGCGCGTGCGGTCATCTTTGCGCAGATGGTCGACGACCCGTCGACCTACGTCGATACGCTGCTGCGGGATCCGGCGCTTGAGCGGCGCGCCAAGCGCGAGCTGAAGGACCGTCAGGCCTTGTGGCGGCGCCGGCAGGAGGCCTACGCTGCTGCGCAGGCCAAAGGCGATGCCACGGTGCACGCCCCCGGTGAGCCACCAACCCTCGAGGGATGTGCCGCCGACCTGGAGCGCGAGCGCCTGTTTGACATCATTCGCGCACTAGTGCAGTGGGAAAACACCACTAATGAGACGGTGCTGCAGGCCGCGCGCGACGAGATCTGGCAGAGCTGGCGCCGGGCCTGCGCCGACAACGCCGACCACCCACGCGCCGCCGAGCTGTTCCGTCGCGACAAGCTGCCTGCCTTTCACGACCCATTCGCCGGCGGTGGCGCGCTGCCGCTCGAGGCGCAGCGCCTGGGCCTAGAAGCTCACGCCACCGACCTGAACCCCGTTGCTGTGCTGATTAACAAGGCGATGATCGAGATTCCGCCGAAGTTCGCTAGCCGACCGCCCGTAAACCCCGTGTCGCGCAAACAGATGGCGCACGGCGGAAGCTGGCGTGGCGCGCAAGGCCTGGCTGAGGACGTGCGCTACTACGGCCAATGGATGCGCGACGAGGCGGAGAAGCGCATCGGAGCCCTCTATCCTAAGGTGACGGTAACTGAGGCGATGGTGAAGGTGCGACCGGACCTTAAGACCTATCAGGGCCGTGAGCTCTCAGTCATCGCCTGGCTGTGGACGCGTACCGTGAAGAGCCCCAACCCTGCGTTCGCTGATGTGGACGTGCCGTTGGCTTCGACCTTCCTGCTGTCGACCAAGGTGGGCAAGGAGGCGTATGTCGAGCCAGTGTTCGAGGGCCGAGGCTTTCGATTCATGGTCAAGGTAGGGAAGCCCAAGGACGCAAGCGCGACAAAGAGCGGAACGAAGCTAGCGCGCGGGGCTAACTTTTGGTGTTTGATGTCAGGAACACCGATTGCCTCGGATCACATTTACGGCGAGGCAAATGCAGGCCGAATGGGCGCTCGACTAATGGCGATAGTGGCGGAAGGCGATCGGGGGCGTGTCTACCTGACACCAACCGCTGAACAAGAAGCGGCCGCGCGCCAGGCTCACCCGGAGTGGGCGCCTGAAGTAGCCATGCCAGAGAACCCGCGCTGGTTTTCACCGCCCTTGTACGGTCTGAAGAAGTACGGCGACCTCTTCACCCCCCGCCAACTCGTCGCTCTAACGACCTTCTCTGACCTCGTAGGCGAGGCGGCCGAGCGGGTTCGCCGTGACAGCCTAGGTACCGGAGCGGTCGAGGATAACCTGCCGCTGCAGGATGGTGGCCAGGGAAGTCGAGCGTACTCAGAGGCTGTCGCCACATATCTGTCATTTGCTGTTGACTACGCGGCAAACTACTGGTCGCAGATCGCTACGCCTGCTGACGGTTTCATTAGAGGTACGTTCGCCCGCCAAGCTATCCCGATGACTTGGGACTACGCGGAGGCACCGCCTTTCGGCGGGACAAGCGGGAATTGGCTTGGTGGAGTCGAATGGGTATCAAAGGCACTCGACGCGCTGCCGGCTCGATTTGATGGAGTTGCGCAGCAGGCGGACGCAGCGCACCAAGCCGTTTCTGCAGCCAAGGTTGTTTCAACAGATCCCCCCTACTACGACAACATTGGCTATGCGGATCTGTCGGACTACTTTTATGTTTGGCTGCGCCGTGCATTGCGATCAGCTTTCCCCGACCTTTTTGTCACGCTCGCAGTGCCCAAGGCAGAGGAGTTGGTGGCTACGCCTTACCGACATGGGGGCAAGGAGAAGGCGGAGGCTTTCTTTCTGGACGGCATGACGCAGGCCATGCACCGCCTTGCTGCGCAGGCGCATCCTGGCTTTCCGGTCACAATCTACTACGCCTTTAAGCAGTCCGAGAGCGAAAGCCACGAAGGCACCGCCAGCACGGGGTGGGAAACGTTCCTGGATGCGGTCATCCACGCCGGCTTCGGCATCAGCGGTACCTGGCCGATGCGTACTGAGCGGGCGGCACGATCCATCGGCATTGGGACGAACGCTCTTGCCTCTAGCATCATCCTCGTCTGCCGCCCACGTCCGGCGAATGCGCCCACCGTGACTCGCCGCCAGTTCGTCTCCGCGCTGAAAGCCGAACTTCCGCAGGCACTGGCCCACCTGCAGCGCGGGAATATCGCTCCCGTGGATTTGGCACAAGCGGCCATCGGTCCAGGCATGGCAGTGTTTACGCGCTATGCAAAAGTGCTCGGCGCCGACGACAAACCTATGACCGTACGTGAGGCACTAGCCCTGATCAACCAGACGCTGGACGAGGTGCTGGCCGAGCAGGAGGGTGACTTCGACGCCGACAGCCGCTGGGCCATCACTTGGTTCGACGAGAACGGTTTCGCTGACGGAGACTATGGCCGCGCCGAGCAGCTCAGCAAGAGCAAGAACACCAGCGTCGAGGGGATGCGGGAGGCCGGCATCTTGTCATCAGCGCGCGGCAAGGTGAGGCTGCTCAAGCCCGCTGAGTTGCCGGCCGACTGGGACCCCGCTACCGATACGCGCCTATCGGCTTGGGAGACCGTGCACCACCTTGTGCGTGCGCTGGAATTCGGCGGCGACGCAGCGGCTGCTAAGCTGGTTGCGGGCCTCGGCGCCCGAGCCGAGGTGGCACGTGAACTGGCTTATCGCCTGTATCAACTGTGCGAGCGCCGCAAGCGCGCTGCCGAGGCCCTCGCCTACAACGCGTTGGTGTTGAGCTGGCCCGAGGTCGTGCGGCTGGCCTCAGACGCTGGGGTCAATCGATCACAGGCAACGGGACCGACGGACGCCGACCTCTTCGACGAGTAACAAGGGAGAGTGCTGGGATGGCTGCGAACCCCAGGTACCCGAGACCTTCGAACTTAAGCGCCAAGATTCGTCGCTCCTTGCTCGAAGCTGCCAGAGCCGAAGTGGCGCAAGCACCGTTTGCTCTGTCCGGGCGTAGTCACGAGCCTCTAGGCACGCTGGATCGATGGATGGCTGCAGTCGTTCGGAGCATACGCCCGCCGAATGTCGTGATCCGCGGCGATGGGGCGAACAAGTATTACCTGCTGCGCATTTTCGGACGCGCGGCGGTTCATGTCTCGAAGCAGTTCGGCTGGCCTGCCCTAGCCGAATCCCGCGGAACCGCTTGGCGTCAGGACTTGACTTTGCTGCCAACCGATTTCTCTCAAATCACGAAGACGTAAGCACACGATGGCCATCACAAACCACGAACGCGTCGGCAAAGCGCTGGAGATTTTCCGCATTGGCATCGCGCCCTATGTCGAGCGTGAGGTGAAGTCGGCCGTGCAGTCAGGTGCACTCTCGACACAGGTGGTCAAGGGCTTCCTGGACGACCCGATGCTCGCGGACAAGTCTATCGGCGAGTACGACGTGTCGGCGCTGATGAAGCTGATGTGGGACAGCTGGAACGACGTGTTCAAGCGCACGCTCAGCTTCGCGCAGCGCAGCCTGGTTTCCGAGGTGAGGACGTTCCGGAACGACTGGGCGCATCAGCGACCCTTTTCCAGCGACGACACCGACCGCGCACTGGACTCTATGGAACGGCTGCTTACCGCCGTCTCGGCAGCCGAGGCTGAGGAAGTGCGGAAGCTGAAGCTTGAGCTGCGGCGCCTGGTGACTGACGAGCAAGTGCGCGGCGAGCGACGCAAGACTGCCGGCCTTCCCCTGGAGAGCGCCGCCAACGCGACGCTCAAGCCGTGGCGCGACCTGATCACGCCGCACCGCGACGTAGCTAGCGGCCAGTACCAGTCCGCCGAGTTCGCGGCCGACCTGTGGCAAGTGCATCTGAACGAAGGCTCGGATGAATACCGCAAGCCCGAGGAGTTCTTCCGCCGCACCTATCTCACCGAAAGCTTGCGCCGCCTGCTGACCGGCGCGCTACGGCGCGTCGCCAACGGCAACGGCGACCCGGTAGTGCAGCTGCAGACCAACTTCGGCGGCGGTAAGACGCACTCGATGCTGGCGCTGTACCACCTGTTCTCAGGCTCCGATGCGGCAAAGCTGCTGGGAGTAGACGAGCTGCTGGCAGCAGCGGGCGTGGCCAAGCTGCCGAGCGCGCGGCGCGTGGTGCTGGTGGGCAACAAGATCTCGCCGGGCAACCCTTCGCGCAAGCCCGACGGCACGGTAGTGCGCACGCTGTGGGGGGAACTAGCCTGGCAGCTCGGCGGGGCTGAGGCTTTCGCCCGCGTGGCGGAGGACGACGCCCGCGCCACCAGCCCGGGCGATGCGCTGCGCGAGCTGTTCAACACCTATGGGCCCTGCATCGTGCTGGTGGATGAGTGGGTGGCCTACGCCCGCCAGCTGCACGACCAAAAGGACCTGCCCGGTGGCGACTTCGAGACCCAATTCAGCTTTGCCCAGGCTTTGACGGAGTCGGCGAAGCTGGCCAAGCACTGCCTTTTGGTGGTGTCGCTGCCCGCATCCGACACAGCCGAATCGCCGAACTCGGTGGGTGACGACGAGGAGGTGGGTGGCGAGCGAGGGCGGGCGGCACTGCTGCGACTGCGCAACGTTATTGGCCGCCTGGATGCGCCATGGACCCCTGCCACTGCTGAAGAGGGGTTCGAAATCGTGCGCCGCCGGCTGTTCGAGCCGATGCTAGACCCGGAGCTGTTCAAGCAGCGAGACGTGGTGGCGCGAGCTTTTTTTGAGTTGTACTTGGCACAGCGGGCGGAGTTCCCGGCTGAATGCGCGGACACAGACTATGAGAAGCGCCTGCGATCGGCATATCCGGTCCATCCGGAGGTTTTCGACCGCCTTTATCGTGACTGGGGCTCGTTACCAAAGTTCCAGCGTACGCGCGGCGTTTTGCGGCTGATGGCCTCGGTCATCCACTGCCTGTGGGAGCGCGGTGACCGCAACCCGCTGATCATGCCGGCCACGCTGCCGATCGATGACGCGCGTGTGCGCGACGAGCTGACGCGCTATCTGTCAGACAGCTGGAAGCCGATTATCGAGAGCGACGTGGACGGTCCAAACTCGCTGCCATTGCGCATTGACGGTGAAGCGCCGAACCTGGGCAAACTTTCAGCCACTCGGCGCGTGGCGCGCACCATCTACTTGGGATCAGCCCCGCTGGCAGCGGCCGCCAACATGGGCCTGGATGACCGTCGAGTGAAGTTGGGCAGTGCGATGCCGGGCGAAGCTGTGCCAATCTTCGGCGATGCGATGCGACGGCTAGCCGCAGCTGCAACGTATTTGTACCAGGACGGCACGCGCTACTGGTACAGCCTACAGCCAACGGTGGCCAAGCTGGCGCGCGACCGGGCCAACCAGCTGGCGCGTGAACCCGACAAGGTGGCGCACGAACTGGAAGAGAGGCTACGCGCCGATCTGACGCAGCGTGGTGAGTTCGAGCGTGTGGTCGTCATGCCAAATTCCGGCGCCGACGTGCCCGACGAGTACGAAGCGCGCCTGGTCGCGCTGGGCCCACAGCATGGCTACAGCAAGGTACAGGGCAACGCAGCCGAAGCCGCTGCCAAGGCCTTGCTGGAGTCCCGCGGCAGCTCCCCGCGGCTGTATCGCAACTCGTTGGTGTTCGCCGTCCCCGATGCGACTCGCCTGCAAGACCTCGAGGCGGCGGTGCGCGACTTCCTGGCTTGGCAGTCTATCGTCGCCGAGGCAACTGAGCTGAACCTCACGCCGCACCAGGCGCGGCAGGCTGAATCGCAGCTCAGGACGGCGGGCAGCACTGTGCAGGCCCGCCTGCCGGAAACCTACCAGTGGCTGCTAGTGCCGGTGCAGGCGACGCCGCAAGACCCAGTAAGCTGGGAGCCGCTGAAGCTTTCGGGCAGTGACCCTCTTGCTTTACGTGCGCTGAAGAAGCTGCGTAGCGAGGACGTGCTGCTGACGGGATTAGGCGGCACCCGGCTGCGGATGGAGCTGGATCGCGTGCCCTTGTGGCGCGGCGACCATGTGACCCTTACCCAACTTGTGCAGGACTTTGCGACCTACCTTTACCTGCCCAAGCTAATGCGGCCAGCCGTGCTGGCGGACGCTGTGCGAGCGGGCGTGGGCCTGCTCACGTGGGAGCAAGACACGTTTGCTTATGCAGAGGGCTACGACGCAGAAGGTCAACGCTACCGTGGTCTTCAGTCAAGTACAGATCTGGCTTTGAGATCGGACGATGCTGGGCTCCTGGTCAAGCCGCAGGTGGCGCGCCAGCAGATTGACCGGGAAATGCAACAGCGAGGACTGCCTCAGGACACAGGTGACACGTCCGCCAGCACTGGGCCCGGCGGTACTGTGCCTGGCGGGACGGGCACTGGACCGGGCGCCGGCGCGACCGACCGAAGCTCGATCGAAGATCGCGCACCGACACGGCCAAAGCGCTACTACGGCTCCGCGGTCCTCAATGCGGAGCGCGTCGGACGAGACGCCGGCCAGATCGCTAGCGAGGTGATCGCCCACCTGACAGGCTTAGTGGGAGCGCAGGTTCGGGTGACACTGGAGATCGAAGCGTGGATCCCGAATGGGGTGCCTGCGAACGTCGTGAGAATCGTGACTGAGAACGGGAGGACGTTAAAGTTCGACCCCCACGGCTTCGAGAGCGAATAACCTGACTCCCCCGCCAAACATGGACGTTTTCTACTACTGGAAGGACATTACGAGCGACCTGAAGGCTGGGCGGGTTGGCCGCTTCCGCTCAGACAAGGGCAGGCTTGAGGAACTGCATGCCGGGTACCCAGACCACGTCTGGGTTTTCAAGACCCCGCCAGGGCGAAAGGGGCAGCTACAGCTGAAGGCTCGGCTCAGTTGGTCCAACGTCTCTCTATCCTCGTTCAAGCCCGAGCCGGGTGTCGGTTACATCTTTTACGACCCCGACCAAGCTTCGTCGGTATGGTTCGACAGCAGCGAAACCGATACCGCAATCGACACTGTTACCCGATGGGCTGGCAAGCACTTTCCGAGCGCCGTTCAGGCCAATTTCCAGGGCGTGAACGGGCAGCACCCCATGCGGGGACAAGTGCTCAAGGAACTGGAAGCCATTGCTGCGGACCTACCGAGCAGATCGTTCCGGACCGCGGTTGAATGAGCGGCTCGATCGAATGGGCAAAGGTCGTAGCGGGACAACGTGGGTGCGCCTTCCGTTGATGCTGCCCACAGCAGGGAGCATGCAAAGCGGGCCAACATCGATCACGCCCAGAGTGACTGTAGATGTGTACAGTTTTTGGATTTCGCGCTCTTCGCTCTTCACGCGCATCGCTTCTCATAGTCGAAACGGGTTGCTTCATGGCACCGTCGAGCTTGCGGCGAGATGCGATTGATATGATCGAAGTTGGGCCCAACTTCGATCGCTTTTTGGCCTAACTTCTTTCCTGCCCAGGCCGGGTGAAGTCTCGCTCGCCCACCATGGGGTGCTGTTCCTCGATGAACTGCCCGAATTCGATCGCCGCGCCCTCGAGGGGCTGCGCGAGCCGCTGGAAAGCGCGCGGGTGCACCTGGCGCGCGCGGCCCAGCGCGCCGAACTTCCGGCGGCCTTCCAGATGGTCGCGGCGATGAACCCCTGCCCCTGTGGCAAGCTGGGGGATCCCGCGCATGCATGCAGCTGCAGCAGCAAGCAGCTGCGGCGCTATCGGGCACGGCTTTCAGGCCCGCTGCTCGACCGCATCGACCTGCGCGTGGAGGTCTGCGCACTGCCCGCCGCCGAACTGCTGGAACTGCCGCCCGGGGAGGCCAGTTCGCGGGTGGCCGAACGCGTGCGCCGGGCCGCGCTGCTGCAGCAGCAACGCCAGGCCGGCGCCAACGCCGCGCTGGATGCCCAGGGGCTGCAGCGCCACTGCCGCCTGGAGCGCGCGCTGCGCACCTGGCTGGCCGGCACGCTCGAGCGCCTGGGTGCGTCGGCGCGCGCCACCCACCGCGTGCTGCGGGTGGCGCGCACCATCGCCGACCTCGGCGGCAGCGCCGCGGTCGAACGCGAACACCTGGCCGAGGCGCTGCAGCTGCGACGCGCCCTTGGCCAGGCCTGAGCGCTGCCGGCGAGCGCGACGGGCTCAGGCCGCCTGCAGCGCCTGTTCGAGGTCGGCGATCAGGTCGTCGACATGCTCGATGCCGATCGACAGCCGCACCATGTCGGCGCTGACCCCGGCGGCGGCCAGTTCGGCGTCGCCCAGCTGGCGGTGGGTGGTGGTCGCCGGGTGGCAGGCCAGGGACTTGCAGTCGCCGATGTTGACCAGGCGGGTGAACAGCTTGAGCGCATCCTGCAACCGCGCACCCGCCTCGCGCCCGCCGCGCAGCCCGAAGCTGAGGATGCCCGAGGCGCGACCGCCCATCAGCCGCTGCGCAACGGCATGATCCGGGTGGTGGGGGAGAGCTGCGTAGCGCACCCAGGCGACCTTGGCATGACCCGCCAGGTAGGAGGCGATGCGCAGGCTGTTGGCGCAGATGCGATCCATGCGCAGCGGCAGGGTTTCCAGCCCCTGCAGCAGCAGGAAGGCGTTCAGCGGTGACAGCGCGGCCCCCATGTTGCGCAACGGAACGACGCGGGCGCGAGCGATGAAGGCCGCGGCGCCGAAGGCCTGGGTGTAGCTCACGCCGTGGTAGCTGACATCGGGCTCGACCAACAGTGCGAAGCGCTGGCCCTGCGCGGCCCAGTCGAAGCGGCCGCCGTCGACAATGGCTCCGCCCACGCTGTTGCCATGGCCACCGATGTACTTGGTCAAGGAATGCACCACGATGTCCGCGCCATGCTCGAAGGGCCGGCACAGGTACGGCGAAGGCACGGTGTTGTCGACGATCAGCGGCACGCCGGCGGCATGCGCCACCTCGGCCAGCGCCGCGATGTCGGTGACGTTGCCCAGCGGGTTGCCGATGCTTTCGCAATACACGGCCTTCGTACGTGCATCGATGAGCCGGGCGAAGGCCGCCGGGTCGGCCGGATCGGCGAAACGCACCTCGATGCCCTGGCGCGGAAAGGTATGGGCGAACAGGTTGTAGGTGCCACCGTAGAGCCGGCTGCTGGACACGATGTTGTCCCCTGCCTCGGCGATGGTCTGGATGGCCGCGGTGATCGCCGCCATGCCCGAGGCCAGCGCCAGCGACGCGACGCCGCCCTCCAGAGCCGCCACCCGCTCCTCCAGCACCGCGGTGGTGGGGTTCATGATGCGGGTGTAGATGTTGCCGGCGACCTTGAGGTCGAACAGGTCGGCTCCGTGCTGGGTGTTGTCGAAGGCGTAGGACACCGTCTGGTAGACAGGAACCGCGACCGAACGGGTCGTCGGATCCGGGCCGTAGCCGGCATGCACGGCCTGGGTTTCAAAGCGCATCGGAATCTCCTCGAAGATGGGCGGGAACTGCGGATTGTGCGACGTCTTGCGCGCGCGCCGGGGAATTGCTTCGCGCAGCGCCGAAGTACGCAGCTGGCGTGGTGCCCAGCGCGACCCGGAAGGCCTTGATGAAGGCGCTGACACTGTCGTAGCCCAGCGACAACGCCACGTGCTTGACCGTCGCCCCGCCAGCCAGCCACTCCAGCGCCTGGGTCAGCCGTGCCCATTGCCGCCACTGGCCGAAGCTCATGCCGGTTTCCTCGACGAACCTGCGGCTGAGGGTGCGCGCGCTGATATCGGCGTAGCGCGCCCACTGATCCAGCCGCCGCCCGCTGGCCGGATGGGCCAGCAGCGCGCGCGCCACCGCCATCAGGCGCTCGTCGCGCGGCCATGGCAGCTGGGGCGAATGGGTTTCGGCCTGCTCGAGTTCGTCGAGCAGCACCTGAAGCAGGCGGCGCTGCGGCGCGCTCAACTCCGTGCCGACCGGCCATTCCAGCGTGCGCTGCATGAGCAGCGCAGGCAGGGCTCCGGCGCGGAACTGCGCCGGATACGCCGGCAGCCCGGCGCAATGGCGCTCGGCCAGGAACAGCCCGACCCCGGCGGTCGGGCCGAAGGACTGCACCGAATGCACTTCCCGCGGCGGCAACCAGCCGATGCTGCGCGGGCCGGCGATGATGCGCCCGCGCGCGGTCTCCACCGCGACCAGGCCCTGGCTGAGCAGGAACAGCACGCCGCGCGGCAGGCAATGGTCGGGATTGTCCAGCGGCGCGTCGTTGCGCACCCGCATGGCGATGAGTTCGGCCCCGTCCGGGTCGTGGATCAGCCGATGCAATGCAGCGGGGATTCCCATGGAAACGAAGCGGCGGTGCGCCGGCAGGTGTTTTGGCAATATCGCGATATTACTTGGCCGAATCCAGCAACTTTGCCATGGGGCAAGACCCTACCATCCGGAATGCTCTCGCATCCCCAGGAAGCCTTCATGTCGCGCTGCCCCGTCCCCCTGCGTGTCGCACCGAGCCTGCTGGCGGCGGCGCTGCTCGCCGGCTGCACCACCGTGGGCCCGGATTTCCACGCCCCGCCGGCGCCGCGCGTCGCGCGCTACACCGCCGGCATGCTGCCGCAGCGCACGGCCTCGGCACCCGGCCACCTCGGCGCGCCGCAGCAATGGATGCACAGCGCGGCGGTCGACCGGGAATGGTGGAAGTCCTTCGCATCGCCGCGGCTGGACGCACTCGTGCAGCAGGCCCTGCGCAACAACCCGACGCTGGAGGCCGCCCGCGCCACGCTGCGCCAGGCGCAGGAGACCTACGCGGCGCAGGCCGGATCGACTCTGTACCCGACGATCAGCGCCAAGCTCGGCGCCAGCCGCAGCGAAACCAACGGCGCGTCGGTCGGCACGAGCAGCTCGCAGCGCATCTACAACCTGTACAACGCCGGGATCGCGGTCAACTACAACCTCGACCTGTTCGGGGGCAATCGGCGCGCCCTGGAGGCCCTGGCCGCGCAGGCCGACTACCAGGCGTACCAGTTGGCCGGCGCGCGGCTGAGCCTGGCCGGCAATGTGGTCACGACGGCCTTCGCCCAGGCGCAGCTGCGGGCCCAGGTGGCGGCCACGCGGGCCATCGCGCGGGCACAGGCCGCCGAGCTGGCGATCACCGTCAAGCGTCTGCAACTGGGCGCTGCCTCGCGCGTCGACGTGCTCAGCCTGCGCACCCAGTATGAGCAGACCCTGGCCAGTCTGCCGCCACTGCGCAACAAGCTGCAGCAGGCCGACCACCTGCTGGCGCTGCTCGTCGGGCAGGCGCCCGGGCAGGCGCACATTCCCCGCTTCCGCCTGAGCGATTTCCGCTTGCCGCCACAGCTGCCGCTGGTCGTGCCCTCGCAGCTGCTGCGCCAGCGGCCCGACGTGCAGGCGTCGACCGCGCTGCTGCACGCGGCCACCGCGCAGTACGGGGTCGCGATATCGAGCCTGTATCCGCAGATCAACCTGAGTGCCACGCTGAGCACCGAGGCGCTGACCACGGGAGCGCTGTTCGGCCCGGGCAGCACCATCTGGAACCTGGCCGGGCAGCTCGCCCAACCCTTGTTCAACGCCGGGCTGCACGCAGCCAAGAACGCCGCCGAGGCCAACCTGCAGGCCGCCGGGGCGAACTACCGCGCCACCGTGCTGCAGGCGCTGCGCAACGTGGCCGACGCGCTGCGTCAGCTGGACAACGACGCGCAGGCGCTGCGCGCGCAGGCCGCGGCCGACAGCGCGGCGCAGCAGTCCCTGCATCTGGTGGAACAGCAATACCACCTGGGCGCGGCCAGTTACCTGCAGTTGCTGACCGCGCAGCAGCAGGCGCAGAACGCGCGCATCGGGCTGCTGGCGGCCCAGGCGGCGCGCCTGGCCGACACCGCGGCGCTGTACCAGGCGATGGGCGGCGGCGTGCTGGCACACACCACAACCGGGAAGGACAAGCCCGCCTGAGACCCCGGCGCGCTGGCTCTCTCCCGATGCGCGGCGCGTCCGCGCGACAAGACCTGCGCCGCCCCGGCGGCGCAGATTCGAGGAATGGAATCACCGAACGATAACGCACATGTCGACGACCGCACGAACCACCCTGCGCATGATCATCATGCTTGTCATCGCGGCCGCGCTGATCGGCGGCGTGACCTGGTTTCACGGCTTCAAGGGCCGCATGATCGCCAAGTACATGAAGGGCATGGCGCACATGCCGCAGACGGTGTCCACCGCGGTGGCGCAGCTGCAGACCTGGCAGCCCACGGTGCAGGCGCTGGGCACGCTGCGCGCCAGCCGTCAGGCCAGCCTGGGAGCGCCGGTGGGGGCGGTGGTGACGGCCATCCACTTCCGCTCGGGCGAGCATGCGCGTGCTGGGCAGGATCTGGTCGAGCTCGATCCGGCGCCGCTGCGCGCGCAGCTGCAGCAGCAGCAGGCACAGCTGCACCTGGCACAGCGCAACCTGGCGCGCGACCGCGCGCAGTACGCGGTGCATGCGATCAGCCAGGCGGTGGTCGACACCGATGAGGCCACGGTGCAGGCCGACGAGGCCGGCATCGCCGCGCAGAAGGCGCTGCTCGCGCAGCATGTGATCTCGGCGCCCTTCGCCGGGCGCCTGGGGCTACGCCAGGTCGACCTCGGCCAGTACCTGCCTCCCGGAGGCGTCGCGGTGACCCTGCAGAAGCTCGACCCCATGCTGATCGACTTCAACGTGCCGCAAAGCCGCATTGACCTGATTCGCGTGGGCATGAAGGCCGAAGTGCGCACCAGCGCGGTTCCGGGCAAGACCTTCGTCGGCAAGGTCACCGCCATCGAACCCCAGGTCGACCCGACCACGCGCAACCTCACGGTGCGCGCGCGCATCGACAACCCCGGTGAGCAACTGCTCCCGGGGGTGTTCGCCAGCGTGCGCCTGCAGCAGGGAGGGCCCCGGCAGTACGTGACCCTGCCCAACGCCGCGGTGGTCTACAACCCCTACGGCGACACGGTGTACGTGGTCAGGCAGGAAGGCAAGGGCGCCGACGGCAAGCCGCGCCTGGTGGCCGAACAGCGCTTCATCACCGTGGGCCCGCAGCGCGGAAACCAGGTCGCGGTTCTCAAAGGCCTGAAGCCCGGCGACACCGTGGTCACCTCGGGCCAGCTCAAGCTGCGCAACGGCACCCCGCTGCTGGTGAACAACAGCGTCGAGCCCAGCGACAGCCCCGACCCGACGGTTCCCGACTCCTGATCCGCACCTGCGAAGCCTCAGCATGAACAAGAAATTCACCGATCTATTCATCGAGCGCCCGGTGCTGGCGACCGTGGTCGCGCTGGTGATCCTGGTGCTCGGGCTGCGTTCGGCCGGGCTGTTGCCCGTGCTGCAGTATCCCTTCACGGAGAACGCGGTGGTCACGGTCACCACCGCCTACCCGGGCGCCTCGCCGCAGACCGTGGCTTCCTTCATCACCACGCCGCTGGAAAACTCCATCGCGCAGGCCAACGGCATCGACTACATGACCTCCACCAGCGTGCAGGGGGTCAGCACCATTACCGTCAACCTGCGGCTGAACTACGACCCCGACAAGGCGCTGACCGAGATCAACACCAAGGTCAACGCGGTGATCAACCAGCTTCCGGCCGCGGCGCAGAAGCCCACGCTGACGGTGTCCATCGGGCAGACGATCGATGCCATGTACATGGGCTTCTACAGCACGGTGCTGCAGCCCAACCAGATCACCGATTACCTGACGCGCTCGGTGCAGCCCAGGCTGCAGGCCATCCCCGGGGTGCAGACGGCCGAGCTCATCGGGGCGAAGAACTTCGCGCTGCGCGCCTGGCTGAACCCGCGCAAGCTGGCGGCCTACGGCCTGACCGCCGCCGACGTCTATTCAGCGCTGGCCGCCAACAACTACATCACCGCCGCCGGCCACACCAAGGGCCAGATGGTGCAGATCAACCTGGCCGCCAACACCGACCTCAAGTCCCTGTCCGAGTTCCGCAACCTGGTGGTCAAGAGCGTGGGCGACCAGGTCGTTCGCCTGGACGACGTCGCCCGCGTCAGCATGGGTGCGGACGACTACCAGACGCAGGTCGCCTTCGACGGCAAGTCCTCGGTGTTCATCGGCATCCAGGTCGCCCCCAGCGCCAACCTGCTCGACGTGGTCAAGCGGGTGCGCGCCGCCTTCCCGGGTATCCAGGCGCAGCTGCCGCAGGGCCTGAGCGGGCGCATCGTCTACGACTCGACCAAGTTCGTCAACGCATCGATCAACGACGTCATCCAGACGCTCATCGAGGCGGTGCTGATCGTCGCCGCCGTGGTGTTCGTGTTCCTCGGGTCGCTGCGTTCGGTGGTGGTGCCGCTGGTGGCCATTCCGCTGTCGATCATCGGCACCTTCACGGTCATGCTGGCGCTGGGCTATTCGATCAACCTGCTGACCCTGCTGGCCATCGTGCTGGCCATCGGCCTGGTCGTCGATGACGCCATCATCATCGTCGAGAACGTCAGCCGCCACCTCGAGGAGGGCATGACGCGCAAGGACGCCGCGGTGCGCGCCGCCCGCGAACTGGCCAACCCCATCATCGCGATGGCGGTGGTGCTGGTGGCGGTGTACGTGCCGATCGGCTTCATGAGCGGCCTGACCGGCGCGCTGTTCACCGAGTTCGCCTTCACCCTGGTGGGCACGGTGGTGATCTCGGCCATCATCGCGCTGACGCTGTCGCCGATGATGTGCTCGCGCCTGCTCAAGGCGCCCGATCCGCAGAGCCACAAGCTGCAGGATCGGCTGGTGCTGTTCCTCGATCGAAGCTTCGAGCGCCTGCACGGACGCTACGAGCGCCTGCTGCACGGCTCGCTGAACTACCTGCCGGTGACCGCGGTCATGGGCCTGATCGTGCTGGGCTCGATCTACTTCCTCTACGTCAGCTCGACCTCGGAGCTCGCGCCGCAGGAGGATCAGGGCGTGCTGATCACGGTGGCCTTCACCAATCCGACGTCCACGCCCGAGGCGCGCGAGATGGTGTCGCAGCAGGTCTACCACGTGTTCCACGGATTCCGGCAGACCGACCACGTGTTCCAGATCAATTCCCCCACGCAGGTTCTCGGGGGCATGGTGCTCAAGCCGTGGGACGAGCGCAAGGCGACGACCCAGCAGCTGCAGCCGATCCTGCAGCGCGACCTGAGCCATATCGCGGGCGCGCAGATCGCGGTGTTCCAGCCGCCGTCGCTGCCCGGTGCGCGCGGGCTGCCGGTGCAGTTCGTGCTGACCACCACCGACCCCGTGGACAGGCTGTACACGGTATCGCAGGACTTCCTGCACGCGGCGCTGCGGACGGGCGACTTCGCCTTCATGCAGAGCGACCTGCGCGTCGACCTGCCGCAGGCCACCCTGGTCGTCGACCGCAACATGGCCGCGCAGCTGGGCCTGACGATGGAACAAATCGGCTCGTCGATCTCGGCCATGATGGGCGGCGGCTACGTGAACTTCTTCAACCTCGATGGCCGCTCCTACAAGGTCATCCCGCAGGTGCAGCGACGCTTCCGCCTGACCACCTCCCAGCTGCTGGACTACTACGTGCGCACGTCCAGCGGCAGGATGGTTCCCCTGTCCACCGTCGTGCACCTGCAGAACTCGGTGCAGCCGGAAACCATCAACCACTTCCAGCAGGCCAACTCGGCGACCCTGAGCGCGGTGCCCATTCCCGGGGTGTCGCAGGGCAAGGCTCTGGCCGACCTGAAGGCGCTGGCCCAGCGCACCCTGCCCTCGGGCTACAGCTTCGACTATGCCGGGCCGTCGCGGCAGTACGTGCAGGAGTCGGGGGGGCTGCTGCTGACCTTCGGCTTCGCGCTGGTGATCATCTTCCTCGCGCTGGCCGCGCAGTTCGAAAGCTTCCGCGATCCGATCATCATCCTGGTCTCGGTGCCGATGGCGATCTCGGGCGCGCTGCTGTTCGTCAACCTGGGGGTCGGCGGAGCGACGCTGAACATCTACAGCGAGGTCGGACTGGTCACCCTGATCGGGCTGATCTCCAAGCACGGCATCCTGATCGTGGAGTTCGCCAACAACCTGCAGCGCGAGGGCCGCAGCAAGCGCGAGGCCATCGAGCACGCGGCGGGCATGCGGCTGCGCCCGATCCTGATGACCACCGCGGCCATGGTGCTGGGCGTGATTCCGCTGATCGCGGCCACCGGCGCCGGCGCCGAGAGCCGCTTCAACATGGGCCTGGTGATCGCCTCCGGGCTGGCCATCGGCACCCTGTTCACCCTGTTCGTCGTTCCGGCGGTGTACATGATGCTGGCCGCCGACCACAGCCACGAGGCGCGCGCGCAGGCCTTGCGCGAAGCCGAGGCGGCCGAGGCGGCGATGCTGCACCGCGGCGCGCACGACGGCGGCTGAGCACGACGGGCGGCCGGGCCATCCCGGCCGCGCTTGGCGCGGCGTCCGCGCCTCAGACCAGGCGATCGGCCTGGCGCTGCACCGCCTGCAGTCTGCGCCCGCTGCGCCGCTCCCAGTCGGCGGCCTGGTCGTCGCCGACGGCGCCGACCTGGAAGTAGCGCGCCTGCGGATGGGCGAAGTAGAAGCCGCTGACACTGGCCGCCGGCAGCATCGCCCAGTTCTCGCTCAGGCTCATGCCCAGCTGCTGCGCCCCCAGCACCTCGAACAGGTCGGACTTCACCGAATGCTCGGGGCAGGCGGGATAGCCGGGCGCCGGGCGGATGCCCTGATAGTCCTCGTGCACCAGCTGCGGCAGGCTGAGCTGCTCGGCGGCGGAGTAGCCCCAGAGGTCGGTGCGCACGCGCAGGTGCAGCCACTCGGCCAGCGCCTCGGCGAGGCGGTCGGCCAGCGCCTTGAGCACGATGGCGCCGTAATCGTCGTGGGCATCGACAAAGGCCTGCACCCGCTGCTCGAGGCCGATGCCCGCGGTGACCGCGAACATCCCGATGTGGTCGGCGCCCTCGCCCCGCGGGGCGAGGAAGTCGGCCAGCGCCAGGTTCGGTCGCCGCACACCGTCGACCACCGGGCGCTCGCTCTGCTGGCGCAGGCCCCACCAGGTCATCAGGGGGCGCTGGCGTGCCTCGTCGGCGTAGATCTCGATGTCGTCGTCGCCCACGCTGTTGGCCGGGTACAGACCGAGCACGGCATGCGCCTGCAACCAGCGGCCGTCGATGAGGCGCTTGAGCATGGCCAGCGCGTCGGCATGCACCTGGCGCGCCTGCGCGCCGACCACGTCGTCGTCGAGGATGGCGGGAAAGGCCCCGGCCAGATCCCAGGTCTGGAAGTACGGGCCCCAGTCGATGTAGCGCGCGATCTCTGCCAGGTCGACATTGCGGAAGGCACGCCGGCCGGGGGCGCGCGGCGCCGGCGCGATGCCCTGCGGCCAGTCCAGGCGCAGCCGGTTGGCGCGCGCCTGCTCGAGGCTCAGCAGCGGCGTCTGCCGCTTGGCCGCGTGCTGGGCGCGGATGCGTGCATAGTCGGCGCGCGTGTCCTCGAGGTAGGCCGCGCGGCCGTCGGACAGCAGCGCCTGCGCCACCCCGACGCTGCGCGAGGCATCCGGCACATAGATTACCGGGCCCTCGTAATGGGGAGCGATCTTCACCGCGGTATGCACCCGGCTGGTGGTCGCGCCACCGATCAGCAGCGGCGTGCCGCGCTCGCGGAACCAGGGATCGCGCTGCATTTCCGCGGCCACGTGCTGCATTTCCTCCAGGCTCGGGGTGATCAGTCCGGACAGGCCGACGATGTCGGCCTGCTCCTGCCTGGCGCGCGCCAGGATGTCCTGGCAGGGCACCATCACGCCCATGTTCACGACCTCGAAGTTGTTGCACTGCAGGACCACGGTGACGATGTTCTTGCCGATGTCGTGCACATCGCCCTTGACGGTGGCGATGACGATGCGCCCGCGCGCGCGGGCGCTGCCGCCGGCGGCCTGCTCGCGGCGCTTGTGCTCCTCGATGAAGGGAATCAGGTGGGCGACCGACTGCTTCATCACCCGCGCGCTCTTGACCACCTGCGGCAGGAACATCTTGCCCTGGCCGAACAGGTCGCCGACGACGTTCATGCCGTCCATCAGCGGACCCTCGATCACCGCCAGCGGAGGCCGGCCTTCGGCGGCGAAGCGCTGGCGCAGCTGCTCGGTGTCCTCGACGATGAAGTCGGTGATGCCGTGCACCAGCGCATGGCTCAGCCGCTGCTCCACCGGCAGTTCGCGCCAGGCATTGCGCGCCGAGTCGTCGCGCGCGCTGCCGCGCACCTGCTCGGCCAGCGCCACCAGGCGTTCGCCGGCATCGGCGCGGCGGTCGAGCACCACGTCCTCCACCGCCTCGCGCAGTTGCGGATCCAATTCGTCGTAGACCCCGATCTGGCCGGCATTGACGATGCCCATGTCCATGCCGGCGCGGATCGCGTGGTACAGGAACACGGTGTGGATGGCCTCGCGCACCGCGTCGTTGCCGCGGAAGGAGAAACTCACGTTGCTCACCCCGCCCGAGACCTTCGCGCCCGGCAGCTGCGCCTTGATCCAGCGCGTGGCCTCGATGAAGTCCACGGCGTAGTGATCGTGCTCCTCGATGCCGGTCGCGATGGCGAAGATGTTGGGGTCGAAAATGATGTCCTCGGGCGGGAAGCCGACCTGCTCGACGAGGACGCGGTAGGCGCGCGCGCAGATGTCCTTGCGCCGCTGCAGGGTGTCGGCCTGCCCCTGCTCGTCGAAGGCCATGACCACCGCGGCTGCGCCGTAGCGGCGCACCAGCCGGGCCTGGCGCACAAACTCCTCCTCGCCCGACTTGAGGGAAATCGAGTTCACCACCGCCTTGCCCTGCACGCAGCGCAGCCCGGCCTCGATGACCTCCCACTTGGAGGAATCGATCATCACGGGCACGCGGGCGATGTCGGGCTCGCCCGCCAGCAGGTTGAGGAAGCGCACCATCGCGGCGCGGCTGTCGAGCATCGCCTCGTCCATGTTGACGTCGATGATCTGCGCGCCGTTCTCCACCTGCTGCCGGGCCACGGCCAGGGCCTTGTCGAAATCCCCGGCCAGGACCAGGCGGGCGAAGGCCTTCGAGCCGGTGACATTCGTGCGTTCTCCGATGTTCACGAACAGCGCGTCCTCGCCGATCACCAGGGGCTCGAGGCCGGCGAGCACCAGCGGAGGGTTGGCGGCGGCGCGGCCGGCGGGAGAGTCGGTCATGGAAGGCGGTGGGGGACGGAAAGGGGCGAAGGGTGGCGCGGGCCGCAGGAGGACAACTGCGGGCGGCGGGCGGCGCAATGCGACAATTCCACCCACCGCGATTCTAGGCAAGCCCTCGTGTCCCTGTTCAGACGCTTCCGCACCCCGCCGCAAAGCCCCGAGCTGGCGCGCTGGACGCCGCATATCGTCGATGCGCTGCTGCGCATGCCGACCTGGGTTGCACTGTCGCGCCGCGAGGCGCTGGCCGTGGCGCAGCGCATGCAGGTGCGCAGCATGCCGGCCGGTACCGCGTTCATCCGCCAGGGCGACCCCGCACCGGGCAGCGGCATGATGCTGCTGCTCGACGGCGAGGTGGCGATCGAGAAGCAGGGCAACGGCCCGCAGGGTGACGGCCTGGTGGTTTCGCTGGCCCGCCCGGGAGCCCTGCTGGGCGAGATGGGCATCCTCAACGACGCGCCCCGTTCGGCCAGTTGCGTGGCCAGCACCGACGTCGTGCTCGCGCTGCTGAGCAGCCAGGAGCTGAAGGAGCTGGTCGAGCAGTCGCCGCGTGCAGCGGCCAAGCTGGCGCTGGGCGTGGCCTCGCGCCTGGCCGAGCAGCTGCGCTCGACCTCCAACAAGCTGTCGATGCTGTCCCAGGTCACCGCCGCCATGCACCCCACGCTGGACGCGGCGTCGCTGACGGGGGCGGCGCGCCGCGCGCCCAGGAACTGAAGGCTCAGTCGCCGCGCCGCAGCGCCAGGCGGTCGGCGTGGGGCTGCGGCTGCGGATCGGTGAGCTCGATGGCGATCTGCGTGCACACCAGCCGGCACAGCTGCATGGCCTGATGGTTCTGTACCCGATAAAGGATGCTGTTGCCGGCCCTGCGGCGCGAGACGATTCCGGCCAGGTACAGCACCTTCAGGTGCTGCGACACATTGGGCTGCGTCGAGCGCACGTCGGCGACGATGTCGTTGACCCCCTTCTCCTGGTCGCAGATCGACTGCAGGATGCGCAAGCGCAGCGGCGTGGACAGCACGCCGAACAACTCCGCGGCGGCCGCGAACACCCGCTCCGGCTCGCTCGCCGGCGGCTCCGCCGGCTCGATCAATGCCGCACCGCGCGGCACCTCGGCGGCGGGCTGGGCGGGCGCCGGAGGGCGCGGGTCATTCGACAGCTGCATAAAAGGCTCCTGAGCGCTGCAACAGGCGCGGACGCTGCGCATGCAGCGCGCCGCCGATGGCGGCAATGTGTTCGGGGGTCGTTCCACAGCAGCCGCCGACGAGGTTGACCAGCCCCTCGGCGGCGAATTCATGCAGCAGCCTGGAGGTGATCTCGGGGGTTTCGTCGAATCCGGTGTCGCTCATCGGGTTCGGCAGCCCCGCATTCGGGTAGCAGCTGATGTAGGTGTCACTCGCCACGCGCGCCAGTTCCTGCAGGTACGGGCGCATCAGCGCGGCACCGAGCGCGCAGTTCAGGCCCACCGCCAGCGGGCGCGCGTGGCGCACGCTGGCCCAGAATGCCGGCACGGTCTGACCGGAAAGGATGCGCCCGGACGCGTCGGTGACGGTGCCGCTGATGATCAGCGGCAGGCGTTCCCCACTGGCCTCGAACCACTCGTCGATCGCGAACAGTGCCGCCTTGGCGTTCAGGGTGTCGAAGATGGTTTCCACCAGGAACAGATCCACCCCGGCTTCGCCCAGCGCGCGCGCCTGCTCGTAATAGGCGCTGCGCAACTGCTCGAAATCGACATTGCGCGCCCCCGGATCGTTGACGTCGGGGCTGATGCTTGCGGTTTTCGGCGTCGGCCCGATGGCGCCGGCGACGAAGCGCGGCCTGTCGGCGCTGGCGTGGCGGCGCGCACTGCGCAGCGCCACCTCCGCAGCGGCGCGGTTCATCGCATCGGCCAGCTCGGCCATGCCGTAGTCTTCCTGCGCGATGCGGGTAGCGCCGAAGGTGTTGGTCTCGATGATGTCGGCCCCGGCGGCCAGGTAGCTGTCGTGGATGTCGGCGATCAGTTGCGGCTGGCTCAGGCTGAGGACGTCGTTGTTGCCCTGCAGGTCATGCCCCCAGTCGCGGAAGCGCTCACCCCGGTACTGCGCCTCGCCCAGCCGCAAGCGCTGGATCATCGTCCCCATCGCGCCATCGAGAAGCACGATGCGCTTCTGCAGCAGTTCCTGCAATTCGCCGCCACGCGTGTAGTTCTCGCGGCTATTTGTTGTGATTGACGTGCGCATGTTCGGATTCTAAAGGCCGGGAAGCCCGCGCTGCCGCTCCGGGCTTCGAGCCTTCGGTAGCATCGTCCGGACGACGGCATCCGCACGCTCCGGCAAGGCCAGGGGGGGAAAGGCACGGAACGGCGGCGCCTCGATGCACCGCGGCGGCGAAGCGCCGCGGCTGGCCGACCCGAACCTCAGGAGAACCAGGCGATGCCTTTCCCCCCGATGCAACCTCCCCCGATGCAACCTTCCCCGCTGCAAAGCCCGCGTCCCCTCCAAGCCCGCCGCGAACCCCCGTGCGCTCGGCGGGCGCACTGCCCGTCGCGGCGGCTGCAGGGTGCCGAGGCGCAACGCGACCTGCGCCGCGGCATCCTGCGCGGGGCCCTGCTGTGGGCTGCGCTGAGCAGCGCGCTGTACAGTCTGAGCGCCGGCCCCGTCGCAGCCGGGCCGCTGGCTGTCAGTGTGCGCAACCCCTGGATCCGCATGCTCCCGGCGGGCCTGCCGGCCAGCGGCTACATGCGGCTGGACAACCACACCGGGCAGCCGCTGGCGCTGGTACGGGCCGACAGCCCCGCGCACTACAGCAGCGTGGCCCTGCACCGGACGCTGAAGAAGGGCGGCATCACGACGATGGAGGAAGTCGAGCGCATCGCCATCCCGCCGCATGGCAGCGTGCGCCTGCTGCCTGGCGGCTACCACCTGATGCTGCTCAACGCCAAGCAGCCGATCAAGCCCGGCCAGCGCATCCCGGTCACCCTGCGCTTCTCCGATGGCAGCGACCTGACCGCCGAGTTCCTGGTGCACAGGAGCAGCGACACCGGAACGACGCCGCCGCGCCACGCGCCGATGCGCGCGCGGCCGGCCGATCCGGCCCACGATTGATCGGCGGCTGGAACCGCTGCCTGCCGGCCCGGCTCATGCCGAGCCCGGCGTGGATCCGCGCGAAATCCCCGCGCTTCCTACAATGGTGTTTTGGATCCACGCCATGAACGCCCCTCCAGCCCAGCATGACCTGGTCGACGCGGTCGATCACCCGGCAGTGCCGGCCGTGGCAGACGACGCCCCGGCGCGTTTGCGCGAGATTCCCTACAACTACACCTCGTTCTCCGACCGGGAGATCGTCATCCGGCTGCTCGGCTCCGAGGCGTGGCAATGGCTGGATCAACTGCGCCGGCAGCGACGCACCGGCCGCAGCGCGCGCATGCTCTACGAGGTGCTGGGCGACATCTGGGTCGTCAAGCGCAACCCCTACCTGCAGGACGACCTGCTGGAGTCGGCACGCCGCCGACGCGCGCTGATCGACGCGCTGTGGCACCGGTTGCGGGAGATCGACAGGCGCCGCAGCGTGGAATCGTCCGACGCCGACGCGCAGGCGCGCGACCGGCTGGTCGTCAACCTGCTCGAGCGCGCACGCCAGGCGGTGCGGGAATTCGCCTCGTGGTTCGACGAGGTGGCCGCGCTGCGCCGGCGGGCGCAGCGCGAACTGGCCCGCCACACCAGGCGCGACAACATCCGTTTCGACGGCCTGTCACGCGCTGCCCACATGACCGACGCCACCGACTGGCGGGTCGAAGTGCCCTTTGTCGTGCTCTGCCCGGACAGCGAGACCGAGATGGCCGCGCTGGTGGGCGCCTGCGTGCGCCTCGGCCTGAGCATCGTGCCCCGCGGCGGCGGCACCGGCTACACCGGGGGCGCGGTGCCGCTGGTGTGGAACAGCGCGGTGATCAACACCGAGAAGCTCGAGGAACTCGGCAACATCGAGACCGTCGATCTGCCCGGGGTGGGGCACGCGGTGGCCACGGTGCGCACCGGCGCCGGGGTGGTCACGCAGCGCGTGTCCGACCTCGCCGAGCGCGCCGGACTGGTGTTCGCGGTCGACCCGACCTCCGCCGAGGCCTCGTGCATCGGCGGCAACATCGCGATGAACGCCGGCGGCAAGAAGGCCGTGCTGTGGGGAACGGCCATCGACAACCTGGCGTGGTGGCGCATGGTCGACGCCCAGGGACGCTGGATCGAGGCCACGCGCCTGGAGCACAACCTGGGCAAGATCCACGACGTCGAGGTGGCGCGCTTCGAGATCCGGCGCTTCGCTCCCGACGGCACCACGCTGCTCGACAGCCAGGTGCTGGAGGTACCCGGCGCCAGCTTCCGCAAGGCCGGCCTCGGCAAGGACGTCACCGACAAGTTCCTCGCCGGGCTGCCGGGGGTGCAGAAAGAGGGCTGCGACGGCATCATCACCAGCGCGCGCTGGGTACTGCACCGCATGCCCCCGCGCATCCGGACCTTCTGCCTGGAGTTCTTCGGCCAGGCGCGCGACGCCATCCCCTCGATCGTCGAAATCAAGCAGTATCTGGATCAGCGCCCCGGCGGAGCCATCCTGGCCGGGCTCGAGCACCTGGACGAGCGCTACCTGCGCGCGGTCGGCTACGCGCCGAAGAGCAAGCGCGGCAGCTTCCCGAAGATGGCTCTGTTCGGCGACATCGTCGGCGAGGACGACGACGCGGTGGCGCGCGCCGCCGCCGAGGTGGTGCGCATGGCCAATGCGCGCGTCGGCGAAGGCTTCGTCGCCGTCAGCCCGGAGGCCCGCAAGAAGTTCTGGCTGGATCGCAAGCGCACCGCGGCGATCGCGCGCCACACCAATGCCTTCAAGATCAACGAAGACGTGGTCATACCCCTTTCGCGTATGGGGGAATATGTCGACGGCATCGAGCGCATCAACATCGAGCTTTCGCTGCGCAACAAGCTGCAGCTGGCCGCCGAGCTCGACCGTGCGCTGCGCGGGAACTGGGCGCTGGCGCACAACGAGGAAGTCGGCGAAGGCGAAGCGGTGGTTGCCAGCGAGGATCTCGAGCAGCTGCGCAGGCAGGCGCTGGATCTGCTGTCGATGGTGCATGCGCGCTGGGGCTTCCTGCTCGAGCACATCGACACCCCGCTGTCGCAGCTGCTGCCACGGCTGGCCGACCCGCTGCTGGGCAGCGGGGCGCAGACCGCCGCGATGCAGATGCTGCACCGCAGCCCGCGCGCCAGCCTGTTCCACCTGCTGCAGGAGCACAGCCTGCGCGCGTCGTGGAAGCAGGAGCTGCGCAAGCCGCTGCACACCCTGCTGGCCGGCGGGGCCTTCGCCCCGCTGCGCGCCGAACTCGACACCCTGCACCAGCGTGTGCTCAAGGGCCGCGTCTGGATCGCGCTGCACATGCATGCCGGCGACGGCAATGTGCACACCAACATCCCGGTGAACTCCGACGACTACGCCATGCTGCAGGCGGCGCACGACGCGGTGGCGCGGGTGATGCGGCTGGCGCGATCGCTCGACGGGGTGATTTCCGGAGAGCACGGCATCGGCATCACCAAGCTGCAGTTCCTCGACGAGGACGAGCTGGCGCCCTTCAGGCGCTACAAGGAGCATGTCGACCCCGACGGCCACTTCAACCGCGGCAAGCTGCTGCGCGACCCGACGCTGCCGGCCGACCTGACGAACGCCTACACCCCGAGCTTCGGACTGATGGGGCACGAGTCGCTGATCATGCAGCAAAGCGATATCGGGGCGATCGCCGATTCGGTGAAGGACTGCCTGCGCTGCGGCAAGTGCAAGCCGGTGTGCGCGACCCACGTGCCGCGCGCGAACCTGC
Organism: Pseudomonadota bacterium; assembly: GCA_021805825.1. Lineage (GTDB taxonomy): Bacteria > Pseudomonadota > Gammaproteobacteria > Burkholderiales > Burkholderiaceae_C > Thiomonas_A. Next base: position 26,889 of record JAJZEC010000036.1, read on the forward strand.
TGTACTCGCCGCGCAACAAGATCCTGGCCACTTCGCTGCTGGTCGAGGCCTTCCTGTACGAGGAGCAGACGCGGCGCGGCATCAGCGTGCACCACTGGGAGGAATTCGAGGACGTGGCCGACCACTGCACGGTCTGCCACAAGTGCGCATCGCCGTGCCCGGTGGACATCGACTTCGGCGATGTGTCGATGAACATGCGCAACCTGTTGCGCAAGATGGGCAAGAAGAGCTTCCGCCCGGCCAGCGCCGCCGGCATGCTGTTCCTCAACGCCACCGATCCGCGCACCATCAAGGCCGCGCGCAGCGCGATGGTCGGTCTGGGCTTCAAGGCACAGAACCTGGGCTACCGCATGCTGCGCGCGCTGGGCAGGCGCCAGACCGCTGCGCCGCCGGCCAGCACCGGCAAGCCGGTGCTGCGCGAGCAGGTGATCCACTTCGTCAACAAGCCGATGCCCGGCGGGCTGCCCAAGAAGACCGCACGCGCGCTGCTGGACATCGAGAACCCGGATTTCGTTCCGGTGATCCGCAATCCCGGCACCACCACCGTGGACTCCGAGGCGGTGTTCTATTTCCCCGGCTGCGGCTCCGAACGCCTGTTCTCCCAGGTCGGGCTGGCCACGCAGGCGATGCTCTGGCATGTCGGGGTGCAGACGGTGCTGCCTCCCGGCTACCTGTGCTGCGGCTACCCGCAGCGCGGCAGCGGCATGTACGACCGCGCGGAAAAAATCATCACCGACAACCGGGTGCTGTTCCACCGCGTGGCCAACACCCTGAACTACCTGGACATCAAGACAGTCATCGTCAGCTGTGGAACCTGCTTCGACCAGCTGCAGGGTTACGAGTTCGACAAGATCTTCCCCGGTTGCCGCATCATCGACATCCACGAATTCCTCCTCGAGAAGGGCGTGCGCCTGCCTGCCGAGGCGGCTGGGGCCTACCTCTACCACGACCCCTGCCACAGCCCGCTCAAGCAGCGCGAGGCGATGAAGACGGTGCATGCGCTGCTGGGTGAACAGGTGCGCAAGGCCGATCGCTGCTGCGGCGAGAGCGGGCTGCTGGGCATCCACCGGCCGGACATTTCCACCCAGGTGCGCTTCCGCAAGACCGAGGAGCTGCAGCGCGACGAGCAGGCGCTGCGCGAAGCGGGCCACGAGGGCCCGATCAAGATCCTCACCTCCTGCCCGAGCTGCCTGCAGGGCCTTTCACGCTACCGCAACGACCTGCAGCATGGGCTGCTGGAAGCCGACTACATCGTGATCGAAATGGCGCGCAAGATCCTCGGCACGGACTGGATGCCCGACTACGTGCGGGCGGCCAACTCCGGCGGCATCGAGCGCGTGCTGGTGTGAGCCCCGCCGACCCCGGCTGCGCCTTGTGCCGCCAGCCGGGCGGCGTTCCGGTGTGGGATTCGCCGTGGATGCGCCTGATCCGCGCCGAGGAGCCCCTGCACCCTGCTACCTGGCGCCTGGTGTGGAACCGCCACGTGGCCGAGTTCAGCGACCTGCCGCGGCCGCAGCGCGTGGCCTGCTGCGACGCCCTCGCGCTGCTCGAGCAGGAGCTGCGCCGGGGCCTGCAGCCGCGCAAGCTCAACCTGGCCGCGCTGGGCAACCTGGTGCCGCATCTGCACTGGCACCTGATCGCGCGCTGGGAGTGGGATGCGCACTGGCCGCTCGCGGTGTGGGCGGCGCCGCAGCGCGCCCCGGACGCGCAGCGCCTGCAGGAGCTGCGTGCGCGCCTGCCGGCGATCGACGAGGCGCTGCGCCAGGCCTTGCAGCGGGCCTTCGCCGGCGTTCAGATGACTTTCGAATAGCGCGGCGCCTGCAGCTGCGCGCTGGCGTCGTGCAGCCGGCGATCGAACTGCATCGCGATCACCCGCACGAGCAGACGGCCCTGCGGGGTGACGAGCAGCCGCAGATCGTCAAGCTCGAGCAGGCCGGCCTGCACCAGCGGCTGCAGGCGGCGCAGGTCGGCATCGAAGCGCTGCTGCGGGTCGTCGACGCCATGGCGCGCGGCCAGCGCCCCGAGGTCGAGGTGGAAGTCGCACATCAGGCGCTGGATGGCCTCGCGCCGCATCAGATCGTCGGCGTCCAGCGTGATCCCGCGCTCGACCGGCAGCTCGCCGGCCGCCAGCGCGGCCCCGTAGGCGTCCAGGGTCTTGGCGTTCTGCGCATAATGCGAGCCGATCTTGGAGATTCCCGAAACGCCGAAGGCCAGCAGGTCGAGCTCTGCCTGGGTGGAATAGCCCTGGAAGTTGCGGTGCAGACGGCCCTCCCCCTGCGCGCGCGCAAGCTCGTCGTCAGGCAGCGCGAAGTGATCCATGCCGATGTACACATAGCCGGCGTGCGCCAGGCGGCGGATGGCCAGCCCGAGCAGCACCAGCTTGGCCTGCGGAGTGGGCAGTTCCTCCTCGCGGATGCGCCGCTGGGGCGCGAAGCGTGCCGGCAGGTGCGCGTAGCTGTAGAGGGCGATTCGCTGCGGCCGCAGATCCAGCACCTTCTCCAGCGTGGCGGCGAAATTGAAGGCGTTCTGCCGGGGCAGGCCGTAGATCAGATCCACGCTGACCGACTCGAAGCCGCTGCTGCGCGCCGCGTCGATGACCTCGCGGGTTTCCTCGAAGCTCTGGATGCGGTTGACGGCCTGCTGCACCGCCGGGTCGAAGTCCTGCACCCCGACGCTCATGCGGTTGAAGCCCAGGCTTGCCAGGTGCTCGACCCGGCGCGCGCCGACCTTGCGCGGGTCGATCTCGATGGAGAACTCGCCGCCGGCCTGCAGGTCGAAGTGCTCTCGGGTGGCCTCCATCAGGCGCGTGGTCTCGGCGTCGTCGAGGAAGGTCGGGGTGCCCCCGCCCCAGTGCAGCTGGGGCACCGCGGCGCGACGGCCGAGCAGTCCGGCGACCTTGCGCATTTCCTGCTCGACCTGATCGAGGTAGGGAGCGCTGCGCGCGTGGTTGCGGGTGGGAATCTTGTTGCAGCCGCAGTAGTAGCACAGGGTTTCGCAGAACGGGATATGCACGTACAGCGACACGGCTGCCGACGAGCATTCCGCCAACGCCCGGGCATGCTGCTGCGGCCCGTAGCCGGAGTGGAAACGGTCGGCCGTCGGGTAGGAGGTGTAGCGCGGCCCGGAAACGTCGTAGCGCCTGATCAGTTCGGGCTGGAAATCCAGCGACATCGAAGGAACTTGGTTCATGGATGGATCATCGGTCTGTGATACCTGAAGGGTTTTGATCTAGAGCAAGAGGGCCCGCTGTTGCCCATCGGCAACGAAAAGTCGCCCTGCTGCTCTGCAGCAAACTACTATGGCAGCCCCAATCACTCGAAGGCCGGCCGGCGCCACCCGCGCCCGGCACGACTCCCAGCGATGAGCGACGAACAATCGCACAGCAAGACCTCGATGACCGCGCTGAGCCTGGGCGCCCTCGGGGTGGTGTACGGAGACATCGGCACCAGCCCGCTGTACGCCTTCCAGCAGGCCTTCAGCCCCGCGCACAGCCTGGGCATCGACCCGGCCAATGTCTACGGCGTGCTGTCGCTGATCTTCTGGGGACTGACCATCGTCGTCACCCTGAAGTACGTCGGGCTGGCGCTGCGCGCCGACAACGATGGCGAAGGCGGCATCCTGGCGCTGATGGCCCTGGTGCTGCGCCGCTACGCCAGGCCCTCACGCGGGCGCACGCTGGCGGTGGTGATGGGACTCGTCGGCGCCGCGATGTTCTATGGCGACAGCATCATCACCCCGGCGATCTCGGTGCTGTCGGCGATCGAAGGCACCGCGGTGGCCACGCCGCTGCTGCAGGACGCCGTGGTGCCCATCACGGTGGCCATCATCATCGGCCTGTTCCTGGTGCAAAAACGCGGCACCGCGCTTGTCGGAGCCTATTTCGGCCCGGTCATGCTGCTGTGGTTCGCTGCGATCGGAGTGCTCGGACTGGCGCACGTGGTGCGGCATCCGATGGTGCTGCGCTCGCTGAACCCCTGGTGGGGCATCGAGATGTTCGTGCGCGAACCCAAGCTGGCGCTGTTCCTGCTCGGGGCGGTATTCCTGACGTTGACCGGCGGCGAGGCGCTGTACGCCGACATGGGGCATTTCGGGCGCGCGCCGATCCACCGCGCCTGGCTGCGCGTCGTGATGCCCGGGCTGTTGCTGAACTACTTCGGCCAGGGCGCGCTGGTGCTGAGCGACCCGGCGACCGGCAAGAACCCGTTTTTCTACCTGGCCCCGCACTGGGCACTGTGGCCCCTGGTGATCCTGGCCACGATGGCCACCGTGATCGCGTCGCAGGCGGTGATCTCCGGCGCCTACTCGATGACCACCCAGGCGATCAAGCTGGGCTACCTTCCGCGCGTACGCGTGCTGTTCACCAACGAGCGCAACCAGGGCCAGATCTACGTTCCCTTCATCAACTGGACGATGCTGGTGCTGGTGCTGGCGCTGGTGCTGGCCTTCCGCAGCTCGGACAACCTGGCCGCGGCGTACGGCATTGCCGTCAACATCACCATGGTCACGACGACCATCTTCCTGTGGATGGTCGCACCGCAGCGATGGAACTGGAGGACGCGACGGGCGAACCTGGTGTTCATTCCGCTGATCCTGGTGGAACTGCTGTTCCTGTCCTCGAACTCGATGAAGATCGACCATGGCGGCTGGTTCCCGCTGGTGTTTGGGGCTCTGGTCTACACCATGCTGTCGACCTGGAAGAGCGGTCGCCGGCTGCTCAAGCGCCAACTGCAGGAGCACGCGCTGAACCTGCAGGATTTCGTGCACAGCCTGTCGACCTATCCGCCGACACGGGTCGAGGGCACGGCGATCTACCTGACGCCGGACGCAGCCACCGTGCCCCACGCGCTGCTGCACAACCTCAAGCACAACAAGGTGCTGCATGAACGCGTGGTGTTCCTGTCCACGCAGACCGCCGACGTGCCGCATGTAGGCCCCGAGCAGGGCATCGAGATGACGCCGATGGAGGAAGGCATCTACCTGCTGCATGTGCGCTTCGGCTTCAAGGACGAACCCGACATGCAGCAGCTGCTGAAGAACTGCGAGCGGCTGTGCGGCCTGGAGTTCCATCTGATGGAGACCTCCTTCTTCCTCGCCCGCCAGACCATCGTGCCGTCGAAGATCCCGGGCATGGCTTTGTGGCGGGAGATCCTGTTCTCATGGATGAGCCGCAACGCGCAGGACGCGTCCGACTACTTCCGCATCCCACCCAACCGGGTCGTGGAACTGGGCACGCAGATCGAGATCTGAGCCTTTCGCCACGGTCGCGCGGCCTGCCGCCTCAACGGAGCAGAAATCCGACAATAGTCGGGCTGGGCGGGGCATCGGCACTGGCCGGGCTGGCTTCGGCTCTGGCATCATGCGCTCATGCCGGGTTCGAACCCGGCCTGGAGCCGACGAGGAGCCGACGATGACACTGGCCATGGCCGCCTACAAGGCCGTCTATGCGGTCGAGGATGTGGAACGCAAGCTGCAATCCCTGCCGGGGGATGCGCAGGATGCCTTGCGCAGCACCTACACCCGGATGATCGAGGCGGGCGGGCAGCGCCTGGCGATCAAGCCGGCGAGCCTTCCCGATCGCGACGCGCTGCAGGCCGAGATGCCCAATTTTGCCGAGCCCCTGGAACACATCCTGCGCGCCGTCGCGCTGGCCGCCGACAGCCGCGATCCGGTGGAGGTCACGCCCATGCTGCTGCTCGGCGAGCCGGGCATCGGCAAGACCCATTTCGCGCGCCGCGTCGCCGACATGCTCGGAACCAGCTGGGCGCTGGCTCCGATGAACGCACTGACCGCCGGCTGGATCCTGTCCGGGGCTTCCTCGCAGTGGAAGGGCGCGCGCCCCGGAAAGGTCTTCGAGGCGCTGGTGCAGGGGGAGTTCGCCAACCCGGTGGTGGTGATCGACGAAATCGACAAGGCCGCCGGTGCGGCACAGTACGACCCGCTGGGAGCCTTGTACAGCCTGCTCGAGTACGACACCGCGAAGCGTTTCACCGACGAATTCGCCGAGGTTCCGATCGACTGCAGCGCGGTCGTCTGGGTGGCCACGGCCAACGATGCGGCCTCGATTCCCGAGCCCATCCTCGACCGCCTGGCGGTGTTCAGCATCGATGCCCCCGACGAAGCGGGCCGATGCGCGATCGCGTCCCGCCTCTACCGCGAACTGCGCGACAGCCATGACTGGGGACTGGACTTCCCGGCCGAGCTCGACCCCTCGTCGCTGCACATGCTGGCGCAGGCCGGGCCGCGGGAAATGCGCAGGCTGCTGCACGCTGCCTTCGGCGCGGCCAAACTCGACGGCCGCAAGGAACTGCAGCCGCGTGACTTCCCGCGCCAGGCGGGCCGTCGGGGCAACCGCATGGGGTTCGTCCAGTGAGCCTGCTCGGTGGAGCGCCGCAAGCGGCGCAATGGCTCAAACCGCTGGTGGCACTGCTGGCGATCATCAACCCCTTGGGAATCGTCCCGTTTTTCCTTGCGTTGACGGAGGGTTTCTCGGAGCAGCAGCGCAAACGCACCATTGTTGTCTGTTCGATTTCGTCCTTCGCGGTGATTGCGATCAGTGCGCTGCTGGGTACGCGCATCCTGCAGTTCTTCTCCATCTCCCTGGCCTCGTTCCAGGTCGGCGCGGGATTGCTGCTGTTGATCACCGCGATCGGCATGCTCAACGCCACACCGACCGCCTTTCGTTCGACCCCGGAGGAACTGGACGAAGCGGGGGCCAGTCAGAGCATCGCGGTGGTTCCCCTGACGGTACCGCTGCTGACCGGTCCGGCTGCCATTTCCACGGTGATCGTCTACGCCGACCGCAATCGGCACTGGACGTCCCTGCTGGTACTGGTCTTCTACGGGGTGGTGGCCGCCGCGACCATCGCACTGAGCTTCCGCGCCGCCGATGCCATCGCCAAGGTGATCGGCAAGACCGGGATCAACATCATGACCCGGCTGATGGGTCTGCTGATCGCCGCGCTGTCGGTCGAATTGATGAGCGACGGGCTGCTCAAGCTCTTTCCGGGACTCGGACACTGAAGGCGCGGCGCGGGGTTGCGCGGAGGCGCGAAAATCCCCGGGTTTTCCCTTGTGGGCAACCAGCGATGGTGACCGAATAATGTCGGCGTCGCGTGCATGATCCGTGACAAGGATTCAGGAGCGAGCATCGAGGAGACAACCCGACCGGCCCGCACGCCCAGCAGGCGTGTTCCCCGGCGAGGTTCGGCGGCAACAGCCGAAGCCAGACAACGCCAGATCCCTGCGGGGATCTGGCGTTTTTCTTGTCGCTTCCCGGATTCGCGCACACCGGGGGCCGATCGCGATGCCGGCGCCCCGCTGCTTCCACCTGCTACGCAATGCTTGCGGACTCCACCCTGCTTGCCCTGGGCCTCGCCGCGATGGCCGCGGGCTTCATCGATGCCGTCGTCGGCGGCGGCGGCCTGATCCTGGTTCCCAGCCTGTTTTCGGCCTTCCCGACCCTGGCGCCTGCGACCCTGTTCGGCACCAACAAGGCGGGCGCGGTCTGGGGCACTTCTGCGGCGGCGTGGTCGTTCGCGCGCAGGGTGCGACTCCCCTGGGCTGTGGTGCTTCCGGCATCGCTGGCGGCATTTGCCGGCGGGCTCGTCGGCGCCTACGCGGTCACGCATATCTCGCCGCATGCCATGCGCAAACTGCTGCCCGTGGTGCTGGCCGCGGTGTTGGGCTACGTGCTGATGCGCAAGGATCTGGGCCAGCACCATGCGCCGCGGGTGCGCGGGCTTTGGGTCGCGGTGCTGGGTGGGGGAGTGATCGGCCTGTACGACGGCTTCTTCGGCCCCGGAACCGGTAACCTGCTGGTGTTTCTGTTCGTGCGCGCCTATGGCTTCGACTTTGTGCACGCGGCAGGCAGCGCCAAGGTCGTCAACACCGCCTGCAACCTGGCCGCGCTGCTGCTGTTCGCCAGCAGCGGCCATGTGCTGTGGCCCTATGCGGCGCTGATCGCCGTCTGCAATGTCGGCGGCAGTGTGCTCGGCAGCCGACTGGCGGTGCGCCGCGGAACCCGCTTCATCCGCAGCATGTTCATCGTGATCGCGCTGGCGCTGATCGCCCGCACCGCTTGGCAGGCCTTTGGCGGAGCTTGAGCCCCGGCATCCGCTGCCTGGAGGTTCCACGTGGAACCTCCAGGCCGAACCGCTTCAGGCATCCTTGCCTTTCATCGGGCAGGTGCTCATGCCGAACAGGGCATAAGCCGGGCAGAAGCCGGCAATCCCGGTCAGCAGGGGGATGATTCCGATATAGCCCCAGACGCCGATGGTTCCGGTCGCCGACAGCGCGACCAGAGCCACACCCGCCACCACACGGATCGCACGATCCAGACCGCCTTCATTGATTTTCATGACTCGCTCCTGCGCGTGGAAATTTCCATTTCTGGAGAACTGTAGCGAGTATTCAAGCACCAAAGCATGATCCTTGTCACATCCTGCTTGTCTCCCGTGTTTCACGTGAAACATCGGCGCGACACTGCCGCGGGCAACCGTCGCCGCCTACAATCGAGGGCTCGCAGCGACCCTGAACCATGGAATACCCCAAGATTTTCGACGTCCTGGTCGTAGGCGGCGGCCATGCCGGCACCGAAGCGGCGCTGGCCGCCGCCCGCATGGGGGCGACCACCCTGCTGCTGACCCACAACATCGAAACGCTCGGCCAGATGTCGTGCAACCCCTCGATCGGTGGCATCGGCAAGGGGCATCTGGTCAAGGAAATCGACGCCCTGGGCGGCGCGATGGCCAGCGCCACCGACGAGGCCGGCATCCAGTTCCGCGTGCTCAACGCCAGCAAGGGCCCGGCCGTGCGGGCAACCCGGGCACAAGCCGACCGCGTGCTGTACAAGGCAGCGATCCGCGCGCGCCTGGAAAACCAGCACGGGCTCTGGATCTTCCAGCAGGCGGTCGATGACTTGCTGCTCGCCTCCGATGGCGTCAGCGAGCGCGTCTGCGGCGCGCTGACGCAAAGCGGCATCCGCTTTCACGCGCGCAGCGTGGTACTGACCACCGGCACCTTTCTCGACGGCAAGGTGCACATCGGACTGCAGAACTACGCTGCGGGCCGCGCAGGCGACCCCTCGGCGCAATCGCTGGCGCGGCGACTGCGCGAACTCGGCTTGCCGCAGGGGCGGCTGAAGACCGGCACGCCACCGCGCATCGACGGTCGCAGCATCGACTTCACGCGCCTGCAGGAGCAGCCCGGCGATCTCGATCCCGTCCCGGTGTTCAGCTTCCTCGGCGACGCCGCGCAGCATCCGCGGCAACTGCCGTGCTGGATCGCCCACACCAACCCCCGAACCCACGACATCATCCGCAGCGGACTCGACCGCAGCCCGATGTACACCGGGGTCATCGAAGGCATCGGCCCGCGCTACTGCCCGAGCATCGAGGACAAGATCCACCGCTTCGCCGGCAAGGACGCCCACCAGGTCTTTCTCGAGCCCGAGGGCCTGCACACCCACGAGTTCTACCCCAACGGCATTTCCACCAGCCTGCCCTTCGACGTGCAGCTCGACCTGGTGCGCAGCATCGACGGCTTGCAGCATGCCCATCTGCTGCGGCCTGGCTACGCGATCGAATACGACTACTACGATCCGCGCAGCCTGCAGTCCTCGCTGGAAAGCAAGGCGATTCGCTCCCTCTTCCTTGCCGGGCAGATCAACGGCACCACCGGCTACGAAGAAGCGGCGGCCCAGGGCCTGCTGGCCGGCGCCAACGCGGCCCTGCTGGTACGCGGCGAGGCTCCGTGGTGCCCGGGCCGGGAGCAGGCCTACCTGGGCGTGCTGGTCGACGACCTGATCACCAAGGGGGTCAGCGAGCCGTACCGCATGTTCACCAGCCGGGCCGAATACCGCCTGAGCCTGCGCGAGGACAACGCGGATCTGCGCCTGACCGAAACCGGCCGCCGCCTCGGTCTGGTCGACGACGCCCGCTGGGATGCCTTCTGCCGCAAGCGCGACGCCATCGAGCGCGAGCGCCAACGCCTGCGCGACACCTGGGTGCAGCCCCATAGCCTGCCTGCCGACGAGGCCAAGCAACTCATCGGCCAGCCGATTGAGCGCGAATACCGTCTGCAGGATCTGCTGCGCCGCCCCGGGGTCGGTTACGCGCGCCTGACCCAGGCGCTGGACGCCCGCTTCGCCCCGGCCCAGCCCTTGACCCCGGAGCAGGCTGAGCAGGTCGAGATCAGCATCAAGTATTCCGGGTACATCGACCGCCAGCAGCTCGACGTCGAGCGCGCGGCCCAATACGAGCACCAGCCGCTGCCCCAGGATCTGGACTACGCAGCGGTGCAGGGCTTGTCGTTCGAAGTGCGGCAAAAGCTCGGCCGCGCGCGCCCACAGACCCTGGGGCAGGCCTCGCGGGTCTCGGGAGTCACGCCGGCGGCCATCTCGCTGCTGCTGGTGCACCTGCGCAAGCGCCGCCTGCCCGCCGGCGGCAGCCACGAGCGCCCGGCCGCGGCCGCGCCGCAGGCGCCGGGCCCATGAGCGGCGCGCCCCTCCACGCCACCGAGCCCACCGCGGCACCCCGACTTGCGCAGGTGCTCGATGCACTGCGCCTGCAGGCCAGCCCCGCGCAGCGCGACCAACTGCTGCGCTACCTGGCGCTGCTGCAACGATGGAACCGCGTCTACAACCTGACCGCGGTGCGCGACCCCGGCGACATGCTCACCCTGCATGTAGCCGACAGTCTGGCGCTGCTGCCCGCGCTGGATCGCCGCGCGCCGCACAGGGTGCTCGACCTCGGCTCGGGCGGCGGCCTGCCCGGCCTGGTGCTGGCGATCATGCGCCCGCACTGGCAACTGGTGCTGGTCGAGGCGGTGCAGAAGAAGTGCGCGTTCCTGCGCCAGGTGGCCGCGCTGCTGCAATTGCCCCAGGTGCAGGTCGAGCACGCGCGCGCCGAGCAGTTACGCCTGCCGGGGGTCGACTGCATCGTCAGCCGCGCGGTCGCCGAGCTTGCCGAACTCGTGCGCATCAGCGAGCATCTGCTGCTGCCCGGCGGAGCCTGGGCGGTGATGAAGGGGCAGGACCCGCAGGCCGAGCTGCAGGCGCTCGGGCCGACGCTGCGGCACCATGTCGAGCCCCTGCAGGTTCCCGGGCTCGACGCCAGGCGCTGCGTGGTGTGGATCGAATACCCTGCGTCGACTTCCCACGCTTCCAGGATTTCATGATGGCATCGGTCTTCTGTGTCGCCAATCAGAAAGGCGGGGTCGGCAAGACCACCACCGCGGTCAATCTGGCCGCCGGCCTGGCGCGCGTCGGCCAGCGCGTACTGCTGGTCGACCTCGATCCCCAGGGCAACGCCACGATGGGTTCGGGAGTCGACAAGCGGCAACTCAGCCCCAGCGTCTACCAGGCCCTGCTGGGCATCGCCCCGGCTCGCCAGGCGCTGCGCGCCAGCCCGCAAGGAGCCTATGCCGTACTGGGCGCCAACCGCGAACTGGCGGGCGCCGAGGTCGAACTGGTCGACGAGCCGCGGCGCGAGCACCGCTTGAAGGATCTGCTCCAGGAGCTCCACGCCGACTACGATTTCGTCCTCGTCGACACGCCGCCGGCGCTCGGCCTGCTGACCCTCAACGCCCTGTGCGCAGCGCGCGGGGTCATCGTGCCCATGCAGTGCGAGTACTTCGCCCTCGAGGGCCTGACCGACCTGGTCAACACGGTGCGCCAGGTGCACGCCAAGCTCAACCCCGATCTGCTGCTGATCGGACTGCTGCGGGTGATGTTCGATCCCCGCATCACGCTGCAGCAGCAGGTCAGCGAGCAACTGCGGGCGCATTTCGGTGCCAAGGTGTTCGACGCCGTGATCCCGCGCAACGTACGCCTGGCCGAGGCCCCCAGCTACGGGATGCCGGGGGTGGTGTTCGACAGCGCCAGCCGCGGCGCCCAGGCCTACATCGCATTCGCCGAGGAACTGGTGCGGCGCGTCTCCGCCCATGCCCTCGGATCCCGCGGCTCCCCCATTGCCACGCCATGAACGCTCCCGCCAGCACACCCCCGGCCTCCCCGCCGCCGAAAAGGCGCAAGGGCCTCGGCCTCGGCCTCGACGCCCTGCTCGGCGCCGGCGGCGCCGACATCACCTCGGCCACCGCCATCTCCTCGCTGCCTCTGGAGTCCCTGGTGGCCGGGCGCTACCAGCCGCGCAGCCGCATGGACGAAGGCGCGCTGTTCGAACTGGCCGAAAGCATCAAGGCCCAGGGGGTGATGCAACCCATCCTGGTGCGTCCGCTGCCGTCCGGGCAGTATGAAATCATCGCCGGCGAGCGTCGCAGCCGCGCCGCGCGCCTGGCCGGGCTTGACCAGGTTCCGGTGCTGGTGCGCGAGGTGCCCGATCACGCCGCGCTGGCCATGGCGCTGATCGAGAACATCCAGCGCGAAGATCTGAATCCCCTGGAGGAGGCTCAGGGCATCCAGCGACTGATCGCGGAGTTCTCCTTCACCCACGAGCAGGCGGCGCAGGCCGTCGGGCGTTCCCGCGCCGCGGTCAGCAACCTGCTGCGCCTGCTGCGCCTGGTTCCCGCGGTGCAGGACATGCTGCTGGCCGGCGATCTCGAGATGGGCCATGCGCGCGCGCTGCTGGCGCTCGACGGAGCCGCGCAAGTGCAGGCCGCGCAGCAGGTGCATGCCCGACGCCTGTCGGTTCGCGACACCGAACGCCTGTGCGCCCAGGCGCAGCGCCCGCCGGCGGCCGCGCGCGCAGCCAGCCCGCCTCCGCAAGCCCGGGATCTCCTGCGCCTGGAGGACGAACTCGGCGAGCACCTGGCTGCCCCGGTGCACATCCACGCCCGGGGAGCGGGCGAGCGCATGCGCGGTCAGATCCGCGTCGACTTCCACTCGCTGGAGGAACTCAACGGTTTGATCGAACTGTTGCGCAGAAGCGGCTGAACGACAAAAAGAGGCTCACCAGGAAAGTGAGCGCTCACATTGAAGGGTCGGAGGCAAACACCCGGAGCACCGAGCTGTAGGCATGCAGCGCGCCGCCCGAGACCTCGCCCGCGGCCCGGAAGCCGAGCAGAGGCACGTCGCCGAGCTGGCTGCGCACCAACTGGCGCTCGGCCCGATGTGCCGCCTCGCTGCGCCCGGCGCAACTGATGAACACCGCGCCGCGCATGGGCTGCGTGGCGTGTCGATGGCCGGCCTGCGCAACCACCTGTCGGCGCTGCTCGATGTCCTCGCGCACCTCGGTGCACAGGCGCAACAGGTCGCGCAGCGATTCCTGCTGTTCCCGACGGCAGAAGCGCAAGCGCATCCCCGGCTGCGGCTCCGCGGCCAGCGCCACGCCCTGCGCCCGCGGATCGATGCCGATCAGCCCGCGCAACACCGCCGACTGCGGCGATCCCGGGGGCGTCTGCTGCGGCCACGACAGACCGACGACGACCTCGCGCAGACTGGGAACCAGTGCGCGCCACTGCTCGTCTTCGCGCTCGCTCCGCGCCTGCCCGAGGTCGTCGAGCAGCGCGCCCAGCGCGGGCTGGCCGTCGAGGGCATAGACCACGTTGTCGGCACAGCGGGTCACGGTACGCGCCGGGCCGACCGCCTGCAGGCCCTGGCTCAAACCCCCGAGCAGGCTCACGCGGGAGGACAAGGCCAGCCCGGACACGCCGCCGCGCAGGGCCGCATCGGCCAGCTGCAGGCTGCCGCAGGGTGCCAGCACCCCACCCCAGGCATCGCCGCTGGCGGTGCGCGCACCCAGCTCCGCCAGCAGTTCATCGAGTTCGTCCTCGCCGGAATCGCCATGCACCAGCGCCGTGTGCGCGCCGCGCCAGCCGCGCGACACGGCCGGAAGTGGCTGAAGCCCCGAGAACACGCGGAAGTCGCGCTGCGCAAGCTGCAACAGCATCACTCCCACCGAGGCATCGACGATGCCCTGATCCGCGCCGGCGAACACATGCGCCACCTCGGCGCCAACCCAGTGCGCGACCCCGAGGCGCGCGCGCAGATCCTGCAGCAGCCGCGGGCCCGGGGGTGCGAGTCCGGGCTGCAGATACACCAAGCCCAGGTTGGGCCGCGTGACGGTTCCGGCTCGCGCACGCGCGGCCGCGACCTGCCCGGCGATGGCGTCGAGCGCCTGCGGCCAGTCCGGCGACGAAGAGTGGGCGGTGATGAAACGCATCGCGGTGATCCGGAAGCTCTGCTCCTCCTCGGCGGGCACGGCTGACCGGCCGCCGGGGGAGCGTCCGATGCTAGCAGCCCACCGCCACCCCGCGCCCGCCTCTGCCGCTCAGGCCCGGCCCGGGCGCTTGCGTGCCGCGGCGGCGGGAGCCTTCGGGCGCGCCGGCGCCTTGCGCGCCGGCTGCGAAGTGCTTCGGGCGGCGGCGCGGGAGCGTGGCGCGGGAGCATGTTCGGCTCCGGAGCCGGATCCCGACGCGGCTTCGGCCTGGCGCCCGGCTGCGGGCTGCATCTTCGGCCACGGACTTTCGCGCAAGGCCTCGGTGGCGAGCTTGCCGAATTGCTCGCTGACCACACCCCACCATTGCATCGGGTCGATCAGACCGGGGATGGTCGCGCGGGCGCCGTCGCCGGGCGCCGGCTCCGCTGCCTGCTCGCCGG
>JAJZEC010000087.1 GCA_021805825.1 Pseudomonadota bacterium
ACAAATACGTTACATAGTTGCCACTACAAGCGACCCGTGAAAAACGCGCGTAAATCCTTGATTCATATGGACAGCGCCCCCCGAAAACTCCCGTTTCGGGGCTGGGGATGTCGAACTCCGGGGGCCAAGGAACCCATCGCCCTGACGCTCGCCAGCGACGGCAACTTCTACGGTGCCACGCTGAGCGGTGGAGCCAACGGAACCGGCACCCTGTTCCGGCTCAGCCCGACAAATGCCTACAAAGTCGTCTACTCATTTCCAGCCGGAACAGGCGGAAACGCCGGAGGATTGCTGAGCCCGGAAGGCCCGCTGATCCAGGCTGCCGACGGCAATCTCTACGGTACCGCGGCGAGCGGCGGCACGCAAGGATACGGCGGGGTCTTCCAGTTCAACATCAGCACCGGGAAGGAGAAGGACTTCTCCTCCGCCACCATTGCAGGAGCAGCTTCCTGCAACGGAGTGATCCAGGCCAGCGACGGCAACTTCTACGGGGTTCTCAGCAAGCCGGCCAACGGCGGCCTGTTCCAGGTCAACGCGACGAACGGAACCTTCACCCTGCTCGGAAGCCCCGCGTCCAACCCCGTCTTCGGCGGAGTGTCGGGCAGATTGCTGCAGGCCAGCGACGGCCTGCTGTACGGGGTGAGCAGTACCGGCAGCAGCGCGACCAACACGGGCACCGTGTACAGCTTCAACCCGAAGACCAACAAGCTCGCCGTGGTCTACGACTTCGCCAACGCCAGCGGCACGTCGAAACAGCCGAATTGGGGACTGGGACTGGGCTCCAACGGATGGCTCTACGGCGTGACCACGGACAACAACGGTTCGGTGTTCGCCATCGATTGAGGTTCCGGGCCGCAACAGCAAAACCAGGGCCGGGCCTTGCGCTGCCGATCAAGGATTCCGGCCGGTACCTGCACATCCGGTATTTCAAGGATCGTCGAATGCCGCATGAGGGATTCATGGTTTTCAGAAAAATCACTGATGAATCGCTCTCGTACCACGGCCGCGGCGCCGGGGGTTTGTTCGTCGTCGAGTGAGCCCCGCGCGCCGCCCGGAGGATGCACACATGGAGAATCGTTGCATGATGCACACATCGCTGCGTCTCTTGCTGTTGTCGACCACGGGCTGTCTGGCTCTCGCGGGCTGCGGCGGGAGCAGGCCACCGCCCCCCGCTGGAATCGCTGGAATCAGGTCGACGCCCGCGATTCCACGGGGAAGAACCGTCAGCTCGGCCTCGCTGTTCGCCATCGGCGGCAGCAGCGATGTCTTTCACGGCGTCCTCGGGCTGCTCAACAACGGCAGCGATGCCCTGCAACTGCGCTCCCCCGGGCCCTTTGTGTTCGCCCAGCGTGTGCCCGCCGGCGCCCCCTACGCGGTCACGATCGATCAGCAGCCTCCGGCACGCACCTGCGTGGTGCTCGACGGCAGCGGCACGGCCGCCGCCAACGTTTCCACGATCCGCATCGTGTGCCAGCCGGCGTCGATGACGGTGCTGCATGACTTCGCCGCCACCCCGGCGGATGCGCTCTCCCCGTCCGGCCCGCTGGCCCAGGGCCCCCAGGGCAGGCTCTACGGCATCGCCTCGTCCGGGGGCGCGAACGGGGTCGGGGGCATCTACGCCATCGACCTGCAAGGCCGGTCGAGCATGCTGTATTCCTTTCAGGCGGCGGGCGAAGGGGTGGGGCCGGGCTATCGCCTGGCCTTCGGCAGCGGTGGCAGCCTGTACGGGGTAAGCCCGGGCGTGGCAGTCGCCGGCGACTTGGGTGCCGTGTTCCGGCTGGCGCCTGACGGCACCTACAGCGTACTGCACTCCTTTCTGGGGTTCACCGGCGGCCAGGACGGAGCGACCCCCTCGTCGGGACTGGTGCGCACGGCCGACGGCGACTTCTACGGCATGACCCGCTCGGGCGGCGCCAACAACACCGGCACCCTGTTCCGCATCGCCCCGGGAGGGGCCTTCAGCACCGTCTATTCCTTTCCGCCCACGGGCGGAGGCGGGCTTCGCGAGCCCAGCGGGCAGTTGTTCCTCAGCGCCGACGGCGGGATCTACGGCACCGCGGCGCGCGGCAGCAAGAGCGGTTCTCCCGGCGGGATCTTCCGCTTCGACCCGGGCACCGGGCAGGTGCGCACGGTCGCCACGCTGCAAGTGCTTGCCGCCACGCCGTCCTCCGGGGTCGTCGAGACCGCGCCCGGGGTGTTCTACGGCATCGCGCGATCGAGAGCGACTCCCGGCCAGAACTTGTTGTTCCAGGTGCTCGTCCCGTCCGCCGGCGGATCAGCCGCGGTCACGCAAGCCGCCGCCCTGCCGCCCTCCTCGAAATCGAGCCTCGGCACAGGCGCCCTGCTGCAAGCCAGCGACGGCCGCCTGTACGGATTGCTCCCCTACGCCGATGGTGGCAACGGCGCCTTGTACGTCTTCGACCCCTCCAACCAGCAACTGCGGGTGCTGTACGGATTCAGCGCCGACCCCACCACCGTCGGCACGGTGCCCATGGGCGGCCTGCTGCTGGGCAGCGACGGCCGCTTCTACGGTGCGACGAGCAGCGGCGGGCCAAGCGCGGGCTCGGTGTTCGTGTTCGGCTGAGCCCGTGCCGCGGGCGAGCGCCGAGACGTGAGCACCCCGCACCACGACGACCGCCACCACGGCCCTTGCCGCATTCCCATGCTCCGCGCGGGGCGTTGCGGCGTGGGCGGCGCCGGGCGGTTTTCAGGCGCACGAAGTCGTTCGTGAGTGCCACCTGAGTGTGCTGAAAGCACTCCGTGACTCGGGCTTGCGACCGTCTTGTCTTGTTTCATTCTTTGCATTCTCATGCGGGAATCCACACTGCGAGCGATCCGCCACCGCGATCCAGAGTCGCTCCAGGATTCCCCGGGGCACGCTGCAAGCCCCATACGAAGATGCTTTCGACCATGAATGCCCCAACGAAGAAGTCCCAACGCACAGCGGGCCGCCTGAGCGGCCGCCACGACGCTCCGGCGCAACGAGGCCCCACGCACTGGCTGCTCCGGGGACGGCCAGGGGGGCGGTGTCTTCCGCTTCGCCGTGCACACCCAAGAGGTGGCCCTGGTCGCCGATTTCGGCAAACTCCAGGCCACGCCGCTTGCCGGTGTCGTCGAGATCGCGGAGAGGGTGTTCGTCGGCCTGGCCGCGTCGAAGGAGGGGGGCCGGCAGCAGATATCGCTGCTCGAGATCGATCGCCGGGCAGACTCCGGAGCCGTGGGCGTCCGGCGCGTGGCCTCGCTGCCCGAGCAGTGGGCAGGCGCCGGCTTGCCCTCCGGAGGCACCCTGCGCCTGGCCAGCGATGGCGCCCTCTACACGGTTCTGCACCACCGAGGCGAAGGACAGCATGCGCGCGGCGCGGTGCTTCGCATCGATCCCGTGACCGGAGCCAGCAAGGTGGTCGCCGATCTCACGCCGCTCGCCGAGATCGGCTACGTCCCGATCGACGGCGTCGGACTGCGAAGCGACGGCAAGTTCTATGGCGCGCTCGGATACTCCGAGGAGGCTGCCAAGACGCTCGGAGGTGGTTTGTTCCTGCTGAATTGATCGCCACCGGCAGCCGATGCGGGAAGGAGCCGCAAGGCATCGGCCGCAAGGCTGCCTGCGCTGGCGGTTGCCTCCGGGCTTCGCGGCGCGCGGCCCGAGCGCAGCGCCGCCGTCCTCAGCGCCGCTGGAAGTAGCTCGCCAGGCCGCGCAGCAGCATATCCACCGCGATCGCCGACACCAGCAGGCCCATGAGCTTTTCGGCGGCGCGCACCACCGCTTCGCCGAGCAGGGAGAACAGGCGCTCGGCCAGCAGCAGCACCGCGGCGGTCAGAGCCATCGCCGTGGTCAGCGCGGCCACGCGCAGCGCCACCTGCTGCATGGTTCCGACGCTGAGCAGCAGCACCGCGGCCAGCGCCGAAGGCCCGGCCAGCAGGGGCACAGCCAGCGGGAAGATCAGCGGATCGTCGCCGACCTGCTCGCCGAACAGCCCCTCGGATCCCGAGAAGATCATCCGGATCGCCACCAGCAGCAGGATCACCCCGCCGGCCACCTGCAAGGAGGCCTGCTCCAGGCCGAGCAGGCGCAGGAAGCGCGCGCCGACGGCCATGAAGGCCAGCAGCACCAGGTAGGCGATGGCCGTCTCGCGCAGCGTGACCCAGGCCCGGCGCCCGCGCGGCAGCCGGCGCGTGACGGCCAGGAACACCGGCAGGTTGCCGAAGGGATCGAGGATCAGCAACAGCAGGATCAGGGTCGACCAGAAATCGTGCTGCATCGGCGCGAGGGGCATCAGCCGCGGGGGTGGTGGCGGGCGTGCAGTTGCCGCAGGCGCTCGCCGGCGACATGGGTGTAGATCTGGGTGGTGGAGATGTCGGCATGGCCGAGCAGCAGCTGCACGACGCGCAGGTCGGCGCCGTGGTCGAGCAGATGCGTGGCGAAGGCATGGCGCAGGGTGTGCGGCGACAGCGGGGTGTCGATGCCGGCGCGGCGCGCCAGAGCGCGCAGGCGGATCCAGAACATCTGCCGACTGAGCGCGGCGCGCGACCCGCGCGGGCTGCCGCCGCGGGTCGCGCCGACGAACACGAAGGCGCTGACTCCGCCGCGCAGCAACTCTGCCCGCGCCTGCCCCAGGTAGCGCTGCAACCATTCGGCGGCCTGCTCGCCGAAAGGCACCAGGCGATCCTTGCCGCCCTTGCCGCCGACCACCCGCACGACACCCTCGTCGAGCCCGAGGTCGTCGATGCGCAGTCCCACCAGTTCGCTGACGCGCAGGCCGCTGGCGTACATCAGCTCGAGCATCGCGCGGTCGCGCAGCCCCAGCGCGCTGCCGTCGCAGGCGGCGGCGAGCAGCGCCTCGACCTGCGACTCGCTCAGGCTGGCCGGACGCCGCGCCGGCTGGCGCGCCTGCTCGAGCTTCAGCGTGGGGTCGTCGGCACGCCGTCCCTGGCGCACCGACCAGGCGTAGAAGCGCCGCAGCACCACCAGACGGCGGTTGGAGGCGCTGGCCTTGCTGCCGGCGTAGCGCTGGGCGATGTAGTCGATGACCTCGGCCTCGGCGGCCTGCTCGAGCGCGGGTCGCGCCTGCGCGGCCAGCCAGCGCGCGAACAGCCGCAGGTCGCTGCGGTAGGCCGCCAGCGTGTTCGGGCTCAGCCCCTGCTCGAGCCAGAGGGCATCGCAGAAGGCGTCGATCGCGGCTTCGCAGCCGGCAGGCGCCGGCGGCCAGGCATCGCTGGCACGGCGCGGCGGCACGGCCGCCTCAGCCATCGCCCGTCGGCCCCCGCCCGGGCAGCGGCAGCGCGTTTTCGTGGCGCAGCAGCCAGCGCTTGATCGCCAGCCATTCGCCACCCGGGTCGCGGCTGCCGGCGAAGCCGCCCAGATGGTCGCGGGCGACGACGCGATGGCAGGGAACCAGCGGCGCGAAGGGGTTGGCCCCGCAGGCCTGACCCACCGCCCGCGCCGAACTGCCGAGCTGGCGCGCGAAGGCGCCGTAGCTGAGCACGGTGCCGACCGGAATGGCGCGCAGGGCCTGCCACACCCGGCGCTGGAAGGGCGTTCCTCCCGGGCCCAGCGGCAGATCCGGCGGCGGGACCGAGGGGTCGGCGCAATAGGCCAGCAGCCACTGCTGCAGCCGCCGCAGCAGCGCGCGCTGCGCGAGGGCCGTATCCCCTTCGAGAGCATCGCCGGCACCCGCGCCGGCCTGGAGTCCGAGGTATTCGGTCTGCAGCAACTGCCGCCCGTCGCAACGCACCCCGAGACAGCCGAAGGGCAGGCGCAGCACCGCGTCCCAGCGCTGCGCCGGGTCGTTGACCTGGAGGTCGCCGCGCAGGCGGTGGGTGCGGGTCGGGGGCATGCCGCGATGCTACGGCGCGAGCGGCGGCCGGCCAAGCGCGTGGGCAAGCGCGTGGGCAAGCGCGTGGGCAGGCGCATGGGCAGGCGCGTGGGCAGGCAGCGGCGGCTGCGCCGCGGCGCCCTCGCCCCCTGCGGGCTGCGCCAGCGCCCACGCGATATGCTCGGCC
>JAJZEC010000037.1 GCA_021805825.1 Pseudomonadota bacterium
CTGCCCGGCCGGCAGCTGCTCGCCGTCGGCCGCCTCCACCGACAGGACGGTGCCGGACACCGGCGCGCGCACGGCCTGCAGCGCACGCGCGGCCCGCAGCCGCGCGGCGGCGCTTCGCGTCGACGCACGCGCCGCGGCCAGCGCGCTTTGCGCGGCGTCCAGCTGCTGGCGCGTGGCGAGCTCCGCGCCGACCTGTCGGCGCGCGATGGCCAGCTCGCGCCGGGCCGCGCGCTCGCGTGCGCGAGCCGCGTGCAGATGCTGCACATCCGCCACCAGCAGGACGCGCATGCGGGGCCCGCGCAAGCGCGCCAGCACCTGGCCTGCCCGTACGGCGCTGCCCGGGACGACCTGCAGGCCGTCGATCGTGCCGGGCTCGGCGGTGCGCAACCGTACGGTGGCAATCGGCTCTACCCGCCCATAGGCGTGGAACACCTGCGCGACGGGGCGCTGCTGCACGGTCAGCCAGGATCGGGGTGCCGCTTGCGCCGCGCAGGCCGCAGCTGGCGCCCCCAGCAGGCAGGCCGCGGCAAGCATCCAGGATGCCGCGCGCAGGCCGCGCGCAGCGGCGGCGGGCTTCAGGCGCTTCGTGTCCACAGCAGGAAGGGATGGAGGAAGTCGTTGCCGTAGGCGGCGCCCAGCGCAAGCGCGGCGCACAGCACAAGGCCCAGCACGATCAGCGCGGCCGCATCGCTCCAGCCCGATGGCCCCGACAGGCCGCAGCCTTCGGGCAGCGGCTGCAGCAGGCGCTCGATGCGCGAGGCCAGCAGCCGGGGATCACCGAGCAGGGCCGCCTCGCCTGGAAGCAGGCGGGCGCCACGCGTGACGGCCCGCATCGGGGGCAGGCGTCGCGCGGTGGCGACGACGGCCGCCGCCAGATCGGTGGCCGACGCGCCGTGGCCGCGGGCCTCGTCGTCCCGCGCGTGCTCCAGCCATTCCAGCCATGCCTGAAAACGGCGATGCGCCCGCGGCCAGGGCCATTGCAGATCGGCGGCCAGCTGGCCCAGCCAGATGCGCAGCGGATCGCGGTGTCGCGCGTGCGCGCACTCGTGCTCCAGCGCGGCGCGAAGCGGCCCCTCGTCGAGCTGGCGGGCGAAAAGAGGATCGACGACCACCCGGGGGCGCCAGAGGCCGACCGTGCAGACGGGCAGATGCGCGGGTTCGCGCACCAGCGCCCATGCCGCGCGCAACACGGCACGCAGGGCCAGCACCGCGAAAGGCAGACTCGCGCCGATGATCATGCCGTGGTCGAAACGGGTGCGCACCGGGTCGGGCTCGCGCAGGGCCCAGCCGCACAGCCAGGCGCCGACGAGCAGCATGGGAACAACCGGCGCCCAGAGTTGCGCCCAGGCGCGGCGTTCGGCGAGGCGCGGGGTGGCGTCGGGCCGCAGGCGCCACGGCAGCAGCGCCAGGGGTTGCATCACCAGTCCGCCGAACAGAACGATCAGCAGCGTCAGCAGCGTCTCACGTCCCATGCTCCGTCCCCTTGCGGGCCTGAATGGCCAGTTCGAGTGCATCGAGCAGCCGGGGGTCGATGTCGTCGACCGCATCCACCAGGGCCGCCACCGGCGCATGCGGGCCCGGTCCGAGAAAGCGCGTCAGCAGCTGCCGCGCCCTCGCGCGTTCCACGACGCCACGCTGGATACACGGCGTGTAGACGAAGGCGCCGCGCTGCCGATGGCGTTCGATCAACCCCTTGTCCCGCAGCCGATCCACGACCTTGGCCGTCGTCGTGTAGACCAGGCCTTCGGGCGCGCCGACGCGCTCGTGCAGTTCGCGCACCGAGGCGCTGCGCAGATCCCACAGGCAGCGCAGGACGGCATACTCGAGATCGTCGGCCGGCAGGCGGAAATTCGGCATGCGGCCATCTTACGACGCTCGTCGTAACGATACGCGACAAGGCCGGGATGACGCTCCCAGCGGGCGGTCGTGGCGCCGGTCAATCCGCCCGGGCGGCGGGCGGCGCTGCGCCGGGGCCCTCCAGATCACCCGTGCCCTGGCCCGGAACATCGGCCAGGTGGTGCCGGCCGACGGGCGCGACGCTGCTGGCCTGGGGGCCATCCTCGCCCGCTTCCTGCGCGAAGCGCACCTCGCTGCCCACTCGCAATTCGTCGAAGCGCTGGCCCAGAACCGCATGGCGGTGGAAGTAGAGCGAGCTTCCGTCGGCGGCGATGATCCGCCCGCGGCCGGCGGCCGGGTCGATTTCGGCCACGCGCCCGTGCGCCGGGGCCAGGTGCGTCTTGACGTCGCCGCGCATCGTGCGCGCCAGATCCTCGACACGTCGATCCATGGCATCGAAGGCATCGCGCAGCGCGACATAAGGATCCTCCGCGCCCTCGTGGCTCGGCCGCTGGTGATCCACCTCCAGCTCGTGTCCCGGCGCGGTGACGTGGATGCGCACGTGGTAGTGGCGCCCCTGGTGCCGATGGCTGTCGTCACGCGTGACCGTCACCCGGCAGGCGCCGAGGTTGGGGAACAGACGGTCGAGATGCGCGATGCGCGCGCGGATCCTGCTTTCCAGCGCATCGCTGACGTCGACATGGACGAAACTGATGATTGGTTCGATCTGCATGGGCGCATTCCCGCAGGCTGTGGGTTCTCACGGTGCCCCGGCCTGCGCACGGCACCATGCGCGGGCCGATGAGCTGCTCGCCCGCTCGGGCGGGCGCCGCGGCTTCCCGGGCTTGGGTGCGGCAGAACCGACGACACCCACAGGGAGATCCCGTGTGCGCTTTGCTGCGGATCATCCTCTCGCCGGAGGACGCCAAGACAATCGAATCGGCCTGCCGCACGCCATGCATCGTGGCGTGGATGGTGCCCGCGCGCAAGGGCCCGCAGCCGCCCGACTTGATGTGCCCGGGGGTTGCCGTGCACGGCCCCTGGAACCGGCTCAGCCCGCTGCAGTGCGACCCACCGCAGCAGCGGGGCACAGGGCGGCGCTGAGATCCAGCAGCACATCGGCATACCAGGCGCAATGCAGCGCCGGCGATCCCTGCCCGGCGCGGTCGCGCGTAGGCATGTCCCTGCGCGTGGACTGCACGCCGAGCAACTGCCACGACGGCGCCGATCCACCCGCATGGAGGCGTCGCCGCACGACCGGCGACCCGCTGCTGCCAGGGTACGGGCGAGCATCCGTGAGGAAGCAGCCCTGGCCCTGAAAGCGCACGCCGTAGGCCGACGCGATGGATGCGCTGCGTGCCACTGCCAGATGGTGAACCGTGTCGTGGCAGCCCGACGGAAAGCCGGCAATCGTGAGCGCGTCGCCGGACACCACCTGTTCGCCGCGCACTTCGAGATGGCTTTCGTCGAAAGCCTGCAGCAAGGCGCCGGCGGGCAGGCTGCCCGCGGGAATCTTCAGCGCGGCGATGTCCACCCCGCGGTCGCTGGATTCGCGCCACTGCCGCAGATTCTCGCGATAGAGCGGCAGCGAGACGACGGTGTGCTTGGTCAGATCCAGTGGATCGAGATGAACGCCGAACTCGATCCGGTCCGGGCGGTGAGCGTTCGCAGCATCGACAAAGACATGCCGATTGCTCACCAGGAAAAGACGATCCGCATGGCGAAAGAAGAACCCGGTGGCCTGCGTCTGCACGCCTGACGGTGCGTGGGTGGTGATGCAGGTCGTCGCCAGCAGCAGCGTATCGGCCAGGGTTGGCGCGGCGGCTTCCGTGCTCGCCAGAACCAGGGCGCGATGGCGCGCCACGTCACGCTCGAAGGTAGCCAATACGACGTCGGAGACGTCCGCGTACAACAATACCGTGCGCGCCGCTTCGGCATGGGCCTCGAAGGAATGCATCAGCTGCGCGCGGGTCGCTGCGGAAAGGGCCTGGATGACTGCTGGCACCAGGGCGTCCAGAGCGATGAGGCTGCCCTTGAGTTCGCAGATGCGCTCGGTGGCCTCTTGCAGGTTGTTCACGATCAGCTCCTTCGGCACCAAACAAAAAAGCGCGGCAAGTGCCGCGCTTTCATCGGCGGATGCCGGGGGAGCCCGACATCCGGCAGTGCTGCCTGGGTCAGTCCAGCGTGCGGATGTTCGATGCCTGCAGGCCCTTCTGGCCCTGCACCACCTCGAATTGCACGCGCTGGTTCTCGGTCAGCGTCTTGAAGCCGCTGCCTTGAATTTCCTTGAAGTGGGCAAAGAGATCCTTGCCACCGCTATCGGGCGCGATGAAGCCAAAGCCCTTGCCTTCGTTGAACCACTTCACGGTACCGGTTTCGGTCGTCATATCGAATTCCTTCTGAAGTTGCCGGGCGCAACAGCGCTCCCAGCGAAGAGACGCCAAGAAAATCTTCAACAGGGGATTCGACTCGACCGCCGGCAGAACGCCGGAGCGGGTAGAAAGACCTAAGAGCGGATGGTCTTGTGCATATCAACGCCCCCATCATACGCCAAAGACACAGCGCGTGCTCAGCGCGCAGGCCCGCGCAAGCCGTTGCGGTGACCGGCGCCTGCGCATTCAGCTCGCCTGCTGCCGCTGCGCGAGCAGCGATTCGAATCCGTCCAGCGGCATCGGGCGGCCGAAACGGAAGCCCTGGAAGGCGTCGCAGCCATGCTCCATCAGGAACGCCCACTGGGCCTGTGTCTCCACGCCCTCGGCCACGACGTTCAAGCCCAGCCCCTTGCCCATCGCGATGATCGTCTGCGCGACCATGGCATCCTGGGCATCCTGCGGCAGGTCATCGACGAAGGACTTGTCGATCTTGAGTTGATCCAGCGGCAGACGGGTCAGGTAGGACAGCGAGGAACTGCCGGTGCCGAAGTCATCCAGCGAGAAGGAGATGCCCAAGGCCTTCAGTGCGCGCATCTTGTCGAAGGCGCCGGCGACGTTGTCCAGCACGGTGCTTTCGGTGAGTTCGATCTTCAGGCGCGATGGGTCGGCCCCGGCGCTGCGCACCGACTGGCGAACCTTGTCGACGAAGTCGGCCTGCGCGAACTGGCGGGCGCTGGCATTGACGGCCAGCACCAGATCCCGCGTCAGCTCGGCGGCCGACCAGGCGGCGATCCGGGCACAGGCCGCATCCAGCACCCACTGGCCAAGCTCCACGATGATTCCCGTCTCCTCGGCCAGGGCGATGAACTCGCCCGGCAGCAGCAGGCCGCGCGTCGGATGGTTCCAGCGTACAAGGGCCTCGGCCCCGATCGCCACCCCGGCGCGGTCGAACTGCGGCTGGTAATGCAGGATGAACTGCCGCCGTGCCAGAGCCACGCGCAGCTCGGCCTCCAGCGCCGTGCGCCGGGCCAGTTCGACTTCCATGCTCTGCTCGAAGAAGCGCAGGGCGTTGCGGCCATCCTGCTTGGCCCTGTACATCGCCAGATCGGCGTGCATCAGGATGCTCTTGGCCGAATCGGCGCCGCCGCGGAACAAGGTGGCGCCGATGCTGACGCTGCTGTAGAACGGCTGGTCGTCGAGGTCGAAGGCCTCGGTCATGCACAGGCGCAGCTTCTCGGCGACATGGCCGGCCTGCACCGCGGCCTTGTGGCGATCGCTGCCGAGCTTCTCCAGCACGACGACGAACTCATCGCCGCCGAAGCGCGCCACGGTGTCCTCCTCGCGAACCGTCTGGCGCATGCGCCGGGCCACGCGGATCAGCAGCTGATCGCCCGCGTGATGGCCGATGGTGTCGTTGACGCGCTTGAAATTGTCCAGGTCGATGAACAGGATCGCGCAGTACTCCTGATTGCGTGCGCTGCGCGACAGGGCGTGATCCAGGCGGTCGTACAAAAGGCTCCGGTTGGGCAGTTCGGTCAAGGCATCGAAGTAGGCCAGTCTCTCGGCTCTCGATTCAGCTTCACGCTCACCGGTCACGTCCGCGAAGGATCCCACGTAGTGCGTGACCTTGCCGAGCGGATCGGCCACCGCGGAAATCGTCAGGCGCTCGGTGATGAGGGCGCCGTCCTTGCGCCGATTGATCAATTCCCCCTGCCAGAATCCGTCGCGGGCGATCGTCTCCCACATTTGCGCGTAATACGCGGCATCCTGGGTGTCGGAATGCAGGAACGCGGGAGTCTTGCCCACCACCTCGGCTTCCTCATAGCCCGTGAGGCGTGTGAAAGCACGATTGACCCGCTGGATGACCCCCTCGGCATCGGTCACCATGATGCCATCCTGTGCCTCGAAGGCGGTGGCCGCGATGCGCAGATCCTCCTCGGCCTTGCGCCGCTCGGTGACGTCCAGGCCGATGCCCAGCACGGCGGGTCTGCCCTGGTAGACGGACATGCAGCCGAAGACCTCCATCTGGATCGGGGTACCGTCCTGGCGCAGGCCGGTGAAGCTGTAATGCGTCTGCTCGGTCTGGCCACTCAGACGCTGCTCGATGTTCCGGCGCACCAGATCGCGATCCCCCGGGCTGACCAGATCCGCGACCCGAACCCGGCCGATGACCTCCTCCGCGGAGGCGAATCCGTGCAGCTTGGCGAATCCGGGGTTCACGTAACTGAAGACACCGTCCTGGATGATGTAGATGGCCACGACCGACTGCTCCACCAGGGCGCGGAAGCGTTCCTCGCTCTCGCGCAAGGTCTCTTGCGTCTGCCGCCTTTCGGTGATGTCCTGGATCGTTCCGCGCATCCTGCACGGACGGCCCGAAGCGTCGAACTGCAGGCGCCCGAGCCCGTGCACCCAGCGCAAGGCGCCGTCCGAGGGCCGCACGATGCGGTATTCCAGATCGAAGTCCCGCTGCGCCCCGAGCACGTCGCGCGCGAAATACGACTCCATCATCTGCCGGTCTTCCGGGGCGACGAGCGCCAGCCATCCAGCGACCGAACGGTCATGCTCCGCGCCGATGCCGAACAGACGATCCAGCATGTCGGAGCTCTCCCACAACCCGCGCTCGATATCCAGGCTGTAGCTTCCGATCCCGGCGATCTCCTGCGATTCGCGCAGGGCGTCGAGTGCCTGCGCCACCCGCTGCTGGGCCGCGTGGCGCTCGGTGATGTCGCGCGAGGAATTGAACAGCAGGCGCCGGCCGAGGATGTCGAGGGGGCGGCCGGAGATCTCGACCGCGAATGCACTGCCGTCCCTGCGGCGATGACGTGTCTCGAACTGGCTGCGCGCCGACGAAGCGAACTGCCGCGACACCGCGGCCGTCAGCTCCTGCGGCGACAGGCGCGCGTCCCAGAACGACGCGTGCCTGCCGATGAGTTCCTCCCGCGGGTAGCCGAGCATGGTGCAGAACTCGTCGCTGACGAACACCAGGCGGCCCGACTCGTCCAGCACATGCAGCCCGTCGCTGGCGTGCTTCAGCAGGCTGCGCGCCTGCTCGCCGGCCTGATCGGAGAGTCTCATCTGCCGCCAGATCAGCCACGCGCCGACGGCGCTCAGACCCATGAACGCGGCGAGAAAGCCCACCACCCAGGCGAACTGGTGCCGCCAGGGCGCCAGGTAGTCCTCCTGCGCACGACCGACGATCAGGCTGAAGGGTACGACCGACAGACGGCGGTAGGTCTCGATGCGGGCGATGCCGTCCCCGGTCTTCGCGGCGAAATAGGTGACCGTCGGTCGCCCCGACGCGATGGCTTCGTGGAGCTGGCGCGAGAAGCGTTGCTTGCCCAGGCGTTCGTTCGGATTGCTCGACGGAGGAACGCGCGTGATGAACGCATCGTTCGCGTCGCGCAGCAGCACGATGCCGTGGGGCCCGACCGATGCCTGCCTTAGCAGCGAGGTGAAATAGCTGACCGGCACGGCCACCGAGACGACGCCGGCGAAGCGGCCCTGCGCGTCGTCGTAGCGACGCACGAAGGCGATGATGGGCTGGTGCGACATCCGGCCGATGATGGGGTTGCTCACCCACAGTCGGCTGACGGGCGCTGCGCGCAGGGCACGGAAGAAGGCGCGATCCGCCCAGCTTGCAGCAGTCGCAGCATGCACGCCGGTACCGAGGATGACCCGCCCCGTAGCGTCGGTGGCGCGCAGCGTGCATCCCGGAACCAGACGCAGGCGCTGGCGCTCGAGAAAGGCGTCGACGCCTGGGGACTCGAGGGCGCGCCCCCTGCGCAGGGTGCGCTCGAGATCATCCGCGGTGATCTGCAGGATCAGGTCGATACGCCCGACCTCGCCGGCGATGTTCTGCTGCAGGATGCGGGCGATCGTCTGCGTCGAGTCCGCCGCTCGCGCCTCGTAGGCGGAACGGCTGTGCGACAGGAAGTACGCCCCGGCCAGCATCGCGATGAGGCTCATCATCAGCGCGCCGCCCGCAAGCAGCGCGCCGACAAGCTTCGGGCTGTGCGAGGTGTTCAGGGAAGCTCGTGGCATTTCGCTTGGGCAGGTACCCCGCAGGAGCGCGCGCCGATGCAACCACCGGCCGCGCAGCGGATGCGGGCGGGCCCCCTATCGTAGCTCCGCTTGCCGCGCCCAGACTCCTAGGGACGCACGCCCGGCACCGGAAGGCGCCAATGCCGCCACAGCGCGAGAAAACGCAGCAGCGCGCAGGCGCCGGCGCCCAGCCACAGGGCCACCCCCGGCTCCCAGCCGCGCAGTTGCCCCGCCACTTCCACGCCGGCGCCGAGCAGCGCCGCCGAAGCGTAGATCTCGCGCTGCAGGATGACCGGTACGCGGTTGAGCAGCACGTCGCGCAGCAGCCCGCCACCCACGGCCGTGGCCACTCCCAGGATGACGGCCACCTCGACGTTGCCGCTCAGGAGCATTGCCTTGCGCGCGCCGGTCACGGCGAAGAAGCCCAGGCCGACGGCGTCGAACAGCAGCACAGGGTGCCTGAGACGACCCAGCAGCGAGCGCGACCAGGCCGCCAGGCTTGCGGCCAGCAGCGCCACCACGGCGTAGCGCCACTGCGCGATGGCCGCCGGCGGCAAGGCCCCCAGGCAGAGGTCACGCAGGATGCCCCCTCCGCAGGCCGTGACGTAGGCGACGACGGCCACGCCGAAGGCATCGAGCCGAGATTCCATTGACGCCGAAGCGCCACTCAGGGCGAAGGCCGCCGTTCCCAGCAGATCCACCAGCACGAACCAAGGATGGGACATCAAGGGGACTCCGGAAGACGGCGCCGCGCGTTGCGGCGCGAACAAGCGCTGCGACATGGTACGCAGCGCTTGCGGCTTCCATCGCCCCGGGCCGGCGCGCAGTGCCACAATGCCGCGGCATGGAGTGCGCGCCCGCGCGCCCCGCCCTCTTGCCTGGCACGGAGCCCCCATGACCGCCACCAACCCCGACATCAGCCGATTCCCCGTTCCCGAGTACAAGGATCTGCCAGAGGACATTCGCCAGCGAATCCTCGCGGTGCAGGAGAAGTCGGGTTTCGTTCCCAACGTGTTCCTCGTGCTCGCGCATCGGCCCGACGAGTTTCGCGCCTTCTTCGCCTACCACGACGCATTGATGGACAAGAAGGGCGGCAACCTGAGCAAGGCCGAGCGGGAAATGATCGTGGTGGCGACGAGCAACGCCAACCAGTGTCCGTACTGCGTGGTCGCGCATGGCGCGATCCTGCGCGTGCGCGCCAAGCACGCGCAGCTGGCCGAGCAGGTCGCCATCAACTACCGCAAGGCCGACATCACCCCGCGCCAGAAGGCCATGCTCGATTTCGCGATGAAGGTGTCGGCGCAGTCCTGGGCGGTCGACGAGGGCGACTTCGAAGCCTTGCAGGCGCATGGGCTGGACAGGGAGGACGCGTGGGACATCGCGGCCATCGCAGGCTTCTTCGGCTTGTCCAACCGCATGGCCAACGTCACCAGCATGCGCCCGAACGACGAGTTCTACACCCTGGGTCGCTGAGCCGGCCCAGGGCTGGGGCACGCCGATCAGCCCTGGCCGGCGGCCGCCCGGGCGAACCGCTCAGCTGCGGGCAGTCCAGGCATAACCCTGGAAGGCCGCGTCGGTCTCGGTGTGGAAAACGTGGTTGGTGTAGTTGCTCAGGGTCTTCACTGCAACTGCCAGCACGATTTCCAGCGCGTGGCGATCGGTGTAGCCGGCCGCCTTGAAGGCCGCCAGCTGCTCGGGCGTCGGCGTGCCACGGCTTTCGACCATGATCGTGGCGAAGGTGGCCAGCGCCTGCAGCTTGGCGTCGGCCAGGGCCTTGCCCTCGCGCAGCGCGGCCAGCGCGTCGGCGGGAACCTTGGACATCTTGTCGCCGATCATGCTGTGCGCGGCCATGCAGTAGGTGCAGCCGTTGTAGCGGCTGATGCTGAGAAACACGACTTCCTGCTCGACCGGGGTGAAGCCGCTCTCGTTGCGGAACAGCTCGTAGCCCAGTTGGTAGGTCTGCAGCAGCCCGGGGGAGTTGACCATATTGGCGTACATGTTCGGCACGAAGCCGAGGTTGCGCTGCGAGGTCTCGAGCATGTCGCGAGCCTTGCCGGTGGTCGAGGCGACGGTCTGCGCGGGCAGGTCGAGCCTGGCGATGGTGTGGGTCATGGTCTTCTCCTGGTGGTGTGCGCCTTCAGGCGCGGATGGGCGCGCGGCATGCGCGTATTGGAACGATCATTCCATTTCAAGCAAAAAAAGTTCCGGGTGGCGGCGCGCGGTACCAGCTTGCCGTCCCTGGACACCGCAGCTCCTGCGGCGAATAATGGAACGAATAGTACAGAAAATTCCCTCACGCTGCACGCGAGCTTGCGCGCGCGCCCCATGGAGACCCGGATGCCCAAGCCACTGCTGCCCCGCCTGCTTCCCGATCCCTGCCCCGCTCTGCACCCGCTGCCCGAGTACCTGGTCGACGGCGAACGCGCCGCAGCCTACGCAGCGATGAAGCAGGCGCTGCAGGTGCCCTGGATGGGCGTGGTCACCATGGCCTACGCGCATTACCCGACTTTCTTTCGCGTGCTGTGGCAGGGCCTGGAGCCCATCGTGCGCAGCGCCTCCTTCGTCGAGCATTGCCGCGGCGTGCGCGCGCAGGCCGAACAGGCCGCGCTGCGCCTGCAGCCCGCGGGCCTGGTGCCGGCGCTGCGCGCGCTGGGCTACGCCCCGCGCGAACTGCAACAGCTCCGCGACCTGCTGGAAATCTTCTCCCACGGCAACCAGCCCTATCTGCTGATCGCCAGCATCACCCGCCTGCTGCTCGAGGGCTGCGAGCTCGAGGGCGCGGGCGACGCGACGCCCTTCGAGGGCCGCCACGGGCCTCGGCCGGGCACCACGCTGGTGCTGATGGAAGCCCACCATGCCGATGCGCCGACGCGCGCGCTGTACGCGGACATCCAGCGCTGCCTCGGCCTGCCCTTCGTGAACACCGACTACCGCGCGCTGGCGCGCTGGCCGAGTTACTTCGCCACGGCCTGGCGCCAGCTTGCGCCGCATGTCCGAAGCGACGCCTATCGGCAGATCTGCGACGATCTGCATGCCGGCGTGCTCGAACGGGTGGCCCATGCACTGCCCAACCCGGCGGGGCTGCGCGGTCGGGCACTGCGCGAGGCCGCCGCTGCCGACGCCCCGCTGGACGAAGTCATCACGGTGGCGCGGCTGTTCCAGTGGCTGCTTCCGGGCCTGGTCACCAACGTGGCCTTTCTGCGCGCGCAGCTGGCGTGAGCTCCATTCCGCGACGCCGGGGGAAGGCCCGTCGCGGCGCGCAGGCGTGGAGGCCCGGAGCCACCGCGCCTGTCGTCGACCTCAGGAGCTGCTGCGCGTGTCGGTGCCCGGAGCAGCCGGTGGGGGTTGAAGCTTGCGCTGCGCCTTCTCGGCCTTCTTCTGCTTCTTCTGCTGCTCGCGCTGGCGCTTTTCGAACGGGTAGTTGGGCTTGGCCATAGGGCGTCCTTTCTGAGGCTTGGGCTCCCACCTTAGCACTGGAACCCGGGGCCGTGCGCGGAACCGGCGCATGAGGGAGCAAGGCTCGAGCACTATCCTCCCGGCATGTCCTGGCAGCATATCCGTGTCGCGCAATTCGGCGGCCCCGAGGTTCTGGAGCTTGCGCAACAGCCCACGATTCCCGTGCCCGGCCCCGGGGAGGTTCGGATCAAGGTGCTGGCTGCCGGCACCGGCTTCACCGATACCTTCATCCGACGCGGCCACTACCCGCACTTCCGGGGCCCGCTGCCCTTCACCCCGGGCTACGAGATCGTCGGGATCATCGACGAGCGCGGCCCCGGCGTGGAAACCGTGCGCAAGGGCCAGCTGGTCGCCGACCTCTGCGTCGTCGGCGGATACGCGCAGTACGCGATCCGACCCGCGCGGTGGCTCGCGCCGGTTCCCGACGGCATCGACCCCGCCGAGGCGGTCTGCATCCCCCTGGCCTACCTGAGCGCCTACCAGATGCTCACCCGCTACCGCCGCCTGCACCGGGGAGCGAGCATCCTGGTCGTCGGCGCATCGGGCACGGTCGGCACGGCGATGCTCGATCTGGCGCGGCTCCTGGGGCTGAAGGCGATCGGCACCTGTTCGGCGGCCAACATGGCCACGGTCGAGCGTCTGGGTGGCTTGGCGATCGACTACCGCGCCGGCGACTTCGTCACGGCAGTGCGCCGGCTCACGATGCACGCCGAAGGCGCTGCCGGAGTCGATGCGGCCTTCGATGCCATCGGCGGCGCGCACTTCGCCCGCTCCCTGGCCTGCCTCGCCCGGGGCGGACTGCTCGTCGGCTACGGGGCGCAGGACATGGCGGTGGGTGCGGCAAGCCTGGCATCGGCGGCACTGGGTCTTGCACGCCTGAAGATCCGGGGCGCCTTCGGCGGCCTGTTCGGCGCTCGTCACGCGGTGTTCTACAACATCACCGCCCGGCGCGCGGCACACCCCGAGCAATTTCTGGCCGACATGGCAAAGCTCTTCGAACTGTTGCGCGATCGGGCCATCCAGCCGATCGTCGTCGAGCGCCTGCCGCTTGCCTGCGCGCGCGAGGTGCACGCTCGTATCGATGCCGGCGGGCGCGGCGGAAAGGTCGTGCTGCTGCCCTGGCCGGGAACCTGATGCGCTCGCGCGCCGGCAGGCGCTGCCTCCCACGGCCTTGCCGCGCGATGCATTCGAAGACCATCCGATGCAGCGCAGGAAGTTGCAAACTTTTGCAAGCCTGCATCGACGCCCTGTCGGCTTGCGCGACGGTGTCAAGCGTTGGACGCAGCACACACTCGAAGTCCGCTGAACCCGGCGCGATGCACGCGCCGCGGCTGCGCGCATCCCTTGGCGCAGCCGCTGCGGGGCACGGGTGCTGGATCCACGCCTGGAGGAGATGGGATGGCCCGGCGACTATCGATCAACCCACTGCGCACGTGCTGCGCGGCACGCGGCCTGCTCTGCTTCGTGATGATCGCCTCGGCCGCGCTGATCGGCGGATGCGGCGGCGGGGGCGCCGGCTCGTCCGCATCGCCGACAGCGACGTCGACACAGACTTTCGCACTGACGGTCAGCACCAGCGGCAACGGCAGCGTGACGTCCAGCGCGGGCGGCATCGCGTGCGGCAGTTCCTGCGATGGCACGTTCAGCCCGGGCAGTCAGGTGACGTTGCGGGCGATGCCGGTGACCGGCTACTTCTTCACGGGCTGGAGCGGCGCCTGCAGCGGATGGGACGCGAGTTGCACCGTGACGATGCGTCAGGCGCAGTCCGTCTCGGCCACCTTCGCCACGCAAGCCGCAGGCGTAGCCGTCGTCTCGGGACGGCTCGTCGTCGCCGGAACCGACACGCCATTCGTCCCCGAAGGCTTCAACACCGACGGCGTCCTCTATCCCGAAGCCTACGCGTCCACGCTGTGCCCGCTGGCCACCCCCTTGAGTGCACAAGTGGTTCAATGGCTCGAGCAGGCCCAGGCCGCGCTGACTGCGCCGCCACTGCCCGGTCTGGCCTACAACGCATCCTTCCAGGCCATGGTTCAGGACTGGCATGCCAACACGGTCCGCATCCACGTCAGCCAGGGCGCGCTGCAATACGAATACGCACACGGCCTGTCGAGCTACACGGACATGGCGCGCAGCGTCATCGCACAGGCCCGCGCCGCCGGCCTCATGGTCATCGTCGACATGCAGGCCGAGAGATACGGCTGCACCCCCTACGAGAACGGGAACATGCAGAAGCTTCCCGACATCCACACCGAACAGGCCTGGAAGCAGATCCTCGACCCGGCTCTGACCAGCGACCCGGGCATCATCCTCGGCATCTTCAACGAACCGGACGCATCGGTCGCCTGCCAGCTCGGCAGCTACACCCAGCCGGACTGGGCCGCATGGGAGACGGGCTGCAACGCGCAGCCCGATCAGGGCATGCTCACCGTCGGGCAGTACCTTCGCTCGCTGGCCCCGAACAACGTGCTGTTCTTCAACGGCCAGGGAGTCGATTTCGGGTTCGATGGGTTCACCGTTCCAAGCGGCATGCCGTCCAACTCCGCCTACGCCGTCCACCCTTTCAGCTATGTCGCGAATGACAGTGAAAGCGCAAGCATCAGCCGGTGGGATGCCGAGTTCGGGAATTTCGAGCAAAGCGGCCACGCCGTCGTCTCGACGGCCTGGAGCGAGGACTCCGAATGCCCCAATGACCCCAACCAGACCATCACCGACGAATTCCTCCAGACCTACCTTCCCCAGCACTCCACAGGAATGATCGCCTACGCATGGGACGGGCCCTACTTCGGCGGTGGCTATCTGGTCAACAGCTACGACTACACCGGCAACACGGCGGACTACCAGTTGGTCGACCCCGATCCATCGGGGTGCCCCCAGAACGGCGCCCGGGAGTTGCAGCAACTCTTCCTGAGCCCACCTGCAAGCCCTTGAGTCCGGTGGCCCTCGCCGGCCGCAGCGAAGCAGACACAGCGCCTGGCGGCGCCTGCCCTACGCCTTCGGGCGATGAAGGGCGCAAAGCTTGTTGCCGTCCGGGTCGCGTACGTAGGCGAGATGGAGGACGCCCGCGGGGCCCGAACGCGGCCCTGGCGGATCCTCGATGGACGTGCCGCCGTGTGCGACGGCCACGTCGTGGAACTCGCGCACCTGTTCGGGCGAGTTGCACTTGAAGCCGATGGTGCCTCCATTCCCGACCGTGGCGGGATGACCGTCGATGGGCTCGCTCACCCCGAAGGACGCGCCATCATGCCTGTAGAACAGGCGTCGCTGGCCGGTCTTGTTCGTGTTCTCGACCGCCGCTCCCGCCCCGAGGACTTGGAGGACGGCGTCATAGAAGCGCTTGGATCGCTCGATGTCGTTGGTGCCGAGCATGACATGACTGAACAAGATGGGTCTCCTGTCTGGAGGCGGAAGGAATCGAGGGAACGGCGTATTGTGCCGCCCGGCGGGCCGGGCGCCTGGCCTATCCGTGGCAACACAAGCATAAGCCAACAGCCCCCCACGATCCATGCCGACTCCCCCTCACCCTTGCCGGCTCGAGGAAACACCGTCATGGGGCCCGCTTCATAGCCTTCAGGTGCCATCGGACTCCGCGCTATCGTTGTCCGCCACGCGCGTGCTCACGACCACGCCTCGCTCGATATCCAGCAGCAACTCGCGCTCGAAGGTGCTGCCATAGTCCATGTGGACGTACTCGAGCTGCCTGCCTTGGGGGATGCGAATGGTTCTGGAGTACCAGTGGGCGAACACTCGATCGGGAACGCCCGCGAAGATGCTTGCCAGCGATGCCTCCGTTCCGTCCTTGAGCGTCCCGTCCAGTCCGATCAGGTACAGGCGGTCATCCACGATTTCCCAGCTGCCGACGTAGCCGCGCCACATGGCGGTGCAATCGCGCGCAAAGCCCGGGTTGAAGCCTCCCATGGCGAAATAGTCGCTCAGCGGGTTCGTGTACATCGCCACGTCGTGCCCGTGGTAGCGCAGTCTTTCTGCAAATTGAGCGGTCATGTCGTTGCCCCCGTTCCCGGATCCATCCCGGTTGCGCAGCATAGATCCCCAATCTCCCCTGTCACCAAGCGTTCCGCCACGCAAGTCGCAGACACGCGTGACTATCGCGCGACGCCGCAGCGCGATGCGCAGGCTGGTCGTCGAGCAGGGCAGCGGAAGCCTGCTGGGCGTGCAGGCGGTCGCGCAGCAAGGGTGGGTGCTGCCCACCCCGAGCCACACATGCCGGAAACGCCATGCTTTCGGGAGTCGGGGTCTCGCTGGATCCCCTCAGCCGCGCAGCGACTCGGCCACGCGCTGCAAGCGGGAGCGCACCTCACGCCCCAGGCTCTCGATCTCCGGCCGGGGAACCATGCCCAGCACGGCCTGCGGATCCATGAACACGACCCGAACCGTGCGATCCGGCTCCTCCCGCACGACCACGTTGCAGGGGAGCAAGGCGCCGATGTCCGGGTCGGCCTGCAGGGCCTGGTGCGCGAAATGGGGGTGGCAGGCCCCGAGAATCACGTACGGGCGCTGCTCGACGCCGAGCCTGGCCTGAAGCGTGGCCTGCACGTCGATGGTGGTCAGCACGCCGAAGCCCTCCTGCCTGAGCGCGTCGGTGACGGCCTGCACGGTGGACTCGAAGCCCTTCGGGCTCTGGACGCTGAAGACGTAGGAACTCATGACTTCCTCCTCGTAGGGGTTGGGATGGGCTCATGCATGTTGCCACTTCGCTGCTCGCGCCGCTGCACCTGCACCTGGTTCAGCGCCGGCGCGTCGTCGACGCCGTCGGCGTCCATCCTGTTCGAGGGCGCGCGGCCTCGGGATCGCACGGACGTGGATCGCGGCTGCTTCAAGTCAAGGCTCGCGCGGTCGATCAGGGCTACGGTTGGCTGCGACGAGGTGACGCCGCACACCTCAGCGAATCGAGAACCCGATCATGAAGGAACATCCGATGCAACGCCTCCTTGCCCTGTTCGCGATGCTTGTCGCCATCACCATGGGCGCCGTGAACGCACAGGCCGCCGCACCCTTCCAGAAGGGCACGGGCTACGACGAGTTGTCCGCCCGCCAGCCGGTGGGGCACCCGGGCAGGGTCGTGGTCACCGAGTTCTTCTGGTACAACTGCCCGCACTGCAATGCGCTCGAGCCCGAACTCGACGCCTGGGTGCGCAGGCAGCCGTTCTACGTGGTGGTCGAGCGCGTTCCTGTGGCATTCACCGCGCAGTTCGTTCCGCAGCAAAAGCTCTACTACACCCTGCTCGCGCTGGGCAAGGCCGACAGTCTGCAGGGCGCGGTGTTCCGCGCCATCCACGAAGAGCACATCGCGCTCGACACGCCCGGGCAGATGGCCACCTGGCTGGCCGCGCACGGCATTTCCAGGCAGACCTTCCTCGCCACCTACGACTCCTTCGGCGTGGCCATGCAGGTTCGGCGCGCCACGCAGATGATGAAGGACTATGGCATCGACGGCGTGCCGACCCTGGCCGTGCAGGGAACCTACGAAGTCTCGGGCGATCTTCCGCAGACCCCGACCGACGGGCGCATCCTGCAGGCCGTCGACTACCTCGTCGGCCGCGTCCACGCGCAGCAGCTCAGCGCGAGGTAGCCACGGGCTTCGGGCGCGCAGTTTGTGCGCTGCCACGGCTCCGCGCAGCGCCGGCCGAAGCGCACTCAAGGCGCGTCGCCGAGGCTGTCGCGCTGCTGCGGCGTCAGCACCGCGTTGGCGCTCTCCCGCGCACGCAGTGCCGACGATTGCCGCGAGATCCTCTACTCCAAGCTCGAGGAGTACGAGCGCATGAGCGCGATGATCGGCGACATGCTGTTTCTCGCCCAGGCCGAGCACCAGTTGATCCGGCCCGAGCAGGTCGAGGTGGATCTGGGTGCCGAGGTCGTTGCGCTGTTCGAGTATTTCGAGGCGTGGGCCGAGGAACGCGGAGTCGGGCTGCAATCCGTCGGCAAGGCCGCACGGATCCGTGGCGACCGCGCGATGCTGCGACGGGCGCTGTCGAACCTGCTGTCCAATGCCATTCGCCACACCGCGGCTGGAGCCACGGTCACCGTGCGCTTCGGCAGCGACCCCTCGGGCGGGCTGGAGGTATGCGTCGAGAACCCGGGCGCCGACATTGCCGCTGAGCACCTGCCGCACCTGTTCGACCGCTTCTACCGCGTCGACCCTTCGCGCCAGCGCAACGGGGAGGGCGCCGGCCTTGGGCTGGCGATCGTCCGGTCGATCGCAGAAGCCCATGGTGGAAGCGTGGGCGCGATGTCCACCGCAGGCCGCACGCGCTTCTGCATGCGTCTGCCGGCGCCCGCTTCGACAGCGTGGCATTGACGATCCGCGACAGCTGCGCGTCAAGCCGCCTGCAAGGCCGTGTGCAAGGCCACGCCGCCAAGAATCAGGAACATGAGCGCAGCGATCGCATGCACCCAGCGGGTGGGCAGGCGCTGCGCGAAACGGTGCCCGAACAGCACGGCCGGCACGTTGGCGGCGAGCATGCCCACCGTGGCGCCCGCGACCACGGGCAGCCACTCGCGGTAGCGCGCGGCCAGCGCGACCGTGGCCACCTGGGTCTTGTCTCCCATCTCGGCGATGAAGAAGGACACTACCGTGGTGAGGAACACCCCGCGGGCACTTCGTCGCGGCAGATCGTCGTCGATCTTGTCGGGCATCAGAATCCACAGCCCCATGAGAACGAAAGACAGCACCACCGCCCAGTCGAGCAGGCGCGGGCTGAGCGCGTGCGCCAGCAGGTCGCCCGCCGCGGCGGCCAGGCCATGGTTGGCCAGCGTGGCCACCAGGATGCCGGCGATGATCGGCAGCGGCGCGCGGTAGCGCGCGGCCAGCAGCAGGGACAGCAACTGTGTCTTGTCGCCGATCTCGGCGAGCGCGACCAGCGCGGTCGAGACGAGAAAGGGATGCATGTGCGAAGGTCGAAGGCTGGCTGCGGCAGACGAAGGATGCACCCGGCGCGCCGCAGCCGGCCCACCGGGTGCATCGGTCTGGCCAGGCACTTGCCGCCCGCGCCATGGAGGCGCGACACGCGCTCCAAGCATGTTGACGCGGGCCCGCCCGGCGCACGAGCGGGCGGCGGCTACTCCCCCATGCAGAGCCGAGCATAGCAAAGCCGGCGATGCGCGCTGCGCGCGGCGAAGCTGGGCCTTTTTCAGGCCGATGGCATAGGGGGGTAGCCTATACTCCGCTCCATGAGCCATACCATCCGCCAGAAGACCAAACTGCTGAACCGGGTGCGCCGCATCCGCGGGCAGGTCGACGCCATCGAACGCGCCCTCGAGGCGGAGGCTGGCTGCGAGCAGGTGATGCATGTCGTCGCGGCCTGCCGCGGGGCCCTCAACGGGCTGCTGGGCGAGGTCGTCGAGGAGCATATCCAGAGCCACCTGGTCGAGCCGCTGAAGGACAGGGACGCGCCGGCGGCCGAGGCGGCGGAACAACTGGTGGACGTTTTCAGGGCGTACTTCCGATGAACGCCAGACACGGCGAGGCCGTTCCCGTTCCCGAGCACGACCACGTGTTCCTCGGCGAGGGCCACGACCGCAACGCACGCAAGACCTGGTCGGTGATCGTGCTGTGCACGATCGTCATGGTGGTGGAGATCGCGGGAGGCGCGCATTACGGCTCGCTGGCGCTGATCGCCGACGGCATGCACATGAGCACGCACGCCGCGGCGATGCTGATCGCGGCGATGGCCTACAGCTATGCCCGCAAGCACGCGCGCGATGCCCGCTTCAGCTTCGGCACAGGCAAGGTCGGGGATCTGGCCGGGTTCTCGAGCGCGATCATCCTGGCGATGATCGCGCTGCTGATCGGCTACGAGGCCATCGACCGTCTGCTGCACCCCGTGCGCATCGACTTCGACCAGGCCATCGCCATCGCCTTCCTCGGCCTGGCCGTCAACATCGTCAGCGCCTGGCTGCTCAGCGGCGGCGACCACGCGCACCACCATGGGCACGGCCACGGGCACCACCACGGCCACGGCCACGCCGCGCAACAGCACGCGGACGATAGCCGTGCGATCGACACGCCTTTCGGGCGCCTGCAGTTGCGCATTTTCGAGGACGGGGTGCCGCCGCGATTCCAACTGCGTCGCTTCCAGGACGCCACCACGCCGGCCCTCGGCCCAGGCGACGTCGAGCTGACCACGCTGCGCGAGGGCGGCGTGCAGCAACGCTTCGTACTGCGCGATGCCGGCGACTGCTGGGAGTCGGTGGACGAGATTCCCGAGCCGCACGCCTTCGAGCTGCGCGTCGAGGCCGGCGCGGGCGCCGGGGCCTTCGTCGCCACGCTGCGCTACGAGGAGGAAGCGGGCCATGCCCACGGCGACCACCACCGGGATCACAACATGCGCGCCGCCTTCGTGCACGTGGCGGCCGACGCCGCGGTGTCGATCCTGGCCATCCTCGGGCTGGCGGCCGGCAAGTACTTCGGCTTGTACTTCATGGATCCGGTGATGGGCATCGTCGGCGCGCTGGTCATCGCCAACTGGTCCTTCGGCCTGGTGCGCGACACCGGCGCCATCCTGCTCGACATGAACCCGGATCGTTCCCTCAGCCGCGACATCTCGGCGCTGGTGGCCGCGCAGGGCGATCAGCTCGGCGACCTGCACCTGTGGCGGCTCGGGCCCGGGCATCTGGGAGCCATCGTCGCGGTGCGCAGCCGCGACCCTTCCCACGATGCCTCCTACTACCAGCGCCTGCTGGATCGCTTCGGCGACCTCTCCCATATCACCGTCGAGGTGACGTCGACCAGCCCGGCATGACGGGCATGTCGAGCAGGGTGCGACCTCGCACACCTGTGCGCTGCACCCGGCGAGCCGCGCATCGAGCGCATGCCCCGGTCGGCCCGTCCCGGCAGGGCTTCCGCATCAGGGTGGCGGCGAACACGATGCCGAGCACGTACAGGGTCGCGGGATCCATGCCCCATGCCCCATGCCGCGTGCAGCTCAGGCAAACTATCGACTGAACCGTGTCCGGAAAATCCCATGAAGGCTGTGATCTACGACTCCTTCGGAGCGCGCCCGCAGTTGCGTTCGGTGCCCGACCCCAGGCCGGAGCCCCACGGCGTGGTGATTCGCGTGATGGCCACCGGAGTGTGCCGCAGCGACTGGCATGGCTGGATGGGACACGACCCCGACATCCGGCTGCCGCATGTGCCGGGACACGAATTCTCCGGCATGGTCGTGGCTGCCGGCCGCGAAGTCCGGCGCTGGAAGGCCGGAGACCGCGTCACCGTGCCATTTGTCGCGGGTTGCGGAAGCTGCCCCGAGTGCCACTCGGGCAATCAGCAAGTGTGCGACCACCAGTTCCAGCCCGGCTCCACCCACTGGGGCTCCTTCGCCGAGTACGTCTCGATCCACCAGGCCGACCTCAACCTGGTGCGCCTGCCCGAGGCAATGGATTTCACGACCGCGGCCAGCCTCGGCTGCCGCTTTGTCACCTCCTACCGCGCCGTCGTTGACCAGGGCCGAGTCTCGCCAGGTCAATGGGTGGCGGTGCATGGTTGCGGCGGCGTCGGCCTGTCGGCCGTGATGATCGCCAGCGCAGCTGGCGCCCGCGTGGTGGCCGTGGACATTGCCGACGACAAGCTGGAACTGGCGCGCGAGCTGGGTGCTGAGGCCACGATCCATGCCTCGCGCGTAGCCGACGTGGTGGAGGCCGTGCGCGCGATCACCCATGGCGGCGCCCACCTCTCGCTGGACGCGCTGGGCCACCCGACGACCTGTTTCCACTCGATCGCCAACCTGCGCAAGCGCGGGCGGCACGTGCAAGTTGGTCTGATGCTGGGGGAGCAGGCAACGCCGTCCATTCCGATGAGCCGGGTCATCGCCAACGAGCTGGAAATCCTGGGCAGCCACGGCATGCAGGCACATCGCTACGGCACCCTGTTCGCCATGATGAAGCCCGGAAAGCTGGATCCCGGGCGCCTCGTGGGGCGCACCGTAAGCCTCGAACAATCGATCGACGTGCTCACGGGCATGGACAGCTTCCCTGGCGTCGGGGTGACCGTGGTCACCGCATTCTGAGCCGCCTGCAGGCCGACCTGCTGCTCCTGGCAATGCGGTGTGGCTGCGCCGCATCCCGCAGAAAGGCCGGCTGTTCGGGGCCGATGGAAAGCGAAGTTCCAACGGCCTTCCTGCGCTTGCCGGCGGCGAAGATGACCAAGGTGTCATCTTCGCGTCATGTTGTCCAAAGCTGCTGCGGCCTACATTGGGAGCAGTGGGTAGACGCGAGCGCGCATGGCACATACCCGAATGCGCGATCGATGACGGCGCATATCAGGGCAAGGCGGCAGACGTCGAACCCTGAGGGGCACAAGCCTCGCGCGTCCGCATGCATGACCCGATTCCCCATTGCTGTGGTTCTGGCTTCAGGAGGTCAAGACGAAGCCAAGCGTCATTCGCGCGGCCCTGGCGGCCGCGATCATCGGAGTGGTGGCGGCCGGCGGCATCGCCCTTGCACAGGCTTTTCATCCGGCCAGTGCGCCATCGCCTGGATGCGGGCCCGGTTACGGCGGCATGGGCCCGGGAATGATGCGACCTAATCAACAGCCAGAGGGGCCGCCGACGGCTTCATCAGCAGGCAATGGGGCTTCGCAGCTGGTGAAGTACATCCAGGCCCAGCGGTTGTCCTGCATGCAATGCCACTCCGTGGCCGGCGGCGGCTACGGACCCCCGTTTGCATTCGTCGCGCACCGTGAGGCGGGCCGACCAGGCGCCGAGTCCCTGCTGGCAGGTCGCATTGCCGGCGGATATGGCAGCCTGCCGCCGGGGCTTGCCGACCAGGCCCAGGCCGCGCGGCTTGCCGCGATGATCCTGGCAATGAAGCCTTCAGCACGCGATCCCGAGGCGGGGGCGCCCTGAGCGTGTTGCACTCCGCCCAGAGCTGGCGTTGGATCTGGGCGAGGCGTTCCAGTTCGACTGGAGCGAAAAGGGCCTGGTGGTCGGCGGCATCGACTACAGGTTCCCGGTGGCGCACACGAAGCTGTGCGCAAGCCGCGCGTTCTGGCTGGTGGCGTATCCGAGCCAGGGCCACGAGATCGGCGCTTGCCCGCACAGGGCCGATACTGGGCGTCTTGACCTTGTGCGGCCTTGTGCAAGCCTTCAAGAATGTCGACGCCAAGAATGGGCGGGAAGACTCGGCGAGTCCCCTACCGTACTGGACGATGCACGCGATCCAGAGTCTCAACCACGTCCTGTTGCTGCTGATCAATGCCGGTGCCGCGACGCCACGCTGGTGGATCCGTAAACAGACACCTGCGTGAGAAGCCACGCTGTGATGACAACTATGGTTGACAGAGCCAGGCTTGTCAACTATCGTTGACGCATGCGATTCATCCGCCAGACGATCGAGTATGCGGAATGGTTCGACCGCGTGCGAGATCGACAGGCACGCGCCCGCATCGACGTGCGCGTGCGGCGCTTGGGAATGGGCAACCCTGGTCAGCACCGTGTGTTGCCCGGTGGTGTTGTGGAAATGAAGATTGACTATGGCCCCGGGTATCGCGTGGATTACACGTCACGAGGCTCGGAGCTGATTCTGCT
Organism: Pseudomonadota bacterium; assembly: GCA_021805825.1. Classification (GTDB taxonomy): domain Bacteria; phylum Pseudomonadota; class Gammaproteobacteria; order Burkholderiales; family Burkholderiaceae_C; genus Thiomonas_A. The sequence continues at coordinate 23,243 of JAJZEC010000037.1, forward strand.
TCTGATCGGCGGGGACAAGTCTTCGCAACAAGAGGACATCCGAACCGCTCTGCGAATGGTGAAGGAACTGGGATGACCGTCAAGACGCTGCCGTGGGATTCAGCCAAGCACCTCGGGTCTGACGACGATCGCGTTGCCTACCTGAATGCCGCGCTTGACGAGGCCGGGGACGATCCCGCCTTCATCACTCAGGTCCTCGGTGACATCGCACGCTCGCGCGGCATCGAGCGCGTGGCACGCGAGACGGGCATGACCCGGCAGGGTTTGTACAAGGCACTTTCCGCGGATGGCAATCCCGAGCTGTCAACGCTGCTGAAGGTATTGCGCGCGTTGGGGATGAAGCTGCATGCCGAAGCTGCATAGGTCGAGATGCTGTCAAGCGCCAAGGATCCGCTGCGCAGGGTGGCGCTCCCGCGGCAATGGCCGCTCAGGGTCGAAAGCACCAGGCCGATGATCTGTCGCTCAAGATCAACGGCGCGATGTAGTCACACCCGTTCGTCTCGGGATTGGATCTCCGCGTAAAGAACGCCCGTCCGCCGGCTGTGTGGACAGCTTCTCTTATACGTGGACAGTCTCTATTCATAGGAACAACGCTGTTCCGGCCCATTAAAGTCGCAAACGCGCCCCCAAGCACGGCGCGGCTTGGCGCCGCCCTGCTGGGAGGCAGGTTGACACCAAAGTCGCAAACAGACGTAGGGGTTAGAGAACGTCGCAGCCAGGTCCGGTCAAAGAAGTCGAAAGCAGCCCGCTCGCTTTGCGCATGAGGAGACGTGCGGGTGTCTGTACCTCTCGAGGCAGGAGACAACGTGCTGTCGCTACACACCCGCATCTGCAGTCCAGGGGCATGCGTGCTAGCTGGCCGCTCCGTCGGTGCTGCGCGGGCTGGTCGATGCTACGCGCAACGATGCGTGCCGGAGCTTGAAGGCGGGACGCTGCGCCTGAGCCAACCTCAGCAGGGCAGGTCGAGCTGGAACGAGACCTCGCCGGGCGTCGCCGGCAGCAGTACGAGATCGCCTCCATGCGCCCTGGCGATCTCACGCGCCAGGCTCAGCCCGAGACCGACGCCGTCAATGTCGCGATTGCGCGCATCGTCGGTGCGGTAGAAGCGCTCGAAGATCCTGTCGCCCAATGCGGGCGGGATGCCCCTCGCGGCGTTCGCGACCACAAGCAGCACGCGCCCCTTGGGGCTTTGCAGCGAAATGCGGATCCAGCCGTTGTCGACGTTGTACTTCACCGCATTCGAGGCGAGATTCGCGAGCAGCTGGCGCATGAGGTCGGCGTCGGCGCGAATCGACACCCCGGGCGGCACCTCGGCGGAGATGTCTAGCGAAGGCGCCATCATGCGCGTGTCCTCGACGAGTTCCTCGATAGCCTGCGACAGATCGAATGGCAGCAGCTGCAGCCGCAACCTACCGGCGTCGGCCTGCGACAGCAACAGCAGCTTGCGCGAAATCGCCGACAGGCGGCGCGTCTCGTCCAGGATCGTTCCCAGCGTGGACTGCAGCGACGATCCCGCCTCGACCTCGGCCATAGCACGCTCGACATGCCCCTGCAGCACGGTCAGCGGCGTGCGCAGCTCATGCGAAGCGTCGGCGGAAAACCGCGAAGCCTGGGTGAAGCTGCGCTGCAGCCTCTGCAGCATGTCGTTGACTCCATCGGCGAGAACGGCGAAATCGCGGTCGGCGATCGGCTCCAGCCTCTGGTCGAGCCGTTGCGCCGAAATGCCGCGGATCGCCTGCCCGAGATCGCGCACCGGCTTGAGAGCGCGCCGCGACAGAAACCACGCGCCCCAGGCGAGGAAGGCAAGCGCCGCCGGCGCGGCGAGCAGGAAGCCGTTGCGCACACGGTCCATGGCCAGGCTCAGCTCGTCCATGTTCACGGCAACCGCGACACGTGACGCCGGGCTCGCGGCAAGGCCGAACCTCCACCTGGCGCCTGCGGCGACCGTCTGGTAGGCGGTGACCGCCGGCGCGATCAGCGGCGGTGGTCCGGGCAAATCAGGAGGCGCCAGCGGAAAGCGCGCCTTCGGCCACGGCAGCCTGGACGACTCGATGCCCGCTGGCCAGTTCGGTGACTCGTAGACGACGTCGCCGTAGCCGTCCTCGACAAGCAGCAGCACATGCGCCGGTTCGCGGATTCCCAGCGATCCCGGCAGGATGCCGTCGGCGAAGCGCGCCCAGTCGTCGGGAGTACGGAAGTGCACCGATTCGCGCGCCGCGCTGGCAAGCAGCGCGGCATCGATGTCGCCGATCTTGGCATCGCGCACGACCCACCAGGCGTAGCTGCCGAAGGCCGCCAGCACGGTGCCCGACAGAGCCGCCGCGAGCAGCGCCAGGCGCAGCCGGAAGGACCAGCGCCTCACGCTGCCTGCCCCGGATCGCGGTAACGATAGCCGACACCGCGCACGCTCTCGATTGGGGAGGACTCGGAGCGCGAGATGCCTGCGATTTTCCTGCGTATCCGCTGGATGCACACGTCGACCAGATTGGTGCTCGGGTCGAAGTCGTAACCCCAGACATGCTCGAGGATCTGCGTGCGGGTGAACACCGTGCCCGGGGATCGCATCAGGTACTCGATCAGGCTGAACTCCCTTCCCGTCAGGTCCACCGATTCGCCGCCCCACGAGACCTCGCGGCGGATGCGGTCGAGCCTGAGCTCGCCCACGCACAACAAGTTCTGCCGATCCCCGGAGACCCGCCGAAGCATGGCATGCACCCGCGCCACCAGTTCCTCGACAAAAAAGGGCTTGGCCAGGTAATCGTCGGCCCCCAGGTTCAGGCCGTCGACGCGGTCGTCGAGCTCGTTGCGGGCCGTCAACAGAATCACCGGGGTGTTGTCGCCGCCCTTCCTCAGGCAGGAAAGAATCGACAGTCCGTCCCTTCCGGGCAACATGATGTCCAGCACGATGGCGTCGAAGCCACCCTCGGAGGCGAGGCGGTAGCCGTCGTTGCCATCGCAGACATGGGTCACATCGATGCCTCGCTCGCGGAACCCCGCGCACACGAAGTCAGCGATCTTCCTCCCATCCTCCACCAGCAAGACCTTCATTTCTCGAACTCATCCTTCGGGCGACGCGACGCATCTCGGCAGGCCGGGCGCGCGACCAGGAACACCAGCATGCATTCTTCCCTGCCGCAGACGCGCCGTCGACCCAGCGCCCGCTGTATCGAGCGCCAGGCTGTCGCGAGGCCGGTCGCGGGGTCGGCGTGCTAGCGGCCTCCGCAAACGTCGAGCCGCTTGCCGATACGCTACCCCGAAAACCACGCGCTGACCATTACAAAATCGTCATTCAATATTCTCGAAGCCACGCGAGGGACAGGCGCGGTGGATTACGAAATCGTCATCCAACAGCAAACGTGGGGCGCATAGGATGCTGGCTATCTGCTCGCCACGGTTGCGATGATGTCGATCTCGAATACTGGTTTTCGAAAACTTTTTGAAGAACTCGGGCGCGGTTATTCCTGGGTAGCCCTGCTACCGTCCGCCAGCGCTGGCATACCCCTCGCGCTACTCAGTTTCGTGGCTCCGGGCCCTGGCGTTCTCGGCATGCTGGCGGCGGTTTCCGCCTGGTATTCCGGGAAATTTGCGGGCGCAGATTCCAACGAGCGGCCGATTTGCGTTTTCAATGGCCTGCTGATTGGAATGCTGATCGGACATATGTGGATCCCAGGATATGTAGACGCCGCACTAAGCATATTCAGCGGTATTTTCTGCGGCTGGCTCTCCGTGACCCTCGGCCGATTGATCTGGACACTCTCTGGATTACCGATTCTGTCGCTGCCGTTCGCCCTCGCATCCATGCTTACGATTGCCGCGGCCGACCGTCTTCCGGCGCTCAGGCCACAGCCATGGCACGCGGCGCAGGCGCTGTTCGGAGGGCCGGCGGACGCCTTTTTCAGCGCCCTGGGCAACCTCTACCTGCTGTCCACCCCCCTATACGGCGTGCTGGTGTTCGTGGTGATGGCGCTGGTGTCGCGCTATTACCTGCTGCTGGCCATCGCCGGCTATGCAGCGGCCGCGCTGTGGGTGTCGCTGCTCGGCGCCGGCCCGCAACTGGCCGCCACCGCCTGGGGCAGCAACGCCATCCTCGCCGCGCTGCTCGTCGGCGGGCTGTTCGCCACACCGTCCAGGCTCAGCGCCGTGCTCGCCCTGCTCGCCGCGCTGTTCTCGGCGTGGCTGTGCGTGGGCCTGGGCGCCGTGCTCGACGTGCTTCATCTGCCGCCGTTCTCGGCGCCGTTCGTTGCCGCCTCCTGGCTGGTACTGTATGCGGCGCTGCGCAACCCCGACCTCGCGACGTCCTTCCATCTGCTGCGCCCGGACGTTCCGGAGCGATCGCTGGAAGACGCGCAACTCAGCCGCGCGCGTCTCGGCGAGGCCGGCAGTGTCGGACTGGCGGTACCCTTCGCTGGCGAGTGGACGGTGTCGCAGGGCTTCTCTGGGGCGCACACCCATCGCGGCCCATGGCGCCATGCGCTGGACTTCATCGTGCTCAGGGACGGCCGCAGCTTCAGCGGTCGCGGCGACCGGCTGCAGGACTTCCACTGCTACGACCAGGCCGTGTTCTCCCCCTGTAACGGCCAGGTCTGGCGAGTCGTCAACGATATCGCCGACAACCACCCCGGCAAAGTCAACGCCGAGGCGAACTGGGGCAACCATGTGTTGCTGCGGCTGGCCAATGGCCGCTTCGTGCTGGTCGCGCATCTGCGGCAGTGGTCGATCGTCGCCATCCCAGGCGCCTGGCTCAAGCCCGGCGACCTGCTCGGCCATTGCGGCAACTCCGGTCGTTCGCCGCAACCGCACATCCACCTGCATGTGCAGGACACCGACAGGCTCGGCGCACCCACCTCGCCCTTCCACCTGGCCAGCGTGCTGGTCGCCGAGGGCCAGGCACCCGCAAGCTACCAACTGGCGGTGGTACCGCCGGAGCGATCCCGTGTCTGCGCAGCGGTCAGCGGCGAGGTGCGCCCCTTCTACCTCTACGCCGGCCGCGGCATCCGCTACGAAGTCAGCCGCGACGGCCGCGCGCTGGGCGAGTGGTCACTGCAATGCCAGGTGGACGACAGCGGCGCCCTCGTGCTGGTGTCCGGCACGGGCGCGCGCGTCTGCGCCGAGTCGACCTGGGCGGTGTTCTCCGGGTACGGGCGCAGCCACGGCCGCGACCGCCTGCTCGACCTATGGCTGCTCGCCTGCTCGTACTGTCCGGCGTCCTTCCAGATCGAGCGATGGGAGGATCACGCGCTACCCGCACGTCTGCTGCCGGGCTGGCTGCACAGGCTATACGCCACGACCGCCTGGCCCTGGATGTCCTTCGTGCACAGCCGTCACCAGCGCAGTTGGGACGCGCAGGCCCAGGGCTGGCGCCAGTTCGGCGAGCACGGCCAGCGACCGGGTGGGGCGGCCCTGCGCACCGAGGCGCTGATCCTGCCGCAGAAGGGCTGCACCTATCTGCGCGCGCAAACCGCAGGCGGGGTCTACACCCTGCGTGCCACCCGAACTTTCCAGCTGGCCGACGTCGGCGTGCCCGCCTGGGAAGAGGAAATCCGTCTTTCCCACTTACCAGCCCGATCATGTTGAAAGCCCTTCGCGTCACCCCGCTGCTGCTGGCCGCCCTGGCCATCGGGCAGGCAAAGGCCGCCCCCCTGGTTCTCGACCTGAGCCCGAGCCTGACCCAGGGACGCTACAGCGGCTCCATCGAGCGCAGTACCTACAGCGACCACGGACTGCGCCTGAGCCTGAGCGACGGCGACGTCGGTGGCGTGGGCATCCGCTACAGCCGCATGCGCATCGGCCAGAACCAGGCCCCGGCGATCCTGCAGGACAACTACGCCGTGTCGGCCTACCTGAACCAGCAGCTCGACGGCGACGGGACGCTGAGCTACCGCGTCGACGGCTATCGCGAGAACAACAACGACTCCAGCGGCCTGAGCGGCGGCGCCACGACCTACGCCTCGCGACTGTCGTGGCTGTCGGCAGCGCGCACGCTGAGGCTCTCGATGGCCTATGCGCGCTCGAGCTACCCCGATGCGCTGACCGTGCGCCAGTACACCCCGGCGCTCGGCATCGGCCTCGACCACGACGACGACTGGCTGGCCTTGCGCATGGTGCTCGTGCGCGGGCTCCAACCCGCGCGCGCCGAGGGCAGGTCGGGCACCACCGGCGGCGAGCTGAGCTGGACCCACTACTTCCGCGCCGGGCTGCCGCTGCTGCCCGCCTACGCGACGCTCGGGCTGACGCTCGGCGAACAGGTCTACGCCGTCAACATGGACGCGATGTCGGTCGCCAACCTGGCCGACATCCAGCGCGGGGGGCTGAGTCTCGGCGTGGACTGGAAGCTGAGCCGGCACGCCGACTTGTACGCGCTGGCCGCGCAGACCCGCTACAGCAACCTGACGCTGGCCAACAACTACCGGCTCGACGTTGCCTATCTCGATTTTCTCTACAACTGGTGAGGACCATCATGATGCGTAAGAAACTGGGTTGGGCGGTGTTGCTGCTGAGCATCGGCGCAACGCCGGCACTGGCCGGGCAAGGCCCCTGGGAGAACTCCTACACGCTGCAGGCGCACGGCAAGTACGTCGCCGCCTTGCAGGCCCTGGACGCGGTGCCGAACAACGGCCCCGAAGCCGCATTCAAGACCCTGCGCGTCGGCTGGCTGCAGTACCTGATGGGCCACTACGACGCGTCGCTTGCCGCCTACCGCAAGGCGGCGAAGGCCGATCCGCAATCGCTCGACGCCCTGCTTGGGCAGACGCTGCCGCTGCTGGCGCAACAGCATTATGCGCAGGCCGCGCAGGCCGCCGACGCCGCGCTGGCCGTCGCCCCGAACAGCTACACCGCGCTGCTGCGCCTGGCGCAGGCCCGCGAAGGGCAGAAGGACTGGGTCGACATGCAGCTCGCGGCCGCCGCGCTGGCCGGCCACTACCCGGCGGAGACGGCAGGTTTCCTGTACCTGGCGCGCGCCAACGCCTGGCAGGGCCACTCGAGGCGCGCTTCGGCCGCCTACCGCGCGCTGCTGGCGCGCGATCCGGGCGAGCGCGAGGCGCTTTCCTACCTTGAGAGCGCGGCCAGCAAATGACAGCCTTCGACCTGCGACAGCGCCGCGACCAGCTCTGGGAGCAGTTGCAAGAGGCCTCGCGTGCCGGCGCCTTCGACGCCGAGGCCTTCGCGCGCGCACTCAATGAACTGTACGCGGTCGATCGCTTCTGGACCTTTCCGGGCAAGGGCGTGCTATGGCGACTTTCGCACTACCTGGCCGAGGGACAGCAGGCGCTGATCGCGCAACTCGTCGAGCACTGTCGCCAGGCCATGGCGCGCGACCGCCACCGCTTCCAGCCGCTGAACCCCTTCCTGACCAACCTGGAATGGCTGGACCGCCCGCTGCTGCTCGACGAGGCGCAGGTGCAGGCGCCGGCCGTGCACAAGCCGCGGCCCTATTTCGAGGTGCTGATCGTGCACCCGCGCGCCGACGAATACGAACCGCTCTATCGCCAGCAGCTGGCCAGCTTCAAGTCGCCGCACGAGGAATTCAGCTACGACATCGTGCTGCTCGATTCGGCCGAGGACGCGCTCAGCGCGATCCTGGCCAACTCCGACATCCAGGCCTGCGTACACCTGCAGCATGTGCCTGCGGCCACCGAGGCGTCGGCACCGCTGTTCGCCCGCTACACCCTGCCCCAGTTGCTGCATGCGCCTGCCGTGAACCACGCCGAGAGCGTCGAGCTCAACCTGAGCCGCACCATCCGCGCGCTGCGCCCGGAGATCGACCAGTACCTGATCAGCGAACAGACGTCAACGCAGCTGCCGTCGACGGTGCGCGACGCATTCGACCGCGTGCTGTTCCACGTCCAGCCCTTCCGCGAGCTGCACGAGGCCATCATGAACGGCGTGCGCAAGCGCTACAGCACGCCGTTCTTCGACGCGCTGCAGGCCTACGCCAGGCAACCCAAGGGGGTGTTCCACGCACTGCCGCTTGCGCGCGGCGCCTCGGTCAAGGATTCGCCTTGGATCCGCGATATGTTCGACTACTACGGCGACAGCCTGTTCCGGGCCGAGACCTCGTCGACGCAGGGCGGCCTCGATTCCCTGCTCGACCCCACGGGGGCGATCCTGCAGGCGCACCGGAAGGCGGCCGAGACCTTCGGCGCCGACGCCAGCTACTTCGTCACCAACGGCACCTCGACGTCGAACAAGATCGTCAACCAGGCCAACCTGCGCCCCGGTGACATCGTGCTCGTCGCGGCCGACTGCCACAAGTCGATCCCCTACTCGGTCATGCTGGCCGGGGCGTTCCCGATCTTCCTCGACACCTGGCCGGTGCCCTCGTGCGATCTCTACGGCGGGGTCGCGCTGGCGAGGATCAAGGAGGTCATGCTCGACCTCCGGCGCTGCGGCCGCCTGCAGCGCCTGCGCCAGATCTCGCTGACCAGCTCGACCTTCGACGGCATGCTCTACCACTGCGAGAAGTTCATGCTGGAGATCCTGGCCATCAAGCCCGATGTCATCTTCCACTGGGACGAGGCCTGGTCCGCTGCCTGCGCCTTCCATCCGCTGTACTACGGCCGCACCGCAATGTCCGCAGCGCGCAGGATCCGGCAACGCATGCGCGACCCCGCCTACCAGGCCCTGCATGCCGAATGGAGTGAGTCGTTCGCGCAGGATGCCGACCCGGGCAAGTGGATGCGGCCGCTGCATCCGGATCCGCAGCGGGTGTGCGTGCGCGTGTACTCGACGCAGTCCACGCACAAGACGCTTTCTGCGTTCCGCCAGGCGTCGATGATCCACGTCGCCGACGACCTGTTCGAGCCCACCCGCTTCCTCGAGGCCTATCGCATCTTCACGTCGACCTCGCCGAACTACCAGATCGTCGCGTCGATGGACGTGGCGCGCCGGCAGGCTGCGCTGGAAGGCTTCCGCTGCGTGCGCGACGCCATCGTGCTGGCCATGCAGCTGCGCCGCCGCATCCGCGACGAGCCCCTGCTCAAGCCCTTCTTCGAACTGCTCGACGACGAGGCGATGATCCCCGAGGGCTTTCGCGCCGCGGCCGGCGACGCCGAGGGCCTGGCCGGCCTGTGCCTGCGCTGGGGGGAATCGGATTTCGTCGTCGACCCGACACGCATCACGCTCGACGTCAGCGGCTGCGGCATCGACGGCAGCAACTTCCGGCAGTTGCTGATGAGCCGCTACGACATCCAGGTCAACAAGACTTCGCGCGACACCGTGCTGTTCATCGTCAACATCGGCGCGACCCAAGCGACCGTCGACTACCTGTTCCAGGTGCTCATGGAGCTGGCCGCGCGGCTGCGCATGGAGCGCCGGCAGGAACAGGCACCGGCAACGCCGCAGGAGCCGGCCTGGCTGCCGCCCAGGCGCACCTTCCACCCCCTGTTCCTTCCCTTCGCCGACGGCGAGCATCCGCCGTGCGACGTGCGCAGCGCGCATTACCTCGGGCTGGGCGAGGACGCCGTCGAGTACCTGCCGCTGTCCTCGCCCGAACTGCAGTGCGAAGACACCGCGCTGATGCGCGTGTCGGCGGCCTTCGTGACGCCGTATCCGCCGGGCTTCCCGGTGCTCGTACCCGGCCAGTGCATCACGCCCGGGATCGTCGCCTTCTTCGACCGGCTGAGGGTCCGCGAAATCCACGGATACAGCCTCGAAAAAGGCTTCCGGGTGTTCCGCCGGGACGCCCTTGCCCAGGAGTTCCATCCATGACGACTGCCAAGATTCTCCGCTCGCTGCCGCAGATCCGCGACCACTTCGCGCGCAATGAGGTGCCCTACCACTTCGTCAGCACGAGCAACTTCAACATGCTGGGCATGCACGACTGGGTGCGCGGCTGGCGCAACCTGAGCCTGATCGACAGCTTCGACGGCAGCCATCCGCATCTGCTCGCACTGCCGTCCAGCCAGGTTTTCCACAGCATCCAGGAAATCAGCCTGCACCTGCTGCGCAATGCGCCGTTCGCCGATCGCCGCGGCGAACCCGCGGCGCGCGCGCTGTTCCTGTTCTTCGACGAGCAGGTCGAGGACCTGTGCAGAGAGATCGGGCTGGAGATCCAGCTCCCGCCGTACCGCCTGGTGCGCGAGGTCGACAGCAAGATCGTCACCACCGAGATCGGAAACGAGGCCGGAGTCGCCAGCGTGCCCAATGTGCTGGCGCGCATCGGCTCCTATGACGAGCTGCAGCGCGTGGCTGCCAGCCTGGGCCGTGAGTGGGTGCTGCAGACACCCTACGGCGACTCCGGCAAGACCACCTTCTTCATCTCCGGCCCCGGCGACTACGGCGCCGCCGCCCCCGTCATCGAGCGCGAGCAGCAGGTCAAGGTCATGCGCCGCATCGACTGCATGCCGACCGCCGTCGAAGCCTGCGCGACACGCTGGGGCACCTTCGTCGGCCCCCTCATGACCGAGCTCGTCGGGCTGCCGCAGCTGACCCCCTACGCCGGCGGCTGGTGCGGCAACGAACTCTACGAGTCGGCCTTCACGCCGGCCATCCGCCGCCGCGTGCTGGAGAAGACGCAGGCCATGGGCGACGCCCTCTACCGCAGGGGCTACCGCGGGACCTTCGAGCTCGACTTCCTCATCGATCGCGATGCCGGCGAGGTCTACCTGGGCGAACTCAATGCCCGCATCACCGGCATCAGCGCGATGACCAACCTGTCGGACTTCTGCAGCTCCAACATTCCGCTGTTCCTGTTCCACCTGCTCGAATACGACCCTGGCGTCGAGCTCGAACTCGACGTGCGGACCTTCAACGAGCAGGTGCTGCAGTGCGGCGCCAGCGGCGTGTCCGCGCAGGCCATCCTCAAGTACACCGAGCACGAGTTGCGCATCGTCACCGAGGCGCCGCGCTCGGGTGTCTACGCCCTCGGCGAAGGCGGTCGGCTGCAACTGCGCAAGCCAGGCTGGGATCGCCGCCAGGCGCTGGGCGCAGACGAGGTCTACGTGCTGCGCATCCTGGGTGCTGGTGAGTATGCCTACGGCGGCGCCGACCTCGCGATTGTGTTCCTCAACCAGGTCATCGCCGGCGACGACGGCAAGCTGAACGCCGACGGCCAGCGCTGGGTCGCCGCGCTGCAGGCCGCTTTCGCCTACCGCAGCCTGAACCAGGAAGAGCGCTCGCTGGTGGAACAGGCCAACCGGCCGGCATCGATCAAGAGCGATGGGAGGCCATGATGCTGAAGACATTCCGCGCCGTCGACGAAGCCTTTCCCGGCAGCAAGTGGCTCGAGCACTACCGCACCGCGCTCCCCAGCTACCGCAGCTGGTTCGCCAGGCAGGGGGCCGGCCCGCGTCCCGCGCTTCGCGAATGCGTGGACGCGCTCGAGCGACACATGCCCGAGCTGCTGCCGATGTGGAAGCACCTGGTCGAGATCAGCGGCGCCGATGATGACGACGCCCGCATGCTCACCTTCTACTGTCCGGCGCCGAACCTGTCCGGCTGCTCGCAGGCGGTGTGGACACGCTACTCGCCGATCCTGGTACGCAACTACGACTACGCCCCGCAATCCTGCGAGGGCCGCATCGCGCGCACGCACTGGCACCACCAGGACGTCATCGCCACCACCGACTGCCTGTGGGGCGTGCTCGACGGCATGAACGAGCACGGGCTCGCGGTATCACTGGCCTTCGGCGGCAAGACTGCCGTCACCGAAGGTTTCGGCATCCCGCTGATCCTGCGCTACGTGCTCGAGTTCTGCACCGACGTCGACGAAGCGGTGCGCGTGCTGTGCCGCGTGCCGTCGCACATGGCCTACAACATCACGCTGCTCGACGCCCACGGCCAGGTGCGCACCGTAGAGCTGAGCCCGTTCTCGCCGCCGCAGGTCAGCTGCAGGGCGCTGGCGGTGAACCACCAGGGCGAGTTCGAGTTCAGCCAGTACGCGATGTTCTCCCACTCGTTCGAGCGCCAGCAGTTCCTCATCGGCAGGCTGACCGATCCACTGGTCAACATCGGCTCCTTCGTCGACGCTTTCGAGTTCAGACCGCTGTTCGCATCCAACTACGCACAGGGCTTCGGAACCCTCTACACGGCCGTCTACAACCCCCAATTGCGTGCGATGGAATACCGCTGGCCGCAGCGCACCCGCATGTATCAGTCCTTCACCGTGTTCGAGGAATGCGAGGTCGTGGCCGACCTGCGCTGAATCCCAGGTATTCGTGCGAACCGGAGCCTCTCGTTGCGACGCGTAGCAAATCACCAGGAATAATTGCCGTGGCACACGCGGTGTGTCGCCCGCCGCGCCTTCGGCCGAAGGCCGATGTTCGAACCCTGGAGACATAGCATGGGAACACCGCTGCTTCCCGCCACATGCAAGCCGAACCTGGCGCAAATTCTGCCCGCGCAGCCCGCGCTGGACTCGGGCCCACTGCTGGCCTGGCTTTTGGCTTGCACCTACCTGGTACTGATCACCGCCCGAAGCCTGATCCATTTGCTGCTGCCCGATGGTGGTGCGCATTCGATCGCAACCATCGATATCGCTGTCGCCGGTGGTAGCAACATCGTGGGCCTGTTCGGCCAGTGGGGTGCCAGTCAATTGCTGCTGGCCCTCCTGCTGTGGGTACTCCTGCTGCGCTATCGGGGCCTGGTTCCCCTGGTGTTGCTTGTGTTCCTGCTCGAGCCTGCGCTACGCAGCCTTGCCGGCCACCTCAAGCCGATCCATACGCTTGGCGCCGCACCGGGCGCACGTTGGAACTGGTGGGTCGAACCGCCGCTGGCGCTGTGCTGGTGGCTGTCGCTGTGTCCCGCGCGACGGCAGCCTAACGAGCCCGACGCATGTCATGCAGGACAGGCACCCGATCAGCTTTACTAAGTTACGAGATTGCGGTCATGTGAGCCGGGTCGCACATCGGATGCCCCCAATGGCTCGGGAGGCTACGGCGAATCGGTACTCTGGTCGCCTGGTGCCAGCGGCGATGGCCAGCAACCAGGCTCTGCCCTCTTGGTCAGCAGCGACGGGAATCTCTACGGAACGACCGTTGTTGGAGGCGCCTTTAGCCCGGGCTTTGGCACGGTCTTCCGTCTCGACTGATGGATCTTTCGTGCCAGCGCAAGTCAAGAGAGCCACTGGGCTCCCTGGTGGCCGGCCCGTAACCCAGACGCGAGCAGTTGACCTTGAACCCCGGGCCCCTGCATCTAGGCTACGCGTGCCACGGAAGCCACCTCGATGCCCAGTTCCACCCAGCCTCGCTGTCTTCACGACCGCTTATCCCTGGGCCTGGGGCCTCGGGACTCGCGCGCCTCAAGCCTCCACCCTTCCGGCACGGGATCCCTGCTCTGCCGGGCAAAGCCAGACAGTAACTTCATCGCCCAGTTCACGAGCAACCTTCATGGGCTTGGGCGCCAGTCTCGTGCGCAAGCGTCGCGCAGTGAGGCGAACCTGCTCGGCCCCGACACTGCTCAGTAGCCAATCGAACAGCCGTGCGTCGATCGAGCTCTCGACTCGAACGCCCATGCGGTTCCAAGTTGGTGGGTCAAGGGTGTCCACTGGCATGCTTTTAACACGATGATCGGCGCCGCCGCAAGATGCAATCAATTGTATCGGAGAGGCCGGAATGTTCACTGTGAAATGCTTCACGGTAAGCGCCCCTACGGCTCACGCCTTCTTTTAACCCTTCGGGGCAACGCGACGTACCGAAGGGGCGAGTCGATGTGACGGCCGCTCCGTGCCACTGCAGACGTATGGCGCGCACGGTCAGCGCGCTGTTGGCGCCAAAGCCATTCAAGCGGCAACGGGCTCGAGTTGGCGGGGGTCGGGACGATCGTGTCTTTGCCCGCCAATAACTTCTATGATTCTAGAATCATGGAAATATTGATTCCATGACATCCTAGACAACCCTCCCTGGAGAGGAAGCCGACATGAGCGACCGCATCTACAACGTGCTGTTCCTGTGCACGGGCAACTCTGCGCGCAGCATCCTGGCCGAAGCCATCCTGAACCAAGCCGGCCAAGGGCGATTCAAAGCCTTCAGCGCCGGTAGTCATCCTGCGGGTACGGTCAATCCCTTCGCGGTCGAACTGCTCGCTCAACAGGCCGTACCGACAGGCGAGCTGCGCAGCAAGAGCTGGGACGAATTCGCCGCGCCCGGTGCTCCCGCGATGGATTTCGTGTTCACCGTGTGCGACAACGCTGCCGGGGAGGTGTGCCCGGTGTGGCCGGGCCAGCCGATGACCGCTCACTGGGGTGTTCCCGATCCGGCGGCCGTTCGTGGCAGCGACGACGACAAGCGGAAGGCTTTCACCTCCGCATTCCGGCAACTCCAGCGCAGGATTTCGCTCTTCGTCAGTCTGCCGATGCGGCAACTGGACTCGGCGGCAATCCATCGCGAGATCACCGGCATCGGTCGCATCGATGACGCCTCGGCATGAGCGAAGGAGCAGCATCGCACCCATGGCGAGAGTCCGGCGCGCATTGGAGTCGCCTGCAATCTACCGGGTTGGCTACCGCGGTCGCGCCCGGGTGTGCTTGCTCGGACGGAGCGAAGCAGCGTACGAAGCGTAGCTGCGGCGAACTGCACCGGGGGTGCACGCCTTGTTGAGGAGGCGCACGTACCAGCGAGTACATGCCCAGGCTGGAGTTGCTGAGGATTGGATGGCGGATACCAGCTTCGGCGATCTCTGACAGCTGGCCCCCGTTAGTATCCGGTGGAATTCACCACCTTCGCCTGGTTGCCCCGCCGGACATGAACCTTCCCGACATGCTGCTGGTGCTGCTGGCGCTGGCCTTCGCATGGAGCATGGGGGCGCATTACACGGGCGCCTGCATGGGCATGCCCTACGCCAGCGGCAGCATCGGCGCGCGCGCCGCGCTGTGGACCATGGCGCCGCTGAGCCTGCTCGGCGCCGCCTTGCTCAGCCACGGCGTGCTGCGCACGGTGGGGCACGGCATCGTCGCCGGCGGGAGTCTCGACACCCCGGCGGCGATCGCAGTGATCGGTGCCGCCTTCGTGCTGACCACGGTGTTCACGCAACGCCGCATCCCGACCTCGACCATCCAGATCCTGGTGTTCTGCGTGGTCGGCGCAGGCGCCGCGCTGGGTCTGCGCATCCGCTGGGACACGGTGGCCCGGCTGGCGCTGCTGTGGGTGCTCGCCCCCGGCGTGGCCTTCGTGCTGGGCTTTGGTTTCACCAAGCTGTTCGACGCCCTGCCGGGACTTGTCCCGGCGCAGGGCGCGGCGCTACACGTGGGACGCGCCTTGGTGCTGGTGGGCGGCATCGCGTCGCTGGCCATGGGGGCCAACGACGTGTCCAACGCCACCGGGGTGTTCCTGTCCACCGGACTGTGCGGTCCGCTGGCGGCCGGGCTGATCGGCGGCGCCGGGCTGGCGCTCGGGGTGCTGACCTGGGGAAGGCCGCTGCTCGAGCGGGTCGCCTTCGACATGGTCCGCATGGACCTGCCGATGGCCACCGCGGCGCAGCTGGTGCAGGCGCTGGTCGTGCTGACGGCCGTGAGTTTCGGATATTTCACGTCGATGAACCAAGCGCTGATCGGCGCCATGGCAGGCACCGGACTTGCGCGCGGCCGCCGCACCATCGACGCGCGCGTGATGCTCGGCGTGGTGCGTGGTTGGTTTATCGGCCCTGCGGCGGGCATGGCACTCGGCTTTGCATTTGCGCGGTTGGTGAACCTGAATTGGTGACCATGGAAGTGGGCACGCCAATGGCTGCATCAGCCCATGAATTTGGGGAGTCGTCACCAAGGCAACCGTGCCGATGACCGCTGAGCGAACTGCAGCGGCCATCGCGACTGCGCAAGCCCAATGGCCGCTCTGGTTTAGGTTTGTCCGATGCCTGCCCGCGCGCGCAGACGACCTCACGCGGTCCTCGGTGTGAGGGTAGGCGTTGGACAAAGCTCCAGGGAGGAAACCGCGGCGCGTGTGGCAGCCGTGGCCGAAGCCGATGCCGCTATGGGGATTGTGGCGGCGAGTCGGAGGCCAGCAGCGCTGATCGCGACGGATCACGCAGCGGGGGTGACGAGCGCATGAATGGTCCGGCACCGTGATGGGCTCGGATGCGGCCTGCACGACAGGTGCATTGGGCGCCCTGGTCGCGGTCGGCGCATGCGGCAGCGCACCGGGCGCCCCGCGCGAGCGGACGATGGCAGGTGCGATGCTGGGGTGTGTGCGCGGTCATGGCGCACGCGCTGCAGGAGGCGCGCGGATGGTCGCGCCGCGCGGCAGGGTCTCGACGAGGACCAGGGGGCGGCCGCAATGCCTGCACACGAAGGTGGGCTGGCGCTCGGCGGGCGCCTCGTGGGGATCGGCGTCGACGGG
>JAJZEC010000088.1 GCA_021805825.1 Pseudomonadota bacterium
GCTTGTTCCTGCTGCGCTGCCCGCTGGTCCTCCCATTGGACGTCACTAAACATCAGCACGTTCGGCCTGGCCAGTGCGTCGCAGTGCGGGCAACGTGGCGGGGCATTGCGCAGCAGACAGGCGACTTCGTCCACGTCAGGCTCAAAATCGTCAGCCGGCCAAATGGCGCTGCAACAGGGCTTGGTGCATTGCAGGTGATGAATCGAGCCGTGGCACTCGTGAATGCGCCTGGCATCGAAGCCAGCCTTCTGAAACTGCCCGTCCACGTTTGACGTGAACACGCCCACGCCCAACGGCACACACTGGGCGAACTCCTGCAGCAAGCGAAACCCGTCATGCGGCACCGTTTCCCGGTACAGCGCCAGCCGGTGCCCGTAGAAGCCCCAGGCCAGCGCTGGGTTGTCGGCAAAGCTGCGGGGTGAGGCAATGCGGTAGAACTCAAGGCCTGCCGCCGCCAGCGCCGGATACTCGTTCCAGAACCCGTCCGTGCCTCGGAAGTCTGGCAGGCCGGAATCCACGCCCATCCCCGCGCCAACAGCCACCACCAGCGCATCGGCCTGCGCGATGAGTTCGGCGGCATGCAGAAATAGTGGCTGCAAGTCGGGGGCTTCGTGTTGATCGGGCTGCAACGCCTGGCTCCGAAGATGGTGAGAACGCCCAGCGGAGCACTATTTTTGCATCTGGATCGTGACGTCAGGCTGATTCATCATGGTCGGCCGCTTGAGTCCTGGATCGCCATTGGCAAGACACCGAAACTGCAACTCCGCGCTGGCGTAGGTGTACGGCGCGGCGTCTCGTGAGGATGAAGTCACGGGCATGAGGTTTTTGCCCTTCGAGCGACAGAATCTGTTGGCTTCCTGGAAAAGCTGGGCCTTGACCTCACCGCCGGAGACGGTGAAGAAACTCCCCGCACTCGCCACCATGTAGGTGTCTTGCCCGATGGGGACAATATCCGCTGTGCCGTCTACGCTGGCGCACGAGCCAAGCAAACCGCTGGCAACGACGCAAATGAACAGTTTGAACATGGTTCTCCCCCGTTTGAATTCGCGCCATTCTGCCCGAACTGCCGACCCGCAGTGATGCAACTTGTCAATCGTCAGCCTCATCCGGCTCGGGGTTGGCCACCACGCCCAGCACATTGCCGCTGAGCGACTTGAGCAACGCGGTGAGCGGGTCGGTCTTCTGGTTGTTGTCACGTTCGTACAGGCCAAGAATGCGGCACGCCTTCTCCAGCGCTGCGTTCTTGTCGTGGAACTTGTACTTGATGCCGCCCGTGTCGCTGATCTCAAACGCAGCAACGCCCGATGCAGTTGCGTCGTCCAACTCATGCAGCAGCTTCAAACGTCCCTTGTCGTCCACGATGCCGCGTGGGTCGAACAAAGCAATGCGGGCAATTTCGCGCAACGCATCGGCTGCCCGGAGAACCGTTTGCTCTGCGAGCTTCTGTTGCAATTCAGCAACCCTTGCGCGAACCTGCACATCTGCTGCCCATCGGCTTGCGGCCTGATGGACGGCGGAGGCTTTCCAATGCGCTGCTTTGCTGTTGCTTTGACGCAACGCTTCGGATTGACTCATGCCGCTCGCCAGATGGCGGGCGAATGTTTCGCGTTGCGGGCTCATGCGCGTGGCTCCCAATCATCGTCGAATGGCGCGGCAGCCTGATTGGGCTTAACCTTGCCTGCGCCCGCTGTGGCCTTGCGCTGGCGCCGCACCGCGTAGGTTGTCAGGCAGGCATGCGCCACCATGTCGAGCACCGGGCGCGGTTCGCCTTGTGGTGGCGTCCAGACCTTCGGCGTGAGTGTTCCGGCAAGGTGGACGGGCTCGCCAGCGTGCACAGCCAGCAATGCGGCCCCTGCGGCCTGGTCGAAGCAAATCACGTTCACGAACAAGGCTTCACCGTTCTGCATCGGCGTGCGCACCTTGCACACCACGAACGGCTTGCCAGCTTGGCCGGTTTTCTGTTCAGCGGCGGCGTGCAGTGTGCCGCCTATTAAGGCGTCAATCATGGGTGTATTCCTTCGGGTGGTTAATCGGTGGTGGGTTCAAAACGATCTGCACTTGCGCCACGTCCAAGCCCAGGCGCTCGGCAATGGCGTCGGCACTCAGGCCACGGGCGCGCAGATCGAAGATGCGCACCATCTGGGCAAAGCTCGGCATGGCGCTCATAGCGCGTCTCCGATCGGCAAAGCGGCGCTGTAGCGAAGCGTTTGCATAAGCGCCGCCCGCGTCGTCGGTGAAGTGCAAGTGAGCGTCGTACAGCCCAGCGGCGTGAGGACAAGCCAGCGCCGTGACGACTGAACATCGGTCACCAATCTGTGCAACGTCCAATCCACGCCACCAGCCGACGCATCACCGTGCCGCGCCAGCAGCTCGGCAACGTCACGGGGAATGCCCGCGTCGAACTCCCGAATCGCTGCGCGCTCGGCCTGCGCTTCGTCCAGATCGTGCGGCTCGTTTGCAGCCCCGTTTTCTGGAATGCGGGTGGTGGCGGCCCCAACAAAACCAACATAAGCCCCTTTTGTTGGTTTTGTTGGTTCCCGCACCGTGGGCTTTCCAGAAATTGAACGCAGCTTGTCCAGGTAGACGTTGCTCACAGTCTGCCCCTCGGATTGACGGTGTAGGCGGTTGCCGGGCGGCCATCGGTTTTCACAGTCTCGGCTTTCAGCCAGTCCATGCCCACCAAATAGAGCAGCCCTGCATGAACAGCCTCGCGGTCGGCCAAACCAGCCCACTGATTGATGTAAGCATCCCGGCCGCTGAATCCATCGCGGGGAAGATCACCGCGCTTGACGCGGCGCAGGACTGCGCGGGCAGCCTCTATCTCAGGCGACACGGCACCGCCGTAGACGCGCATGGCGTGCGACTCCAGGTAGACGGCCCAGCCCAGCGCGCGCAGCATCGCCGCCTCGGTCACTGGCCCGGTGCCGTGGTCGGCCAGGTGGCAGAGCAACGTTAGTGCCGGAACCAGCTTGCGATACTTCGCCAGGTGGCTTTCGACAGCCGGGTGCAGATCGCCACTGCGCAGGCGCGCCTCCAGTGCGGTTCGCCATTCCACGAACAGCGCCAGGGCATCGTCGTTCAGGCGCAGGTAGGGCACGCCGTCCGGGTTGCCGTCCAGGTCGGTGTCTTGTTCGGCCAGCACATCGCTGGGCTTGAGCGCGTCCAGGCGGTCGAACACGTCCCAGGCGGCTTTCTTGGCCTCGCCATCGGGCCAGCGGTCAACGTTGCGCCATGCGCCGGTCGCATCCGGCCAGATCATCATGCTGAAACGCTGCACCAGCCCATCGTCGCCTGCGCCACCGTGAAGCGCGTCACCCATGTAGTCGAGCATCCGGCTGGGCTGGGTGGTGCCGACGACTGACAAACACATGGCTGGGATGTGCAGATTGAAGCCCCTGCCGATGCGGTCGAAGGTGAATGACCCGTTACCGTCCCAGGCTTCCAGCAGGAATGCCCGATGGTCGGCCTTGTCCTCGCGGTCGAGGTCGCGCAGCAGGCCCATGATCTCGTCGCGCTCCAGCATCAAGCCTTGCGGGTTCTGGCGCAGCAGCTCACCCAGTGCTTCCGGGGTGGCGTTCGCCGTGGTGTAGCGCCGCAACGCTGGTTCCGGCTCATCCGCGCCGCCGTCGATCAGGTGGGACACATCTGCGCGCGGATTCTTGGCGAGTGCGGCACGGGCGTTTTTCTCGCCCGCGTCGGCCTGAAGCTCGCGCAGCTTGTCGGCTTGCTTCCAGTCGGCCAGCGCCGCCGTGTGTTCATCCTGTGCGCGCGCAGCCAGGCGCTTGAGCGGTGCCGTGGCCTGAGACATGGCCGGGCTTTTCATCATGCCGGGCCTGCCGATCACCAAGCCCCAGAGGTTCGGGGTCACTGTCCAGTCGGCTTGGCGCTGCGGCCGTATCGCCACCTTGCGGCCCAGGGCGCAGGACAAGGCGAGCATGGCCGGAACTGCCACATAGTCAGGTGGGCAGCTCACGCGGTCGGCAATGTCCATCACCCAGGCGCGGATGGAATCGGGCAGCAGCGCCGCGTCGAATGGGTCAACAGGTGGCAGGCCCTCAGGCAGCGGCTGCGGTTCCGGCCAGGTGTCCGCTGGTGGCTCGGCCTGCACCACGGGCAGCGCGAGCACGTCGGCGGCGGTGGCGTTCGGGTGTAGCAGCAGCCAGTCGAAAGCATCGCCTTTCGGATGCAATCCGAGCGCCTGCACGTCGATCACTTGGGCGGTGCAGCCCAGCGCCAGCAGCCTGTCGGCAACATCGCGGCCATACTGCGCGCCGGGTTCGTCAAAGTCCGGCCAGATCAGCGCGGTACGGCCCGCAAGCGGTTGCCAGTCGGCACCTGCGCATGAATCGGCTGCGCCGCTGGTGGTGGCCTGCATGCCCATCTTGGCGAGTGCATCGGCGGCTTTCTCGCCCTCCACCAAAATCACCACGGCAGCGGGATGCTGCGCCAGATCGTGCCGCCTGTAGAGCGGTTTAGCGCCTGGTGCGAACTGCGGTTCACCCATGACGAAAGCGCCGCCGTCAGCCTGATGCATGGGCCTGATCCACTTGCGGCCATCGGGATGCTTGGCACGGATGCGCCAGTAAATCGGCTTCCCGTGGGGATCGGTGTAGGTGTGCAGGGCTGCGGGTTGGTAGCCATCGCGCAGCGCAGGTGCCGACAAGCGCCGGGCGGCCTGCTGCGGGGTTTCTGTGACTTCCAGGACGGCGCTCATGGCCTGCCCTCCACCCAGCAGCCCAGGGTCTTGCAAGCAGCCTTGAAGTCCTGCCCATACTTGCGCCGCTGGAAGGCCAGCACATCGCCGCCACCTTCGCCGCATGCATGGCAGTGATACGCGCCGGTCTCCAGCTTCACGCTCAGGCTGGGGTTGCTGTCGTCGTGAAACGGACATAGCGCCGTGCGCCAAGCGCCTGAGCCTTTCAGGGTGCCAAGCTCACGAGCGTAGTACTCGGCTGGTGTCGGCAGCAGCGAGCGGTCGAAATGTCCGAGCAGCTTTTGCGACGACATCGTGGCGCGGCTTGCGGCGGGGGTGACGCGGTTGCGGGCGGGCATCATGGACGTACTCCGCAGGCAAGCGCCACGTCGAACACCAGCAAGACAGTGACGGCCAAGGGCAGCGTGCAGGCCAGCAGGTGATACAGGCGGGCGTCCATCAAACGCCCCCCTGCACCACGCGCAGCAAGTCGGCAACTTTCCAAGCCAAGCGGCCATTGATGTGGATGGGGCGCAGCGGCCCGCATTCCAGGCATGCCCATTTTCTGAGCGTCTGCGGGCTTCGTCCAAGTGCTGCGGCGGCGTCCCGTGTAACCAGCGCATGGCTGGGCGGCAGGGCGGCCAAATCGGGAATAGATACTGCGTTGCGCTGCATAGTCGTTTGCTCCATCCCGGTTTATTCCGGGGCGATGCGAACTGTCTTGCAGCAACGGGGGGTTGCGTCAAGTGTTGCGCTTTGGCGCAGGCAGAAACCTAGGTTTTATGCGCCTTCCATGGCGATTCTGGAAACGGTGATGCAACGGTTGCATTGCCGTTGCGCAACACCGTTGCAAGGCGCTGGCGCGTGATTCCAAAGGCTGCGGCTGCGTCGGCTTTTGTGCCGTGCCGCGTCAACGCTTCGATCGCCAGTTCGCATTTACGCTTAGGACTGGCTTGCTTCCATTCCTCGGCTTGCGCTACGGGTTCGGCAAACTCCTGTGCGTACTCGGCCAGCCAGCACAGCCCTTCGTCCTTGCGGACGACGTAATCATCTCGCAACAGATCAAGCGGCGGTTGCGCGAGCAACTCGCTGCTCAG
>JAJZEC010000089.1 GCA_021805825.1 Pseudomonadota bacterium
TTCCGATCTGCAGTTGCAGCGCATCTACGGCACCGCTTGGGCAAGCAAGGAAGATCTGGATCTCTACCTGCACCGCCTGCAGGAGGCCGAGCGCCGCGACCACCGGCGCCTGGGCCGCGAGCTCGACCTGTTCCATTTCCAGGATGAAGCGCCCGGGCTGCCTTTCTGGCACCCGCGGGGCTGGCAGCTGTGGCAGGCGGTCGAGCAGTACATGCGCCGGGTCTACCGGGACAGCGGCTACGCCGAGGTGCGCGCCCCGCAGGTGCTCGACGTCAACCTGTGGAAGCGATCGGGCCACTGGGACAACTACGCCGAGAACATGTTCTTCACCCAGTCGGAGAACCGGGAGTACGCCCTCAAGCCGATGAACTGCCCGGGACATGTGCAGATCTTCAATTCGGCCTTGCGCAGCTACCGCGATCTTCCGCTGCGCTACGGGGAATTCGGCGGCTGCCACCGCAACGAGCCCTCGGGGGCCTTGCACGGGCTGCTGCGGGTGCGCGGCTTCACGCAGGACGACGGGCACATCTTCTGTACCGAGGAGCAGATCGAATCCGAGGTCGCGGCCTTCCACCGCCAGGCCATGCAAACCTACACCGATTTCGAGCTCGGGGACATCGAGCTGAAGATCGCGTTGCGACCGGCCAAGCGCATCGGCAGCGAGGAAGTCTGGGACAAGGCCGAGGAGGCCCTGCGCGCGGCATTGCGCGGTTGCGGCGTGCCGTGGACCGAACTGCCCGGCGAAGGTGCCTTCTACGGCCCGAAGATCGAGTACCACATCCGCGATTCGATCGGCCGGGGCTGGCAGGTCGGAACCATGCAGGTGGATTTCATGATGCCCGAGCGTCTGGATGCCAATTACATCGACGAGCATTCGACGCGCCGCCGCCCGGTCATGCTGCACCGCGCGATCATCGGCTCGATGGAGCGATTCATCGGCGTGCTCATCGAACACCACGCGGGGGCGCTGCCGCTGTGGCTGGCGCCGGTGCAGGCGGTGGTGATGAACATCACAGACAGTTCGGCCGCCTACGCGACCGAGGTGTTGCAAAGGCTGCAAAAACAAGGCCTTAGGGTCGAGTCTGATTTGCGCAACGAAAAGATCGGTTTTAAAATCCGCGAACATTCGTTGCAAAAGATTCCATACCTGCTCGTGGTGGGAGACAAGGAATGCAGCTCGGGTACGGTTGCCGTGCGCGCGCGCGGCAACCAGGATCTGGGGGTGCTCGAACTCTCGGAGTTCGAGTCCAGGCTGCGTTCGGAGTTGCAGGCGGTGCCGGGGCGCTGAGGTGCACACCTTGAAGCGCCCCCATCGCTTGCAGTGCGGATTCCTCCACGTCCCTTTTCATTGAAAGGCTGAACCATCGCTACGCTACATAGCCGCAACGCCCCGGAAAAAAGGGCCCACCGCCTGAATCGCGAAATCAACGTGCCCGAGGTGCGATTGGCCGGAGAGGACAACGAGGCGCTGGGCATCGTGTCCACCGGCGAGGCCTTGCGCCTGGCCGAGGAACGCGGGGTCGACCTGGTGGAAATTGCCCCCACCGCCACGCCTCCGGTGTGCCGGCTGATGGATTACGGCAAGTTCAAGTACCAGGAACAGAAGCGAACGCACGAGGCCAAGCTCAAGCAGAAGCAGATCCAGATCAAGGAGGTCAAGTTCCGTCCGGCGACCGACGAAGGCGACTACCAGATCAAGTTGCGCAACCTCAGGCGTTTTCTCGACGACGGCGACAAGGCGAAGGTCTCGCTGCGTTTCCGGGGCCGGGAGATCACCCACCAGGAAATCGGCATGCGCCTGCTCGAGCGCCTGCGCGACGACCTGGAGGGCCAGGCGCAGGTCGAACAGATGCCGCGGCTGGAAGGGCGGCAGATGATCATGGTGCTGGCGCCCAAGAAGAAGAAATAGAGTTGCAGAACCAGCTTGCGGGCCCGCGACCGGAATTTCCGGCCCGGATCCGCGGCAGGCGTGGCCATCGCTGCGGCGATGGCGCCCCCGGCAGGCTGCGTCGCCGCAGGCTGCCGATTCCAAGTGCGCACAGGCTCAAGTTCCGCTGCGGCGGGCGCCTGTGGACATGTGTATTCCAACGGAGGCTTCGATGCCCAAGATGAAGACCAAGAAGAGCGCTGCCAAGCGCTTTCGCGTGCGACCCGGCGGAACGGTCAAGCGCGGCCAGGCGTTCAAACGCCATATCCTGACCAAGAAGACGACCAAGAACAAGAGGCATCTGCGCGGCAGCGCCGAGGTGCATGCCACCAACATGGGCCATATCGCCCAGATGATGCCCTTCGCCTGAGGCCGCAGGCCCAGCCCAGGTTGTCCGAATCCGGTAAAGGAGTCTTGAAATGCCTCGCGTCAAACGTGGTGTAACCGCCCGCGCCCGCCACAAGAAGGTGCTGGAACAGGCCAAGGGTTTCCGCGGCCGCCGCAAGAATGTCTTCCGCATCGCCAAGCAGGCGGTGATGAAGGCAGGCCAGTATGCGTACCGCGACCGCCGTGTGAAGAAGCGCGAATTCCGCGCCCTGTGGATCACCCGCATCAACGCCGCGGTGCGCGAGTTCGGGATGAGCTACAGCGTGTTCGTCAACGGACTGAAGAAAGCCTCGATCGACATCGACCGCAAGGTGCTGGCGGAGATGGCGGTGCATGACAGCGCCGCCTTCGGCAAGATCGTCGAGGCGGTGCGCGCCGCGCTGGTGTGATCCTCGGGGTGCGGGCGGCAACGCCGGCACCCCGCAGTGTGCGCGTGCCGCAGGCCTGGTGAACCCGGGCCTTTTTTGACTTTGCCGCCGCGGCCGGGTGCCCGCGGCGGCAGTTCGCAGGCTCAGGAATGACCACGATCACCGATGCGCAGCAACTGGTGGCCCAGGCGCGGGAACAGTTCGCCACCTGCGGCACGGCCGCCGAACTCGAGGATGCCAAGGCGCGCTTCCTCGGCAAGGCAGGCGCGATCACCACGCTGCTGAAGGATCTTGCCGCCTTGTCCCCGGAGGCCAAGCGCCAGCAGGGCGGGGCGATCAACCAGGCCAAGCAGGCCATCGAGCAGGCGCTGCAGGCGCGGCGCGACGAACTCGCCGAGGCCAGGCTGCAGGCCCGGCTTGCCGAGGAGGCGATCGACGTCAGCCTCGACGGTCGCGGCCAGCGGCGCGGCGGCCTGCACCCGGTGGTGCGCTCGTGGATGCGCATCGAGGCGATCTTCCGCAGCATGGGCTTCGAGGTCGCCGAGGGACCGGAGATCGAGGACGACTGGACCAATTTCACCGCGCTGAACTCCCCGCAGGATCACCCCGCGCGCTCGATGCAGGACACCTTCTACGTCGACATCGACGACGCCCGCGGCCAGCCGCTGCTGCTGCGCACCCACACCTCGCCGATGCAGGTGCGCCACGCGCGCGCCCATGTGCAGCGTCACCAGGGTGCGGCGGACATGCCCGACATCCGCGTCATCGCCCCGGGACGCACCTACCGCGTCGACAGCGACGCCACGCATTCGCCGATGTTCCACCAGTTCGAGGGGCTGTGGATCGGCCACGCGGTGTCGATGGCCGACCTGAAGGGCACCTATACCGCCTTCCTGCACGCCTTCTTCGAGCGCGAGGACATCGAGCTGCGCTTCCGCCCTTCGTATTTCCCCTTCACCGAACCTTCGGCGGAAATCGACATGCGCTTCGACAGCGGCCCGTTGCAGGGTCGCTGGCTGGAGATTTCCGGGGCCGGCCAGGTGCACCCGACGGTGGTGCGCAACTTCGGCCTGGATCCCGAGCAATTCATGGGCTTCGCCTTCGGGTCGGGGATCGAGCGCCTGACCATGCTGCGCTACGGGATCGGCGACCTGCGCCAGTTCTACGGCTCGGATCTGCGCTTCCTCGAGCAGTTCCACGCCGCCTGACCCCGCCCCGAACGACCTCTCGAACACCCGCCGATCCATGCTCGTACCCGAATCCTGGCTGCGCAGTTTCTGCGACCCCGCCCTCGACACCGCCCAGATCGCCCACGCTCTGACCATGGCCGGGCTGGAAGTCGAGGACACGCGCCCGGCGGCCCCGGCCTTCAGCCGGGTCGTCGTGGCGAGGGTGCTGGAAGCGCGCCCGCACCCGGATGCCGATCGCCTGCGGGTATGCACGGTCGACGTGGGGGCTGCGCAAGCGTTGCAGATCGTCTGCGGGGCGCCGAACGCGCGCGCCGGAATCCAGGTGCCGTGCGCGCTGGTCGGCGCCGAACTGCCCCCTGCGTCGCCCGCCGCGGCGCCGCTGCGCATCACGGCCGCGCGCATGCGCGGCGTCGACTCGCAGGGCATGCTGTGCTCGGCGCGCGAACTCGGGCTGTCGGCCGACCATTCGGGGCTGCTGATCCTCGAACCCGCGCTGCCGGTAGGGCAGGATCTGCGGCAGGCGTTGCAGCTCGACGAGCAGGTGCTGGAGATCAAGCTGACCCCGAACCTGGGCCACTGCATGAGCATCCACGGCGTGGCGCGCGAACTCTCGGCCATCACCTCGGCGCCTCTCGCGCAGCCGCGCTTCGAGGCGGTGGCGCCGGCGATCGCCGACACGCTGCCGGTGCGCGTGCTGGCGCCGGATCTGTGCGGCAGGTTCTCCGGGCGGGTGATCCGCGGCGTCGACGCGCGCGCGCAGACTCCGCGGTGGATGCGCGAGCGCCTGGAGCGCGCCGGCCAGCGCAGTATCTCGGCGCTGGTCGACATTTCCAACTACGTGATGCTGGAACTCGGACGGCCGAGCCACGTGTTCGACCTCGACCGCATCGACGGCGGGCTGGAGGTGCGCTGGGGCCGCGCCGGGGAAAGCCTGCAGCTGCTCAACGGCCAGACGGTGCAGGTCGACGCGCAGGTCGGGGTGATCGCCGCCGGGCAGGGGATCGAATCCCTGGCCGGGATCATGGGCGGCGAAGCCACGGCGGTCAGCCTGGACACGCGCAATGTCTACGTCGAGGCCGCGTTCTGGTGGCCGCAGGCCATCCGCGGCCGCGCCCGGCGCTACAACTTCAGCACCGACGCCGGGGCGCGCTTCGAGCGCGGCGTCGACCCGGCGACCACGGTCGAGCACCTGGAATGCATCAGCCGGCTGATTCTCGACATCTGCGGCGGCAGCTGCGGGCCGGTCGACGACCAGCAGCTGCGGCTACCGCAACGCCCGCCGGTGCGCATGCGGGTGGCGCGCTGCGAGCGCATCATCGGCATTCCGGTGGGGGCGCAGCGCATGGCCGACATCTTCGGGCGGCTCGGCCTGCCCGCGCAACTGCAGGCGGCCGGCAGCCCCGACGAGGCCCTGGTCGTGACCCCACCCAGCTACCGCTTCGATCTGGAGATCGAGGAGGATCTGGTCGAGGAGGTGGCGCGCATCCATGGCTACGCCCGCATCCCGCTGCGCGCGCCGCGCGCGGCGCTGCCCGGGCTGCCGGCGCCCGAGGGCTGGCGCGACCAGCATGCGCTGCGCCTGGCCCTGGCCGAGCGCGGGTATCAGGAAACCATCCAGTTCAGCTTCGCGCAGGCCGATTGGGAATCGGATCTGGCCGGCAACGCGCAGCCCATAGGCTTGCGCAACCCCATCAGCGCGGAGGCGGCGGTGATGCGCTCCAGCCTGCTCGGCGGGCTGCTGCAGACACTGGGCTCCAACCTCAGCCACAAGGCGCGCCGGGTGCGCATCTTCGAACTGGGGCGGGTGTTCCGGCGCGCA
>JAJZEC010000090.1 GCA_021805825.1 Pseudomonadota bacterium
GCTGCGTCGGCGGCGGCGGCTGCGGGGGCCGCGAGGCCTCGGGCGCGGCCGCCGCCAGGCGGTCGATGCGGGCGGCCGCGCCCGCGGTGGGCACAGGCGCGAAGGCCAGCAGCCGCAGCATCACCATGCTGAAGCCGCACAAGGCATCGGGAGCCAGCGCGAGTTCGCCGCGGCCGTGCAGCACCATGCTGTAGGCCAGTTGCAGGCTCTCCGGCGGCAGCAGCCCGGCCAGCTCGCGCAAGGCCGCGGCGTCGGGGTCGGCGTCATCGAGCGACTGCGGCAGCACCTGCAGCACCGCCAGTCGCTGCAGCAGCGCGGCCAGATCCTCCAGCGCCTGCGCCAGCGCCACCCCGCGCTGATCCAGGGCCTCGGCCAGCCGCAGCAGGCCGGCCGCGTCGCCCGCGGCCAGCGCGCGCAGCAGATCGAAGAGGTAGCCCGAATCCACCGCCCCCAGCATCTGGCGCACGCCGTCCAGGCTGATGCGCCCGGCGCAGAAGGCGATCGCCTGGTCGGCCAGCGACAGGGCGTCGCGCATCGAGCCGTGGGCGGCGCGGCCGAGTTCCTGCAGCGCCGCGGCCTCGCAGTCCACGGCCTCGGCCTGCAGCACCTGCCGCAGATGCGCGGCCACCGCGCTGGCCGGCATGGATTTCAGCGCGAACTGCAGGCAGCGGCTGAGCACGGTCGCCGGCACCTTCTGCGGGTCGGTGGTCGCGAGCACGAACACCACCTGCTGCGGGGGTTCCTCCAGGGTCTTCAACATGGCGTTGAAGGCATGGTTGGACAGCATGTGCACTTCATCGATCATGTAGACCTTGAAGCGCCCGGAAGTCGGCAGGTACACGGCCTGCTCGAGCAGCCGGCTCATGTCCTCGACGCCGCGGTTGGAGGCCGCGTCGAGTTCGATGTAATCGACGAAACGCCCGGAGTCGATTTCCACGCAGGATGGGCACACCCCGCAGGGCTCGGGGGTGATGCCGCCCTGCCCGTCGACGCCGGTGCAGTTCAAAGCCTTGGCCAGGATGCGCGCCAGGGTCGTCTTGCCCACGCCGCGGGTACCGGTGAACAGGTAGGCGTGGTGCAGCCGCCCGCGCTGCAGCGCATGCACCAGCGCGCGCACCACATGATCCTGCCCGACCAGGGCGGCAAAGGTCTTCGGGCGCCATTTGCGCGCCAGCACGGTGCTCGACATGGCGCCGATTCTACGGGCCCGCACACCGGGGCGGCCGCGCGGCGCCGCGCGCCACGGCGTACAATCAGCATCGACGGGCCGCCCCGCATTGCGGCGCGGTGAACCTGGTCAGGCCGGGAACGGAGCAGCCACAGCCGTTTCCTGCAAGTGCCGGGGGTACGGCTCGTCACCTTCTTCCCTCGACGCCCGCCGGTGGGCGGGCGCCTTGCGACCGACGGGCGCTGCCGCCCACGCGCGCGGCGCCCTGCCGATCCAGCAGCGGCACGGCGGGCAGCGCCGCGGCCGGGATGCAACTACGATACAACGCGGAGCATCGTACCGACTGGAAACCTCATGAGCGACCTGATCAAACACACCACCGACGCGTCTTTCGAGCAGGATGTCCTGAAGTCCTCGACCCCCGTACTGATCGACTACTGGGCCGAGTGGTGCGGCCCCTGCCGCATGGTGGCGCCGATCCTCGACGAAATCGCCGGTCAGTACCAGGGCCGACTGCAGATCATGAAAGTCAATGTCGACGAGAACCGCAGCGTGCCGGCCCGCTACGGCATCCGCGGCATCCCGACGCTGATGCTGTTCAAGGACGGCGAAGTCGCCGCCACCAAGGTCGGCGCGCTGTCCAAGTCGCAACTGACCTCCTTCCTCGAGGCGCATATATAATCTGCTCGCGGCGCGCGCTGCTCCTGCGCGCAGCCCCGCGGCGCGGCCTGTCCGGCAATCCCGGGCGCAGGCCGCGGCACCGGCCGCAGGCATCGCATGCGGCCGGCTTCGCCGAAACCCCCAAGCACAACCCTGCCTGGCCTGCGGCCCGCAAGCCGCCACTGCCCTGATGCATGCGCGCCCCCGGCGCGCCAGCCAGCCCCGATCCCACCGGCGCCGTCGCACGACGCCCCCTGCGTGGCAAGCCGCCGCGCCCCAGCCTTCGATCGCACCCGCTCCACCATGCACCTGTCCGAACTCAAAGCGATGCACGTCTCCCAGTTGCTCGAGATGGCAACCGGCCTGGAGATCGAGAACGCCAGCCGCCTGCGCAAGCAGGAACTGATGTTCGCGATCCTCAAGCGCCGCGCGCGCACCGGCGAGCAGGTGTTCGGCGACGGCGTCATGGAGGTGCTCCCGGACGGTTTCGGCTTCCTGCGCGCGCCGGAGTCGAACTACCTGGGATCCCCGGACGACATCTACATCTCGCCGAGCCAGATCCGGCGCTTCAACCTGCACACCGGGGATTCGATCGAGGGTGAGGTGCGCGTGCCCAAGGACGGCGAGCGCTACTTCGCGCTGGTCAAGGTGGATCGCGTCAACGGCGTCCCGCCGGAGCAGAACAAGAACAAGATCATGTTCGAGAATCTGACTCCGCTGTTCCCCACGGAGCACCTGAAGCTCGAACGGGACATCCGCGCCGAGGAGAACATCATCGGCCGGGTGATCGACATGATCGCCCCCATCGGCAAGGGCCAGCGCGCGCTGCTGGTGGCCCCGCCGAAGAGCGGCAAGACCGTGATGCTGCAGTCGATCGCCCACGCGATCACCGCCAACCACCCCGAGGTCGTGCTGATCGTGCTGCTCATCGACGAGCGCCCCGAGGAAGTCACCGAGATGCAACGTTCGGTCAAGGGCGAGGTCGTCAGTTCGACCTTCGACGAACCCGCGCTGCGCCACGTGCAGGTGGCCGAAATGGTCATCGAGAAGGCCAAGCGCCTGGTGGAACTGAAGAAGGATGTCGTCATCCTGCTCGATTCCATCACCCGCCTTGCGCGCGCCTACAACACCGTGGTGCCGGCCTCGGGCAAGGTGCTCACCGGCGGTGTCGACGCCAACGCGCTGCAGCGCCCGAAGCGCTTCTTCGGCGCCGCGCGCAACATCGAGGAAGGCGGCTCGCTGACCATCATCGGCAGCGCGCTGACCGACACCGGAAGCCGGATGGACGAGGTGATCTACGAGGAGTTCAAGGGCACCGGCAACATGGAAATCCACCTCGACCGCCGGCTGGCCGAGAAGCGCGTGTACCCGGCGATCCTGCTCAACCGCTCGGGAACGCGGCGCGAGGAACTGCTGCTGAAGTCGGACATCCTGCAAAAGGCGTGGATCCTGCGCAAGCTGCTCTACCCGATGGACGAAATCGAGGCCATGGAATTCCTGCTCGAGAAGATGAAGCAGACGAAGAACAACGCCGAGTTCTTCGACCTCATGCGCCGCGGCGGCTGAGCGGCTGCGCGCTGGCGCGCCGCGCTTCATGCGATAATTCCGCTTCTCTGGCTAAGTACAGCGATTGCCCGCCGGCGGCGCGGTCAATGCGCGCTGCGGCTGGTCGCACTTCCTGGAACCCATCATGAAATCTGGCATCCATCCCGAATACCGCGACGTCTGCTTTGTCGATCTGTCCAACGGCAGCAAATTCGTCATTCCCTCGACGGCGCAGACCCGCGAAACGGTGAAAATGGACGACGGCCGCGAACTGCCGCTGCTCAAGCTCGACACCTCCTCCGAGTCGCATCCCTTCTACACCGGGACGCAAAAGAGCATCGACTCGCTGGGCGGCCGGGTGGACAAGTTCCGTCAGAAGTTCGCGCGTGCCGCTGCCGCCGGCAGGAAGGCCTGATCGAGGCGGGCGGGTGCGTCCCGCCCGGGTCTCGGGCAAGCATGCGACGGGCAGCCTGGCTGCCCGTTTTTGTTTGCTCCACGCTCCTGCAAGGGCTCTGCGATGAACCACGCCGCGGCCTCCCGCCACGCACCGCCGCCGCGCCCCGCGCTGCGCAGCGGCAGTGTCGCGCGCCTGCCGCGCTGGCCGCTGTGGCTGCTGTGCGTGGCCTACGTGCTGCCCGGCTTCATCGGCCGCGATCCCTGGACCGGCGACGGCCAGGTGTTCGGCGTGGCGTGGCTGATCGCCGAAGGCGGATCGAGCTGGAGCCACCCCACGCTGTGGGGCCATGCGGTGGGCGGGGGCTGGCTGGCCTACTGGCTGGGAGCCCTGTCGATCCACGCCTTCTCCGGCTGGCTGGGCGCGCCGGCGGCCAGCCGCCTTCCCTTCATGCTGCTGCTCGCGCTGTGCCTGGCGCAGACCTGGCTGGCCGCCTACCACTTCGCGCTGCGCGACGAGGCGCAGCCGGTTCCGCCGGCCTTCGGCGATCCGGTGCCGCGCCACGACTACGCCCGCGCGATGGCCGACGGCGCGCTGCTCAGCCTGCTGGCCTGCCTCGGGCTGCTGGTGCGCGGCCACGAGACCACGCCCGCTCTGCTGCAGCTGAGCGGCAGCGCGGCGCTGCTGCTCGGCCTGGCGCTGCTGCCGCGGCAGCAGCGCGCGGGCGCCGCCGCGCTGCTCGCCGGCCTGCTCGTGCTGGCGCTCGGCGGCGCGCCGTGGCTGGCCCTGTGCGCGGCGCTGCTGTGCGCGCTGCTGCTGGCCGCGCGCAGCCTGGAAGGCCGGCGCGCGTGGGCGGCGACTGCGCTGCTCGCCGGCGCCGCCTGCAGCATCGGGGTGCTGCTGCACCTGCACGGCGCGACCGCCGCGCGCTGGCCGAGCGCGGCCTCGGCGCAGCATTTCGTCGGCGTGCTGTCGTGGTTCGTGTGGCCGGCCTGGCCGCTGGCCTGCTGGGCGACCTGGCGCTGGCGCGCCTCCCTCGGCGCCTGGCATGTGCTGGCGCCGCTCGCGCTGGGCCTGCTGTGCCTGGCCTCGGCCCTGCTCAGCAGCCCGGGCAGCGCGCCGCTGCTGCCGCTGCTGCCGGCGGCGGCCGTGCTCGGCGCGCTGGCGCTGCCGGTCATGGGCCGCGGCAGCCTGGCTGCGCTGGACTGGTTCGCCCTCATGTTCTTCAGCCTGCTCGCCGTCGTCGTCTGGGTGCTGTGGGTGGCGCTGCTCACCGGCTTTCCGGCGCGCCCGGCGGCCAACATCGCCCGCCTCGCCCCCGGCTACCACGCCCACCTGCGGCTGCTGCCTGTGCTGCTGGCGCTGCTGGCCACCACCGCCTGGGCCGCGGTCGCGGCCTGGCGCGCCGGGCGCCACCGCCACCCGCTGTGGAAGGGCATGGTGCTGTCGGCCGGCGGCGTGACCCTGGTCTGGGTGCTGGTGGGCACGCTGTGGCTGCCGGTGCTCGACTACGCCAGCAGCTACCGTGCGCTCGGCCAGTCCCTGCAGCGCGTGCTGCGCGACCAGCATGCCGGGCCACGGCCGCCATTGCAGGTGCGCGGCCTGAATCCGGCGCAGCAGGCCCTGCTCGGCTACTGGAGCCACGCCCGACTGTTCCCGGGCAACACGCCGCAGGCGCGGCGCGCGCCCTTCGTGCTCGACCTGTCGCGCGAGCACGCCCGGCCGGCGCGACAGCCGGGGCTCTTGCTGTGGGCAGATCGG
>JAJZEC010000038.1 GCA_021805825.1 Pseudomonadota bacterium
TAGTACGAGAGGACCGGAGTGGACGCACCCCTGGTGTACCGGTTGTCACGCCAGTGGCATCGCCGGGTAGCTATGTGCGGAAGAGATAACCGCTGAAAGCATCTAAGCGGGAAACTCGCCTCAAGATAAGGCTTCCCTGGGGACTCGATCCCCCTGAAGGGTCGTTGTAGACGACAACGTTGATAGGCTGGGTGTGGAAGCGCAGCAATGCGTTGAGCTAACCAGTACTAATTGCCCGTGCGGCTTGATCCTATAACCTTGACCTGGCTCGATCCCCCGCGATCGAACCATCGTCCCACGTTCGATGAATCCAGCAATCGCAACAGCGTCAGCTCCCGAATCACGGCTCCCGCGCCTCAGCGCGGAAGCCACCAGTTACGCCTGATGACCATAGCGAGGTGGAACCACTCCTTCCCATCCCGAACAGGACCGTGAAACGCCTCAGCGCCGATGATAGTGCGCATGCGCGTGTGAAAGTAGGACATCGTCAGGCTTCCCTACCAGCCCGGCTACGCAAGTAGCCGGGCTTTTGTCATGCTGTTTTGATTCACCAACGTACAGCTCGTACACGTTCTTTTCGAAGGAACCACAATGCCGACCATCAACCAGCTGGTTCGTCATGGGCGCGTGGCGGAAACGCTCAAGTCCAAGAGCCCGGCGATGGAGAATTCGCCGCAGCGGCGCGGTGTCTGCACCCGCGTCTACACCACGACTCCGAAGAAGCCGAACTCGGCGCTGCGCAAGGTCGCCAAGGTGCGCCTGACCAACGGCTTCGAGGTGATCTCCTACATCGGTGGTGAGGGCCACAACCTGCAGGAGCACTCGGTGGTTCTGGTGCGCGGCGGTCGGGTGAAGGATCTGCCCGGC
Source organism: Pseudomonadota bacterium (assembly GCA_021805825.1). Taxonomy (GTDB): domain Bacteria; phylum Pseudomonadota; class Gammaproteobacteria; order Burkholderiales; family Burkholderiaceae_C; genus Thiomonas_A. The sequence continues at coordinate 868 of JAJZEC010000038.1, forward strand.
GTGCGCTACCACATCGTGCGCGGCTCCCTGGATCTGCAGGGAGTCAAGGATCGCAAGCAGGCGCGCTCGAAGTACGGCGCCAAGCGTCCGAAGAAGTGAAATCCGGCGCGGCGCGGCCCGGCTCCGGGCTGCGCCGCGTGTTGCGCGACGGACGATGGCAGCCAGGCTGCCATCGCCTCGTCATCCTGAGCGGCTCGAATGCGGGCCGAGTAAGTGCTTCGCCGATGCGAAGCGTGGGCCCAGGCCCGACTGAATCCAAGGAACTCCCATGTCACGCCGCCGTGTCATCGCCAAGCGCGAAATCCTCCCCGATCCGAAGTTCGGCAACCTCGACGTCGCCAAGTTCATGAACGTGGTCATGCTGTCGGGCAAGAAGGCGATTGCCGAAAGCATTGTCTACGGTGCCTTCGACACCATCCAGACGAAGACCGGAAAGGATCCGGTCGAGGTGTTCAGCCAGGCGCTGAGCAACATCAAGCCGGTGGTCGAGGTCAAGAGCCGTCGTGTCGGCGGCGCGAACTACCAGGTTCCGGTGGAGGTGCGCCCGCAGCGTCGTGCTGCGCTGGCGATGCGCTGGCTGCGTGAGGCCGCGAAGAAGCGCGGCGAAAAGTCCATGGCCCTGCGCCTGGCCAACGAGCTGATGGAAGCGGCCGAAGGCCGCGGAGCGGCGATGAAGCGCCGCGATGAGGTTCATCGCATGGCCGAGGCGAACAAGGCCTTTTCGCATTTCAGGTTCTAATTCCGGGATTCCATCATGGCACGCAAGACCCCGATCGAGCGCTACCGCAACATCGGCATTTCGGCGCATATCGACGCCGGCAAGACGACGACCACCGAGCGCATCCTCTATTACACCGGCGTCAACCACAAGATCGGCGAGGTGCACGATGGCGCCGCGACCATGGACTGGATGGAGCAGGAGCAGGAGCGCGGGATCACGATCACCTCGGCGGCCACGACCTGCTTCTGGAAGGGCATGGATCTCTCGCTGCCCGAGCACCGGATCAACATCATCGACACCCCCGGGCACGTCGACTTCACGATCGAGGTGGAACGCTCGATGCGCGTGCTCGACGGCGCGTGCATGGTGTACTGTGCCGTCGGCGGCGTGCAGCCGCAGTCGGAGACCGTGTGGCGCCAGGCGAACAAGTACAAGGTGCCACGGCTGGCCTTCGTCAACAAGATGGATCGCACCGGTGCGAACTTCTTCAAGGTCTACGACCAGATGAAGGCGCGCCTGAAGGCCAACCCGGTGCCCATCGTCTATCCGATCGGCGCCGAGGAACACTTCACCGGTGTCGTCGACCTGATGAAGATGAAGGCCATCATCTGGGACGAGGCCTCCCAAGGCATGAAGTTCGAGTACCGCGACATTCCCTCCGAACTGCAGGCCGAGGCCGAGAAGTGGCGCTCGTCGATGGTCGAGGCAGCCGCCGAGGCCAACGAGGATCTGATGAACCGCTACCTGGAGAGCGGTGAACTCAGCGAGGAGGACATCCGGGCCGGGCTGCGCGCGCGCACCATCGCCGGCGAGATCCAGCCGATGCTGTGCGGCACCGCCTTCAAGAACAAGGGCGTGCAGCGCATGCTCGACGCGGTGATCGACTTCCTGCCGTCGCCGGTGGATATCCCGCCGGTGCACGGCACCGACGACGACGAGCACGACGCCGAGCGCTCCGCCAGCGATGACGCGAAGTTCTCCGCGCTGGCCTTCAAGCTGATGACCGACCCCTATGTCGGACAGCTCACCTTCATCCGCGTGTATTCGGGGGTGCTGAACTCGGGCGACACCGTGTTCAACCCGATCAAGGGCAAGAAGGAGCGCATCGGCCGCCTGCTGCAGATGCACGCCAACCAGCGCGACGAGATCAAGGAAGTCCGCGCCGGCGACATCGCGGCCTGCGTGGGGTTGCGCGAAGTCACGACGGGCGAAACCCTGTGCGACCCCGATTCGGTGATCACCCTCGAGAAGATGGTGTTCCCCGAGCCGGTGATCTCGCAGGCCGTGGAGCCCAAGACCAAGGCCGACCAGGAGAAAATGGGCATCGCGCTGCAGCGCCTGGCGCAGGAGGATCCGTCCTTCCGCGTGCGCACCGACGAAGAGTCGGGCCAGACCATTATCTCCGGGATGGGCGAATTGCACCTGGAGATCCTGGTCGATCGCATGAAGCGCGAGTTTGGCGTCGAGGCCAACGTTGGCAAGCCGCAGGTCGCCTACCGGGAGACCATCCGCAAGCAGGTCGACAACGCCGAAGGCAAGTTCGTGCGCCAGTCGGGCGGCAAGGGCCAGTACGGCCATGTGGTGCTGAAGATCGAGCCCAACGAGGCCGGCAAGGGCTTCGAGTTCGTCGACGCCATCAAGGGTGGCGTGGTGCCGAGGGAATACATCCCCGCGGTGCAGAAGGGCATCGAGGAATCGCTGAACAACGGCGTGCTGGCCGGTTACCCGGTGGTCGACATCAAGGTGACCCTGCATTTCGGCTCCTACCACGAGGTCGACTCCTCCGAGCAGGCCTTCAAGACTGCGGCGTCGATTGGCTTCAAGGACGGCTGCCGCAAGGCCAGCCCGGTGATCCTGGAGCCGATGATGGCCGTCGAGGTCGAGACCCCCGAGGACTATGCCGGCAACGTGATGGGCGACCTGTCGTCGCGTCGCGGCATGGTGCAGGGCATGGACGATATCGTCACCGGCGGCAAGATCATCCGCGCCGAGGTTCCGCTGTCGGAGATGTTCGGCTACTCGACCACGCTGCGTTCGATGTCGCAGGGCCGCGCGACCTACACGATGGAGTTCAAGCACTACGCGGAAGCTCCGCGCAACGTCGCCGAGGCGATCATCAGCGCGCGCACCACCAAGTAAAACCCGGGCGGACGGCGGCGCTGTCCGCCGCCGCCCTTTCGATGCAGCAACACCCGGCCCCGCGCAGGGGCCCATTCGGCAGATAGCGATCATGGCGAAGAGCAAATTCGAGCGCACGAAGCCCCATGTGAACGTGGGGACGATCGGGCATGTGGACCACGGCAAGACGACGCTGACGGCGGCGATCACGACGGTGCTGTCGAGGAAGTTCGGGGGCGAGGCCAAGGCCTACGACCAGATCGACGCGGCGCCGGAGGAGAAGGCGCGCGGGATCACGATCAACACGGCGCACGTGGAGTACGAGACGGCCAACCGGCACTACGCGCATGTGGACTGCCCTGGGCACGCCGACTATGTGAAGAACATGATCACCGGGGCGGCGCAGATGGACGGGGCGATCCTGGTGGTGTCGGCCGCCGACGGCCCGATGCCGCAGACGCGCGAGCACATCCTGCTGGCGCGCCAGGTGGGGGTTCCGTACATCATCGTGTTCCTGAACAAGTGCGACATGGTCGATGATGCGGAGCTGCTCGAGCTGGTGGAGATGGAGGTTCGCGAGCTGCTGAGCAAGTACGACTTCCCCGGGGACGACATTCCGATCGTCAAGGGCTCGGCGCTCAAGGCGCTGGAGGGGGACGCGGGCGAGCTGGGCGAGCAGGCCATCATGAAGCTGGCCGAGGCGCTGGACACCTACATTCCGACGCCCGAGCGTGCCATTGACGGGCCGTTCCTGATGCCGGTGGAGGACGTGTTCTCCATTTCGGGTCGCGGCACGGTGGTCACCGGGCGCGTGGAGCGCGGGGTGATCAAGGTGGGCGAGGAAATCGAGATCGTCGGTCTGCGCGACACCCAGAAGACCACCTGCACGGGGGTGGAGATGTTCCGCAAGCTGCTCGACCAGGGGCAGGCCGGGGACAACGTGGGGGTGCTGCTGCGCGGCACCAAGCGCGAGGAGGTCGAGCGCGGCCAGGTGCTGTGCAAGCCGGGCACGATCAAGCCGCATACCCATTTCACCGCCGAGGTGTACGTGCTGAGCAAGGACGAAGGCGGGCGCCACACCCCGTTCTTCAACAACTATCGCCCGCAGTTCTACTTCCGCACCACCGACGTGACCGGGGCCATCGAGCTGCCCAAGGACAAGGAGATGGTCATGCCCGGCGATAATGTCAGCATCACCGTCAAGCTCATCGCCCCCATCGCGATGGAAGAAGGCCTGCGCTTTGCCATCCGCGAAGGCGGCCGCACCGTCGGCGCCGGCGTGGTGGCCAAGATCCTCGAGTAACCCTCCCTGCACGGCCGGGTGCTTCCCGACCCTTCACGCTCTTTGGAATCATCATGCAAAACCAGAAGATCCGCATCCGTCTGAAGGCCTTCGACTATCGGCTGATCGATCAGTCGGCCCTGGAAATCGTCGATACCGCCAAGCGCACCGGGGCCATCGTCAAGGGCCCGGTTCCGCTGCCTACGCGGCTGCAGCGTTTCGACATCCTGCGTTCGCCGCACGTGAACAAGAGTTCGCGGGATCAGTTCGAGATTCGCACCCACCAGCGGCTGATGGACATCGTCGACCCGACCGAGAAGACCGTCGACGCGCTGATGAAGCTCGACCTGCCGGCCGGGGTCGATGTGGAGATCAAGCTGCAGTGATGGCCGAGGCCCTGGCGCAGTTGTCCGGGCCTGGTCTATACTGCAGGGCTTTTCCGTAGTCGAGCACGCGTCGAGCCGGTCTTCCGAGGTTGTCGGGGCTGGCTCGAACTATCGAGCCGGTCTTCCGAGGCTTTCGGGGCTGGCTCGAACTATCGAGCCGGCCAATCGTAGCCGGCATGGAGCGAACAATGAGTACGCAAGCACTCGGCCTTGTCGCGCGCAAGGTCGGCATGATGCGGGTGTTCAACGATGACGGCGTATCGGTTCCCGTCACCGTGCTGGACGTCTCCCGCAACGCCGTGGCGCAGATCCGCCAGTCCGACAAGGACGGCTACAGCGCCATCCAGGTGGCTTTCGGCGCCGCCAAGCCCTCCCGCACCACGAAGGCCGAAGCCGGCCACCTCGCGAAGGCCGGTGTCGAGCCGGCGAAGCTGCTGTGCGAATTCCGCGTCAGCGCAGAGGTCGCGGCCTCCTACCAGCCCGGCGCGCAGCTGCCGCCCAGCCTGTTCGAGGTCGGGCAGTTCGTCGACGTGCGCGGGGTGAGCATCGGCAAGGGCTACGCCGGGGCGATCAAGCGCCACAATTTCTCTTCCAACCGCGCCTCCCACGGCAACTCGGTGACCACCCGCGCCCCCGGCTCGATCGGCATGGCGCAGGATCCTGGTCGCGTATTCCCCGGCAAGCGCATGTCCGGTCGCCTGGGCGGAGCCCAGGTCACGGTGCAGAACCTGCAGGTGGTGCGCGTCGACGAGGCGCGTGCGCTGATCATGGTTCGGGGGGCTGTTCCGGGCGCCGACAACGGCTGCGTGACCCTGCGCCCGGCGGTGAAGAAGGCGGGAGTCCAGGCATGACCCAATTGCAATACATCGCCGCCGACGGCGCGCGCAGCGACGCCTTCGACGCTCCCGACACCATTTTCGGTCGCGAGTACAACGAGGCCCTGATCCACCAGATCGTCGTCGCTTACCAGGCCAATGCCCGCATGGGCACGCGCGCGCAGAAGGACCGCGCCGAGGTGCGCCACTCCACGCGCAAGCCCTGGCGCCAGAAAGGAACCGGGCGTGCGCGCGCCGGGATGACCAGTTCCCCGCTGTGGCGTGGGGGTGGCCGTGTGTTCCCGAACAGCGCCGAAGAGAACTTCACGCAGAAGATCAACAAGAAGATGTACCGCGCGGGCATGCGCTCCATTCTGTCGCAGCTGGCGCGCGAAGGCCGTGTCAGCGTGGTCGACGAGTTGGAGGTCGACGCGCCCAAGACCCGGTTGCTGGCGGCCAAGCTCAAGGCCATGGGACTGGAGTCGGTGCTGTATATCGCCGACAGCATCGACGAAAAGCTGATGCTGGCCGCGCGCAACCTGCCCAACGTGCTGCTGGTGGAGCCGCGCTACATGGATCCGCTGTCGCTGATCTACTACAAGAACGTGCTGATTTCCAAGGATGCGGTCAGCAAGCTGCAGGAGATGCTGTCATGAGCCGGCAACTGACGCAACAACAGCGACTGATGCAGGTCCTGGTCGCGCCGATCATCTCGGAAAAGGCCACGCTGCTGGCCGACAAGCGCAACCAGGTCGCCTTCCGTGTGCTGCCCGATGCGACCAAGGACGAGATCAAGGCCGCGGTCGAGGCCTTCTTCAAGGTTCAGGTCACCGCGGTGCAGGTGCTGAATCAGGCCGGCAAGATCAAGCGTAACGCCCGCGGCAGCGGTCGGCGCGCGAACGTGCGCAAGGCCTATGTCAGCCTGGCTGCCGGGCAGGAGCTGAATTTCGCCCAGGAGGGTGTCTGAGATGGCAGTCGTCAAAGTCAAACCGACCTCGGCTGGCCGCCGTGCGGTGGTCAAGGTGGTGCACAAGCACCTGCACAAGGGTGCGCCCGAGAAGAGCCTGCTCGAGCCGCAGAAGCAGAACGCCGGGCGCAACAACAATGGCCACATCACCGTGCGCCACCGTGGTGGCGGCGCCAAGCACCATTACCGGGTGATCGATTTCCGCCGCGACAAGGATGGCGTGCCGGGGCGCGTCGAACGCATCGAGTACGACCCCAACCGCACGGCCCACATCGCGCTGCTGGTGTATGCCGACGGTGAGCGCCGCTACATCATCGCCCCGCGCGGGGTCGAGGTCGGCACGCAACTGCTGAGCGGCTCGGAGGCGCCGATCCGCGCCGGCAACTGTCTGCCCATCCGCAGCATTCCGGTGGGTTCGACCATCCACTGCGTCGAGCTCACCGCGGGCAAGGGCGCGCAGATGATCCGCTCGGCCGGTGGCTCCGCGGTGCTGATGGCGCGCGAAGGCCTCTACGCCCAGGTGCGCCTGCGTTCCGGCGAGGTGCGCAAGGTGCATGTCGAGTGCCGCGCCACGATCGGCGAGGTGAGCAACGAGGAAAACAGCCTGCGCCAGTACGGCAAGGCCGGCGCCAAGCGCTGGAAGGGCATCCGCCCGACCGTGCGCGGTGTCGCGATGAACCCGATCGACCACCCGCATGGTGGCGGCGAAGGCCGCACCGGCGAGGGCCGCACCCCGGTCAGCCCGTGGGGTACCCCGACGAAGGGCTACCGCACGCGCTCGAACAAGCGCACCCAGGCGATGATCGTCTCGCGCCGCAAAAAGTAAGCCCAAGGAACAGCCATGACACGTTCTCTGAAGAAGGGCCCGTTCTGCGATGCGCACCTGCTGCGCAAGGTCGAGCACGCGCTGGCCACGAAGGACAAGAAGCCGATCAAGACCTGGTCGCGCCGCTCTACCGTGCTGCCCGAATTCATCGGCGCCACCATCGCGGTGCACAACGGGCGCCAGCATGTTCCGGTGTACGTCACCGATCAGATGGTCGGCCACAAGCTCGGGGAGTTCGCGCTGACGCGCACCTTCAAGGGCCACCCCGCTGACAAGAAGGCGAAGAAGTAATGACCATGGAAACACGAGCCACACTACGCGGCGTGCGTCTGTCGGAGCAGAAGGGGCGGCTGGTCGCGGATCTGATTCGCGGCAAGAAGGTCGACCATGCGCTGAACATCCTCGCCTACACCCCGAAGAAGGCGGCGCAGATCATCCGCAAGGTGCTCGAGTCGGCGATCGCCAATGCCGAGCACAACGACGGCGCGGACATCGACGAACTGCGGGTGAAGTCGATCATGGTCGAGCAGGGCGCGACCCTGAAGCGTTTCTCCGCGCGCGCCAAGGGCCGCGGCAATCGCATCAGCAAGCCGACCTGCCACATCTACATCACCGTCGGCAACTGAGGAATCGAGATGGGACAGAAAATCAACCCGACGGGATTCCGGCTGGCGGTTTCCCACGACTGGTCCTCGCGCTGGTACGCCGGCGGCGCGCGTTTCGCCAAGATGCTCAACGAGGACATCGAGGTGCGCGAGTACCTGGCGAAAAAGCTCAAGGGTGCGTCGGTCTCGCGCATCGTGATCGAGCGCCCGGCGAAGAACGCCCGCATCACCATCTACAGCGCCCGCCCGGGCGTGGTGATCGGCAAGAAGGGTGAGGACATCGAGGCGCTGAAGGCCGAACTGACGCGCCGCCTGGGCGTGCCGGTGGCGGTGGACATCGAGGAGGTGCGCAAGCCCGAGATCGATGCCAAGCTGATCGCCGACTCGATCACCCAGCAACTGGAAAAGCGCATCATGTTCCGCCGCGCGATGAAGCGCGCGATGCAGAACGCGATGCGCCTGGGTGCCCAGGGCATCAAGATCATGTCGTCCGGACGACTGAACGGCATCGAGATCGCGCGTACCGAGTGGTACCGCGAGGGGCGCGTTCCGCTGCAGACGCTGCGCGCCGACATCGACTACGGTTTTTCCGAGGCCAAGACCACCTACGGGGTGATCGGGGTCAAGGTGTGGGTCTACAAGGGCGACACCCTGGGGCGTGGCGCGCTGGCGCAGAAGGCGGTCGAGGCGGCCGAGACCGAGCGCCGTCCGCGTCGCGACGAGCGCCCGGGCGCTCGTCGCGGGCCGCGCCGCGCCGAGGGCGCCGGCGCGGGTACGCCGGATCGCCGGGTGCGCAAGGTGAGCAAGGCCGAAGGCGCCGCGGCGCCGGCCAGGCAAGGAGAAGGGTCATGATGCAGCCCGCGCGGCGCAAGTACCGCAAGGAACAGAAGGGGCGCAACACCGGCGTGGCCACGCGTGGCGCGACGGTGGCGTTCGGCGAATACGGATTGAAGGCGACCACCCGGGGGCGCCTCACGGCGCGCCAGATCGAGGCCGCCCGACGTGCGATCTCCCGCCATGTCAAGCGTGGTGGGCGGATCTGGATCCGCGTGTTCCCGGACAAGCCGATCTCCACCAAGCCGGCGGAGGTTCGCATGGGCAACGGCAAGGGTAATCCGGAGTATTACGTCTCCGAAATCACTCCGGGCAAGGTGCTGTACGAAATCGACGGCGTCCCCGAGCAGTTGGCGCGCGAGGCCTTCGAACTGGCGGCGGCGAAGCTGCCGTTCCGCACCGTGTTCGTCGGCCGGCGTTTCGGCATCTGAGGTCAAGGTCATGAATCTCGAAGAACTGCGCAAGCTCGACAACGCGGGCCTGCAGAAGGAGCTGGACGACTTGCTGAAGGCCCACATGGGCCTGCGCATGCAGAAGGCCACGCAGCAACTGAACAACACCTCGCAACTGGGCAGGGTGCGGCGCGATATCGCGCGGGTGCGTACCGTGATCCAGCAGAAGGCCTCGCAGGAGTGAACATGTCGGAAAGCCAAGGATTGACCCGTACCCTGTCTGGGCGCGTGGTCAGCGACAAGCGCAGCAAGACGGTGACCGTGCTGGTCGAGCGCCGTGTGCAGCATGAGCTGTACGGCAAGTACATCGTGCGTTCGAGGAAGTACAGCGCGCACGACGAGGATGGCCAGTACCACGTCGGCGACCTGGTCGAGATCGCCGAGACTCGTCCGCTGTCGAAGACCAAGGCCTGGGTCGTGACCCGGCTGCTGGAGAAGTCGCGGCTGGTTTGAGTTTGCCGGCCTGCGGCCGGCCTGTCTTGACAGGCCGGCCGTTTGCCCAGAGAATTGCCTATTCGGCCGAAAGCGCCTCCCCCTTGCGGGCAAGGCGCGCCAGGCCAGACAAACCCGCTCCACGGGTCCAAGACTGCCGGTGCGCAACCGGATCGCGGCGACGCCGCGGTCACCGGTGCAACGGCAAGTTGGAACATCATTCCAGGATTCGACATGATTCAGATGCAATCAAGGCTGGACGTGGCCGACAACACGGGCGCCAAAACCGTCATGTGCATCAAGGTGCTGGGCGGATCCAAGCGTCGCTACGCCGGCATCGGTGACGTCATCAAGGTCAGCGTCAAGGAGGCCGCGCCGCGCGGTCGGGTGAAGAAGGGCGAGGTGTTCAACGCGGTGGTCGTGCGTACCGCGAAGGGCGTGCGCCGTCCGGACGGTTCCCTGATCAAGTTCGACGGCAACGCGGCGGTGCTGCTCAATGCCAAGCTCGAGCCGATCGGAACCCGCATCTTCGGGCCGGTGACCCGCGAACTGCGCACCGAGCGCTTCATGAAGATTGTTTCCCTGGCACCCGAAGTGCTGTAAGAGGTCGATGATGAACAAGATCCGCAAGGGCGACGAAGTCATGGTCATCGCCGGCGCCGACAAGGGGCGTCGCGCGAAGGTGCTGGCACGCCACGGGAGCGAGCACCTGCTCGTCGAGGGCGTGAACCTGGTCAAGCGCCATACCCGCCCGAACCCGATGCGCAACGAGACCGGTGGCATCGTGTCGAAGGAAATGCCGATCCACCAGAGCAACGTGGCGATCTACAACCCGTCGACCGGCAAGGCCGATCGGGTCGGGATGCGCGTCGCGGCGGATGGCGCCAAGACACGGGTGTTCCGTTCCAGCGGCGAAGAGATCAAGGTCTAACGGGGGCGTTATGTCGCGCTTGCAAGAGATGTACAAGGCCAAGGTCGTGCCGGAACTGCACAAGAGCCTTGGCTACAAGTCGGTGATGGAAGTCCCGCGCATCACCAAGATCACCCTGAACATGGGGGTCAGTGAGGCGGTCGCGGACAAGAAGATCATCGAGCACGCGGTCGACGACCTGACGCGCATCGCCGGCCAGCGGCCGGTGGTGACCAAGGCGCGCAAGGCGATTGCCGCGTTCAAGGTGCGCGAGGGCATGCCCATCGGCTGCTCGGTGACCCTGCGCGGGCGCCGCATGTATGAATTCCTCGATCGCCTGATCACCGTGGCGCTGCCGCGGGTGCGCGACTTTCGCGGGGTGTCGGCGCGGGCTTTCGACGGTCGCGGAAACTACAACATCGGCGTCAAGGAACAGATCATCTTCCCGGAAGTCGAATACGACAAGGTCGATGCGCTGCGTGGGCTGAACATCAGCATCACCACCACCGCGAAAACCGACGACGAGTGCAAGGCATTGCTCGCCGCCTTCCGCTTTCCCTTCAAGAACTGAGTCCGCCATGGCCAAGCTGTCCCTGATCAATCGCGAAAAGAAGCGCGAGAAGCTGGTGAACAAGTTCGCCGCCAAGCGTACCGAGTTGCAGGCGGTGATCGCCGATGCAGGCAAGTCCCACGACGAGCGCATGCAGGCCCGGCTGCAACTGCAGCAGCTGCCGCGCAACGCAAGCCCGACCCGGCTGCGCAACCGTTGCGCGATGACCGGCAGGCCTCGCGGCACGTTTCGCAAGTTCGGGCTGGCGCGCAACAAGATTCGCGAACTGGCTTTCCGCGGGGAAATCCCGGGTGTGACCAAGTCGAGCTGGTAAGGCGCATCGTCGCAGCGCAGCGGAGAATATTTCCATGAGCATGAGTGATCCCATCGCCGACATGTTGACCCGCATCCGCAACGCCCAGATGGTCGAGAAGGCCTCGGTGCGCATGCCGGCGTCCAAGCTGAAGGCGGCCATTGCCCAGGTGCTGGTCGACGAAGGCTACATCGAAGGCTTCGAGGTGTTGCGCGACGGCAGCAGGGCCGACCTGCAGATCGCGCTGAAGTACTACGCCGGACGGCCGGTGATCGAGCACATCGAGCGGGTCAGCCGCCCGGGGCTGCGCATCTACCGCGGCCGCAATGCCATCCCGCAGGTGATGAACGGCCTGGGTGTGGCCATCGTGTCGACCCCCAAGGGGGTGATGACCGACCGCAAGGCGCGCCAGACCGGCGTCGGCGGTGAAGTGCTTTGCTACGTTGCCTGAGCGGGGGCGAACTATGTCACGAGTTGCCAAGAATCCGGTCGTGCTGCCCAAGGGCGTGGAGGTCACGCTGGGCGCGCAGGACATCGCCGTCAAGGGCGCGCTGGGCGCGCTGCAGCGCGAACTGCACCCGCAGGTGAAGGTGCAGCATGCCGACGGCCGCCTGAGCTTCGCGCCGGCCGACGAGTCGCGCGAGGCGCATGCGCTGTCGGGAACCTACCGTGCCCTGGTGGCCGGGATGGTGCTGGGCGTGGACAAGGGCTTCGAGCGCAAGCTCAGCCTGGTTGGCGTCGGCTACCGCGCGCAGGTGCAGGGCAGCAAGCTCAACCTGACCCTGGGCTTCTCGCATCCGGTGGTGCGGGAGCTGCCGCCCGGGGTGAAGGCGGAGACGCCGACGCCGACGGAAATCGTGCTCAAGAGCTGCGACAAGCAGCTGGTGGGGCAGGTGGCCGCCGACATCCGCGCCATTCGTCCGCCCGAGCCCTACAAGGGCAAGGGGGTTCGCTACGCCAATGAGGTCGTGGTGATCAAGGAAACCAAGAAGAAGTGAGGGTCGCGAAATGCTGAACAAGAAAGAAGCTCGTGTGCGCCGTGCGCGGGCGACGCGCGCCCGCATCGCCCGCCTGAATGCCACGCGCCTGGCGGTGTATCGTTCGAACACCCATATCTATGCCAGCATCCTGACCGGCGACGGTTCGCGCGTGCTGGCCAGCGCCTCGACGCTGGAGCGCGAGGTGCGCGAGCAGCTCGGTTCCGGCGGGGGCAATGTGGCCGCGGCGCAGCTCGTCGGGCGGCGTATTGCGGAGAAGGCGCGCGCTGCCGGCATCGAGCAGGTGGCATTCGACCGCGCGGGTTTCCAGTACCACGGGCGCGTGAAGGCGCTGGCGGAAGCGGCGCGCGAGGCCGGTCTGAAATTCTGAGGTTGCGATGGCCAAGATCCAAGCGAAGATGAGCCCTGAAGGTCGTGACGACGGTCTGAAGGAGAAGATGATCGCGGTGAACCGCGTGACCAAGGTCGTCAAGGGCGGCCGCATCCTGGGCTTTGCCGCGCTGGCCGTGGTCGGCGACGGCGATGGCCGCGTCGGCATGGGCAAGGGCAAGGCGCGCGAAGTGCCGGTGGCGGTGCAGAAGGCGATGGATCAGGCGCGTCGCAACATGGTCGCCGTCAAGCTCAAGAGCGGCACGCTGCACCACGAGGTGCATGGCAGCCACGCGTCGTCCGACGTCTGGATGTCGCCGGCTCCGGCCGGAACCGGGATCATCGCCGGCGGGCCGATGCGGGCGATCTTCGAGGTCGTGGGCATCACCGACGTGGTCGCCAAGAGCCATGGCTCGACCAATCCCTACAACATGGTTCGTGCCACCATCGATGGCCTGGCGCGCGCCCACACTCCCGCCGAGATCGCGATGAAGCGCGGCAAGAGTGTCGAGGAAATCGTCGGCTGAGGAGGTCGAAGATCATGGAACAAGGCAAGCAAGTCAGGATCAAGCTGGTGCGCAGCGTGATCGGCACCCGTGCCGACCATCGCGCGACCGTGCGCGGCCTCGGATTGCGTCGGCTCAACGACGAGCGGGTGCTTCAGGACAGCGCGGCGGTGCGGGGCATGATCCGCAAGGTCTCCTATCTGGTGCAGGTGCTGGGCTGAGAGCCGGGCGCGGCAGACATCCGGGAACATCCAAATGGAACTCAATACCCTTTCTCCGGGCGCAGGCTCGAAGCACCGCAGCAAGCGGGTCGGCCGCGGCATGGGCAGCGGTCTGGGCAAGACCGCCGGTCGCGGCCACAAGGGCCAGAAGTCCCGCGCCGGCGGCTACCACAAGGTCGGCTTCGAAGGCGGCCAGATGCCCCTGCAGCGTCGCCTGCCCAAGCGCGGCTTCAAGTCGCCGACGGCGGATCTGAAGGCGCAGGTGCGGCTTTCGGAACTCGCCCGCCTGCCCGGCGAGCAGGTCGACCTGCTGAGCCTGAAGGCCGCCGGTCTCGTGCCGCAGATGGCCCGCCAGGTCAAGATCTTCGCGTCGGGCAAGGTCGAGCGCGCCTTCGTCGTCGACGGCGTGGCGGTGACCCGCGGCGCGCGCGCGGCCATCGAGGCCGCCGGCGGGCGCGTGGTCGAGGCCCAGGCGCCGGATCAGGCGCAGGCCTGAGCATCGGTCGGGAAGGAACATGGCCCAGGCAGGCAAAGCACTCGGCGGCGGGAAGTACGGCGACTTGAGCAAGCGCCTGCTGTTCCTGCTGGGCGCGCTCGTGGTGTACCGCATCGGTGCGCATATCCCCGTGCCGGGCATCAACCCCGAGCAGCTGCAGAAGCTCTTCCAGAGCAATTCCAGCGGGATCCTGGGTCTGTTCAACATGTTTTCCGGTGGCGCGCTGTCGCGCTTCACGGTGTTCGCGCTGGGCATCATGCCCTACATCTCGGCATCGATCATCATGCAGCTGATGACCTATGTCGTGCCTTCGATCGAGGCGCTGAAGAAGGAAGGCCAGTCGGGGCAGCGCAAGATCACCCAGCAGACGCGCTACCTGACGCTGTTCCTGGCGGTCTTCCAGTCGCTGGGCATCGCCGTCGCGCTGGGCTCCTCGCAGGGCCTGGTGCTCGACCCGGGCATCGGCTTCCGCCTGACCGCGGTCGTCAGCCTGACCGCCGGCACCATGTTCCTGATGTGGCTGGGCGAGCAGATCACCGAGCGCGGCCTGGGTAACGGTATCTCGATCATCATCTTCGCCGGCATCGCCAGCGGGCTGCCCGGGGCGCTCGGCGGCCTGCTCGAGCTCGTGCGCACCGGTGCGATGAGCGTGCTGGTGGCGCTGTTCGTGCTGGCCATCGTCGTCGCAGTGACCTACTTCGTGGTGTTCGTCGAGCGTGGCCAGCGCAAGATCCTGGTCAACTACGCACGCCGCCAGGTGGGCAACAAGGTCTACGGTGGACAGTCCTCGCACCTGCCGCTGAAGCTGAACATGTCCGGGGTCATCCCGCCGATCTTCGCGTCGTCGATCATCCTGTTGCCGGCCACCATCGTCAACTGGTTCGGTTCCGGCGCAGGCATCGGCTGGCTCAAGAGCCTGGCCGCGCTGCTGTCTCCCGGGCAGCCGATCTACGTCGCGCTGTACGCGGGGGCGATCATCTTCTTCACTTTCTTCTACACGGCGCTGGTGTTCAACAGCCGCGAGACCGCCGACAATCTGAAGAAGAGCGGCGCCTTCATACCCGGGATCCGCCCCGGCGAGCAGACGGCGCGCTATATCGACAAGATCCTGATGCGCCTGACGCTGATCGGGGCGCTGTACATCACGCTGGTGTGCCTGCTGCCCGAGTTCCTGGTGCTCAAATACAATGTGCCGTTCAATTTCGGCGGCACCTCGCTGCTGATCATCGTCGTCGTCACGATGGACTTCATGGCCCAGGTGCAGGCCTATGCGATGTCGCACCAGTACGACGCGCTGTTGAAGCGGGCGAATTTCAAGGGCGGCGTCAGTCTGCGCTGAATCGAGGTCGTGCACGTGTTCCAGCACCCATGTCCAAGGACGACGCCATACAGATGCAGGGCGAGGTCGTGGAAAACCTGCCCAATGCCACGTTCCGGGTGAGGCTGGAAAACGGTCATGTCGTGCTCGGTCATATCTCCGGCAAGATGCGCATGCATTACATCCGCATCCTTCCGGGGGACAAGGTCACGGTGGAACTGACCCCCTACGATTTGACGCGTGCGCGGATTGTGTTCCGCGCCAAATGAAAGAGGTAAACGATGAAAGTCAGTGCGTCCATCAAGAAGATGTGCAGGAATTGCAAGATCATCCGCCGCAAGGGAGTGGTGCGGGTGATCTGCACCGACCCGCGCCACAAGCAGCGCCAGGGTTGAGCTGCGCTTATTGCATCGAGGAATTCCATGGCCCGTATCGCTGGTATCAACATCCCTCCGCATCAGCACGCCGAAATCGGCCTGACTGCAATCTACGGCATCGGCCGCACCACCGCGCGCAAGATCTGCGAGGCGGCCGGGGTGGCCTTCTCGACCAAGGTGAAGGACATCTCCGACGCCGAGCTCGAGCGCATCCGCGAGCAGGTGGGGAACTACGTGATCGAGGGAGACCTGCGTCGCGAGGTCTCGATCAACATCAAGCGCCTGATGGATCTGGGTTGCTACCGCGGTATGCGCCACCGCCGCGGCCTGCCGGTGCGCGGCCAGCGCACGCGTACCAACGCCCGCACCCGCAAGGGGCCGCGCAAGGGCGCCGCCGCGTTGAAGAAATAAGCTCTCAAGGATCACGTCATGGCTAAAGGTTCATCCACCGGTTCGGCGCAGCGGGCGCGCAAGAAGGTCCGCAAGAATGTCGCGGACGGCATTGCGCATGTGCATGCGTCCTTCAACAACACCATCATCACCATCACCGACCGCCAGGGCAACGCCTTGTCGTGGGCCTCTTCGGGTGGCCAGGGCTTCAAGGGCTCGCGCAAGTCGACTCCCTTCGCCGCCCAGGTCGCCGCGGAGAATGCCGGCCGCCAGGCCATCGAGTGCGGCATCAAGCAGCTCGAGGTGCGCATCAAGGGCCCGGGGCCGGGCCGCGAATCCGCGGTGCGCGCGCTCAACGGCCTCGGCATCAAGGTGATGCAGATTTCCGACGTCACCCCGGTTCCGCACAACGGCTGCCGTCCGCCCAAGCGCCGGCGCATCTGAGCAGGATCCGGGGCGAGCGGAGCCGCGTTCGGCGGCGCCGCCAGCCTCCCGCCGCAACAGCGGCATAAGCCCACTGCCGGCGCCCACCGGGCGCAGGCTCCCGCGGCGGCATGCCGCGGCAGAACGATCGAAGGACTCCTGAAGTGGCACGTTACCTCGGCCCGAAGGCCAAACTCTCCCGGCGCGAAGGCGCCGACCTGTTCCTCAAGAGCGCCCGCCGCGGCATCGAATCCAAGGCGAAGTTCGACACCAAGCCCGGCCAGCATGGACGTACCTCGGGTGCCCGGCAGTCGGACTATGCGAGCCAGCTGCGCGAGAAGCAGAAGGTCAAGCGCATGTACGGACTGCTGGAGAAGCAGTTCCACCGCACCTACGAGAAGGCGCAGAGCCTGCGTGGCAACACCGGGGTGCTGCTGCTGACCCTGCTCGAACAGCGCCTGGACAACGTCGTGTACCGCGCCGGTTTCGCTTCCACCCGCGCCGAGGCGCGCCAGCTGGTCAGCCACCGCGCGATCGAGGTCGACGGCCACGTGTGCGACATCCCCTCGGCGCAGGTCGCGCCCGGCCAGAAGGTGTCCGTGCGCGAGAAGGCGCGCAAGCAGCTGCGCATCGCCGATGCGCTGAAGCTCGCCGAAGGCAACGGCTTCCCGGCCTGGATGCAGGTCGAGGTGTCGAAGATGGAAGCCGTCTTCAAGAAGGCCCCGGATCGCGACGAATACGGCAGCGACATCAACGAGTCGCTGATCGTCGAACTCTATTCGCGTTGATGTCCGGCGTGCGGTGCGCGATCCGCGCGCGCCGCCGCCCACCCTGCGGGCCCTGCCCGCATCTCAGCCTTATCCGTGTAACGAGCGGAGGGTATTGAAGGAATGTCCATGCAAACCGCACTCCTGCGTCCGAAGTCCATCCAGGTCGAGAGCCTGGGCCCGCTGCGCGCCAAGGTCACCCTCGAGCCCTTCGAGCGCGGCTACGGCCACACCCTGGGCAATGCGCTGCGTCGCGTGCTGCTGTCGTCGCTGGTGGGTTACGCGCCCACCGAAGTCAGCATCAACGGCGTGCTGCACGAGTATTCGGTGGTCGATGGACTGCAGGAAGACGTGATCGCCGTGCTGCTGAACCTCAAGGGCGTGGTGTTCAAGCTCCACAACCGTGACGAGGTCACGCTGTCGCTGCGCAAGGAAGGCGAGGGGGTGGTCACCGCCTCCGACATCCAGACCCCGCACGATGTCGAAATCGTCAACCCCGACCATGTGATCGCGCACCTCTCGCAGCAGGGCAAGCTGGACATGCAGATCAAGGTCGAGAAAGGGCGTGGCTACGTCCCCGGCAACCTGCGTCGCTACGCCGACGAAGGCGGCAAGACCATCGGGCGCATCGTGCTCGACGCCTCCTTCTCGCCGGTGCGCCGGGTCAGCTACGCGGTGGAGAACGCGCGCGTCGAGCAGCGCACCGACCTCGACAAGCTGGTGATGGAAATCGAGACCAACGGCTCGATCAGCGCGGAGGAGGCCATCCGCACCTCGGCGCGCATTTTGGTCGAGCAACTCTCGGTGTTCGCGAGCCTGGAAGGCGCCGAGAAGGCGCTGGAGGCGGCCGGCGCGGCCAGCGCGCAGCAGTTCGACCCGATCCTGCTGCGCCCGGTGGACGACCTCGAACTGACCGTGCGCTCGGCCAACTGCCTGAAGGCCGAGAACATCTACTACATCGGCGACCTGATCCAGCGCAGCGAAACCGAATTGCTGAAGACCCCCAACCTGGGCCGCAAGTCCCTGAACGAGATCAAGGAAGTGCTCGCCGCGCGCGGACTCACGCTGGGCATGAAGCTGGAGAGCTGGCCGCCGGCCGAACTCGATACCCGCAACCCCTGAGGGATCGGCGGGGACATACCGAAGGGAGCCGGTACCTGATACGGCCGGCCCGAAGAAACCTGCAACAAGGACATCCATCATGCGTCACGGACACGGCCTGCGCAAACTCAACCGCACCTCGAGCCATCGACTGGCGATGCTTCGCAACATGGCGAACTCCCTGATCGACCACGAGGTGATCAAGACCACCGTGCCGAAGGCCAAGGAACTGCGCCGCGTGGTCGAGCCGCTGATCACCCTGGGCAAGAAGCCTTCGCTGGCGAACCGCCGGCTGGCCTTCGACCGCCTGCGCGACCGCCGCTCGGTGGTCAAGCTGTTCGGGGAACTCGGCGAGCGCTACCGCGACCGTCCGGGCGGCTACACCCGCATCCTGAAGTTCGGCTGGCGTGTGGGCGACAACGCTCCGATGGCCATCGTCGAACTCGTCGACCGCCCCGAGCCGAGCACGGCTTCCGAGGACAAGGCGGCCGAGTAAGCTGCATCAGGCGCCCGAGCGCGGGCGCGGCCGCGCAGGGTCACGCTCCGTGCGCGGTCGCGAATGCGCGGGCGCGAGTGCCAATCCCGTCGCTGGCCATGCTGCCGTCCGTCGCGCCTGCAGAGGCAAGGCTAGGGCTGCCGTCCGCCGCGCCCCTGCTGCGCCTGCGCGGGCTGCGCAAGAGCTACGGCCGTGCAGCGGTGGTCGACGGGCTCGACCTGCAGATCGAGCGCGGGCAATGCCTGGGGCTGATCGGCCCCAACGGCGCCGGCAAGACCACCACCATCCGGCTGTGCCTGGGGCTGGCGGCCGCCGATTCCGGCGCGGTCGAGTTGATGGGCCTGCCGGTTCCCGCGCAGGCGGCGCGCGCCCGCATGCGGGTGGGCGTGGTCACCCAGTTCGACAGCCTCGACCCGGATTTCACGGTGGCAGAGAACCTGCTGGTGTACGGCCGCTACTTCGGCATGGCCGACGCGGCGATCCGCGCGCGCATCCCCGGCTTGCTCGATTTCGCCGCGTTGGGGCACAAGGCCGATGCACGCATCCAGGAACTGTCGGGCGGCATGAAGCGACGCCTCAGCCTGGCGCGCGCGCTGATCAACGACCCCGATCTGGTGTTCCTCGACGAGCCCACCACCGGGCTCGACCCGCAGGCGCGCCACCTGCTGTGGGATCGCCTCAAGGGCCTGCTCGCGCAGGGTCGCTCGATCCTGCTGACCACCCACTTCATGGACGAGGCCGAGCGCCTGTGTGACCGCCTGCTGGTCCTCGACCACGGCCGCCGCCTCGACGAGGACGCGCCGGCGCGCCTGGTGGAGCGCCATGTCGAGCCGCAGGTCGTCGAGGTCTACGGCCCGCGCGTCGACGAGGCGCCGACTCTGGCGGCGCCCTATGCGCGCCGGCTGGAGCGCAGCGGCGACACGCTGTTCGTCTACTGCGCCGACAGTGCGCCGCTGCTGCGGGCGCTGCAGCCGCTGGGCTCGGGAGTGCGGCTGCTGCAGCGCTCGGCGAACCTGGAAGACGTGTTCGTCAAGCTGACCGGTCGCCAACTGCGCGACTGAAGAGGCGGCAGCACGATGCACCCCGTTCCGGCCCAGTCCCCGGCTCCGTCGCAGCGGCGGCCGCGCTGGCGCTTCGTCGCCGTCTGGAGGCGCAACGCGCTGGTGTGGCGCAAGCTGGCGCTGGCCAGCCTGGTCGCTCATGTGGCCGAGCCGCTGCTGACCCTGGCCGCCTTCGGCTGGGGCGTGGGCTCGCTGGTCGGCAAGGTGCATGGCGTGCCCTACATCGCCTTCCTGGCCTCGGGCAGCATCTGCATGGGGGTGATGAACGCCGCCAGTTTCGAGGCCCTGTACTCGAGCTTCTCGCGCATGCATGTGCAACGCACCTGGGACGCCATCCTGCTCACCCCAACGGGCCTCGACGACGTGCTGCTCGGCGAGTTGCTGTGGGCGGCGACCAAATCCTTGCTCAGTGGGCTGGCGCTGCTGCTGGTGGTGGCGGCGCTGGGCATCTGCCGCGAGCCGACGATGCTGCTGGCCTTGCCGCTGCTGGCGCTGGCCGGCTCGATGTTCGCCGCGCTGGCGCTGGTGGTCAACGCGCTTGCGCGTTCCTACGATTTTTTCACCTACTACATCACCCTGGTGCTCACGCCCATGAGCTTCCTGTCGGGAATCTTCTTTCCCCTCTCGGCCATGCCGACCTGGCTGCAGCGGCTGGCGAGGGTGCTTCCGCTGCACTGCGCGGTCGGTCTCGTGCGCCCGCTGTTCTTCGGCCGCGTCGATCCCGCGTTCGCGCTCCACCTGGCGCTGCTGCTGGGTTACCTCGGCGCCGGTTGGTGGTTGGCGCGCCATCTGACGCAGCGGCGCTTCCGCGCCTGAGCCCGCGCACCCACTGCGCGGGCAGCACGGGCAGCGACGCCCGAATATCATGTACGGATGATATGGATGGAATCGCCCGCGATGCAAAGCTTTCGCTCCATCGGCCGCAGCATCCTGGGGCTTGCGCTGCGCTCGGGCCGCCCGGGATGGCTGCGCCTGCTGCTGGTCGGCTTGCTCGGGGCGGCCGCGGGGCTTGCGCATGCCGCGTTCCTGCAGCCCGATCAGGCGTTCCGGCTGACGGCCTCGGCGGCCTCGGCCAACACTGTGCAACTGCGGCTGGACATCGCCAAGGGCTATTACCTCTACGAGGAGCGCTTCCATTTCTCGTCGCCCACGCCAGGCGTGGTGCTCGGCAAGCCGCAGTTCCCGCCCGCGCACCGCAAGTTCGACCCCAACCTGGGGCATGAGGTCGCGCATTACCGCAAGCAGGTGCTGATTCCCCTGCCGGTGCGCGATGCCCCGCGGAAGTTCGCGCTGAAGGTGGTCTACCAGGGCTGCTCCGACCAGGGTCTGTGCTATCCGCCGATCGACAAGGTGCTGCAGGTCAGCCTGCAGGCCTTCGGCGGGGACGGCACGGTGGCGCTGCAGGGCGCGGCGCCGCCGACGTCGATGCTCGGCTCGCTTCTGGGCGGGCAGGGCACGACGGCCTCGGCGCCCGCGGCCGCGCCGGCGCCCGACCAGGGTTCGCGCATCGGCCGACTGCTGGCCGGTGCCAGCCTGCTGCGCATCGTCCCCACCTTCCTGCTCTTCGGCCTGCTGCTGGCCTTCACCCCCTGCGTGCTGCCGATGGTGCCGATCCTCTCCAGCATCATCGTCGGCCAGGGCGCCGGCGAGGGCCGGGTGTCGCGCTGGCGCGGCCTGGGGCTGGCGGCTGCCTACTCCCTGGGCATGGCGCTGGTCTACACCGCCTTCGGAGTGGCCGCCGGCCTGCTCGGGCACGGGCTGGCGGCGGCCTTGCAGAACCCCTGGGTGCTGTCCTTGTTCGCGCTGCTGCTGGTGTTGCTGTCGCTGTCGATGTTCGGTCTGTACGAACTGCAGATGCCGAGCGCCATCCAGAGCCGGCTCAGCCGCGGCTCGAGCGCGCTGCCTGGCGGGCGGGTGCTGGGGGTGTTCGCCATGGGGGGCATCTCGGCGCTCATCGTCGGGCCCTGCGTGGCCGCGCCGCTGGCCGGCGCGCTGCTGTACATCAGCCAGACCGGCAATGCCCTGATCGGAGGAGTTGCGCTGTTCGCGCTGGCCGCCGGCATGAGCCTGCCGCTGCTGGCGGTGGGATTCGGCGCTGCCGCGCTGCTGCCGCGCGCCGGGCGCTGGATGGATGCGGTCAAGTCGCTGTTCGGAATCCTGCTGCTGGCCACTGCGCTGTACATGCTGGCCTCGGTGCTCCCGGCCTGGTTGCAGATGCTGGCCTGGGCGGCGCTGCTGCTGGTCAGCGCCAGCTTCCTGCATGTGTTCGACCGCCTTGCGGACGACGCCTCGGGTTGGCTGCGGCTGTGGAAGGGTCTGGGCGTGCTGCTGGCGCTGGCCGGTGCGGTGCTGGTCATCGGCGTGGCAGCCGGCAGCCGCGACCTGCTGCAGCCCTTGCAGGGACTGCGCGGAACCACGGTGGCCGAGGCGTCGGCAGCCATGCCCCTGCGCTTCGCCCCTGTGCATTCGTCCACCGAACTCGACCATGCGCTGGCCGCCGCGCCCGGTACCGTGATGCTCGATTTCTGGGCGGACTGGTGCGTGTCCTGCAAGGAGATGGATCGCTTCACCTTCACCGACCCCCGCGTGCGCGCGCGCCTGCAGCGCCTGACGCTGCTGCGCGCCGACGTCACCACGGACTCGGCCGCCGACCAGGCGCTGCTCAAGCGCTTCGACCTGTTCGGTCCGCCGGGGATGATCTTCTTCCGCGACGGGAAGGTCGTCGGGCGCGTCGTCGGCGAGCAGGACGCGCGCCAGTTCCTGCGCTCGCTGCAGCGGGCTGGAGCCTGAGCCGGCCGGCGCCAGGCGCCACCGCCACGGCTCAGGCCGCGGCGACTTCCACCAGGCAGTCGTAGAAGCAGGCGCCACCGCCCAGATCGGCCGGCCGCTGGTGGGTCAGCTCGTTGACGTTGCGCCCGAGCGGGGAGTACTTGCGCCACCAGACGCCGAAGGCCACCACCTGGCCGACGCGCGTGTCCTCGCTGAGGCGGCAGCGCAGCAGGATCTCCCCGCGCTGGTTGTAGCAGCGCACCATGCTGCCGTCGGCGACGCCGCGCGGCGCGGCATCCTCCGGGTGCAGCAGCACCAGCGGCTCGCCTTCGCCCAGGCGCAGCGATTCGACGTTGACAAAGCTGGAGTTGAGGAAATTGCGCGCCGGCGGGGAAATCATCGCCAGCGGGTACTCGCGGGCCAGTTGCGGGTCGCCTTGCGCGCTTTCATAGGGCGGGATCACTTGCGGCAAGGCGTCGAGCCCAGCCTGCAGGTCGGGCGGCCAGACAAACTGGCAGCGTCCGCTGGGGGTCGGGAACGCTCCCTGCGCGAACGGAGCATCGGCGACCGCCACCTTCGCCCAGCCCTGGCGGCGTAGGGTCGCGAAATCCAGCCCGGCGTTGCGCGGGTCGTCGGCCAGCGCCTGCGCCGCGATGTCCTCGTCGCGATCGCCGAAACAGTCCTCGGTAAAGCCCATGCGGGCCGCCAGTTCGGCGAAGATGCGGGTGTTCGGCCGGGACTCGCCGACGGGCGCGATGGCCGGTTCGTTGGCCACCCAGTAGCGGTGTCCGTAGGACTTCAGCACATCCAGGTGCTCGAGCTGGGTGGTCGCCGGAAGGATGTAGTCGGCCAGTTCGGCGGTGTCGGTGCGGAAATGCTCCAGCACGACGGTGAACAGATCCTCGCGCAGCAAGCCCTGCAGCACCCTGGAACCGTCGGGGGCGACCGCTGCCGGGTTGCTGTTGTAGACCACCAGGGACTGCACCCGCGGGCCGAAATCGCCACCGCCCGGATGCAGCAGCGCATCTCCGAGGGCCGACATGTTGATGCTGCGCGGGTGGCGCCCGCCCAGCAGGTCGGGGCGCTCGAGAGCATCGCGGGCGACCGCGAAATGCCCGGAACTGGACAGCAGCAGGCCGCCGGCCGGGTCGCGCCAGGCGCCGATCAGCGCCGGCAGGCAGGCGATCGCGCGTACCGCGTTGCCACCGCCACGCACCCGCTGCAGGCCGTAGTTCAGGCGGATTGCCGCCGGCCGCGTGCAGCCGAGCAGGCGTGCCAGCTCCTGGATCGCCTCGGGCTGCAGGCCGCAGTACGCGGCCGCGCGCTGCACCGTCCACTGCAGCGCGCGCTCGCGCAGTGCGGCGAAGCCCAGGGTGTGGCGCTCGATGTAGTCGTGATCCAGCCAGTCGTTGCGCACCAGCTCGCCCATCAGGGCGTAGGCCAGCGCGGCATCGGTGCCCGGCCGCAGTTGCAGGTGCAGGTCGCAGCGCCTGGCGGTGTCGTTGCGCCAGGGGTCGATGCATACCAGCGTGGCTCCGGCGCGCCGGGCCTTCAGCGCCAGCGCCCAGAAGTGCACATTGCTGGTGATGCTGTTGCTGCCCCAGATGAGGATCAGCTTGCTGTGGGCGAACTGCTCGACATCCATGCCGACCAGGCCGCCCAGAACCTGCTGCAGGCCTTCGGCCCCGGCGGTGGCGCAGATGGTGCGCTGCAGCAGACTGGCTCCGAGCCGATGGAAGAAGCGTGCCGCCATCGATTCACCCTGCACCAGGCCCATGGTGCCGCAGTAGCTGTAGGGCAGGATGGCCTGCGGGTCGACCGCGGCCAGCGCGCGCAGGCGCTGAGCGATGTCGTGCAGCGCATCGTCCCACGAGACCTCCTCGAAGAGGCCGCTGCCCTTGGGGCCGCTGCGGCGCAGCGGCCGCAGCAGGCGCTGCGGGTGGTAGGTGCGCTCCAGATAGCGCGAGACCTTGGCGCACAGCGCCCCGGAGGTCGTCGGGTGCGCGGGATCGCCGCGCAGTTGCACGGCCACCCCGTCGCGCACACCGACCAGCATCGCGCAGGTGTCGGGGCAGTCGTGCGGGCAGGCCGCGCGCACCATGCGCAGCGCGCGCTCGGGAGCTGCCTGGGAGGGGGTGGGGGCTGCACGCGACATGGTGGCGAAGTCTACGCCGGCGCACGGCGCCGGCGGGCTTGCGCGACAATCGGGTTGTCCGAGGTACGGCAGTGGAGCTTGGCCATGCAACTGATCGATTCGATTGTCTCCGAGGCGGCTGCATTCCGACAGATCCGCAGGGATCTGCACGCCCATCCGGAACTGTGCTTCGAGGAAACCCGCACTTCGGATCGCATCGCCGAGCAGCTGCAGCGGTGGGGGGTCGAGGTGCACCGCGGGCTCGGCCGCACCGGGGTGGTCGGTGTCATCGAAGGCCGTCGTGGCGGCGCGCGATCGATCGGCCTGCGTGCCGACATCGACGCCCTGCCGGTGACCGAGAAGAACACCTTCGACCACGCCAGCCGTCATCCCGGTCGCATGCATGCCTGCGGCCACGACGGCCACACCGCGATGCTGCTGGCTGCGGCGCGGCACCTCAGCCGAACGCGCGATTTCGCCGGCCGCGTGGTGTGCATCTTCCAGCCGGCCGAGGAGGGCGGCGGCGGAGCGCGGGAAATGCTGCGCGACGGGCTGTTCGAGCGCTTCCCGGTGGACGCGGTGTTCGCGATGCACAACTGGCCCGGGATCCCGGCCGGTCGCTTCGCCCTCAGCAGTGGCCCGGTGATGGCCTCGAGCAACGAGTTCCGCGTCGTCGTGCGCGGCAAGGGCGCGCATGCCGCGATGCCCCATCTCGGGCTCGATCCGATCCCCGCCGCCTGCCAGATGGTGCTGGCCTTGCAGAGCGTGGTCAGCCGCAACAAGAACCCGCTGGAGGCCGGCGTGGTGTCGGTGACCATGGTGCACGGCGGGGAGGCGACCAACGTCATTCCCGACAGTGTCGAACTGCAGGGCACGGTGCGCACCTTCAGCGAGTCGCTGCTCGACCTGATCGAGGCCAACATGCAGCGCATCGCCACGCATACCGCGCAGGCCTTCGGCATGAGTTGCAGCTTCGAGTTCCGGCGCAACTACCCGCCAACGGTCAACCATGCCGCGCAGACCGAGTTCGCGCGGCGCGTGCTCGTCGATCTGGTCGGCGCCGATGCGGTGCAGGCCTTCGAGCCCTCGATGGGCGCCGAGGACTTCTCCTACATGCTGCAGCGGTGCCCCGGGGCCTACGTGATCATCGGCAACGGCGGCGGGGAACACCGGGACGCCGGTCATGGCGCAGGCCCCTGTACCCTGCACAACGCCAGCTACGACTTCAACGACGACATCCTGCCGCTGGGTGCGAGCTTCTGGGTGCACCTGGTGCAGCGCTGGCTGGAACAGCCCTGAGCTAGCGCCCTGTCCCGCTCCCAACGGTCATGTCGCCGGGCCGTATCGGGTCGCCGACGGGGCCGCGGGCGCGCTGCCCGGCGCCGATGCCGGCCGAGGCTGGATCTGCCGAGGTGGTTGCAGCAGCAGCGCATCGGGGTGCAGCTGGCTGCGCAGGAGCTGCGGCTGGCCGACTTGCGCGGGCGCCCAGCCGAGGGGGCGCAGCAGGCCCTGCGACCAGGCCCACAGCAGCAGGTTGGCCAGCAGGAGTCCCAACACCAGGGTACGCATCGCGGTCGCGCCTCTTCCGTCAATGATCTTCGCGCAGCGAAACGTCGCCGCTGCCCACGCGCCGGGATCCTTCGGCGGTATGCAGCCACAGGTAACCGCGCTCATCGACCCCCTGCGCGATGCCCTGCACGACCGCAGCGGCGTCCGCCAGCACCTGTACCGGTCGTTGCCCCCAGGCGTGCAGGCGGTTCCACTCCTGCGCCCAGGTCGCGAAACCTGTGGCCGCAAACTCCCTCAGCGCGAAGCATAGCCGAGGCAGCAGCGCGCTCAGTACCTGCCAGCGGTCGACCTCGACACCCGCTTCGTGCAGCCCGATGGCCTCGGGCAGCGCCGCCGGGGATCGCAGGTTGAGGCCGATTCCCGCGACGATCCAGCGTGCCTGGGGCCGCTCGCAGACCTCGACCAGCACGCCGGCCAGTTTGCGCTGCCGCAGCAGCACGTCATTCGGCCATTTCAATCCCGCGCCCTGCAGCCCCACCGTCTGCAGCGCGTGCACCACGCACACGCCCACCATGAGGCTCAGGCCGCTGAGATCGCAGTCGCGCGGCAGCGGCCATGCCAGCGAGCACAGCAGGGCCTGCCCCGGATCCTGCGCCGCCTCATCGATCCACGGGCGCGCGCGCCGGCCACGCCCGGCGCTCTGGTGGCGGGCAACCAGGCATTGCGCCAGTTCCTGGCCATCGCGCAACTGCCGCAGCAGATCGGAGTTGGTCGACGCGGTGCTTTCGACCCACTCCACCGCGCAGTCGTGCCCGCCAGCCTGCAAGTTCCGTTGCAGCGTGCGGGCCTGCGCGCGGTCGTCGTCGCCGGGCGGCATCGCGGGCGGTGGATGGCCGCGCTCAGCGCTTGCGCGCCAGCATGGTGCCGCGGCAATCGGCCGCGCCGCAGTGGCAGGCATATTCCTGCTTGCGCCGGGCTGTGTGGCGCTCGTCGAGGCTGAGGTGGTAGTCGTAGAACAATTCCTCTCCGGCCTGCAGGTCGCGCAGCGCGTGGATGAACACGCGGCCCTCGATTTCGCGCGCCTCGCAGTTGGGCGCGCAGGAATGATTGATCCAGCGCGCCTGGTTGCCTCCGACATGGGCATCGATGACCCCGCCGGTCTCGAGGGAGAAATAGAAGGTGTGGTGCGGTTGCGCGGGATCGTGGGGGTGGCGCCGCAAGGCCTCCTTCCAGCCGATGCGCTCGCCGCGGTATTCGAGGATGCGCGCTCCCGCGGGAATGGCGCGGCGCGCGAAGACGCCCTTGCCGTGTACCGGCGATTCGCGTACCTGGACGCGTGGCCCGCTGTCGGGATGGCTGCTGCGCGCGGTGGGGGAGGCGCTTCGGCGCCCGCTGCGGGGATGCAAGGCTGTCACGAAACTGGTTAAAGTAAAAAAGGAAACTCGGGGCGCGGCTCGCCGGATCTCGGCTGCGCGCTTCGCGCGTCCATTGTAAGGACTGGTACGCCGGGCAGCGGCCTGGCGTGGCCCCAGCGCCGCGGGCATGGCGAAAGCCCGCGCAGCCGATCCCTGAACCGATGCATCCGACACACGATGAGCAAAACCCTGGTCATTGCCGAGAAGCCCAGCGTCGCACAGGACATCGTGCGGGCACTGACGACGGCCGCCGGCAAGTTCGACAAGCATGACGAGTATTTCGAGAATGCCTCGTACATCGTCACGTCGGCCGTCGGCCACCTGGTGGAAATCGGCGCGCCGGAGGCCTTCGAGGTCAAGCGGGGCAAGTGGAGCTTCGCCCACCTGCCGGTGGTGCCGCCGCATTTCGACCTCAAGCCCATCGAGAAGACGCGGTCGCGGCTGTCGGCGATCGTCAAGCTGCTCAAGCGCAAGGATGTCACCGAGGTGATCAACGCCTGCGACGCCGGGCGCGAGGGCGAACTGATCTTCCGCCTGATCCAGCAATTCGCCTCGGCGCGACAACCGGTGCGCAGGCTGTGGTTGCAGTCGATGACCCCGCAGGCCATCCGCGACGGCTTCGCGCATCTGCGCAGCGACGGCGAAATGCTTGCGCTGGCCGATGCCGCGCGCTGCCGCAGCGAAGCCGACTGGCTGGTCGGCATCAACGGCACGCGGGCGATGACGGCGTTCAATTCGCGTGACGGTGGCTTCTTCCTGACCCCCGTCGGACGCGTGCAGACACCTACGCTGTCCGTCGTCGTGGCGCGCGAGCAGCAGATCCGGGGCCATGTCGCGCGGCCGTATTACGAGGTGCAGGCGAGCTTCGGCGTGGCCGCCGGCAGCTACCAGGCCAAGTGGTTCGACCCCGCCTTCCGCAAGGATGCCGATGCCGACCGGCGCGCCGACCGGCTGTGGGATCGTGCACAGGCGCAGGCGATCGTCGATGCCTGCCGCGACCGGCTGGCCGAGGTGCACGACGAGTCCAAGCCCGCGACCCAGATGTCTCCGGCGCTGTTCGATCTCACGACCCTGCAGCGCGAGGCCAACGCGCGCCTGGGCTTTTCCGCCAAGATGACCCTGGCGCTGGCGCAGTCGCTGTACGAAAAGCACAAGGCGCTGACCTACCCCCGCACCGATTCCCGCCACCTGCCGGAAGATTACGTGCCGGTCGTGCGCGACACCCTGGGCGCGATGGCCGAGGGCGGCGGCGAGCTGGCGGTGTTTGCCGAGCGCGCGCTGCAGCGCGACTATGTCAAGCCCAACCGCAGGGTGTTCGACAACGCCAAGGTCTCGGATCACTTTGCCATCATTCCGACCAACCAGCAGCCGCGCGCGTTGTCGGAGGCCGAGGCCAAGCTGTACGACATGGTGGCGCGGCGTTTCCTGTCGGTGTTCTATCCGGCCGCCGAATTCCACGTCACCAACCGCAGCAGCCGCATCGGCGACCATGTCTTTCGCACCGAGGGGCGCATCCTGGTCGTTCCCGGCTGGCTGGAGATCCACGGCCGGGCGCAGCAGGGCCAGGAGGCCGAACTGCCGCCGCTGGGCGAAGGCGAGCAGGCACGCGCGCTGCAGGTCGACCTGCTCGAGCTCAAGACCCGCCCGCCGGCGCGCTACACCGAGGCCACGCTGCTCAGCGCGATGGAAAACGCCGGCAAGCTGGTCGACGACGAGGAATATGCCGAAGCCATGGCCGGCAAGGGCCTGGGCACGCCGGCCACGCGCTCGTCGATCATCGAGGGTCTGCTGGCCGAGCAGTACATGTTGCGCGAGGGGCGCGAGCTGGTGCCCACGGCGAAGGCCTTCCAGCTCATGACCCTGCTGCACGGACTGGGGGTCGACGAGCTCACGCGGCCCGAGCTGACCGGGGAGTGGGAGCACAAGCTGGCGCAGATGGAGCGCGGGCAGATGCAGCGCGAAGCCTTCATGCAGCAGATCGCCGCGATGACCGAAACCATCGTGCGCCGCGCCAAGGAGTACGACCGCGATAGCGTGCCGGGGGACTACGCGACCCTGCAGACGCCCTGCCCGAGCTGCGGCGCGGTGGTGCGCGAGAACTACCACCGCTATGCCTGCACCGCCTGTGCCTTCTCCATCGGCAAGCACCCGGGCGGGCGCAGTTTCGAGCTGTCCGAGGTCGAGGCCCTGCTGCGCGACCGCCATCTCGGGCCGCTGAACGGCTTTCGCAGCAAGATGGGGCGTCCGTTCAGTGCCGAGTTGCGCCTGGTGCGCGATGGCGACGCCGGGCCGCACAAGCTGGAATTCGATTTCGGCCAGGCGCGGCCAGGGGAGTCGGGCGAGACGCCGGACTTCAGCGATCAGCAGCCGGTCGGACCCTGCCCGAAATGCGGCGCGCAGGTGTTCGAGTCGGGCAGTTCCTATGTCTGCGAACGCAGCGTGGGCGCGGCGCCGAGCTGCGACTTCCGCAGCGGCAAGATGATCCTGCAGCAGCCGGTGGACACCGCGCAGATGCGCAAGCTGCTGGCCGACGGCCGCACCGACCTGCTGGACGGTTTCGTGTCCGCGCGCACCCGGCGCAAGTTCAAGGCCTACCTGGTGCGCCAGGCCGACGGCAAGGTGGGTTTCGAGTTCGCTCCCCGCGCCGCGTCGGCCAGGCCGGCGCGCAAGGCGGCCGGCGGCGCGGCGAGAAAGAAGGCTGCGCCGGGCGCGGTGGACTAACTGGTTTCCTGCAGGACGCTAGGCAGAAGGCTCTTCGGCGGCCAGCGGCAGCTGCACGCTGACCACCAGCCCGGGGTGCTCGGGGTCGCCGCTCAGGGGGTTGTCGTCGAGCCCGACGGCGGCTCCATGCTGGCGGGCGATCTCCCGCACGATGCTCAGCCCGAGCCCGCTGCCGTCGTGTCCGGTGCCGAGCACGCGGTAGAAGGGCCGGAACACCAGCTCGCGCTCGGCCCTGGCGATGCCCAGCCCGGTGTCCTCCACCTGCAGCAGAACCTGCTGCTCGAGCTGGCGCAGGCGCACCGCCACGCGGCCGCGGGGCGGGGTGTAGGCGATGGCGTTGTCCAGCAGGTTTTTCGCCATTTCCTGCAGCATGGTCGCGTTGCCGTCGACCCACAGCGCCTGCTCGGGCGCGTCGAACTCCAGATCCAGCGTGCGCGCCAGCGCCAGCGGCGCCAGCTCCTGCATGGCCTCGCGCACCGGCAGGCGCAGGTCGATGCGCGCGCGCTCCTGCTGGGTCAGCAGGGCCTGATTCTCCGCGCGCGCCAGGGCCAGCAGCTGGTTGACCATGCGCGTGGTGCGCACCACCGAAACCTCGATCTGGCGCAGGCTGGTGCGCAGTTCCTCCGGATCGGTCTGGCGCTGCGCCAGCTCGGCCTGCATGCGCAGTCCGGCCAGCGGGGTCTTGAGCTGGTGGGCGGCGTCGGCGACGAAGCGCTTGCGGGTGTGGATGGAATGCTCCAGGCGGCTGAACAGGCCGTTGATCGAGTCGACCAGCGGAGCGATTTCCTCCGGGGCTTCGCGCTGGTCGATGGGGCTGAGGTCGTCGGGCCGTCGGCGACGGATCCGCGCCTGCAGTTCGTCGAGGGGGATGATGCCCTGTCCGAGCCCGAACCAGACCAGCAGTATGGAAATCGGCACGATGACGAATTGCGGCAGGATCACCCCCTGCACGATGGTGCGTGCCAGGTTCGCGCGCTGGCGCAGCCCCTCGGCCACCTGCAGCAGCAGCGGCGCGCCGCGCGGCGGCTGTACCCAGCGCCAGGCGATGCGCAGCGCCCGGCCGCCGACGTCGGCATCGCGCAGGTGCGTCGCGTCGTCGCGCGGCCAGGCCAGTGCCGCGTGCGCCGGCAGCCGGGGATCGCCGGCCAGCAGCTGCCCGCTCTCGCTGCGCAGTTGCATCAGCAGCGGGCGCGGCTGGCCGGGGCCCGATGCACCGGGAGCCAGTCGTGGCAGCGAAGCCCCGGAGCTGTGCACCCAGGCGGCGATCACTCCGAGGCGGCGTTCCAGCCCCTGGTCGAAGGGGCGTGTGGCGATGGCCTGCGCAACCAGGAAGGTGATGCCGATGGCTACCGGCCACACCAGCAGCAGCGGAACCAGCATCCAGTCGAGGATTTCGCCGAACAGCGAACGCTGACGACGTGCCGCCGGCGCGCCCGGCGCTGCGGCGGACATGGTCTCAGGCGGCCTGCGCCGGCGATGCGGTGGACGCGATGCGCTGCAGGCAATAGCCCAGCCCGCGCACCGTGGCGATGCGTACCGGGCCGACTTCGATCTTCTTGCGCAGGCGGTGGATGTAGACCTCGATGGCGTTGGTGCTGACCTCCTCACCCCAGACGCAGAGGTGGTCGACCAGTTGATCCTTGCTCACCAGGCGCCCGGCGCGTTGCAGCAGCACCTCGAGCAGCGCGAGTTCGCGTGCCGACAGGTCGACCACGCGGTCGTCGATCATCACCACGCGGCCGGAGAGATCCACGCTCAGCGGTCCGTGACGGATCAGCGAGCTGGTGGCGCCCAGGCCCCTGCGCGTCAGCGCGCGCACCCGCGCCTCCAGTTCGGCGAGTTCGAAAGGCTTCGCCATGTAGTCGTCGGCCCCGAGGTCGAGGCCCCGCACCTTGTCGTCGAGGTTGTCGGCGGCCGTGAGGATGAGCACCGGCAGGGTGTCGCCGCGTCCGCGCAGGCGCTTGAGCACCTCGAAGCCCGACATCCTGGGCAGGCCGAGGTCGAGGATCAGCAGGTCGAAGCTCCCGGCATGCAGCGCATGGTCGGCACTGGCTCCATCGCCGACCTGATCCACCGCATAGTGGCTGGCGCGCAAGGAGCGTGTCAGGCCGTCGGCGAGCACCTGGTCGTCTTCGGCGATCAGGATGCGCATGGGGTCTCCTCCTTGTGGTCGAAGGGCCGCACGGACTACGGCTTTGCTTGCGGATTCTAGTGTCCTCAGGCCAGCCCCCTCAGGCCAGCCCCGCGGCATGCTCGAGCAAGGCCTGCAGCACCGGCCAGCCCTGCGCGGCGCGCGGATCGTTGATCAGCGCGACCAGACTGCGGCGGCGGCCGTCGGCGCATTGCAGGTAGCCGGCCAGGCCGAGCACCCCGTCCAGTGTTCCCGTCTTCGCGTGCAGCATGCCGCGCAACCCCGGAACGCGCAACTGGTCGCGCAGGGTGCCATCTTCTCCGGCCAGCGGCAGCGCGGCGATGAATTCGGGCATCAGCGGGCTGTTCCAGGCTGCGCGCAGCAGCTGTTCGAGGCCGCCGGCGCTCAGGCGCGCAATGCGCGACAGCCCGCAACCGTTGTCCAGCAGCAGCCCGGGCATGCGCAGCGACTGGGTCTGCAGCCATTGCTCCACCACCGAGGCCGCCGCCGGGAAGTCGGCGGGGCGCCTGCCGGCCTGCAGGGCCAGCGTCAGGAACACCTGCTCGGTCATCACGTTGTTGCTGTACTTGGCGATGTCGCGCAGCAGCACCGCGAAGGGCGGGCTTTCCCAGGTGGCCAGCAGCCGGTGGGGGGGCGAAGCGGTGGGAGCCACCGTGCCATCGACGACGCGCCCGTGCCAGGCGATCCCGGCCTGCTCGAACACCGCGCCCAGCACGGCCTGCGCCAGCGCGTCGGCGCCCAGCGGCCAGGCCAGGTTCCAGTCGCGCTCGCCGCAACCGGCCGCGAAGCTGCCATGGAACACCGGCGCCAGCGGCTGGGTGAAATCGGCCTCCGCGCGTTGTCGCCAGTCGACACAGGGGCCGGCGCCCAGGCGCGGCGGCCGCGGCGCGAAGCCGCGCAGCGCAGGCTCCACCCAGACCCGCACCCTGCGCGCGCCGGCCTGCAGGTGCAGCTGCAGGCTGCCGAAGGCGATGAGGAATGCGTCGGGCCCGACGTTGTAGGGCGCCAGCGGGTGGCCGTCGAAGGCGCCAGGGTCATGCGGTGGCAGAGCATAGGCGCTGCGGTCAACGACCACGTTGCCGGTGATGCGCCGCAGCCCGAGGCCGCGCAGGTGCAGCGCGAGGCGCCACAGATCCTGGGCCATCAGGTGCGGGTCGCCGCTGCCGATGAAGCCGAGATCGCCCTGCAGAACCCCGGAGCGGATCGGCGCCAGCGCATACACCGGGGTGCGCCAGCGGTAGTCCGGGCCGAGTAGGTTGAGCGCGGCGTACAGGGTTACCAGCTTGAGCACCGAGGCCGGGCTGCGCGGCTGCCACGGCAGCCAGTTGACCCGTGGCGTGCCTACCTGCAGGTCGCGCACCACGAAGCTGCAGTTCGTGGCTTCGATGCCGGCGGCACGCAGCGCCAGCAGCAGCCGGCGCGGCAGCGCCAGCGCGGCGGGCAGCGCGGCGGCCGACTCGGGCATCGAGAAAGCGGTGGAGCCGAGCCCGGTGAGCAGCGGAAGCGCGCCACGCAGCAGCGCGCGGCGCCGTGCAGAGCAGATGGGGGCGGAGAGAGGGGGCGTGGTCGGCACCGGGCGGCACGGCAGGCAGCGGCTGAGCACATGCTAGCCCACTGTGCCGGCCAGGCTACGGGGCGCCGCTAAACTCCGACGCTGCGAGGGGGTTCGGCCGCTGGCGGTCATGGCGCGGGCCCCGCGCCGCCGTGCCTTGCCGCCACGCATCAGCGTGGGGCATCGTCGGCGCGCATCGTTCTCCCGTTCTCCTTTCCTCCCGCGCCCGTTCCCTGCCGTGTCCGCATCCTCGATTGTCGTCGGCCTCGACTCCAGCACCGAATCGCTTTCGGTGGCGCTGGATCTGGGTGATGCCGGGGTGCTGCAGCGCATCGAGGAGGGGGGCGCGCGCGCCTCGCAGCGCATGCTGCCGCTGCTCGCCGAGTTGCTGGCGCAGGCGGGGCGCAGCCTGCGCGATGTCGCGCTCATCGGATTTGGCGCCGGGCCCGGGGCCTTCACCGGAGTGCGCGCGGCCTGCGCCGCGGCGCAGGGGCTGGGGCATGGCCTGGGCTGTCCGGTGGTCGGTGTCTCCACGCTGCTCGCGCTGGCTGCCGGGTGTGTCGAGGCCCAGGAGGCGGCTGGGCGGCCGGTGCTGGTGGCCAATGATGCCCGCATGGGGGAGATCTACTGGGCGGTGGCCGAGGCCCTCGCCCCTGCGCGCGGCGACCCGCAGCCGCACTGGAGGCTGCAGGAGCCTGCCCGGGTGCAGCCTGCGCGCGACGCGGCTGCGGCCTGGCGGCTGCGATTCGGTGTCGGGATGCCGGCGCCGTGGCTGTGCGGAAGCGCGTGGGGCGCGCACGCGCAGAGCCTGCGCGAGGGCCTGGGTGCCGGCTGGGCCGACGCCGTGCAGCGCGTGCGCGCCGGCGTGCCGCAGGCGTCCGCGGTGGCGCGCCTGGCGCGCCAGGAACACGCGCGCGGCCACAGCATCGAGGCGCTGCAGGCGCGGCCGTTCTACGTGCGCGACAAGGTGGCGCTGACCACCGCCGAGCGCGCGCAGGGGGCGCGTGGATGATCCAGATCGAGGGCACGGCCCTGCGCGCGATGGTGGCGGACGACCTCGACGCGGTCATGGACATCGAGGCACGCGCCTACGAGTTCTGCTGGAGCCGGGGCAACTTCGCCGATTCCCTGGTCGCCGGCTATGTGGCCCAGGTGCTGTGCGACGCCGAAGGTTGCGTGCTGGGCTATTTCGTCGCCCTCGCCGGGGTGGAGGAAATGCACCTGCTCAACATCACCGTGGATCCCAGGCTGCAAGGCCAGGGCCTGGGGCTGCAACTGCTCGATGCGGTGCTCCTGAGCGCCAGCCTGCACGAAGCCCGGCTGCTGTGGCTGGAGGTGCGCCCGAGCAACCTGCGCGCGCTGCAGCTGTACCAGCGCTACGGCCTGCACGCGGTGGCCCGGCGCAAGGGGTACTACCCCGCCTTGCTCGACGGCAAGCCGGCGCGCGAGGATGCCATTGTCATGTCCTGCCCGGTCGCGGCGCTGCGCCAGCGCCGCGGCATGGCCTGAACAGCGCCTGCGCCGCACAGCCGATGCGCCATCCCCTGCTCGATCCCCGCCGCCTGGCCATGCTGCACGCCCTCGGGCTGTCCCAGGTCTGGGTGCCGCGCGCGGCCCTCGACGAGGCGCTGCTGGCGCGCCTGCTGCCGCGCCTGCCCGGGCCGGCAGGCCCTGGGGCAGCC
>JAJZEC010000039.1 GCA_021805825.1 Pseudomonadota bacterium
GATCTGGCCACGGTGCGCTGCAGATCGACCTCAGCGGCCTGCGTCGCCTGGATTTTCCCAGTGCGGGTGTCGTGCTGAACTGGGTCATGGCGCAAAGCAGCGCGGGCCGCACGGTACGCTTCGAGGGGACGCACCGGCTGATCGCCGGACTGTTCGCGATCCTCGGCATCAGCTCGGTGGCCCAGGTCGAGTTGCGCAAGGCCTGAGCGCCCCTGCGGGGCCGAAGAGGAATCTCTGATGGATCAATACCACGGCACCACCATCCTCAGCGTGCGTCGCGGCTCCCAGGTGTGCCTGGGGGGCGACGGTCAGGTCACCCTGGGCCAGGTGGTGATCAAGGCCACCGCACGCAAGGTACGCAAGCTGCACGACGATCAGGTGCTGGCCGGCTTCGCCGGCGGCACCGCCGACGCCTTCACCCTGTTCGAGCGCTTCGAGGCCAAACTGAAGGAACACCATGGACAACTCGTGCGTGCGGCTGTCGAGCTGGCCAAGGACTGGCGCAGCGACCGCGCGCTGCGCCGCCTGGAAGCGATGCTGGCGGTGGCCGACGCCGGAGCCTCGCTGGTGATCACCGGCAATGGCGACGTGCTCGAACCCGAGCATGGCATCCTGGCCATCGGATCCGGCGGCGCGTACGCGCAGTCGGCCGCCCGTGCACTGCTGGAGAACACCGAACTGGGGGCGCGGGAGATCGTCGAGCGCTCGCTGCACATCGCCGCCGACCTGTGCATCTACACCAACCACCAGTTGCGCCTGGAAACCCTGGGCACGTGAGCCCGCTTCGATCATGGACATGACCCCGCGAGAGATCGTCTCCGAACTCGACCGCTTCGTCGTCGGCCAGGCGCAGGCCAAGCGCGCGGTCGCGGTGGCCTTGCGCAACCGCTGGCGGCGCCAGCAGGTGGGCGAGCCCCTGCGCCACGAAATCACCCCGAAGAACATCCTGATGATCGGGCCGACCGGAGTCGGCAAGACCGAAATCGCCCGCCGCCTGGCGCGTCTGGCGCATGCGCCGTTCATCAAGATCGAAGCCACCAAGTTCACCGAGGTCGGCTATGTCGGCCGCGATGTGGACACCATCATCCGCGACCTGGTCGAAGTGGCCATCAAGCAGGCACGCGAACAGGCGATGCAGGCGCATCGCGCGCAGGCCGAGGACGCGGCCGAGGAGCGGCTGCTCGACGCCCTGCTGCCCGGGGTGGCTGCCGATTCCAGCACCCGACAGGTGATGCGCAAGCGCCTGCGCGAGGGCCAGATCGACGATCGCGAG
The DNA here is from genome assembly GCA_021805825.1 of Pseudomonadota bacterium. Taxonomy (GTDB): domain Bacteria; phylum Pseudomonadota; class Gammaproteobacteria; order Burkholderiales; family Burkholderiaceae_C; genus Thiomonas_A. The sequence goes on from JAJZEC010000039.1 coordinate 1,274, forward strand.
ATCGAGATCGAACTCAGCCGGCCGCAGCCCAGCGTGGACATCGTGACCCCGCCGGGCATGGAGGAGATGGCCGAGCAGCTCAAGGGCCTGTTCGCCGGCATCGGTCCGGCCGCGGGGCGCGGCGCGCGCCGCAGCCTGAAGGTGCGCGAAGCCCTGCGCGCTCTGCAGCAGGAGGAGGCCGCGAAGCTGCTCGACGAGGAGCGCATCAAGTCGACGGCCGTGCAGCAGGTCGAGCAACATGGCATCGTGTTCCTCGACGAAATCGACAAGATCGCCGCCGGCGGCCAGGTGCAGGGAGCCGATGTCTCCCGCCAGGGCGTGCAGCGCGACCTGCTGCCGCTGGTCGAGGGCACGACTGTCAGTACGCGCTACGGCATGGTGCGCACCGACCATGTGCTGTTCATTGCCAGCGGTGCCTTCCATGTGTCCAAACCCTCGGATCTGATCCCCGAGCTGCAGGGGCGCTTTCCGATCCGCGTCGAACTGCAGAGCCTTTCGGTGGAGGACTTCGTGTCCATCCTCACCAGCACCGACGCCAGCCTGGTCAAGCAGTACCAGGCGCTGCTGGCCACCGACGCCGTGCAGCTGGAGTTCGCCCCCGACGGCATCGCCCGCCTTGCCGAAATCGCCCATGCGGTCAACGAGCGCACCGAGAACATCGGCGCGCGCCGACTGCACACGGTGCTCGAGCGCCTGCTGGAGGACATCTCCTTCCAGGCCGACGGCAGCCGCCAGCAGTCGCTGCGCATCGACGCCGCCTTCGTGGAACGCCAGCTGGGAGAGATCGCGGGCGACCAGGATCTGTCGCGTTACGTGCTCTGAGCAACGCGATGCGCGCTCAGGCCGCGGCGCGCAGGCCACGCTCGGCGGCGATCGCCAGCAGGCCCTCGAAGACCAGGTGCTCGACGCTTTCGTGGGCCAGCCCCAGCGCCAGCTCCAGCTTCGGCGCGGCGCCTCCGCTGAGCAGAACACGCGGCGTGCTGCGCTGCAGCCGCCCCAGGCGCTCGTGCATCTGTCGCGCGGCTCCGGCGATGGCCAGCGCGCCGCCGGTCATCAGCGCATCGCTGGTGGTGTTGGGAAATTCACGGAATTCGCCTTCGGGCACCTTCAGCCCCGCGGTTCCCATTTCCAGCGCGCGGAGCATCAGGCCGAAGCCGGGCAGAATGACCCCGCCGAGAAAGCGGCCATCGTCGGCCAGGCAATCGATGGTCACCGCGGTACCCACGCTGATGACCAGCGCCGCGCCCAGCGGATGGCGACGGCGCGCACCGATCAGCGCCGCCCAGCGATCGGCCCCCAGGGTGCCCGGCAGGGTGTAGCCGTTGCGCACCCCGCACTGCTGGGGCAGGGCGTGGATCCAGTGGCAGCGCAGGCCGAGCAGCGCCAGCTGGGCTTCGACGCGCAGCGCGGCCACACTGCCGGCCACCGCGCAGCCGATGGCCGTGCGCAAGGCGGTCGCGCCCCGCGCGCGCAGCTCCTCGGCGAGGGTCTCGATCGATTCCAGCAGCATCGCCCCATGCGCCTGCGGATCCATTCCATGCTGCGCATCGCTGAATACGCCCCATTTCAGACGGGTGTTGCCGAGGTCGAGCAGCAGCAGATCCATGACACACGAGCAGCGGAGATTGGCCCCACACCATAGCAGAGCCGGAACCGGCGAATCACCAGTGGCGCGGGCCCGACAAGGCCAGCAACAGCAGCACGGTCAGCACACCCAGTCCGAAGGCGACCAGACCCTGCAACAGGGCATTGGTGCGCCGCTGCTCGTCCAGCAGCCGGCGCTGCAGTTCGCGCTCGCGCGCCCCACCGGCCTGCTCCAGCGCCTGGTGCAGCAGTCGCGGCAGCTCGGGCAGGTAGCGGGCATAGCGCGGAGCCTCGCGGCGCAACTGCGCGCGCAGCGCCGGCCAACCGACCTGCGAGCGCATCCAGCGCCGCAGGAAGGGCTGCGCGGTGCTCCACAGGTCGAGCTCGGGGTCGAGCTGGCGCCCCAGCCCCTCGACGTTGAGCAGGGTCTTCTGCAGCAGCACCAGCTGCGGCTGGATCTCCACCTTGAAGCGCCTGGACACCTGGAACAGCCGCATGAGGATCTGGCCCAGGGAAATGTCCTTCAGCGGGCGCTCGAACTGCGGCTCGCAGACGGTGCGCACCGCGGCCTCGAGCTCCTCGACCCGCACGTCGGCCGGAACCCAGCCCGATTCCAGGTGCAGCTCGGCCACGCGACGGTAGTCGCGCTGGAAGAAGGCGATGAAGTTCTGCGCCAGGTAATCCTTGTCGAAGGCCGACAGCGTGCCGATGATGCCGAAGTCCAGCGCGATGTACCAGCCGAAGGTCTGCGGATCCAGGCTGACCATGATGTTGCCGGGGTGCATGTCGGCATGAAAGAAACCGTCGCGGAAAACCTGGGTGAAAAAGATCTCCACCCCGCTTTGGGCGAGCTTGCGGATATCCACCCCCGCCTCGCGCAGGAGCTCGATCCTGCTGATCGGGATTCCGCGCATGCGCTCCATCACGATCACGTTCGGGCGACAGAGATCCCACACCATCTGCGGGATCAGCACCAGTCCCAGCCCGTCCATGTTGCGCCGCAGCTGGGCGGCGTTGGCCGCCTCGCGCACGAGGTCGAGCTCGTCATGCAGGTATTTATCGAACTCTCCCACCACTTCCCTGGGCTTCAGGCGCTTGCCATCGGCCCAGGCGCGCTGCACCCAGCCGGCAAGCAGGCGCATCAATGCCAGATCCTGGTCGATGATCTGCAGCATGCCGGGGCGCAGCACCTTGACCGCCACCTGCTGGCCACCCTGCTCCTGCGGCATCTCCGCGAAATGCACCTGGGCGATGGAGGCGCTGGCCACCGGCGTGCGCTCGAAGCGGGCGAAGAGTTCGTGCAGCGGCCGACCGAGTGCCTTTTCGATCAGCGACACCGCGACCTCGGAGTCGAAGGGGGGAACGCGATCCTGCAGCAGCGCGAGCTCGTCGGCGATGTCCAACGGCAGCAGATCGCGGCGGGTCGACAGCATCTGGCCGAATTTCACGAAAATCGGCCCCAGCGTCTGCAGGGCCAGACGCAGCCGCACCCCGCGTGGAACTTCGAGGTCGCGCCCCAGCGCAAGCCAGCGCGCCAGCATGCGCGCCCAGGGGTGCCGGAAGCCGTTCAGCGCGAGCTGATCCAGGCCGTATCGGTGCACGACCACCAGGATGCGCAACAGACGCAGCAGGCGGCGCATCGTGCTCAGCTGCCCAGGCGGCGACGCAGCATCGCCAGGCGCTTGTCCAGGCGCGCGGTGGCGTCGCGCAGGCGGGCCACGTCGGCGGCCAGCGCATCGACTTCCTGGCGCCCGACGAGGCCGCGCGCATCCTCGCGCAGCCAGTCGCGGGTGTCGCCGAGCAGGCGCGTGCCCAGCCCGCGGGCGCCGGCGGCGGCGCCTCGCGCCGCGCGCACCGCCCGATGCGCCAGAAGGTCGCCGAACAGCCGCGCCAGATCCGCCTCGGCGTCCCCGCGCAGGCTGCCCAGCAGGCCCGATACGACCTGCGCGAACTCGGCGTCCCCTGCAATGCGCACCCCGGCCAGCGCCGCGCCGGCGCCACCGCGCCACTGGGCCTGCATCCACTGGGCGACGTCGACGTCCAGGCGCAGCGCCGGGTGCTGCTGCACGGGCACGCTGCGCAGGCTGCCATCCTCGCCAACCTCGAAAGGCAGGCGCCAGCCCCCGGCGTGCAGTTGCAGCGACTTGCCGGCATGCGCGCGCAGGCGCGACCGGCCCTGCGGCTGCTGACGCAACAGGTGGTCGAGCAGCGCGGCCAGCCACTGCAACGCGCGCCGCGCCAGCGCGGATTGCGCGGCTGCCTCGGGGCCCGGATCGCCACCCGCGTCGCGCAGCGGCGTTGGATCGTTCGGAAGCGACATCCGGAAGACGGCGATGCGTTCAGACACGCAGACCGGTGTGCAGTGCAACCACTCCGGCGCTGAGGTTGTACCAGCGCACCAGCGCAAAACCCTGCTGCTCCATCAAGCTCTTGAGCTCCTGCTGATCCGGGTGACGGCGGATCGACTCCGCCAGGTAGCGGTAGCTGTCGGCGTCGCCTGCAATCAGACTGCCCAGCCGCGGCAGCACCTGGAACGAATACCAGTCGTAGGCCGGGCGCAAGGCCTGCCAGGGCCGGGAGAATTCCAGTACCAGCAGCTTGCCGCCAGGGCGCAGCACACGCCGGAATTCGGCCAGCGCGCGATCCTTGTGGGTCATGTTGCGCAGGCCGAAGGCCACGCTGACGCAGTCGAAGCTGGCGTCGGCGAAGGGCAGCTGCTCGGCGTCGCACTGCACGGCCGGCACGCACACCCCGGCATCGAGCAAGCGATCGCGCCCTTCGCCGAGCATCGCGCCGTTGATGTCGGTGGCCACGACCAGGCCCTGCGGGCCGACGCGCGATGCGAAGGCGCGCGCCAGATCCCCTGTGCCGGAGGCCACGTCGAGCACCCGCTGCCCGGGGCGCAGCCGGGCGACCTCGACCGTGAAGGCCTTCCACAGCCGGTGCAGCCCCGCGCTCATCAGGTCGTTCATCAGGTCGTAGCGCGGCGCCACCGAGTCGAACACCTGCGCCACGCGGCGCGCCTTGTCGCTCTCCGCCACGGTCTCGAAGCCGAAGTGCGTCGTCGGAGACACTCCGGAGGCGGCCGGATTCCGGGGGCGCTCAGTGGGCATGCCCGGCTCCATGATGCTGGGAACAGCCCGCTGCACCGGCGCGCGGCATCGCGGCGTCGCGATCGACACCCGCCGCCTGCAGCTGCTCCAGGTACTCCTGCCACAGGCGCTCGCGTTCCTGGCCGAGGAAGTACAGATAGTCCCAGGTATAGATTCCGCTGTCGTGGCCGTCGGAGAACACCGGCTGCACCGCATAGCGGCCCACCGCCTCGACGGCATCGATCAGCACGTCGCGCTTTCCGGTCTGCAGCACCTGCTGCCCGGGGCCGTGGCCACGCACCTCGGCCGACGGGGAATAGACCCGCAGCAGCTCGAAGGGAATCCGGTAGTGCGCACCATCGTCGAAGCGCACCTCGAGCACGCGCGAACCGCGGTGCACGGTCAGTTCGGTGGGTTGTGGGGTGACTTGTGTCATGGCAGGAATGCGGCTGAGGGTGCATTATGCGACTGGCCGCGCCAGCCTCGCGCGGCGGACAACGCACGCCATGGACAAGCACTATCTGCGCCCCCTTTTCCACCCCGAATCCATCGTGGTCTTCGGTTCGGCTGACGGCCAGGAAGGCGGAAGCGCCGTCGTCTCGGTACAACAGGCTCTGCGCCAGGGGAATTACAAGGGTCGATTGCAATTCGTCGACATGCAGACTACCGGAACCCTGGGCGAACTCTCGCATGCCAATGCCGATCTCGCGGTGATCGCCCTGCCCGCGCAACAGGCCGCCGATGCGCTGGAACTGGCCGCGCGCATGGGCTGCCGCAGCGCGCTGATGATCTCCCACGGCGTCGATGCCGAACAGGCGCGGCACTTGCGCGCGATCGCCGAGCGCGACGGCCTGCACCTGCTCGGGCCGAACAGCCTGGGATTCCAGCGCCCCGGTGTGGCGCTCAACGCCAGCGCCTGCGGCCCGCTGGCCAACCCGGGCCCGCTGGCGCTGCTGTCGCAATCCGGGGCGCTGACGGCGTCGATGCTCGACTGGGCGCAGAAGAACCGCGTGGGCTTCTCGGCGGTGGTGTCGGCCGGTCCGCACACCGCGGTAGGCATTTCCGAAGCCCTGGATTTTCTCGCCAACGACCCGCATACCCACAGCATCGTCGTCTATCTGGAAGGAATCAGCAACGCGCGCCGCTTCATGAGTTCCTTGCGCACCGCGGCCAACGTGAAGCCGGTGATCGTGCTCAAGGCCGGGCGCCGCCCCTCGGGGGGTCGTGTGGCGCAAACCCACAGCGCATCCAGCGTGGGCAGCGACGAGGTCTTCGATTCGGCGCTGCGGCGAGCCGGCGCGGTTCGCGTGGCTTCCTTCGTGGAACTGTTCTCGGCGGCCAAATGCCTGGCCTCCCGCTATCGCCCGGTGGGCAAGCGCCTGGCGGTGATCAGCAACGGTGGCGGCCCGGGGGTGCTGGCGGCCGACTGGGTGGACGCGCTCGGCCTGCAACTGGCCAGCCTGTCGCCGCAGGTGGCCGAGGAATTGCGGGCGCAGCTGCCGGCGCTGGCCTCAATCGAAAGCCTTGTCGACCTCTCGGAGGAGGCCGGCGCCGAGCACTACCGTGCAGCCCTGGGCGCGGCCGCGCACGACAAGGCGGTCGACGGCGTGCTGGCGATCCATTCTCCGAAGGCCGGCAGTGATTCGACGGCCGCGGCCGAGGCCGTCGCGAGCATGCAGCGCGGTTACGGCAAGCCGCTGCTGGCATGCTGGATGGGGGATTCGTCGGTCGAAGCCGGGCGTGCCGCGTTGCGCGCCGCTGACATACCCAGCTTCCGCACCCCGGAAGCCGCGGTCGGCGCCTTCGGCAACATCGCCACCTTCTACCAGAACCAGCAGCTTCTGCTGCAGACACCGCCTCCGCTGAGCGACCTCGGAGCGCCGGATCTCGAATGCGCGCGCCTGGTGATCGAGAGCGTGCTCGCCGAACGGCGCAAGGTGCTGACGGAGATGGAATCCAAGGCGCTGCTGTCGGCCTTCCACATCCCGGTCACCCACACCGCGCTCGCCCGCAGCGGCAATGAGGCCATGCTGCTGGCCAGCCAGATGGGATTCCCGGTGGCGCTGAAGATCGATTCGCCCGACATCAGCCACAAGTCGGACGTCGACGGCGTCGCGCTGAACCTGCAGAACGGCGCGCAGGTGCGCGACACCTACGACGAGCTGATGCGCAACGTCGCCCGGCTGCAGCCGCAGGCGCGCATCCATGGCGTGACGGTGCAGAAGATGGCCGCCGCGCGCCGCGGCCGCGAGATCTACATCGGCCTGGTCACCGACGACCCCTTCGGGCCGGTGATCGTGTTCGGTGCCGGCGGCGTGATGGTGGAGCTGCTGCGCGACCATGCGATGGAGCTGCCGCCGCTGAACCAGTTCCTGGCGCGCCGGATGATCGAGCGCGCCCGCGTGGCCGAAACCCTGGGTCCCTGGCGCGGGGCGCCGGCGGTCGATCTGCAGGCGCTCGAGCAGTTGCTGCTGCGGGTATCGGAAATGGTGTGCGAACTTCCGCAGCTGCGGGAGATGGATCTGAATCCGGTGATCGTCGATGAACACGGCGCGGTCACGGTCGATGCCCGCGTGGTCGTCGACAGCGCCCAGGTCGCGATGACCCCCGGCAGCGACCGCTACCGCCACCTGGCGATCCTGCCGTACCCGGTGCGTTTCGAGCAGATCCTGCCGCTGCCCGGCGGCGGCGAATACCTGATGCGCCCGGTGCGGCCGAGCGACGGCGCGATGCTGCAGCGACTGGTGCAGGGGCTGTCGCCGCAAAGCCGCTACTTCCGTTTCGTATCCTCGCGCGCCGAATTGCCGCCGTCGATGCTGGCACGCTTCACGCTGATCGACTACGACCGCGAAATGGCCCTGGTCGCGGTGCTGCGCGAACCCGACGACGAGCACCCCGACGGCCCGGGCAGCGAACGCATCATCGGGGTGTCGCGCTACATCACCAACCCCGACCAGAACAGCTGCGAGTTCTCCCTGGTGGTGGCCGACGAATGGAGCGGCAAGGGCCTGGGATCGCGTCTGATGCAAGGCATCATGGATGTCGCCCGTGAGCACGGACTGAAGACCATCGAGGGCCTGGTGCTCAGCAACAACCCCGGCATGCTCAAGCTGATGCGCAGCCTGGGTTTTGCGGTGGAGTCCTTTGCCGAGGATCCCGACTTCCGCCTCGTACGCCACGCGCTGTAGCCTGCGGCGGCCCGCCCCTTCAGGTACGCGAAGGCCGCAGGCGCTCGACCGGCTGCGCCGCCACCGGCCGCATCGACAGCGCCGCCGCCAGCAGCAGCGCGCCGGCCAGGATGATGGCGTGCTCCGGATTGCCCCCGAGCACATGCTTGTACAGCCAGGGCATGCTCAAGGCCTCGAGGATCATCGGGATCACGACGAATGTATTGAACAGGCCCATGTAGACGCCGATGCGTTCGGGAGGAACCGCATTGGCCACGATGACATAGGGATTGCCCATCATGCTGGCCCAACCCATGCCCACTCCGAGCATCGGCAGCAGCAGCAGGACTTCGCTGTGCACGCAGGGGATGGCCAGCATGCCCAGGCCGCCGCAGGCCAGCGCGACGCCGTGCACGACGGGCGCGCCGTGGCGCCTGGCGAAGGGAACGGCCAGGCAGGCCGCAGCGACCGCCACCACATTGCTGAACGCCCCGATGCGCCCGTTGAGCAGCACCGCGCTGCGAAAGGCCTCGCTGCCTTCGTCGGTCGTTCCATGCAGCGACTGTGCCAGGCACAGCACGATGTATTGCCAGTAGCAGAACATGGCGTACCACTGGAACAGACTCATCCACGCCAGCTGGCGCATCGTCCTGGGCATGTCGCGCGCGGCATGCGCCACCCCCCGGATCGCGGCCCACCAGCCGAAGGGGCGGGCGACGGCGGCCGGCGCCGGCGGCTCGGGCGTCGTCCACACCGTCCATGCCACGCTGAGCAGGCACAGCGCGGCGCCGACGAAGAAGGCCACCCGGGTGACCTGCGGAACCCCGTTGCCACCGAGGACGTCGGCGTTCATGCCCAGCCACACCAGCAGCGATGGCGTGAGATAGGCCAGCGCCTGGCCGAGCCCGGTGAAGGCGCTCTGCACCAGGAAGCCGATCTCGTACTGATCGCGGCGCAGGCGGTCGCCGACAAAGGCCCGGTAGGGCTCGAGGGTCAGGTTGCTTCCGGCGTCGAGGATCCACAGCAGACTGGCCGCCATCCACAGCGCCGAACTCATCGGCATCGCCAGCAGCGCGAGGCTGCACAGCAGCGCGCCGACGAGGAAGAACGGAGTGCGGCGCCCCAGGCGCGATCTGCTGCGATCGCTGATGCTGCCGACGAGAGGCTGCAGCACCAGGCCGGTGACCGGACCGGCAAGCCACAACAGCGGCAGGCTGGCGGCATCCGCCCCGAGGTAGCTATAGATCGGGCTCATGTTGCTCTGCTGCAGCCCGAAACTGAATTGCAGGCCCAGGAAGCCCGCATTCATGTTGATGATCTGCCCGATACCCAGAAAGCGCTTCATGGTGGTTCCACGAGGGAGAGGGTGCAGGAACAACCCGAGGCTTCGTCGGGCTGGAGCCAGGCCTGGCCATAGCCGCGCAGTTGCAGATCGTCGCTGATCCGCTTCGGCTGCGGCTCCCAGGGTTGATGCAGGCGCCAGACCCCGCTGGGCAGCACGAGCTGCTGCCCGACCGGGGAGAAGTTCAGCAACACCAGGCTGCCGCCCCGCCGCAGCCCGAGCACAGCTTCGGGCAGGCCTTGCTGCAACCCGATGCCGGCGTCGGATGGCAGCACGGCACGGCGCGCAGCCCCGAGCCATTGCAGCAACCCGAACACGCGCTGCGCCAGGGTGCCCTCGACATGCCGCTGCGCGCAGGCGACGGCGTCGAGCACCGGCCGGTGCAGCCAGCGCGTGTCGGCCGCAGGATCGTCCATCGGGAGCAGGGCGTTGCCCTGCCCCAATTCATCCCCCATGTAGATCAGGGGAATGCCTGGCAGGGCGAACATGACGCCGTACAGCAGCGCGTAGCGATCCAGCGAGGCCTGGTCGCCCGCGCGCAATCCGACCAGATCCGCGGTCATGCCGCTGGTTCCGTGCAGCGGCCGATGCCGCTGGCTGGCGATGCCCCGCGACCAGCCGCCCTCGACCTGCCCGTGCATCACGCGCACGGTGGCGCCGATCAACTCGGCAAAATCCTGCCCGAGCGCCTCGGTGGTGCTGCGCAGGACGCTCCACACGATGTCGTCGTGGCAGCGCACGTAGTTCAGCCAGCTGCAGGCCGCAGGCAAGGCCGGGGTGGCCAGCACGACCTGGCGCAGCAGCCTTGCGTTGCCCAGGGCCAGCGACGCCCAGGTCGAGGTCATCAGCCCGGAGTGGTAGGCCAGCGCGCATTCGGGCGCGTCGGGCGTGCTGCCGAAGTAGCCCAGGATGTCCACGCAGTCGACGATGGCCTCCGCGTTCAGCGCGGTGGCCGGAGCGACCACATCGAGAACCAGACGCATGGCACGCAGGATCATGTGCACCTCGGGCTGGTTGCGGCAATCGCTGCCCTTGCGCTTCCAGATGTAGGGTGCCGAATCGACGCGCAGCACCTCGACGCCGAGGTTGGCCAGGTGCACCATCGCCAGAGCCATTTCGCCGAACACCAGCGGGTTGCGGTAGTCGAGATCCCACTGGTAGCCGTAGAAGGTCGCCCACACCCAGCGACCGAGCTCCTGGCTCCAGGTGAAGCTGCCCGGCGCCTGTTCCGGGAACACCTCGTCAAGCCCGCTCTGCAGGGCGGCGAGTTCCTCGGGATCGGTGAAGGTGAGGAAATAGCCTTGCTTGCCGGCGTCGCCGCCTGCCGCGGCCCGCGCCCAGGGATGGTCGTCGGCCACGTGGTTGAGCACGATGTCGGCCATCAGGCTGATGCCGTCGCGACGCAGCGCGGCGCCCAGCGCGACCAGATCCGCGACGCTGCCCAGTTCGGGCTGAACCTGCGCGAAGTCGCTGACCGCGAAGCCGCCGTCGTTGGCCCCATCGCGCATCCGCAGGAAAGGCAGCAGGTGCAGCAGGCCGACGCCGAGTTCGCGCAGGTAGGGAATGCGCCCCTGCAGGGCGCGCAGGTCGGTGGCGAAGCGGTCGACATAGCAGGAATAGGCCACGCCGGAGCTGCGCGCCAGCCAGTCCGGGGCCAGCGCCCGCTGGCGGTCGAGGGTGCGCAGATCCTCCCCGCGCTGCTGCTCCAGACAGGCGAGGCTGGCGACGAAGCCGCGCAACCAGTCGTCGAAGCCCGGATGCCCGCCATACAGACCGCGCAGGCAGCAGGCCAGCGCCTGCGCATGCGCGGCATAGCGCTGCTGCGCCTCGGGGCTGAACTCCGTCGGTGCGCACAGGATCGGGTCGTTGGCCGGCTGGGCGAGCGCCGGCCACCCCAGTGCCGCGCTCATCGCCCGCCTCCGCGGGCCAAGGGACGCGGCCGCCGCCGGATCGGCGGGCAGGCCTCGGGACGATTCGTCCCGTACGACGCGGGTCGAGCGCGCGCGGGAATCAGCGGTGCGTGGGGAACCATCGGCGCCTCCTGTCGGGCCCATGCCCCGCAGTACTGGCCGGTCGTGCTGCACGGGGCACCGGAAATCTTGAGGCCGCCGGGCCGTCCTTTCAACCGACCCCCTAGGTAACCGCCTTGCCCGGGTGGGGATCGGCGTCGCCGGCAAGCCGGCGCGGGCACGCGACGAGCCCCCGCCTTGCCCGGCACAGCGCGGGCCTCTTAGCTTGCGAGGGTCGCGGCCACCGGGGAGGCGGCGCATTTTGGTGCCGCTTGTCCGACTCGAACGGACGACCTACCGCTTACAAGGCGGTTGCTCTACCAGCTGAGCTAAAGCGGCGCACAAACGCGGGGCGGCCCGTGGCAGAGGGGCCGCCGCGGCCATGCTACTTGACGCGCTTGAGGTGCGCGCCGGCCGGGCGGGGCGGAGGTTCGGGGTCGTCGTCCGGGGCCTGCTCGCCGTCGGCTGCCGGACCAGGCACTGCGTGCAGCCGCGGCGCCTGCGGCTCGGGCGCGGGCTGCTGGGCCTCGGCAGGCGCCGACGCGTCGGCCTGCGGCGGAGGAAAGGCCATTCCCTGCCCGTTCTCGCGCGCATAGATGGCCGTGACATGGCTGACCGGAACCACGATGTCGCGCGCCACGCCGCCGAAGCGCGCCTTGAAGCGGATTTCCTCGTTGCCCAGTTCGATGCCGCTGGTCGCGCCGAAACTGATGTTGAGCACGATCTCCCCATTGCGCACATGCTCGCGCGGAACGCGAACGCTGCCATCCACGCGCACCGCCAGGTGGGGCGTGAATCCGTTGTCGCAGCACCACTCGTAGAGCGCCCGCACGAGGTAGGGCTTGGTCGAGCTTGCTGGCGTCGTGGAGTCGCTCATCACCGACCTATTTGCGCATGACCTTTTCCGAAGGCGTCAGCGCTTCGATGTACGCCGGCCGCTGGAAGATGCGCTCGGCGTACTTGGCCAGCGGGGCAGCCGACTTCGGCAGGTCGATTCCGTAGTGATCCAGGCGCCACAGCAGAGGCGCGATCGACACGTCGAGCATCGAGAATTCGTCGCCCAGCATGTAGCGGTTCTTCAGGAACACCGGCGCCAGCTGGGTCAGGCGATCGCGGATCGCCGAACGAGCCTTGTCCATCGCCTTGTCGTTGGGCTTGCCGCCGCGCGCCTCCAGCACCGCAACATGGGCGAACAGTTCCTTCTCGAAATTGAACAGGAACAGCCGCACCCGGGCACGCGCCACCGGATCGCCGGGCATCAGCTGCGGATGGGGGAACCGCTCGTCGATGTACTCGTTGATGATGTTGGATTCGTACAGGATCAGATCCCGCTCGACCAGGATCGGCACCTGGCCATAGGGATTCATCACATTGACGTCCTCGGGCTTGTTGAACAGATCCACGTCCCGGATCTCGAAATCCATGCCCTTTTCAAACAGCACGAAGCGGCAGCGCTGGGAAAACGGACAGGTCGTGCCCGAATAAAGCACCATCATGAGATGCGACTCCTGAAAGAAACGAGGGAATGAGCCGCCTCACCCCCGGGAGACTGCGGCCATGCGTCGCGCGGCGACGCGATGCGCCGCGCGGGCAGCCGTGCGAACCCGCCGTGCGAACCTGCTTCACGCCACGCGCCGCCCGAACCCGGCGACCCCGATGAAAACAGCGAAGCAGCGAAGCCGAGTCACCTCGCCGCGCGCACGACCGGCAATCTGCGCATCATACCTCGCCGCCGATCGCTGGCGTCGCTTGCGTACCCAGCGGCGGGCTTGCACCACCGCGGGCGCGCTCCTCGCGCCGCCAGCGAACAATCATCCTATCCAGTCCGCTTGCGCGCGAGACATGCAACAATCCGGTGCAAACCGATGCATTCAGGATGGAGAATGGCGCCATGAGCCTGTTGAAAGATTTCAAGGACTTCGCGGTCAAGGGCAACGTGATCGATCTCGCGGTGGCGGTGATCATCGGCGGAGCCTTCGGCAAGATCGTCTCGGCGCTGGTCGCCGACCTCATCATGCCGGTGGTCGGGTTGGTGGTGGGCAAGATCGACTTCTCCAATCTGTTCATCGTGCTGGGCAGCATGCCGGCCGGAACCCCGCGCACCCTGGAGGCGCTGAAGAAGGCCAACGTGCCGGTGCTGGCCTACGGCGACTTCGTGACCATCGCGCTGAACTTCCTGATCCTGGCCTTTGTGATCTTCCTGATGGTGCGCGTGATCTCCCGGCTCAAGCGGGCCGAACCCGAAGCGCCGCCGCCACCGCCGCCGGAGCCGGAAGACGTCGTGCTGCTGCGCGAAATCCGCGACCTGCTGCGCAGCAAGGACTGAGGGGCTGAAGGGCGGCCGGCGCCGCCCTCAGGCCGGCGCGCCGGCCAGGCGACGTGCCAGATCGATGGCTGCGCACAGGCTCGAGGCGTCGGCGATGCCTTGCCCGGCGATGTCGAAGGCAGTGCCATGGTCGGGGCTGGTGCGCACGAAGGGCAGCCCGAGGGTGACGTTCACGCCCCGCTCCAGCCCCAGGTACTTGACCGGGATCAGCGCGTGGTCGTGCAGCATCGCGACCACCACGTCGAACTCCCCCGCACGCGTCGGCGTGTGGCGCGCACGCAGGAACACGGTGTCCGGGGCATAGGGCCCGCTGGCGTCGATTCCCTCTGCGCGCGCGCGGGCAATCGCCGGCGCGATGATGCGCTGCTCCTCGTCGCCGAACAGGCCGCCCTCGCCGGCGTGGGGGTTGAGGCCGGCCACGGCGATGCGCGGCCGCGGCTGGCCCCAGCGCGCGGCCGCGTCATGGCTGATGCGCAGCGTCTGCAGCACCGCCTGCTCGGTGATCGCCTGCAGCGCGCGGCGCACGCTGAGGTGGATGGTCACGAGCACCGTGCGCAGTTCCTCGTTGGCCAGCATCATGCGCACCGCATCGACGCCGGCCAGCCGCTGCAGCAGTTCGGTGTGGCCGGGGAATCCGATTCCGGCAGCGTGCCAGGCCTCCTTGTGGATGGGCGCGGTGACCAGGCCTGCCACCTCGCCGCGCAACGCGGCCTGCGCGGCCTCGACGAGGCTGGCATGCGCGGCCGCCCCGGCTCGCGCATCGACGACCCCCGGCCGGATCGACTGCAGAACCTGGCTGTCCACGCCCGGCGGCTGCACCACCGGGATGCATCCCGGCGGAAGATTCTGCGCTGCCGCGGGATCGTCCACACGGGCCACCACCGGGCGCTCCGCATCGGGCCGCAGATGCAGTGCATCCACCGCGTCCGCCATGGCCTGCGCGCAGCCGTAGACGACGCAGCCCTGGGCGCGGCCTCCGGCAAAGGCGCGGGCGATGATCTCCGGGCCGATGCCCGCGACATCACCGATGGAAAGGGCCAGGGGCAGCATGGGCGACGCGTGGCTCAGGCCGGGTTGTCGAGGTCGATGAAACAGTGCTCGACCCCGAAGCGCGCGGCCAGGTGCTCGCCCAGAGCCTGCACCCCGTAGCGCTCGCTGGCGTGGTGCCCGCAGGCCAGGTAGGCCACGCCCATTTCCCGCGCGAAGTGGGCGGTGGGCTCGGAAATCTCCCCGCTGACGTAGGTGTCGGCACCGGCCTGCCAGGCCTGCTCGATCCACCCCTGGGCCGCCCCGGTGCACCAAGCCAGTCGCCCGACCGGCTGCTGTGCCTGCCCGACCAGCAGCACCGGGCGTCCGAGCTGGCGCTGCAGGGCCTCGGCCAGATCCGCCCGCGTGGCCTGCACGGCGCGGCCGATGCAGCCGAGCTGTTGCTTGCCGAAGTGCGCTTCCAGCTGCCAGCCCATGCGCGCGGCAAGCTGGGCGTTGTTGCCCAGTTCCGGATGGGCGTCCAGCGGCAGGTGGTAGGCATACAGGTTGATGCCGGCGCCCAGCAACGCCTGCAGGCGCCGGTGGCGCTGGCCGACGATCCGCGGATCCTCCCCGCGCCAGAACCAGCCGTGGTGCACCAGGATCGCGCAGGCATCGCGCTCGGCGGCGTGCTGCACCAGTTGCAGGCTGGCCGTGACCCCGCTGACGATGCGGCGGATGGACGCCCTGCCCTCGACCTGCAGGCCATTGGGGGCGTAATCGTCGAAGGCATCGACGCGCAGCAATTCGCCCAGGTAGTGTTGCAGCTGCTCGCGTGTGAGCATCGTCATCGCTGCCTCGCCTGCGCCTCGGCGGCCGGCCCTCAGGCGTCGCCGCCGCCGGCCGGGCCCTTGCCGCCCGTGGCATCGGCTTGCGCGGCATCGCCCTGCGGTGCATCGGCCTCCTTCGGCGGTGCGGCATAGCGGCCGAGCAGGCGCGCACCGACGATGCCGACTTCGTAGAGCAGGATCATCGAGATCGCCAGCGAGGTCTGGGAAAACACGTCGGGCGGGGTGATGACCGCGGCGATGGCAAAGGCGGCGACGATGAAGTACGAGCGCCACGCCTTGAGCTGGTCGGTGGTCAGCACGCCAAAGCGCACCAGCAGCATGAGGACGACCGGAACCTCGAAGGCGCTTCCGAAGGCCAGGAACAGCGTGAGTACGAAATTCAGGTAGGACTCGATATCCGGGGCGGCCGTGATGACCCGCGGAGCCACCGCCTGGATGAAGGTGAAGAGTCGCCCGAGCACGATGAAATAGGCAAAGGCCACGCCCAGGTAGAAGAGGATCGTACTGAGCACGACCAGCGGCAGCACCAGGCGCCGTTCGTGGGCGTACAGCCCCGGGGCCACGAAGGCCCAGAGCTGGTAGAGCACCGCGGGCAGCGCGACGATCAGCGCGGCCAGCATGGTCAGCTTCAGCGGCACCAGGAAGGGCGTGATCACCCCGATGGCGATCATGCTCGAGCCATGCGGCAGGTGGGCGATCAGCGGCCGCGCCAGCATGTCGAACAGGCCGGAGGGGCCGGGGTAGACGACCAGCACGGCGAACACCACCGCCACCGAGAGCAACGCGCGGATCAGGCGGTTGCGCAACTCGATCAGGTGGGAAAGGAAGGGCTGTTCGCCCTGCGCTTCAGGCTCGGACGAAGGCTTTTCGCTCACTGCACGGGCTCGGGATGCATGGGGGGGACGGCAGCGCGCGCGTGCCGGCTCCTGCCGCCGCGGGTCGCCAGCGCAGCTTGCCGCGGGACATCAGCTGCGCATCCGCGCGCGAAAGCGCGCCATGCGTGCCGCGCCCGACAAGGCCTGGCCGCGCAGCCGGGCCTGTCGTCGATACCACAGCGGCACCGAATGCCCGCCGCCACGCTTGATGCGCTTGGCCGGGGCCGGCCCGCCGAGGTAGGGGCCGCGCTCGGCGGCACCGTGCTCCAGCGCTGCGCCGCCGGGAGCGGAATCGCCGAAGGCCGCCTCGTCGCCCGATGCCATCGAAGCCGAGCCCGGGAGCCCGGCGGTGGCCTCCTTCCAGGCGCTGTCGAAATCATCGCGCACCTGATGGAGATTGCGGGTCACGGATTGGCGGATGTCCTGCATGGAATTTTCGACGCTGGATTTCATTCCGCGCAGTTCGTCCAGCTCGATCTGCCGGTTGACCTCGGCCTTGACGTCGGCCATGTAGCGCTGCGCGCGGCCCATGAGGTTGCCCACGGTGCGCGCCACGCGCGGCAGTTTCTCCGGGCCGAGCACGATCAGCGCGACCGCGCCGATCACTCCGAGTTCGGAAATTCCGATGTCGAACATGGCTCAGGCAGCAGGCGTGGCAGCGCGCGGGACGGCGCCGCTGGGAAGCGTCGTGAAGCTCAGGACTTCTCCTTCGCTTCGACGTCGATCGCGTCCTTGTGCGCGGACGCATCGGCGGGCTGGGCGCTGATCTGCTTGTCGGGGGCGGCCGCTCCCGGCGTGGCTTCTCCGTCGCGCATGCCCTCCTTGAAACCCTTGACCGCGGAGCCGAGGTCGCTGCCGATGTTCTTCAGCTTCTTGGTGCCGAAGATCATCATCACGATGACCAGCACGATCAGCCAGTGCCAAATGCTCAGTGAACCCATGTCAAACCTCCTCGCGGTCTTGCCCAGCACCGCACCTGCAAGGGTGCAACGCACCCGGAACCTTCGCTGCCAGGGATGCATCCCCCTGGTTGCAGTCGCAGCCGGGGACACTGCGCCCGCGGCACGACCGACCTCGTCATTTTAACGGCGCCGGGCCACCGGCTGCCGGCCCGGATTCGCCGCCGCGCGCGGCATACTCGTCCAGCCCGGACAATCCTTCGCGACGCACGAGCTCCGTCAACACCTCGCGTGGCGATATGTCGTGTGCCGCCAAGGCGACCAGACAATGAAACCAGAGGTCGGCCGCCTCGTAGACGATCTGCTGGCGCTGTGCGCCCTTTGCGGCGAGCACGAATTCCGTGGCCTCCTCGCCGACCTTCTTGAGCACCGCGTCCTCGCCCCTGGCATAGAGCCTGGCCACGTAGGACGTCTGCGGATCGGCCTGCTTCCTGGACAGCACGACCTGGAAAAGACGATCCAGCACCGAATCATTCACGTCGGAACTCATCGGTAGATTTCTCCCGGCTCCTTCAGTACTGCGTCGACACTCGTCCAGTGACCATTGTCGAAGCGGCGGAAAAAGCAGGAATGCCTGCCGGTGTGGCAGGCGATCGACGGCTCGTGGCCGAGCTGACGCACCTGCAGCAACACGGCGTCACCGTCGCAGTCCAGGCGGATGGATTCCACCTTCTGGACATTGCCCGACTCCTCGCCCTTGTGCCACAGGCGCTGGCGCGAACGCGACCAGAAGACCGATTCGCCCAGCTCCAGGGTGCGCTGCAAGGCCTCGCGGTTCATCCACGCCACCATCAGCACGTCGCCGCTGCCGACTTCCTGCACCACCGCGGTCACCAGGCCTTGCGCATTCCAGCGCACCGCGTCCAGCCAATCCGTTTCGCCCATGGTTCCAGTGTAGCGATCGCGCCGTCGGCGCTGCCATTCAATTGTCCAGGCGCATCGGGATGCCCTGCCCCGCCAGGTACTGCTTGGCCTCGGCCACCGTATGCTGGCCGTAGTGGAAGATGCTGGCCGCCAGCACCGCGTCGGCGTGCCCGATGTGGATGCCGTCGGCCAGGTGCTGCAGTTCGCCGACGCCGCCGGAGGCGATCACCGGCACGGGCACGGCATCGGCCACCGCGCGCGTGAGTTCGAGGTCGAAGCCGGCCTTGGTACCGTCGCGATCCATGCTGGTGAGCAGGATCTCCCCGGCCCCGGCCTCGGCCATGCGGCAGGCCCATTGCACGGCGTCGATCCCGGTGTTGCGCCGGCCGCCGTGGGTATGCACCTCCCAGCAGGCGGAGCTGCCGTCGCCGGCTCCGCCCGGCTGCCGCCGGCGGGCATCGATGGCCACGACGATGCACTGCGCACCGTAACGCTGTGCAGCGCGCGCAATGAGATCGGGATCGGCCACCGCGGCGGAATTGAAGCTGACCTTGTCGGCCCCGGCGTTGAGCAGCCGGCGCACGTCGTCGACCGTGCGCACCCCGCCGCCGACGGTCAGGGGAATGAACACCTGCGCGGCCACCGCTTCCACCATGTGCAGCAGCAGGTCGCGGCCATCGCTGGTGGCGGTGATGTCGAGGAAGGTCAGTTCGTCGGCGCCCTGCTCGTTGTAGCGCGCGGCGATGTCCACCGGATCCCCGGCGTCGCGCAGGCCGACGAAATGAACCCCCTTGACGACGCGCCCGCCGGTGACGTCCAGGCAGGGGATGATGCGTTTGAACAGCATGCGCCGGCGCCCGCGCTAGTCGCTCTCGGCGGCTGCCGTCACGCGCTGCAGCGCGGCACCGAAGTCCAGCGCGCCGGTATAGATCGCGCGTCCGCAGATCACGCCTTCGACGCCGCTGGACTCGACCTCCAGCAGGCGCTCGATGTCGTCCATCGAGGCCAGCCCGCCCGAGGCGATGACCGGTATGCTCAGCGCCTCGGCCAGGCGCACCGTGGCCTCGATGTTCAGCCCGCTGAGCATGCCGTCACGGCCGATGTCGGTGTAGATGACCGCTTCCACCCCGTAGTCCTCGAACTTGCGCGCCAGGCCGACGACCTCGTGCCCGGTGAGCTTGCTCCAGCCGTCTGTGGCCACCTTGCCGTCGCGCGCATCCAGGCCGACGATGATGTGCCCGCCGAAGGCGCTGCAGGCCTCCTTGAGGAAGCCTGGATTCTTCACCGCCGCGGTGCCGATGATCACGTAGCTCAGGCCGTCGTCGAGGTAGCGCTCGATGGTCTCGAGGTCACGGATGCCCCCGCCGAGCTGCACGGGAATCTCGTCGCCGACCGCGCGCAGGATGGCGCGGATCGCCGTTTCGTTCTCCGGCCGGCCGGCGAAGGCGCCGTTGAGATCGACCAGGTGCAGGCGGCGCGCGCCCTGCGCGACCCAGTGCCGGGCCATCGCCGCGGGGTCGCTGGAAAACACGGTCGCGGCCTGCATCTCCCCCTGTTCGAGGCGGACGCACTGACCGTTCTTCAGATCGATCGCGGGGATCAGCAACATGGGCTGGGCAAACAGGGAAGGCGTAGGGGGAAGATGGGGCCGGCTGCAGCGCCTGCAAGGCCCGCCTCAGGGTTTCCAGGCCAGGAAATTGCTGTACAGCCGCAGACCGGCCGAGGCACTTTTTTCCGGGTGGAATTGCGTCGCGAAAATAGTAGCGTGGGTAATTGCGCTTGCAAACGCCACGCCGTACTCGGTCTGCCCGGCAATGTTGCGCGGATTCGACGGGTCGGCGTAGAAGCTGTGCACGAAATAAAAGGCCGACTCGTCGGCGATTCCGTTCCACATCGGATGCACGCTGCCGTCGTGCGCAATCTGACGCACGTTGTTCCACCCCATATGGGGAACTTTGTAGCGGCTGCCGTCGGGCTGCCGCCTGTCGTGCAGCGAGAAACGCCGCACGACTCCGGGAATCAGCCCCAGTCCTGCGGTCGGCCCTTCGTCGCTGTGGTCGAGGAGCATCTGCATGCCCACGCAGACGCCGAACAGGGGCTTGCCGGCGTCGACCGCGGCGAGCACCGCGTCCCGCAGTCCGGAGGCGGCGAGCTCCCGCATGCAGTCCGGCATGGCGCCCTGGCCCGGCAGCACCAGGCGATCGGCAGCATCGACCTGGCGTGGATCGGAGCTGACCACGACCTGCCAGTCCAGCCCCTTGGCCACATGCTGGACGGCCTGCGACACCGAGCGCAGGTTGCCCATTCCGTAATCGACGATGGCGAGGGTTTTCATGCCCATGCGGATGCTGCGGCGCCGAGCGCGGCAGCCCTTGCGGTCTTCAAAGCGAACCCTTGGTCGAGGGAATCTGGCTTGCCAGCCGCGGATCGGCCTCGACGGCCTGGCGCAGCGCGCGACCGAAAGCCTTGAATACCGTTTCGCACTGGTGGTGGGCGTTGTCGCCCCGCAGATTGTCCACATGCACCGTGAGAAAGGCGTGGTTGACCAGCCCCTGGAAGAATTCGTGCGCCAGGTCGACGTCGAAGGAACCGATGGTCGAACGGGTGAAGGCCACCTGCCAGATCAACCCAGGACGGCCCGAGCAGTCGATCACCACCCGCGACAATGCCTCGTCGAGCGGTACGTAGGCATGTCCGTAGCGCCGGATGCCCGCCTTGTCGCCCAGCGCCCGGGCCAGCGCCTGGCCGACGCAGATGCCCACGTCCTCCACCGTGTGGTGGCCGTCGATGTGCAGGTCGCCGCTCGCGCGCACTTTCAGGTCGAGCGCGCCATGGCGGGCGATCTGATCCAGCATGTGGTCGAAGAATCCGATTCCGGTTTCCAGTTCGGAACGGCCGCTGCCGTCGAGGTCGAGTTCGACCTCGATGCGGGTTTCGGCGGTCTGGCGCAGGATGGTCGCGGTACGCATGGTTCCCCGATTATTCATCAAGCCGTCATCGATCCGGCGAAGCGCTGGATGGCATGGTCGCTCATGAGGAAACAACCTGGGCGGTGCGCCCGAGGATCTGCCGCAGGGCATCGACCAGCGCAGCGCACTGTGGCTCGGTGCCGATGCTGATGCGCAGGAATTGGGCGATGCGCGCGGGCCGCTGGAAGTGGCGTACCAGGATGCGGCGTGCGCGCAGCGCCTCGGCAAGTTCCGCTGCGTCGCGTCCGGCATGCCGCGCGAACACGAAATTGGCTGCCGAGGGCAGCACCTCGAAGTCCAGTGCGCGCAGCTGCGCGCTCAACTGCTCGCGGCTGGCGGTCACGCAGTCCAGGGTGCGGGCGAGCCAGGCCTCGTCCTGCAGCGCGGCACAGGCTCCGGCCAGCGCGAGGCGATCCAGCGGGTAGGAATTGAAGCTGTCCTTGACCCGCCGCAGGCCTTCGATCAGTTCGGGCTGGCCCAGCGCGTAGCCCACGCGCAGACCGGCCAGCGCATGGGCCTTCGACAGGGTGCGTACGACCAGCAGCTGCGGGTGTCCTTCGATCAGCGGCACCGCGCTGGGGCCGCCGAAGTCCGCGTAGGCCTCGTCGACCAGCACTGCCGAATCCGGGTTGCCTTGCAGCAGCCTCTGCACCTCCGGCAAGCCCAGAGCGATCCCCGTCGGAGCGTTGGGGTTGGCGAACACGATGCCGCCGTTGGGGCCGGCGTCCAGGTAGTCCCGCACCTGGATGCGCAGGGACGCGTCCAGTGCCAGCGTGCGCACCTCGATGCCGAACAACCTGGCGTAGACGGCATAGAAGCTGTAGCTGATGTCGGGCATCAGCAGCGCATGCCGGTGGCGGAACAGGGCCATGAAGGCGTGCGCCAGCACCTCGTCGGAACCATTGCCGACGAACACCTGCTCGGGCTGCAGCCCGTGGCGTGCGGCAATCACCCGCCGCAACTCGCTGCATTCGGGATCCGGGTACAGCCGCAGATCTTCGCCGGCCGCCTCGCGGATCGCCTCCAGCACGCGCAGGCTGGGCGGGTAGGGGCATTCGTTGGTGTTGAGCTTGATCAGCCCCGGCACCCGCGGCTGCTCGCCGGGAACGTAGGGGGTCAGGCCGTGCACGGCCTCGCTCCAGTAGCGGCTCATCTCAGCCCGCCTGCGCGTCGTTCTGCTGCAGCCGCAGTTCCGCGGCCATCGCGTGCGCCTGCAGGCCCTCGCCTCGCCCGAGCACCGAGGCGATGCGGCCGAGGTGCGACGCGCCGCGCCGGCTGACCTCGATCAGGCTGGTGCGCTTGACGAAGTCGTACACCCCGAGCGCCGACGAGAAGCGGGCGGTGCCCGAGGTCGGCAGCACGTGGTTCGGGCCGGCGCAGTAGTCCCCCAGCGACTCCGAGGTGTAGGCGCCGAGGAAGATGGCGCCGGCGTGGTGCAGCCGGTCGGCCCAGGCTCGGGCGTCGCGGGTGGCCAGTTCGAGGTGCTCGGGGGCGATGCGGTCAGCCAGCTCGCAGGCCTGCTCCAGGTCGCGCACCCGGATCAGCGCGCCGCGATCGCGCAGGGAGGCGTGGATGATCTTGCGCCGCGGCATCTCGGGCAGCAGGCGCTGCATCGCCTGTCGCACCTGCTCGATGTACTGCGCGTCCGGACAGAGCAGGATGCTCTGGGCCAGTTCGTCGTGCTCGGCCTGGCTGAACAGATCCACCGCGACCCACTCGGCCGGGGTGCTGCCGTCGGCGATGACCAGGATTTCCGAAGGCCCGGCGATCATGTCGATGCCGCAGACGCCGAACACCCGGCGCTTGGCCGCCGCCACATAGGCATTGCCCGGCCCGGTGATCTTGTCCACCTTGGGCACGCTGCGCGTGCCGAAAGCCAGCGCACCCACGGCCTGCGCGCCGCCCACCGCGAAGGCGCGATCGACGCCGGCCACCGCCGCAGCCGCCAGCACCAGGGGATTGCGCTCGCCATCGGGCGTGGGCACCACCATGACGATTTCCCCGACCCCGGCGACATGCGCAGGGATCGCGTTCATCAGCACCGACGAGGGGTATGCCGCCTTGCCCCCGGGAACGTAGATGCCGACGCGATCCAGCGGCGTCAGCTTCTGCCCCAGCAGCGTGCCGTCGGCGTCGTGGTATTCCCAGCTGCCCCCCATCTGCGCCAGTTGCCGCTGGTGGTAGGCGCGGATGCGCTGCGCGGCAGCCTGCAGCGCATCGCGCTGCGCCGCCGGCACCGAGCCCAAGGCGGCCTGCAGTTCCTGCTGCGAAATCTCCAGATCGGCAAGGCTCTGCGCCGGTACGCGATCGAAGCGGCGGGTGTATTCGAGCAGCGCCTCGTCGCCGCGCTGCTGCAGATCGTCGAGGATCTGCGCCACGCGCTCCTCGATGGCGGCGTTCTGCTGCGAGATCTGCAGGAACAGTTCGGAAAACGACGCCTCGAACGTGCCGTCCGAGGTGTCGAGGCTGCGGATGCTCAGATCGTTGTCGGCCATGGTCAGCTCTGCGCCTCTGCGTGGGAAGGCCGGGCCGCGGCGCGCAGCGCCGCCACCAGCGGCCTGAGCGCCGCGGCGCGGGTCTTGAAGGCGGCCTGGTTGACGATCAGCCGCGCCGAAATGTCCAGGATGCGTTCGACCTCGGCCAGGCCATTCGCCCGCAGCGTCCCCCCGGTGGAAACCAGGTCGACGATGGCGTCGGCGATACCGGTCAGCGGCGCAAGCTCCATCGAACCGTAGAGCTTGACCAGGTCGACATGCACGCCCTTGGCGGCGAAATGCTCGCGCGCCAGGTTCAGGTACTTGGTGGCCACGCGCAGCCGCGCGCCCTGGCGCACCGCGGCCGCGTAATCCCAGCCAACAGGCGCAGCCACGCTGAGGCGGCAGCGCGCGATTCCGAGGTCGACCGGTCGGTACAGGCCGTCACCATCGTCGCCGGCATCGGCCTCGAGCAGCACGTCCAGCCCGGCCACCCCGAGGTCGGCGCCGCCGTAGCGCACATAGGTCGGCACGTCGCTGGCGCGCACGAGCACCACCCGCAGGTCGGCGCGGTTGGTGCCCAGAATCAGCTTGCGGGTGGACTGCGGATCCTCGACGACCTCGACCCCGGCACGCTGCAGCAGCGGCAGGGTGTCGTCGAAGATGCGCCCCTTGGACAACGCGAGTGTGAGCATGGCGAACAGGCTCCGGTGCGGCGGGTTCAGCGCAGGCGCTCGATGCGCGCGCCCAGCGCGGCGAGCTTGTGTTCCATCGCCTCGTAGCCTCGATCGAGGTGGTAGATGCGCTCGATGCAGGTACTGCCCTCGGCCACCAGGGCGGCGATCACCAGCCCTGCGGAAGCGCGCAGGTCGGTGGCCATCACGGTGGCAGCCGACAACTTGCCGCTTCCCTGCACGACGCAGGTGTTGCCCTCGACGGCGATGCGCGCGCCCAGGCGCACGAGTTCCTGCACATGCATGAAGCGGTTCTCGAAAATGGTCTCGGTCACCGTCGCGGTGCCTTCGGCGATGCAGTCCAGGGCCATGAATTGCGCCTGCATGTCGGTGGGAAAACCCGGGTATTCGCTGGTGCGCAAGGACACCGCGCGCGGCCTTCCCGCGGGCAGGTCGGTGGCACGCAGGCGCACCCAGTCCTCGCCGCAATCGATGCTCGCGCCGGCCTCGCGCAGCTTGTCGAGCAGGCTGTCGAGGTGGGCTGGCACGCAGCCGCGCACCGTGACATCGCCGCGCGTGGCCGCCGCCGCGCACAGGAAGGTGCCCGCCTCGATGCGGTCGGCGACGATGCGATGGCTTGCTCCTCCGAGCGTGGACACACCGCGGATGCGCAGCCGGGACGTGCCGGCGCCTTCGATGTCGGCGCCCATGTCGACAAGCATCGACGCCAGGTCGACGACTTCCGGCTCCTGCGCGGCGTTCTCGATCAGGGTCTCGCCATCGGCCAGGCAGGCTGCCATCATCAGGTTCTCGGTTCCGGTGACGGTGACCATGTCGGTGCTGATGTGCGCCCCGCGCAGGCGGCCCGAGGGCACGCTGGCGACCAGGTAGCCATGCTCGATGTCGACCCGCGCGCCCAGCTGGCGCAGACCGCGCACATGCTGGTCGACCGGGCGCGCGCCGATCGCGCAGCCACCCGGCAGGCTGACACGGGCATGGCCGAAGCGTGCGAGCAGCGGACCCAGCACGAGCACCGATGCGCGCATGGTCTTGACCCGCTCGTACGGCGCCTCGCAGCGGCTGACGGCGTCGGCGCGCAGGCGCAGCAGGCTGTCCTCGCGTTCGACCTGCACGCCCATCGAGCGCAGCAGCTCTCCCAGGGTGTGCACATCGACCAGCCGGGGCGCATGCTCGAGCAGCACCGGTTGCGCGGTCAGCAGGCTGGCCGCCATCAACGGCAGTGCGGCGTTCTTGGCCCCGCTGGCGAACACCTCGCCATGCAGCGCGGTGCCGCCGTGAATGCGCAGTTTGTCCATGAGGGCGCTGGTGTGGAGAGCCGTGGCGCAGGCCAGGCCCGGTTTGGCGCACGACCGGGCGCACGACCGAACCGGTCATTCTAGCCGGCGCGGGCGCGCCGGGCGTGTCAGCTCGGCAGGGCTTCGCCCGGGGCCACGGTGCGCATCGACAGCGCGTGGATCTGCTCGCGCATGCGTTCGCCGAGCACCTCGTAGACCAGGCGGTGGCGCTGCAGGCGGCTGAGGCCGGCGAAGCGCGGGCTGACGATGGTGGCGAAGAAATGCTGCCCGTCACCCTCCACCGCGAGGTGGGTGCAGGGCAGGCCGGCGGCGATCAGTTCGCGCAGCTCTTCAGGGGTGGGCACGGACATCGGTGGCATGGCGGCGACAGGGAAAACGGGAAACGGGAACGGGCTCAGTTGCGCAGCTTGTAGCCGCGCCGCAGCCACTCCCAGGCCACGGCACCGCACAGCAGGTTGCCCAGCAGAGCGGCCCCCAGGCAGGTCCAGATCGAGACGTCGGAGACGCCGAAGAATCCATAGCGCAGCCCGTCGACCAGATAGAAGAAGGGGTTCAGGCCCGACACGGCCACCCAGAAAGGCGGCAGGGTGTGCACCGAGTAGAACACACCGGAAAGGAAGGTTGCCGGCACGATGATGAAGTTCTGGAACGCGGCCATCTGGTCGAACTTCTCCGCCCAGATGCCCGCGATCACCCCCAGCGACCCCAGCATCGACGCGCCGAGCACCGCGAACAGCAGCACCCAGGCCGGGTGGTTCCAGGGTAGCGGGACGAACCATGCGGTCGCCAGCAGCAGCCCGCCCCCGACCAGCAGGCCGCGCACCACCGAGGCGCCGACGTAGCCGAGGAACAACTGCCAGGGCTGCAGCGGCGACAACAGCACGAACACCAGGTTGCCGGTGATCTTCGACTGGATCAGCGACGAGGAACTGTTGGCGAAGGCGTTCTGCAGCACGCTCATCATCGCCAGGCCGGGGATCAGGAAGCGGGTGTAGGGAACGCTGCCGTAGACCTTCATGTGGCTGGCCATGGCGTGGGAGAAGATCAGCAGGTAGAGCAGGCTGGTGACGACCGGCGCCGCAACCGTCTGCAGCGCGACCTTCCAGAAGCGCAGCAGCTCCTTGCCGAACAAGGTGCGCAGGGCGTTCATGCTGCCTGCTCCCGCGCCGGCTGCGCCGAGCCGATGATCTGCAGGAAGGCATCCTCGAGGTCGGCCCTGCGCACCTCGAGTTCCTCGACCGCGCAGCCGGCCAGGCGCAGCTCGCCGAGGATGCGCTCGACCTCGGTGGCGTCACGCACCGTCCAAGCGCGCCGGGTTCCGTCGGCCCGGCTGCCGTGCAGCAGCTGCGGCGGAATCGGCTGCCCGCTGGTGCGCAGCAGCAGCTGGGTGGATGCGAAACGCGCCAACAGCGCATGCGTGCTGTCCAGCGCCACCAGTCGCCCGAGCTTGAGCATGCCGATGCGGCTGCACAGCGCCTCGGCCTCCTCCAGGTAGTGGGTGGTCAGCAGCACGGTGTGCCCCTGGCGGTTGAGTCGGGTGATGAACTGCCACAGACTCTGGCGCAGTTCCACGTCGACACCGGCGGTGGGCTCGTCGAGCACGATCACCGGGGGCTTGTGCACCAGCGCCTGCGCCACCATCACCCTGCGCTTCATGCCCCCGGACAGCGCGCGCATGTTCTGCTCGGCCTGCTGCGTCAGTCCCAGGTGGTGCAGCAATTCGTCGATCCATGCGTCATTGCGCCGCAGCCCGAAATAGCCCGACTGCAGCCGCAAGGTCTCGCGCACGGTGAAGAAGGGGTCGAACACCAGTTCCTGCGGCACCACTCCGAGCAGGCGCCGGGTCAGGTAGGGCTCGCGCGCGACTTCGTGCCCCATGACCTGCACGCTGCCGCCGCTGGGCCGGGCCAACCCGGCGAGCATGCTGATCAGCGTGGTCTTGCCGGCTCCATTGGCGCCCAGCAGGGCGAAAAACTCCCCCTGCGCGATGTCCAGGCTGACACCGTCGACCACGGCACGCGTGCCGAAACGCTTGACTACCCCCTGCAGGCGAACCGCGGGGGTCGCATCGCCCGGCCCCGTCATGCCGGATGCCCGCCCGCGTGCAGGCCCTCGCTCAGCGCCGGCATGTCATCCCCGTCACCGCCCAGCACGAAGGCGATGCCGTAGGCCCGGGCCAGGGCCCGCAGGCGCGCGGGCACACCATGCAGTTCGATTCCAGCATCGCCGGCACGCCTGCGCAACTCCAGCAGCAGCGACAGGCACGCCGAGTCGAAGCGCTGCAGCCGCGAAGCGTCGATGGCCCACGGCGCCGGGCCGGCGCCGAGCGCGCGCAGCGCCTGCCGCAGCACATCGCCGGCCTCGTCCAGGGTGAGCACCTCCGGCAGCGCGAAGGCTGCCTCGTCGCGGGCACCCACGGGCGGCAGGTTCATGACGCACCCTGCGCCTTGGCCAGCGCCTGGTTGCGCTGCTCGAGCAGGTGGATCAGACCGTCGATCCCCTTGCTGTTGATTTCCTCGGCGAAGACGCCGCGGTAGTTGTCGACGAGCCAGACGCCCATCACGTTCACGTCGGCGATCTTCCATGCGTCACCGAGCTTGACGACGCGGTACGAAAGCTGGATGAGCTCGCCGTCGTTGAGCACCCGCGTGTGCACCACGACATTGGTGGCATCGGGGGCAGCGCGCAGCGGCAGGTACTGCACCTTCTGGTCGCCGATCTCCCGGATGGCATGCGAGTAGGTGTGGATCAGCAGTTCCTTGAACTGCTGCTGCAGTTCCTGGCGCTGCTGCGGCGTGGCTCGGCGCCAGAACGGGCCGACCGCCGACGCGGTCATGCGCTCGAAATCGAGATAGGGCAGCACCTTGGTCTGCACCAGTTGCTCGATGTGGGATGCATCTCCCGCCTTCAGCCGCGGGTCGGAGCGCGCAGCGTCCATCACCGAATCGGTCAGGTGCTGCACCAGCAGCACCGGAGCGGGGGTCTGCGCGGCCGGCGCCGCGGCCTGGGCAGGCGCCTGCAGGAAGGCAAGGGCCAGCAGCAGCGGCGAGAGCAAACGTCCAATCCTGGCAAACATGAACTTCTCCGAAAAGTCTGGGGCGGCATGCCGCCGCGATGCGATAGGGGTCGAGGCCATCCCTCAGGATCCAGGCACGCCGCGCACGGCGGCCGTGCGCGCGGCAGGCGCCGGGGCTGCAGCGGGCAGCAGCGCGCCACCGCCCTGGCCGCCGCCATCCATCCGCGGCTCGGTGCCCAGCACCGAGGTGTCGCGCGTGGCCCGCACCTGGGCCCGGCGGCGCTGCAGGTAGGCGTCGCGGGTGAATAGATAGGGATCGAGGGCGATCTGCTGCAGCAGATCGGTGGTGCTCAGCAGATTGGCGCGCTGGTTGACCGTATTCAGGACGAGCATCGCGTCCCGCGTCTGCGTATTGTTGCTCAACTGCAGCGAGGGATCGTAGACCGCGTGCACCACCGTGCCCGTGGCATCGCGCAGCGTCGACGGGCCGAACAGCGGCAACACGATGTAGGGGCCGGAGCCGACCCCCCAGCGCGCCAGCGTGAGGCCGAAATCGGTGGGCTGCCGGTACAGGCCGAGCGGAGTGGCCACGTCGATCAGGCCGAACACCCCGAACACCGTGTTGACGCTGACGCGCATGATGCCGTTGAAGCCCATCGCGACATGGCCCTGCAGGAAGTCGTTGCCGGTCGACCAGACATCGCTCAGGTTGCCGAAGAAATTCGTCACCCCGCGCCGCACCGGCTTCGGGGTCACGTTGCGGTAGCCGACCGCGACCGGCTTGAGCACGACCTTGTCGACCTTTTCATTGAAGGAGAACATCGCGCGGTTGTACGGCTCCAGCGGATCCGCGGGATTGTGGGTCGCACAACCACCGAGCAGAGTCGCCGCAGCCAGCACCGGCACTGCGCGGGCAGCCGTCCGGCGAAACGCTTGATTTCTGTTCGTGTCAACCATCGATCGATCCCCTGCGCGTGCCTGGCGAACGCCGCTTCATTGCCCGCCGCCGGCCGCCTTGTTGTACAAGAAGCGTCCGATCAGATTTTCGAGCACGATGGCAGACTGCGTGTTTTGAATCACGTCGCCATTGCGAAGATTCTTTTCCGCCGCCCCCGGCACCAGGCCGACATACTGATCTCCGAGCAGCCCGGAGGTCAGGATCTGGGCCGAGGTGTCGGTCGGAAAGTCGTAGCGCTTGTCGAGCGCCAGCACGACATCGGCCTGGAAGGTCTGGTTGTCGAAACGGATCGCCGACACCCGCCCGACAACCACGCCCGCGCTCTTCACCGCGGCATCCGCCTTCAGTCCACCGATGTTGTCGAAGCGCGCGGTGACGTCGTAGGTCGGGGCGAAATTCAGGCTGAGCAGATTGCCGGCCTGCAGGGCGAGGAACAGCAGCGCGGCAGCGCCGATGACCACGAACAGCCCGACCCATATGTCAGTGGAACGCTTTTCCATAATGTTTTCCTCGTCACCCGGCAGTCAGGTGCTGAACATCAGCGCCGTCAGCATGAAATCAAGCCCCAGCACGGCCAGCGATGCGACGACCACGGTGCGCGTCGTCGCCCGCGAAACTCCTTCCGGTGTCGGCTGCGCGCGCCAACCCTGGTACAGCGCGACGAAGGTGACCGCGAAACCGAAGACCAGGCTTTTGACCACGCCGTTGCCGACGTCCTTGAACACATCGACCCCGGACTGCATCTGGCCCCAGAACGCTCCGGGGTCGACGCCGATCAGCAACACGCCGACGATGTAGCCACCCAGGATGCCCACCGCGCTGAATACCGCGGCCAGCAGCGGCATAGCGATGATTCCCCCGAGATAGCGCGGCGCCAGCACCCGCGCCAGGGGATCGACGGCCATCATTTCCATCGCCGCGATCTGCTCGCCGGCCTTCATCAGGCCGATTTCAGCGGTCAGCGAGGTTCCGGCACGCCCGGCGAACAGCAGCGCGGTGACCACCGGCCCCAGTTCGCGCACGAGGGACAAGGCCACCACGATGCCCAGCGAACTGGAAGCGCCATAGCGCGACAGGGTGTAGTAGCCCTGCAAGCCCAGCACGAATCCGACGAACAAGCCGGACACAGCGATGATCAGCAGGGAGTCGTTGCCGAGGAAATACACCTGTTGCGCCACCAGGCGCGGACGCCGCAGCGCCCCGGGAAGCAGGCTGAGCAGGCGCAGGAACAGACGCAGGCCCCAGCCGAGATCGGCCAGCACGCGAAGGGTTGCCGCACCGACGGCGGCCAGCACACGCAGCAAGGGTTTCATGGGCGCCCGACGCCGCGTTGGGGTCGCAGGAAGTCCTCGCCCAGATCGGGCGCGGGATAGTGGAAGCGCACGGGCCCGTCTGGCTCGCCCCGGACGAACTGGTGCACCAGGGGTTCGCTGCTGGCGCGCAGATCCTGGGGCGTGCCCTGGGCCAGCAGCCGCCCGTTGCCGAGGATGAACACGCGGTCGGCGATGGCGAAGGTCTCCTCGACGTCGTGGGAGACGATGATGCTGGTCAATCCCAGCGCATCGTTGAGGGTGCGGATCAGGCGCGCCGAAATCCCCAGGGAAATCGGATCCAGCCCGGCGAAAGGCTCGTCGTACATCACCAGTGCCGGATCGAGGGCCACCGCGCGCGCCATCGCCACGCGCCGCGCCATGCCCCCGGACAGCTGCGCCGGATAGAGGTCGCGCGCCCCGCGCAGCCCCACCGCCTGCAGCTTCATCAGCACGAGGTCGCGAATCATCGCCTCGGGCAGGCGGGTGTGCTCGCGCAGCGCGAAGGCGACGTTGTCGAACACCGTCTGATCGGTGAACAGAGCGCCCATCTGAAACAGCATGCCCATGCGGCGCCGTGCTGCGTACAGGCGCGCGTGCGACATCGTGGCCACGTCCTCGCCGTCGAACAGGACCTGCCCCGCGCGCGGGCGCACCTGCCCTCCGAGCAGGCGCAGCAACGTGGTCTTGCCGCCACCGGAGGCGCCCATGACCGCCACCACCTCGCCGCGCCGGACGCCCAGGCTGATGCCCTCGAGCACCAGGCGGGAGTCGTAGGCGAAATCGACGCGATCGAATGCGACCAGGAATTCGGGAGACATCGGGAACGTGCAATCATGAGGCAGGAGCGCACCGTGCAGCGCCGCTGCGCATCGCAGCAGCAGGCGCTCTGCCGCACCTGGGAAGCTGCGCGCATGCGGTGCCGGACAGACGGCTTCTTGAGGGCAGCCGCCTTCTCGAAGAACCCCACACGCGCAAGCCTTCGCGCGCTGCGACCTCAGAAACTTCGCATTCTAGGGGCTCGGCCGGCCGGCTGCCGGCCTGGTCGGCGCGGCAGGCCAGTTCAGGCCCAGTGCTGCTCGCTGCCGTCCGTCGGTGCCGCGAATGGCGGCTGGCTGCCCGCGGCCGATCCGGGAGCCACGAAGCCGCGCAGCGCGGCCTCCTCGGCGAGTTCGACGCTGCCGTAGCGCAGGCGGATCGTGCCCAGCGCGGCCAGGCGCTGAAGCGCCTGGTTGACCCGCTGCCGCGAGAGGCCGCAGATACCCGCCAGTTCCTCCTGGGTCACACGCAGCGTCTGCCCTACCGCGGGATGCAACACCGGGTCGAAGAGTCCGACCAGGGTCTGAGCGACCCGTTCGTCGGCGCCGCCCGCTCGCCCCGAATGCACCTGCTGCACGCAATGCCGCATGCGCTGCTCGAGGCGGGCGAGCAGCATGCGGTTGAAACTCAGGCTGCGCTCGCGCAGCCACAGGTAGGTTTCCCCCGGCAGCATCGCCAGGTGGCTGTTGCGCAGCGCCACGACGTCGGCGCTCAGGGCCTCGCGGCGAACCAGGCTTTCGTCGCCCAGCCAGCCGCCTGGAGCCACCGCGGGCGTCCCCGGCACGGCATGCTCGGCGTCACCACGCACCAGCAACAGGCCGCTGAAGACGCCAATCCAGTGCTGGGTCGGCCGACCGCGCGCGCAGACCACGTCGCCCGCCTCGAAGGTGCGCAGTTGCAGGTCGCGCTGCACGCGCTGCAGATCGCCGTCGTCGAGTTTGGCCAGCCAAGGGCAGCACCTTGGCAAATTCGTGTGGTCTTTGGCTTTCATAGGGCTTCTTGTGCAATTCTTCGACAAATATGCGACAAGAAGCGATGCCCATAGTGTTACCTTCTGTAAGGATTCATATCATAACTTTCCAAACGACCATCGTTTTCCGCAATCGAGACGATTGTCCCGACGGCAGGCGGCAGCCATCATCGCCCGGGGCGCACGGCGGCGGGCAGACCGCCGGGCGCCGCCACCGCAGAACCGTCGGGCACCCAGGCTGTACCGCCTGGCCGGGGCAACACCGGGCGCGGGCGCCAGCCGGGCGACCCGGTCGGGCTCAGACGATCAGGAAATCTTCCTTGCGCTTGCCGGTATTGACTTCGGCCTGCAGCCACTTCGGCATCTTGCCGCGCCCGGTCCAGGTTTCGCCGGTGCGGGGATGACGGTATTTCGCGGCGACGGTCATTCCCTTGCTGCGGGAAGTGCGCGCGCCAGAACCCAGGTCAGCAACGGTGATGCCGTATTCCAGCATTTTGGCACGAATATCGGCGATGACGCTGGAGATCTCGTTCTTGCGCTGGGATTCGGCCTGCTGCTTCAACGCCTCAATCTGCGACAACAATTCCTTGTACGACGACATCGCCACCTCCGAGAAATGGGTACGGAACGAAGATCGGGCGGCACCCGTCGATGGGCGCCACACGGATAATGGCGAAATGGTATAACAAGAAGCGAAAATGAAAAAGGCCGCCTCGCCAGCGGCCTTTCGCCAGACCCCTGACCCGGGACGCGCGCGCACCGGATCCGCAGCGGCTTCGGCGAGGGTTATTCGACGGCCCGCGCGATCTCCTCGATGACCTTTTTGGCGTCCCCGAAGACCATCATGGTTTTGTCGAGGTAGAACAGTTCATTATCCAGTCCAGCGTAGCCCGTGGCCATCGATCGTTTGTTCACAATCACCGTTTTGGCCTTGTAGGCATCGAGGATCGGCATTCCGGCGATCGGGGACTTCGGATCGTTGCGCGCTGCCGGGTTCACGACGTCGTTGGCTCCAAGCACGACGGCCACGTCGGCCTGCGCGAACTCGGGATTGATGTCGTCCATTTCGAATACCTGGTCGTACGGCACCTCGGCCTCGGCCAGCAGCACGTTCATGTGCCCCGGCATGCGCCCGGCCACCGGGTGGATCGCGTATTTCACGCTGACCCCGCGCTCGCCAAGCTTCTGCGCGAGTTCCTTCAGCGCATGCTGCGCGCGCGCCACCGCCAGGCCGTAACCCGGGACGATGATCACGCTCTCGGCGTTGGCCAGCAGGAAGGCGGCGTCGTCGGCACTGCCCGAGCGCACGCTGCGCTGCTGGGCCTGCGCATCGGCGGGGCCGGCGGCCTCGCCGCCGAAGCCGCCGAGAATGACGTTCCAGAAGGAGCGGTTCATCGCCTTGCACATGATGTACGAAAGGATCGCGCCGGACGAACCGACCAGCGACCCGGCGATGATCAGCATGCCGTTGTCCAGCGAGAAACCGATGCCCGCTGCGGCCCAGCCCGAATAGCTGTTGAGCATCGACACCACCACCGGCATGTCGGCCCCGCCGATGGGAATGATGATCAGCACCCCCAGCACGAAGGCCAGCGCCAGCATGAGCAGGAACGGGCCCCACTGCGCGTCGTACCAGAACGCCAGCCCCAGACCCAGAGTGGCCAGCGCCAGCGCCAGGTTGAGCTGGTGCTGTCCGGCGAAGCGCACTGGCGCGCCCTGGAACAAGCGGAACTTGTACTTGCCCGACAGCTTGCCGAAGGCGATCACCGAGCCGCTGAAGGTGATGGCGCCGACGATGGCGCCCAGGAACAGTTCCACGCGGTTGCCATGGGGCAAGGCCATGCCCGGCGCCGCCACGATGCCGAAGGCATGCGGCTCGGCCACCTCTGCGATCGCGATGCATACCGCCGAAAGGCCGATCATGCTGTGCATGAAGGCCACCAGTTCGGGCATCTTGGTCATCTGCACGCGCTGCGCCATGAACGCGCCGATGCCGCCGCCGACGACCAGCGCCACGACCACGTAGAGCAGGCCGGAAACCCCGGCCTCGCCGCCGATCTGGACGATCAGCCACACTGTGGTCAGCGCCGCCAGCAGCATGCCGAGCATGCCGAAGACATTGCCACGCCGGCTGCTCGCCGGGTGCGACAGGCCTTTGAGGGCCTGGATGAAGAACACCGAGGCCACGAGGTACAACAGGGCCACCAGATTCATGCTCGAGCTCATGTCCGATCCTTGGCTTGTCGGGTTCCTGCGCTCAGGCGCCGGCGCCGCCGGGGGCGGCGCGCTCCTTCTTCTTGAACATCGCCAGCATGCGCCGAGTCACCAGGAAGCCGCCGAACACGTTGACCGACGCCATGCCCACGGCCAGCATGCCCATGATGCGGCCGAGGGGCGTGACGGTCAGCGCGGCGGCCAGCATCGCCCCGACGATGATGATGGCCGAGATCGCGTTGGTCACCGACATCAGCGGGGTGTGCAGCGCCGGAGTGACGTTCCACACGACGTGGTAGCCGACGTAGATCGCCAGCACGAAGATCGTCAGGTTCACCAGAGATCGGA
>JAJZEC010000040.1 GCA_021805825.1 Pseudomonadota bacterium
CATCCGCAAGCAGCTGCTCGAATACGACGACGTCGCCAACGAGCAGCGCAAGATCATCTACCAGCAGCGCAATGAACTGCTCGATTCGGGCGACGTGTCCGAGCAGATCGCGGCGCTGCGGCAGGGCGCGTTCACCGACCTCGTGCGCGCCCACGTGCCCGAGCAGAGCATGGAGGAGCAATGGGACATCCCGGCGCTCGAACAGGTGCTGCACGACGAATGGCAGATCGATCTGGAGCTCAAGGCGTGGCTTGAGTCCGACGAGAACATCACCGACGACGACGTGTTGCAGCGCGTGCTCGACGCCGCCGAGGCGCAGTACGCCGACAAGGTCGAGCGCGTCGGCCGCGAGAACTTCGCGCAGTTCGAGCGGGTGGTGCTGCTGCAGGCGCTCGACCAGCACTGGCGCGAGCACCTCTCGGCGCTGGACTACCTGCGCCAGGGCATCCACCTGCGCGGCTACGCGCAGATGCAGCCCAAGCAGGAGTACAAGCGCGAGGCCTTCGAGCTGTTCGGGCAGATGCTCGACGCGGTGAAGAACGAGGTCACGCGGACCCTGATGACGGTGCAGGTGCAGACCCAGGAACAGGCGCAGAGCGCGGCCGAATCGATCGAGCAGCGTGCGCAGAGCCTGCACAACCTGGCCTTCAACCACCCCGAGGCCTTCAGCGCGATGCAAGCCCTCGACGATGCCGCGGCGCAGGCCGACGCCGCGATCGCGCTGGCTGCGGCGCCGGCGGTGGTGCAGCAGCCGGTGAGCGCCGAGCCCAAGGTCGGGCGCAACGACCCCTGCCCCTGCGGCAGCGGGAAGAAGTACAAGCACTGCCACGGCAGGCTGGCCTGATGCGCGGCAGGGCGCTTCGGCTGGCGGCGACTCGACTACACCATCCTGCTGCTGGGAGCTAGCTTCATGGCCGTGCATCTGCAGCCCCCCGATCCCGCCGCGCTGCACGCGGTGGCGGGGGTACGCATCGGAATTGCCGAGGCCGGCATGCGCAAGGCCGGTCGCCGCGATCTGACCCTGATGGTGTTCGATCCCGGCACGGTGGCCGCCGGGGTGTTCACCCGCAACCGCTTCTGTGCCGCTCCGGTGCAGGTCTGCCGGGATCACCTCGGCGCCTCCGGCTGCGCGCCGGTGCGCGCACTGGTCATCAACACCGGTTGCGCCAACGCCGGCACCGGCGCGCCCGGGTTGGCCGCCGCGCGTGCGAGCTGCGCCAGCGTCGGCGCGCTGCTGGGCGTGGACGAGCGCCAGGTGCTGCCGTTCTCGACCGGGGTCATCCTCGAGCCGCTGGCGCTGGATCGACTGCAGGCCGCGCTGCCGCGGGCGCAGGCCGACCTGCGCGCGAAGGCCTGGGCGGAGGCCGCCGCGGCGATCATGACCACCGACACCGTGCCCAAGGCGGCCAGCGAAGTGCTGCAGCTCGGCGGCGTCGCCGTGCATGTCAGCGGTATCGCCAAGGGAGCCGGCATGATCCGCCCCGACATGGCGACCATGCTCGGATTCATCGCCACCGATGCCGCGGTCGCGCCTGCCCTGCTGGCGCGGCTGGTGCGCGAGGTGGCCGACGCGTCCTTCAACTGCGTGACTGTCGACGGCGACACCTCGACCAACGACTCGCTGCTCCTCGTGGCCACCGGGGCCAGCGGTGCGCCGGCGATCGACGATGCCTCCAGCGCCGAGGCGCTTCAGCTGCGCGAGGCTCTGCTGCGGGTGGCGCAGCACCTGGCGCAATCCATCGTGCGCGACGGCGAGGGCGCGACCAAGTTCATCACCATCGAGGTGCAGGGCGCCGCCAGCGTCGCCGAGGCGCGCCGGGTGGGCTACTCGGTGGCGCACTCGCCGCTGGTGAAGACCGCATTCTTCGCCAGCGACCCCAACCTTGGACGCATCCTGGCGGCCATCGGCTATGCCGGGATCGACGACCTCGACGTCGATGGGGTCGACCTGTACCTCGACGACGTCCATGTGGCGAGCGCCGGCGGCCGACATCCCGACTACCAGGAACGCGATGGGCAGCGCGTCATGGCGCAGCCCGAAATCCTGGTGCGCATCGTGCTCGGGCGCGGCGACTGCCAGGCGCGGTTGTGGACCTGCGACCTGTCGCACGACTACGTTTCGATCAACGCCGATTACCGGAGCTGAGCATGGCGGTCCACCGCACCCCGGCCCAGCCGCCAGCCGCGGGCGATCTCCTGCCGCGGCTGGCCGCGCTGCTCGAGCAGGCCGAGCGCGTGCTCGGGCGTGCCGAGCAGATGCTCGGCGGGCCGCCGGCACAGCCCGACTGGCAGGCCGCGCGGGCCTTCCGCTGGCGACGCCGTGGCGCGCAGGCCTGGCTGCAGCCGGTGCCGCAGCCTGCGCTGCTGCGTTTCGCCGACCTGCAGGGAATCGACGAGCAGAAGGAGCGTCTGGAGCGCAACACCCGTCAGTTCATCGCCGGGCGGCAGGCCAACAACGTGCTGCTCACCGGCGCGCGTGGAACCGGCAAGAGCTCGCTGGTCAAGGCCTGCCTGGATGCCTTCGGCGGCAAGGGCCTGAGGCTGGTCGAGATGGACAAGTCCGACCTCGTCGACCTGCCCGACCTGGTCGAGCTCGTGCGTGGACGCAGCGAGCGCTTCGTGGTGTTCTGCGACGACCTTTCCTTCGATCAGGGCGAGCCGGGCTACAAGGCGCTGAAGTCGGTGCTCGACGGCTCGGTGGCGGGAAGCGCAGACAACCTCCTCGTCTACGCCACCTCGAACCGACGCCACCTGCTTCCCGAATTCATGCAGGAAAACCTGCAGGCTACCCACGACCCGGCCAGCGGCGAGGTGCATCCGGGCGAGGGTACCGAGGAAAAGGTCTCGCTGTCCGACCGTTTCGGGCTGTGGCTGAGCTTCTATCCCTTCGACCAGGAGCACTACCTGCGCATCGCCGAGCACTGGCTGCAGGTCTTCGGGCTGAGCGCGGCGCAGGCGCGCGCGGCGCGTGAGCATGCCCTGCTGTGGGCTCTGGAGCGCGGTTCGCGCTCGGGTCGCGTGGCCTGGCAGTTCGCGCGCGACTATTGCGGGCGCAAGGCGCGGTGAGCGATTCGGACGACGCGCTGCCGCAGCGCCGCCCGGTGGCGGTCGCCGTGGGCGTGCTGCTGCACCCCGACGGCAGCTTCCTGCTCGCCAGCCGCCCGCAGGGCAAGCCCTGCGCCGGCTACTGGGAGTTTCCCGGTGGCAAGGTCGAGGCCGGCGAAAGCGTCGAGCAGGCGCTGCGCCGGGAGTTGCGCGAGGAACTGGCCATCGAGGTCGATGCCGTGCAGGCCTGGAACTCCTGCCGCATCGACTATCCGCATGCGCTGGTCGACCTGCAGTTCTGCAAGGTGCATGGCTGGCGCGGCCAGCCGCGGCCTTGCGAGGGCCAGCAGCTCGCATGGCAGCAACTGCCGGTACAGGTTCACCCGCTGCTTCCGGGAACGTTGCCTGTGCTGCGCTGGCTGGCCGCCGAGCGCGGCTGGCTCGGTGCGACCCACGACGATGCTGCCGCCGCTGTTCAGGATCCCGGCGGGGACGCCTCGTCGTCCTCGTGCGCAGCGGACGCCACGCGGTAGCTCTCGTTCGCCCACGCGCCCAGGTCGCCGTCGCGGCAGCGCTGGCTGCAGAAGGGGCGCCAGGGGTTTTGCGGCGAGAAGGGCGTGGCCGCTGCGCAGCCCGGGCAGCGCACGACGCGCGTGGCTCCCTCGAGGGGTGGGTTCAGGCGCACAGCGCGAGTTCGAAGGCGATGTCGCCGGACACCGGCCGGAGCTTCCAGTCGGCGTCGGGACGCATGTAACGCACCAGCACCATCAGCCGGTGTCCGGTGATTTCGGGAACCACGCCCAGCGTGCCGTCCACGCGCAGGCGCAGCAACTGGTAGCTGCGACCGCCGAGGTTCTGCTGGTAGGAGCCGCCCTGGGCCACGTTCCTGTGCACCACCGCGCTGTCGCGCAGCAGCCGCAGCAGCAATTCCACCGTCATCGAGAGGGGCTGGAACACTTCCATCCAGCGCATCAGGTCGCTGCGCCGCTGTTCTTCCGGCAGATGCTGCCAAGCGTAGTAGGCGGGCAGGTCGAACTCGCAGGTGCCGCCCGGGATGCCCGCCCGGCTGCGGATGGACATCAGCCATTCGTTGTCCAGCAGGGTCTGCCCGGGTTTGCCCAGCTGCTGGTTCAGGCCCTGGAAGGCGCCCTCGACCTCGGCCAGCACTTCGTCGAGCGCCGATTCGGCCACCGCCGGGTTGCCGCGGTAGCCGAGGTATTGCTGGCGCTGGCGCTCCAGATCCTTGAGCATGTCGGACTTCAGATCCTGCCGCGTCGTCACGTCCATGATCTCGAACATCGAGAGCAGCGCGTGGTGGTGGTCGAACGGATGCCCCCGTTGCATCAGGAAGGCGTTGCGGCGGAACAGATATTCCAGCCGGAGCAGGGTGCGAACTCGCTCGTTCAGCGGATATTCGTACAGGATCACGGGCCGGTGCAGGGAGGCGCGCGGCTCGGATGCGGCCACGGTTGGCGGCCATTGTCATCGATGTTCCGCAGGATTTCAAATCCTGCCGCCCATGCGCGCCGAGCCGCCTTCAGGCGCCTGCCAGCAGGCGCTGGTGCAGGCGCAGCGCCTGCGCCTGCAGGGCCTGCAGGTCGCCGGAATTGTCGATGACCTCGTCGGCGGCGCGCAGGCGCTGCTCGCGTGTGGCCTGCGCCTGCATGATGCGCATGACCTGCTCGGGCTTCAGCGCCGAACGCTGCACCACGCGTTGCAACTGCAGTTCCGGCGCGCAGTCGACGACGACCACGCGGTCGACCGCCCGGCGCCAGCGCGCCAGCGATTCGACGAGCAGCGGCACCACCAGCACCAGGTAAGGCCCGGGCACGCACTGCTCGGCGCTGCGCAGGCGCGCGCCGATCAACGGATGCAGGATCGCTTCCAGGCGCGCGCGCTGCACGGCGTCGGCGAAGGCCAGGGCGCGCATGCGCGGCCGGTCGAGGGCGCCGCGGGCATCGATCATGGCCTCGCCGAAGGCATCGCGGATGGCCGCGATGGCTTCGCCTCCAGGGGCGGTGAGCGCATGCGCGATGTCGTCGGCATCGACCACCGCCGCGCCCAGTTGCCGCAGCATGCCGGCGAAGGCGGATTTGCCGGATCCGATGCCCCCGGTCAGCCCGATGCGCGGGCGACGCGGCGACGCTCCGGGTCGTGTCGCGGGCTCCTCGGCGCGGGGGGCGCGCGCGGGGCGGCCCGCGGAGCGTTCCGCGGGCATCAGATCCCGCCGCCACCCAGCGCCCACGCCACCAGCCGCTGGGGGCCGATGAACAGGGTGATCAAGCCGGCGGTGGCCAGGAAGGGGCCGAAGGGAATCGGGTGCCCGCGCTCGAGCAGCCCGCTGCGTTGCAGCGCGATGCCGACCACCGCTCCGCACAGCGCCGACAGCACGATGATGGGCAGCAGCGCCAGCGGGCCGAACCAGGCGCCGAGCAGGGCGAACAGCTTGAAATCACCGAAACCCATGCCCTCCTTGCCGGTCAGCAGCCGGAAGGCCTGGTAGACGCACCACAGGCTGGCATAGCCCAGCGCAGCCCCGGCGACCGCCTGGGGCAGGAACGATGGGTGCAGCCAGGCATGCAGCAGCAGACCCAGCCAGAGCAGGGGCAGCGTCAGTCCATCGGGAAGCAGGGTGGTGTCGAAATCGATCAGCGCCAAGGCGAGCAGGCCCCAGGCCAGCACCACGGTGCCGGCGGTCCATACGCCCGGCCCCTGCAGGGCCACGAGCGCGCCGCTCAGCGCGGCACTGGCGATTTCCACCAGCGGGTAGCGCAAGGCGATGCGCGTGCCGCATGCCGAGCAGCGGCCGCGCAGCAGCAGCCAGCTCAGCACCGGGATGTTCTCCCACCAGGTGATGGGGTGGCCGCAGGCGCCGCAGCGCGAGCGCGGACGCACGAGGTCGAAGGCCTCGTGCGACTCGGGCGGCAGATCCAGGGTGGCCAGCGCCTCGCTGCGCCAGCCACGCTCGAGCATCACCGGCAGGCGCAGGATCAGCACGTTCAGGAAGGAGCCGACGAGCAGCCCGAGCAGCGCCGCCCCCCACACCGCGTCGCCCGCGCCGAGGCCCGGCGCCAGCCAGACCATGCTCAGCCCACCACCTTGCCGAGGTTGAAGATCGGCAGGTACATCGCCACCACCAGGCCGCCGATCAGGATCCCGAGCACGACGATGATGATCGGCTCGAGCAGGCTGGACAGCGCCTTGACCATTTCATCGACCTCTTCCTCGTAGATGTCGGCGACCTTGGCCAGCATCGAGTCGAGCGATCCCGACTCCTCTCCGATGGAGGCCATCTGCAGCACCAGCGGCGGGAACACCTGACTGCTCTGCATCGACAGTGTCAGGCTGCTGCCGGTGGAGACTTCCTGCTGGATCTTCTCGGTCGCGCGCTGGTAGACGATGTTGCCCGCCGCGCCTCCCACAGAGTCCAGCGCCTCGACCAGGGGCACGCCGGCTCCGAACATGGTCGACAGGGTGCGCGTCCAGCGCGCCAGGGCACCCTTGACGATCAGCGGCCCGAACACCGGCAGACGCAGCAGCGCGCGGTCGACAAAGGTGCGCACAGCCTCCGAGCGCTTCCAGCTCTGGAACGCGAAGTAGCCGCCGAGGACGATCGCGCCGAGCAGCACGTACCAGTAATGAACGAAGAAGTTGGAGATCGCGATCACCATCAGCGTCGGCCCGGGAAGCTGCGCGCCGAACTGCGAGAACACGTCCTTGAAGGTCGGCACGACGAACAGCATGATGATGGTGACGACGATCATCGCGACGATCATCACCGCGATCGGGTAGGTCAGCGCCGACTTGATCTTCCCCTTGATGGCCAGGGTCTTCTCCTGGTAGGTGGCCAGGCGGTCGAGGATCAGCTCCAGCATCCCGGCCTGCTCGCCGGCCTCCACCAGGTTGCAGAACAGGTGGTCGAAGTACTTCGGGTACTTGCGGAAGGCCGCCGACAGGCTGGTGCCGGTTTCCACATCGTTGCGCACGTCGGTGATGAGGCGCGCCATCGAGGCATTCGGATGGCTGCGCGAGACGATGTCGAAGGACTGCAGCAGCGGCACCCCGGCGCGCAGCATGGTGGCCATCTGGCGCGTGAAGGTCGTCAGATCCTTGGCCTTGATCGATCGTCCGCCGCCCACCTTGCGCTTCTTCAGCTTGGTCACCATGATGCCCTGGCGACGCAGCGAGGCGTTGACGATGTTCTCGCTGCCGGCGCGCATTTCCCCGCGCTGCATGCGTCCCTGACGATCCTTGCCTTCCCAGGCGTAGAGGAATTCCTTGGCGCTGCGCACCGTGGCCGTGCTCATCGATCCATCCTCCTTGCCGTGCTGGCGCTGCGGCCGCGGCATGCCGCAGCCTTCGGCGGCCGGTGGCCCGCCTTATTCATTGGTCACCGCCAGGACTTCCTCGATCGAGGTCAGCCCCTGGCGCACCTTGACGAGTCCTGACTCGCGCAGCGTGCGCACGCCTTCGAGGCGCGCCTGCGCAGCGATGTCCAGCGCGGTGCCATGGTCGAGGATGATGCGCTGGATCGATTCGCTGATGGGCATCGCCTGGTAGATCCCCAGGCGCCCCTTGTAGCCGGTTCCTCCGCAGGCACTGCACTTGCCGGGCTTGAAGGGCTTCCAGCTACCGTCGATGTCGGACTCGGCGAAACCCGCGTCCAGCAGCGCCGCGGCCGGGATGTCGGCCGGGCTCTTGCATTGCTGGCACAGCTTGCGCGCCAGGCGCTGCGCGGTGATCAGGATCACGCTGGAAGCGATGTTGAAGGCGGGCACGCCCATGTTCATCAGGCGCGTCAGGGTGGTCGGGGCGTCGTTGGTGTGCAGGGTGGAGAACACCATGTGCCCCGTCTGCGCCGCCTTGATCGCGATGTCGGCGGTCTCCAGGTCGCGGATCTCGCCGACCATGATCACATCCGGATCCTGGCGCAGGAAGGCGCGCAGCGCGGTCGCGAAATTCAACCCCGCGCGCTCGTTGACGTTGACCTGGTTGATTCCCGGCAGGTTGATTTCCGCGGGATCCTCCGCGGTGGATATGTTGACCCCCGGCTCGTTGAGCAGGTTCAGGTAGGAATACAGCGACACCGTCTTGCCGCTGCCGGTCGGACCGGTGACCAGCACCATGCCGTAGGGGCGACGGATCGCGTGCAGCACGCGCTCCCTTTCCTCCGGTTCGTAGCCCAGGCTGTCGATGCCCATCTTGGCCATCGTCGAATCCAGGATCCGGATCACGATCTTTTCGCCGTGCAGGGTGGGCAGCGTGCTGACACGGAAATCGATCGCGCGGTCGGGGCCGAAGCGCAGCTTCATGCGCCCGTCCTGCGGCACCCGACGCTCGGCGATGTCCAGGCGGGAGATCACCTTGATGCGCGACGCCAGCTTCTCCTTGATCGCAACCGGGGGTTGGGCGATTTCCCGCAGTTCGCCGTCGACCCGGAAACGGATCCGGTAGAAACTCTCGTAGGGCTCGAAATGCAGATCCGACGCCCGCATATTGACCGCATCGACCAGCATCTTCTGCAGGAAGCGC
This sequence comes from Pseudomonadota bacterium, assembly GCA_021805825.1. Classification (GTDB taxonomy): domain Bacteria; phylum Pseudomonadota; class Gammaproteobacteria; order Burkholderiales; family Burkholderiaceae_C; genus Thiomonas_A. The sequence continues at coordinate 8,578 of JAJZEC010000040.1, forward strand.
ACGACCGGGGCGTCGTCGACGTCGGCCGCGAGTTCCCGTTCCGCGGCCGCGTCGCCGGTCCCGTCGTCGAGATCGGCGAGGTCGAAGTCATCACCGGCCAGCGCCGAGATCTGGGCATTGGCGCTCTGCGTGTTCTGGTCGATCCAGCGCTGCAGCTTGTCGTATTCGACGACCACCAGGTCGACTGCCGATTGCGACTGGAACTTGATCTTGTCCTCGGCCTCGTGGTCGGCCGGGTCGGCGGTGGCCACCACCAGCTTGTTGCCCCGCTTGATCAGCGGCAGCACCTTGTACGCCTTGATGATCTGGGTGTCGATCAGCCCGACGGGCACGCGCGCCGGGTCGAAGGCCTCCAGGTCGAGCAGGGGCAGCGCGAAGGTGCGGCTGACCCAGTGCGCCAGATCCGAGGCCCCCATGCTGCCGCCGCCGATCAGTTCGGCGATGAAACTGCTGCGGTTCTCCCCGGCGCGCTTCTGGATCTGCTCGGCCGCGGAGCGCGCCAGATGGCCTGCCTGCACCAGTGCATTGGCCAGGCCCGAAAGCTGCACGGGCGAACGGCTGTTGGGCGGCGAGGCCTGGAGAACGGTGGACATGATCCGTTGCGCAATACGGTCGAATGATGCTGCGAGCCAGCCGGCTTGTAAATCCACGACGCCCCATCCGGGTACGCCTCGCTACATTATGTCTCAGGAAGGGAATTCTGCCCCGGCTTGCCGGGGAGCGCTCCTTCAGGGCTGCATCATTTCCAGCTCGCCCTCGATGGCGAGGGCGCCCGCGCGCGCGCAGCGCTCGTCGGTGGCGCCCGACGGAGCGCCGCTGACCCCGATGGCGCCGAACAGGCTGCCGGCCGCCTCGATGGGTACCCCGCCGGCTTCGAACAGCACGCCCGGCATGTGCGCGAGGGGGCTGCCGGCGCGCGCGAGCAGGCGCGAGGTGGAGGCATCGAAGGATGCCGCGGTGTAGGCCTTGGCGCGGCTGACGCGGGCGCTCAGCGGCGGCGCGAGCACGTCGCGCAGCATCACCTGCGGCTGGCCGTCGCGGTCGACCACGGTCACCGCAACCTGCAGACCCAGGTCGTCGCAGGCGGCGATCGCAGCCCGGGCCGCCCGCAGCGCGCCCTGCAGGCTCAGGCGCTCGACATGCACGGCCAGGGTCGGCGCGGCGATCGCCGAGATCGGAGCCGCCGCCGCAACGGCGGCCAGCAGCCTGCGCAACCCCGTCCAGCGACCTTGTTGCACGGCTGCAGACCCGCTCAGGGACGCGGGTCGCGGGCCATGTCGGGCTCGTACAGCGGCGTCTTCAGGCTGGAGACGTAGGCGGCGATGTCGTGCAGATCCTGGGTGTCGAAGCGAGCCACCATGCCGGCCATGATGGCGTTGTCGCGTCCGTACAGCGGCGTCTGGTGCTTCGCCTGGTACTGCTGCATGGCGTGGAACAGGTAGGACTGGGGCTGGCCGGCGAGGATCGGATAGTCGGGAGACACCGGCTTGGCCAGACCGGCGCCGTGGCAGGCGATGCAACCGCCCTGGTTGACCAGAGCCTGACCCTTCTGCAGGTTCGCGGCGTGGGCCGCGTTCAGGCTGGCGAAGGCGACAGCGATGCCCAGCAGGGACAGACGAGCGAACATGGGGTTCATCGAAAGGCTCCTGTTACTGGGCGCTGCCCGCGCGGGGCTGGGAATAGTAGGCGGCGATGTCGGCGATCTCCTGGTCGGTCAGCGAACTGGCGATGGCACGCATCGTGGCGTTGCGCCGGGCGCCGCTGCGGTATTCCTTCAGGGCCTGCTCGATATAACCGGCGTTCTGCCCGTTGAGCATCGGCACCCGGTAGACCTCGGGGAAGGCCACGCGGTAGCCGCTGGAGTTGTGGCAACCCTCACACATGAACACGTCGCTCTTGCCGGCAGCCGCGTTCCCGATGACATTCTGGGCCTGGGCACCGGCGCCGGCTGCGAGCATGAGCGTGACGGCAAAGATCAGCTTTTTCATCGCGGGCTTGACTCGGTAATGGATGGAAGAGATGCGCGCGTGGATCCACGACACGGGCAGATGCCGGGCCCGCGCGCAACCCTGAAGCGGCGAAGCCATCGATTATAGGGAGCCGGGTTGGCCCCGCAGCCGCCGGAAGCGCCTGGTTACCGGCGATCGCGCCGCAGCTTGACGGCGCGCAGTCTACGCGCCGCGCAAGCGTCCGGCGCGGGCGTCCGGGCAGCCGCACGTCCTGCGCGGCCCGAAGCTGCAAGAATGGAGCCTGTCCTGCGCGCACCCGGATCGCCGGCGCGCGGATCCTCAAGCCCAGGCGCAAGCCACGGAGACCGTATGCATTCCCACCTCTACCTGATGGCGATGGCCGCGCTGCAGGGAGTCACCGAGCTGTTCCCGATTTCCAGCCTCGGCCACAGCATCCTCGTGCCGGCGCTGGCCCACTGGCCGATCGATCGCGAGGCCGACTGGTTCCTGCCCTTCGTGGTCGTACTGCACCTGGGCACCGCGGCCGCGCTGCTGCTGTACTTCCGCCGCGACTGGATCGAGTTGATCGGCGGCTGGTTGCGGGCGCGCGGAGGCATGGGCAACGAGCAGGCCCGCACGCTGTGGCTGCTGGTCGCCGGAAGCATCCCGGCCGGGGTGCTGGGGCTGCTGCTGGCGCACCGCATCCGCGATCTGTTCGGCGGTTTCGCCTTCGCCGCGGTGGCGTTGATGCTCAACGGCGTGATGCTCATCGCCGGCGATCGCCTGAAGAATCGCCAGGCCAGCAAGAGCCTGCAGCACCTGAGTTTCGGTCGCGCGCTGCTCGTCGGCACGGCGCAGGCGCTGGCGCTGATTCCCGGCTTCTCCCGTTCGGGCGCCACGCTGGTCGCGGGGCTGGGCGTGGGCCTCCAGTACGAGGCCGCGGCAAGGCTGTCGTTCCTGCTGGCCACCCCGATCATCGCCGCTGCCGGGCTGCTGGAAGTGCCTAAGCTGCTGCACGCCAGCCTGCCCGAGGGCCTGCTCGTCGCGGTGCTGCTGGCCGGCCTGCTGTCGGCCGTCTGCGCCTGGGTTTCCACCTGGTTGCTGATGCGCTGGTTCCGAGGCCATGAGATCCGCGCGCTGCGGCCCTTTGGCGTCTACTGCCTGGCCTTCGGCCTGCTCGCGCTGTTGCTGCCGCACTGAGCGCAGCGCGCGGGCACTAGCGCCCGCGCAACAGGCCGCGCAGCAGCGCGAGCTGGCGACGGCTGACCGGCAGGGTTTCGTCGATGCCGCGCAGGCGCAGCCTCCAGTTGGCGGTGTCGACCGCATCGCCGCCGGCATCGCCGCCCGCCGACCGCTCCAGACTGGCAATGGCTTGTCGCGCCACGAGCACGCTGCGGTGCACGCGCAGCAGCTGATCGGCGAAACGCTGCTCGAGTTCGCCCAGCGCATCCTCGCTCAGGTAGCTGCGCGCCACGGTGCGCACCACGGTGTACTTGTCCTGCGCGCGGAAATACAGCACCTCGGACAGCGGTACGCGCAACAGCGCGCCGCGCTCGTTGATGGTCAGCGCTGCCTGCGTCGCGGTCGGCTGCTGCCGACGCCGCAGCACCCGCAGCAGCGCCTGCTGCAGGCGCTCGGCGGCCACAGGCTTGGTCAGGTAGTCGTGGGCGCCATGCTCGAAGGCGTGCAGCGCGTGTTCTTCGTGCGCGGTGACGAACACCAGCGCCGGGCCGTCCGGGCCGTCGAGCTCGGCGGCCAGGCGCAGTCCGCTATCGCCGGGCATCTGGATGTCCAGCAGCACGACGTCGTAGCGGCGCTGCCGCAGCAGCCGGCGTGCCGACGCCGCGTCCTCGGCTTCGTCGACGCGGGTCTGCAGCGGCGCCGGCAAGGCGGCCAGCAGGCGGCGCAGCCGCTGGCGCGCCAGGGGTTCGTCGTCGACCAGCAGAAGGTTCACAGCGGTAACCTCAGCCGAACCTGCCAGCGGCGACGCGACTGCCCCGCCGCCGGGCCATGGCGCATCTCGGCCTCGATGTCGTAGAGCAGCCGCAGGCGCTGGCCGATGTTGGCCAGCGCGACCCCGGTTCCGCTGTGGCGCGCGCCTTGCGCGCGCTCCTCGAAGTCGTTGCGCACCTCGATTTCCAGGTGGCTGCCGCGGCGGCGCAGGACGACGTCGATGGCGCAGGGGCGCGAGCTCGATTCCACGCCGTGACGCACCGCATTCTCCAGCAGGGGCTGCAGGGTCAGCGCCGGCATGCGCAGATCCTGGCAGTCGGGGTCGATCTGCCAGTGCAGCTGCATCCGCGGGCCGAATCGCACCTCCTCGATGGCCAGGTAGCGGCGCGCGAGATCGATCTCCGCGCGCACGGTGCTGAACTGCCCGCTGCTGCCCACGCTGGCGCGGAACAGCGCGGCCAGGTCGTCGAGCACCTGTTCGGCGCGCGCCGGTTGCTCATGCACCAGGGCTGCCGCCGCGTTCAGTGCGTTGTAGAGGAAATGCGGACGGATGCGCGCCTGCAGTTCATCCAGGCGCGCGCGCAGTTGCGCCGGATCGAGTGCCTGCGCGCGCAAGCGCTGGTGTTGCAGCAGCAGGGCGCCGAGCATCGCGCCCAGCAAGGGCACACGCCAGTCGCGCAGAGCCGGCGCGCCGCCACCGAGCAGGACGGACACCGCGGCCTGCGTCAGCCACGGCGCGGCCGCGCCCCAGGCCACCGAAACCAGGGCCTGCAGGCGGGCGTTGCGCCACAGCCGCGCGCCGCCGCACAGCAGCAGCAGCCACAGCGCAACCGCCGGCTGCGCCACGGCCAGATCCCGCAGCAGCCTCGGTGCCCAGGCCTGCGGGGGGCCGCCGCCCAGACCGAGCAGCAGCGCCACCAGGTTCGTCAGCGCGAAGGCGCGCAGCGCGGCCCCGGGGCTGCACAGGTCGGCCGGCGGTACGGCGTGGGCGCGCGCGCGGGCCGACGGGATCAATACAATCCCCGGCAGGAGTGGCCCGCGGCGAGGGCCGCGGGCCTCCCATCGTTGCCATTGCGCTTCATTCTGAATCCATGAGTTCTTCCCTCGACCGCAAGAGCCAGGCCTGGTCGGCGCTGTTCTCGGAACCCGTCGACGCCCTGGTGCAACGCTACACGGGCTCGGTGGGGTTTGACAAGCGGCTGTGGCCTTTCGACATCCAGGCCTCGCTGGCGCATGCACGCATGCTTGCCGCCCGCGACATCATCACCGCCGCCGACCTGCGCGACATCGAACGCGGCATGGCGCAGGTGCGCCAGGAGATCGAGGAGGGCCGCTTCGACTGGAAGCTCGAGCTGGAGGACGTGCACCTGAACATCGAGGCGCGCCTGACCCAGCTGGTGGGCGACGCCGGCAAGCGCCTGCACACCGGGCGCAGCCGCAACGACCAGGTGGCCACCGACATCCGCCTGTGGCTGCGCGATGCCGTCGATCGCATCCAGCAGGCGCTGCGCGGGCTGCGGCGGGTGCTGGTCGACCTGGCGGAGCAGCACGCCGACACCGTGATGCCCGGTTTCACCCACCTACAGGTGGCGCAGCCGGTGAGCTTCGGCCACCATCTGCTGGCCTATGCGGAAATGTTCGGCCGCGACGGCGAGCGTCTTGCCGACTGCCGGCGGCGCATCAATTGCCTGCCGCTGGGAGCCGCGGCACTGGCCGGCACCAGCTACCCGCTGGATCGCGCGATGGTGGCCCGGGAGCTGGGCTTCGAGGCGCTGAGCCAGAACTCCCTGGACGCCGTCAGCGACCGAGACTTCGCCATCGAATTCTGTTCCGCCGCCAGCTTGCTGATGGTGCATGTCTCGCGCCTGAGCGAGGAACTCGTGCTGTGGATGAGCCAGGCCGTGGCCTTCGTGCGCCTGCCCGACCGCTATTGCACCGGCTCGAGCATCATGCCGCAGAAGAAGAACCCCGACGTGCCCGAACTGGCGCGGGGCAAGGCGGCGCGCACCATCGGCCACCTCAGCGCGCTGCTCGTGCTGATGAAGGGCCAGCCCCTGGCCTACAACAAGGACAACCAGGAGGACAAGGAACCGCTGTTCGACACCGCCGACACCGTGCTCGACACCCTGGTGCTGTTCGCCGACATGATGGCGGGCATCGAGGTCGATGCGCAGGCCATGCGACGCAGCGCACTGCGCGGGCACGCCACGGCCACCGACCTTGCCGACTATCTGGTGAAGAAGGGTCTTGCCTTCCGCGACGCCCACGAGGCGGTCGCTCTGGCGGTGCGCGAATGCGCGCGCAGCGGGCGCGACCTCTCCGAGCTGACGCTGCCCGAACTGCAGCGCATCCATCCCGCGGTACAGGCCGACGTGGCCGCGGTGCTGTCGCTGGAGGGTTCGCTGGCCTCGCGTGACCTTCCTGGCGGCACCGCGCCGGCGCAGGTACGCGCGCAGGTGCGACGATTGCGCGCGGAGCTCGGCGCCTGAAGCCGGACTCAGGTCTTCGGCAGGGTGACCCCGCGCTGTCCCTGGTACTTGCCTCCGCGATCGCGGTAGCTGGTTTCGCAGACCTCGTCGCTCTCGAAGAACAGCACCTGGGCGCAACCCTCGCCGGCGTAGATCTTCGCCGGCAGCGGCGTGGTGTTGCTGAACTCCAGGGTCACGTATCCCTCCCATTCGGGCTCGAAGGGCGTGACGTTGACAATGATGCCGCAGCGCGCATACGTGCTCTTGCCCAGGCAGATCGTCAGCACCTTGCGCGGAATGCGAAAGTATTCGACGGTGCGCGCCAGCGCGAAACTGTTCGGCGGAATGATGCACACGTCGGATTCAATGTCGACGAAGCTGCGGGGGTCGAAGTTCTTCGGATCCACGACCGTGCTGTGCACGTTGGTGAATACCTTGAATTCCCGGGCGCAGCGAATGTCGTAGCCATAGCTGCTGGTGCCGTAGCTGACGATGCGGTGGCCGTCTGCGGCCTGTCGCACCTGGTCCGGCTCGAAGGGTTCGATCATGCCGTGATCGCGCGCCATGCGGCGGATCCAGCGGTCGGATTTGATGCTCATCGTTGGGCTCGCTTGGGGTGCGGCGGGGCGGCGCCTTGCGCCGGGGTAGTGGCCTGATCCAGCATCGCCTGCAGGCAGGCCCGGACACGCTCGGGTGAGCCGGTGACCGCGACCTGCTTGTGGCGCGAGCTCTCGCCGCGCAGCAGCTGCACGTCGCGCCGCGGGCAGCCCAACTGCCCAGCCAGCCAGGCGCACAGCGCCTGGTTGGCGCGGCCCTCGACGGCGGGGGCGGCCACGCGCAGGCGCAGCGTGCCATCGTGCACACCCACGAGTTCGCTGTGCCTGGCGCCGGGTTGCACGCTCAGCCGCAGGATCGCGTGGTCGCCGCGTGCAAGCAGCCAGGCGGGCGTGTCCTGCAGGTTCATGGAAAAAAAGCCTGGGCCGTGCAGGCCCAGGCTTGCTCGTGACGCGCAGGACTCAGGGACGCTCGCCGGTGGGGAACGGCCATGCGGCCGCCGGGCTCAGCGAGGTCTTCGCCGCCGGAGCGCCAGCCTTCGGTGCCGCGGCCTTCTTGGCCGGCGCGGCCTTCTTGGCGGCGACCTTCTTGGCCGGCGCGGCCTTCTTGGCGGCGGCCTTCTTGGCCGGCGCGGCCTTCTTGGCCGGCGCGGCCTTCTTGGCCGGCGCGGCCTTCTTGGCGGCGACCTTCCTGGCCGGCGCGGCCTTCTTGGCGACGACCTTCTTGGCCGGCGCGGCCTTCTTGGCGGCGACCTTCTTGGCCGGCGCGGCCTTCTTGGCGGCGACCTTCTTGGCCGGTGCGGCCTTCTTGGCGACGACCTTCTTGGCCGGTGCGGCCTTCTTGGCGGCGGCCTTCTTCGCCGGTGCCGCCGCCTTCGCGGCGGCCTTCTTCGCCGGGGCCTTCTTCGCCGCCGTCTTCTTGGTTGCAGTTGCCATGTTGATTCTCCTAGTTCACGTGTCTTAGAGGTTCGACCTCATCGGTCGCATCCAAAGCTCCTCATGGCCCCGCCTCCCGGCGGTCTCCGATACGGGACATTTGCAGATGCGCCGATGGGCACAACCCCGGACACGTCAGCGCTGACGCGTCCGGGGTCATTCGTGCACGGGCCGGCGAAGGTCCGGGCGGCGAATGCGGGGTGAGCGCCCGCGCGTGCTGCCGGCAGGCATGCAGCGCCACGGGCGGTTCGCCATCCGATCCCGGCGCGTTCGCCGCCACGGCGCGGGCAGCCAGGGGCCGCGCGTGCACGCATGGAGGGCGGTACGGGAAGGGGGCGAAACATCAACAGATGGTTCCTGGCATTCTCGCGATCGCGGCGCCGATCCGGGGAATCAGTCCCAGGACAAGGCTCCGCCCGACTGGTACTCGATGACCCGGGTCTCGAAGAAATTGCGCTCCTTCTTCAGATCGATCATCTCGCTCATCCACGGGAAGGGATTGTCCTCGTTGGGGAACATCGGGTCGAGTCCGATCTGCTGCGCGCGCCGGTTGGCGATGAAGCGCAGGTAGCCCTTGAACATCGAGGCATTGAGGCCGAGCACGCCGCGCGGCATGGTGTCCTCGGCATAGGCGTATTCGAGCTCCACCGCGCGACGGAACAGGGCGTCGAGCTCCTGCTTGAATGCGCGGGTCCACAGGTGGGGGTTCTCGAGCTTGATCTGGTTCACCAGGTCGATGCCGAAATTGCAGTGCATCGACTCGTCGCGCAGGATGTACTGGTACTGCTCGGCAGCACCGGTCATCTTGTTCTGGCGTCCCATGGCCAGGATCTGCGCGAAGCCCACATAGAAGAACAGACCTTCCATCAGGCAGGCGAAGACGATGATCGAGCGCAGCAGTTCCTGGTCGTTGCGCTCGCTGCCGCCGAACATCGAGGTGCGGAACGACGGGTTGGTCAGGGTGTCGATGAAGGGGATCAGGAACTCATCCTTCTCGCGGATCGACGGGATCTCGTGGTAGGCGTTGAAGATCTCACCCTCTTCGAGACCGAGCGATTCGACAATGTACTGGTAGGCGTGGGTGTGGATCGCTTCCTCGAAGGCCTGGCGCAGCAGGAACTGCCGGCATTCCGGGTTGGTGATGTGGCGGTAGGTGCCGAGCACGATGTTGTTCGCCGCCAGCGAATCGGCGGTGACGAAGAAACCCAGGTTGCGCTTGACGATGCGGCGCTCGTCGTCGCTCAGTCCGTAGGGATCCTTCCACAGCGCGATGTCGCGCGCCATGTTGACCTCCTGGGGCATCCAGTGGTTGGCGCACGAGGCAAGGTACTTGTCCCAGGCCCACTTGTACTTGAAGGGAACCAGCTGGTTGACGTCGGCGCGGCAGTTGATGATCCGCTTGTCCTCGACACCGACCCGTGCGTTCGAGGCTGCGCGCTGACTGTAGGCTGCGTCGCTGTGCTCGGCGGGTTGGCTCGTCGACGCGGAGGCCATCGATTGCGGAGCTTCCGGAATCATGCCGGTGGAAGGTGCGCCGCAAGCCGTGGTGTTGTCGTCCCAGTGAAGCATAGATTTACCTTCGTTCCATTATCAGTTGTTCATCACCGGGCATCAACAGAAACGATCGTGCAGCGATCCGAAGCAATCGACTGCACACGCTGGTTTGATGCCAAAATCCAACGACCCCGCGCGCGACCGCAGGGTCGCGCACGGGGATGCGAAGCAGCACGCGCCGCATCGCCGTGGCGTTTCACTGGCAGGCCTCGCAGCTCGGGTCGTCGATGGCGCAGAACTTGATGTCGCTGCCCGCGCTGGGCGGCTGCGGCGGATCCGCGGCGACACTGCCCGGTTCGCCAGCGGCCTGGCCCTGCGGAACGGCGTTCAGGCGTCCGGCGCGCACCGTGGATTTCTCCACGTGCGTGGCGCTGGTGGTGCGCAGGTAATAGGTGGTCTTCAGCCCGCGCAGCCAGGCCAGCTTGTAGACCTCGTCGAGCTTCTTGCCGGATGCGCCGGCCATGTAGATGTTCAACGACTGCGCCTGGTCGATCCATTTGCTGCGACGCGCCGCGGCTTCGACGATCCAGCGCGCGTCGATCTCGAAGGCCGTGGCATACAGTGCCTTCAGATCCCCGGGCACGCGGTCGATGGGCTGCACGCTGCCGTCGAAGTACTTGAGGTCGGCCACCATCACTTCATCCCACAGGCCGCGCTCCTTGAGGTCGCGCACCAGATACTGGTTCACCACCGTGAACTCGCCCGACAGGTTGGACTTGACGTACAGGTTCTGGAACGTGGGCTCGATGCAGGCATCGACACCGATGATGTTGGAAATCGTCGCCGTGGGAGCGATGGCCACGCAGTTGGAGTTGCGCATGCCGTGACTGCGCACGCGCTCGCGCAGAGCTTCCCAGTCGAGGCTGGACGAGGAGTCGACTTCGACATGGCCGCCGCGCTGCTCGGCCAGCAGGCGCAGGGTGTCGTGCGGCAGGATGCCGCGATCCCACAGCGAGCCGCGGTAGCTGCTGTAGCGCCCGCGCTCGGCGGCCAGTTCGGTGGACGCCCAGTAGGCCTGGTAGCACACGGCTTCCATCGAGCGGTCGGCGAATTCCACGGCCTGCTGCGAGGCGTAGGGGATGCGGGCCAGGTGCAGGCAGTCCTGGAAACCCATGATCCCCAGGCCCACCGGGCGGTGGCGCAGGTTGGCGTTGCGCGCTTTGCCGACCGCGTAGTAATTGATGTCGATGACGTTGTCGAGCATGCGCATGGCCGTCGATACCGTGCGCCCGAGCTTGTCGTGATCCAGATCCCAGCGGCCCTGGGCGTCCTGCCGCAGGTGGGCCAGCAGGTTGACCGAACCCAGGTTGCACACCGCGATCTCGCTGCCGCTGGTGTTCAGGGTGATCTCGGTGCACAGGTTGCTCGAGTGCACGACCCCCACGTGCTGTTGCGGGCTGCGCACGTTGCAGGCATCCTTGAAGGTGATCCAGGGATGCCCGGTCTCGAACAGCATCGTCAGCATCTTGCGCCACAGCTGCGCGGCCGGAATGGTTCTGTACAGCTTGATCTCGCCGCTGGCTGCGCGCGCCTCATGGCGCAGGTAGGCCTGCTCGAAGTCGAGCCCGAAGCGGTCGTGCAGGTCGGGCACGTCGGCCGGCGAGAACAGCGTCCAGTTGCCGCCCTCGACCACCCGCTTCATGAACAGATCCGGAATCCAGTTCGCGGTGTTCATGTCGTGGGTGCGCCGACGGTCGTCGCCGGTGTTCTTGCGCAGTTCGAGGAATTCCTCGATGTCCAGGTGCCAGGTCTCGAGGTAGGCGCACACGGCGCCCTTGCGCTTGCCGCCCTGGTTGACCGCCACCGCGGTGTCGTTGACCACCTTCAGGAACGGCACCACGCCCTGCGAGCGGCCGTTGGTTCCCTTGATGTGACTGCCCAGCGCGCGCACCTGCGTCCAGTCGTTGCCCAGGCCTCCGGCGAACTTGGACAGCAGGGCGTTTTCCTTGATCGCCTCGTAGATCGAGTCGAGGTCGTCGGCCACCGTCGTCAGGTAGCAGCTCGACAGTTGCGAGCGCCGGGTTCCCGAATTGAACAACGTCGGCGTGCTGGCCATGAAGTCGAAGCGCGATAGCACCTCATAGAACTCGATGGCGCGCGTCTCGCGGTCGACTTCGTTGAGCGCCAGGCCCATCGCGACGCGCATGAAGAATGCCTGCGGGAGCTCGATGCGCCGGCCTTCCTTGTTGTTCCGGGTGTCGGCCCGGTTGACCAGGAAGTAGCGGTCATACAGAGTCTGCAGCCCCAGGTAGTCGAACTCAAGGTCGCGTTCCGCATGCAGCGCGGCACCCAGTCGGGTGAGGTCGAACTGGCCCAGGCGTTCATCGAGCAATTCGAGGGCGATGCCTTCGCGCACCAGGCGCGCGAAATCCTGCGCATAGCGCTGTTCCATCTGTTCCTGCGTGGCTTCCTCGGCCAGCACGTCCTTGCGGATGGTGTGCAGCAGCAGTCGGGCGGTGGCCTTTGCATAGCCGGGGTCGCGTTCGATGAGGGTGCGCGCGGCCAGGATCGCCGCCTTGTAGACCTCGTCGATCGGCACGCCGTCGTAGAGGTTGCGCTGGGTCTCCTCGAGGATCGGCTCGGCGCGCACGTCCGCACCGAGGCCTGCGCAGGCCGAGCCGATCAGGTGCTGCAGCGCCTGCAGGTCGAGCGGGCGCCGCGTGTCGCCGTCGGTGACATGCAGCAGTTGCTGCTGCGGGGCCTGCTGCGCGCGCGCGCGGGAGCGCTCCTGCGCGCGGCGCTCGCGGTACAGCACATAAGCGCGTGCGACCTCGTGGTGGCCAGCGCGCATCAGCGCCAGTTCGGCATGATCCTGGATATCCTCGATATGGAAGGTGCCTCCGCCGGGGCGGCTGCGCAGCAATGCGCGCAGCACCGACTGGGTCAGTTCCTCGACCTGTTCGCGCATGCTGGCCGAGGCCGCGCTGGCTCCGCCCTGCACGGCCAGGAAGGCCTTGGTCAGCGCGATATGGATTTTCGTCGGCTCGAAGGCCACCACCGCGCCGTTGCGGCGAATGACCTTGTAGTCCCCAAAGGCCTGGGGGGCGGATGCGGGGGTGTCCGGCTGCGTCGCCGGCGGCACGCCGTGGGCCTGGGGTTCGGGGGTGTTCAGATTCACGCAGCTTCTCCTGGAAACGCGTCGCGGCTGCCCGGGCAGGGACGCGCACGACGCTTGCAGACACTATATCTAGCGTCGGGTGCATGCACAAGGCTCTACGGGTAGCGCTTTCCCGGGAGGCGGGCTGTGGCCCGGGGCGGTACGCGGGCTGTCAATCGAATGGCGGCAGCGCGGAGCGCGCAGCCGCGCTGGCCCGGCGTACCTGATCCCAGTCGAAGTGGGGGCCGGGGTCGGTCTTGCGACCGGGAGCGATGTCGCTGTGTCCGGCGATGGCGCGCACCGGGTAGGCCTCGAGCAGCGCGCCGAGCAAGGCCGCCAGGCTCTCGTACTGCGCCTGCGCGTAGGGCAGGCTGTCGCAGCCCTCGAGCTCGATGCCCACGCTGAAGTCGTTGCAGTGCGGCCGGCCACCGAAGCTCGACACGCCGGCGTGCCAGGCGCGTTGCGCGCACGACACGTATTGCAGCAGCTCGCCCGCGCGGCGGATGAGGAAATGCGCGGACACCCGCAGCCCGCCCAGGTCGGCGAAGCTCGGGTGAGCGGCGGGGTCGAGCCGGCCCATGAACAGTGCGTCCACGAAGGAACCGCCGAACACCCCGGCGGGCAGCGAGATGCCGTGCAGCACCACGAGTTCGATGCGCGCTTGCGGCGGGCGGGCGTCGTGGTGTGGCGAATCGCGGCGCAAGGCGTGACGGTACCAGCCGTCCCCGAACAGCGCGGCCGAGCGCGGCGACTCAGGCGCCGGCATGCAGTTGCAGGCGCCGCAGGCGCCACCGCAGTTGCTGCGGCAGCAGCCCGATGCCGCGCGCAGCCGCGTCGATATCGCCGCCGCCTTCGCGCAGAGCCGCTTCCAGCACCCCGCGCTCGACGGCATCCAGGAAGGCGGCCAGGCGAGCGAGCGAGGCCTGCGCCTCGGCGTCGCTTGCCGGCGGCGCCGCCACGGGGAGTGCAGCCGGCGCCTGCGCGACGGCCGGTGATGCGCCGCTGGCCGCGGCGCTGGCCATGGCCTCGGGACTGAGGTCGAGATCGTCGGCGCCGATCAGCTCGCTGGCGGACAGCGTGGCCGCGCGGTGCAGCAGATTCTCCAGTTCGCGCACGTTGCCGGCGAATGCGCCGGCGCGCAATCGTTCCAGCGCGGCCGGGTGCAGGCGCAGGCCGGGACGCTCCTGGTCGCGGCGGATGCGGCCGAGCAGCGCCTCGGCCAGCAGCGGCAGGTCGTCGAGGCGCTCGCGCAGCGCCGGCATGGTCAGCGCGATCACGTTCAGGCGGTAGTACAGATCCTGGCGGAAGCTGCCCTCGGCCACGCAGCGCTGGAGGTCGCGATGGGTGGCGCTGACCAGCCGCACGTCGACCGCGGTTTCGGTGGTCTCGCCGATGGCCCGTATCCTGCGTTCCTGCACGGCGCGCAACAGCTTGGCCTGCATCGCCAGCGGAAGTTCGGCGATTTCGTCCAGGAACAGCGTGCCGCCTGCTGCTGCCGCGAAGAATCCCTCATGCGCACTCGTGGCCCCGGTGAACGCCCCCTTGCGGTAGCCGAAGAATTCGGCTTCCAGCAGATGCTCCGGAATGGCGCTGCAGTTGACGGCCACGAAGGGTCCGCCCGCGCGGCTGCTGAGATCGTGCAGCGCGCGCGCCGCCAGTTCCTTTCCGGTGCCCGACTCGCCCTGGATGAGCACCGGCGCCATGCCGCGCGCGCAGCGGCGCAGGGTCTGCTTGACCGCCAGCATCGGCGCCGACTCACCCACCAGGGCGCGCAAGGCCCCGGGCGGCGGGGACTGCGGGGCCGCCGCCTCCGGGCGCTGGCCGAGCGCCGAGCGCACGACCTGGCGCAGCTGGCCGAGTTCCACCGGTTTGGTCAGGTAGTCGAAGGCGCCCATTTTCAGCGCCTGCACCGCGCTGGCCGCGCTGCCGTAGGCGGTGGCGACGATGATGCGCTCGCTGCGCCGCTGCGTCTGCGCCCAGGCGAGGATGTCGGTCCCCTGGCCATCGGGCAGACGCATGTCGACGATCGCCACGTCGTAGGCGTGCCTGGACATCAGATCCAGCGCCTGCGCGACGCTGCCAGCCTCGTCGGCCGGCCAGCCCTCGCGCAGCAGGCTGAGTACGTAGAGTTCGCGCAGGTCCGGCTCGTCGTCGACGACCAGGATGCGCAGCGGTGCCTCGGGAGCTTGGTTCATGGCTTGTGGAAGGCGGGCGCCGCCTGCGTCAACCAGCGCCCGGTGTCGCGATCACGCCGATCACGAATTCACCGTGCGGCTGCGGCTGCCGCAGCACGCGGTAGAACAGTCGCGCCGCGTAGCGGGTGCACAATTCCTGGCAAATATAAAGCCCCAGCCCTGTGCCGCGGCTGTCGGTGGTGAAGAAGGGCTCGAAGATCTGCGTGCGCAGCGCCGGCGCGACCAGCGGCCCGTCGTTGGCCACCGCGATTTCCCGCACCCGCGGGCCGCCGCGCAGGCTGATGCGGATCGCTTCGGGATCGTGGCTGGCGAAGCGCTGGGCATTGCCCAGCAGGTTGACGAGCACGCGCCGCAACTGCTGGGGGTCGAACTCCATGGTCGCCTGCGGATCCTCGGCATCGATGCGTACCCGGCCTGGTGGGTCGGAGTCGAATTCCGCGGCCAGTTCGCGCAGCATGCGCATCGGTTGCAGCGTGAGGGGCGCGCGCACCCCCGAGCGGCCCAGATCCAGCACGTCCTCGACGATGCGGTTGAGGCGATCGGCGTTCTGCGCGATCAGTTTGGTCATGCGCACGCGCTGGGCCTCGCTGAGTCCGGGCTCGCTGGCCAGTTCGTTGGCGTGGGTGATCGCTCCCAGCGGGTTGCGGATTTCGTGCGCCAGCGCGGCCACCAGACGTCCGAGCGCGGCCAGCTTGTCCTGCTGGATCTGGTTGCTGATTTCCCGCAGATCCTGCATGAAGACCACGTAGGCCGGCCCGCCCGGCAGGTGGCGCAGCGGCTGCACCCGCACGCGCAGCCGCAGGCCGTCGACGCTCTCGATCTGCAGCGGGGCTACGCCATGCAGCGCGTCCGAGGGGCCGCGCAAGGCCTGGCCGAGCACCGCCAGCGCCGGGTGCTCCAGGTTCCACGAGCCGGCGGCCAGTTCGTCGGAGGTTCCCGGCATGCCCAGCAGCGCGGCGGCGGCCGGGTTGGCGGCTTCCACGCGCAGCCGCGCGTCCAGCACGAGGACGCCATCGGGGTGCGCCAGCAGCACGTGGCGGTTGATCGCCAGTTGGCGCGAGGCGCGCATCTCGCTGCTGCGGGCGCGCTGCTCCTGGCGCACCAGGCGCTGCGAAAGCTGCCAGGCGAGCAGGCCCATCGCGAAGTAGGCGGCACCCACGAAGCCGGCGGCGAACAGCTCCAGGTCGTGTCCGCTGCCCCAACCGCCGAGTCCGGCCAGCGCCTGCGACAGCAGCAGCAGGCTGACGGCCGACGCGGTGGCCAGCGTCAGGCGCAGGGTGCCCCAGACCCCGGCGGCCAGCACCGGAAGGGTGTAGCTGACCAGCAGTTCGCGCGCGGCCACGCCGGCCAGCCACTGCAGCAGCCCGAACACGAGCAGATCCGCGAGCACGGCCGTCAGCACCTGCCAGGCGAAGCCGCGCCGGGTGCGCAGGCTGAGCATCCATTGCGCCAGCACGACCACCACGTACAGCGCCGACACCACGATGCCCACGCGGCTGCCGCCGCCCAGGGCATTGATCGCGAACCAGACGAGCAGGATGGTGCCCATCAGCAGGCGCGCCGCGCCGAGCACGCGGAAGGATCGCAGACGCTCGCGCGACGGCGCGGTTCCGGAAATCAGGCGCGTGACCAGCGACTGCTGGCGCGGCGCATCGCGGCGCTCGAAGGCAAAGCCGCTGTCAGTGCCCGCGGGGTCGCGCTCAGCCCTGCCGGGCATGCTCGGCACAGCAGTAGGGACGCCGCTGCGCGTCCCACACGCAGCGACTGGCCGGCACGTGCACCCCGCAGTGGCTGCAGGCATGCATCGGCTCGGGCGGACGCAGGCGCCGGGCTTCGCGCGACGGCGGCTGACGATGCAGCGCCCGCTGCCTCTTGTGCAGCAGCAGGCCGACGATGGCAACGACGAACAGCAGCAGGTATTTCATCGGTGCAGGATGACCTGGAGCACGAAGCGCGAGCCGACATAGCTCAAGAGCAGCAGCGCCGACCCCGAGAACAGCCAGCGCAGCGCGCGCCGCCCGCGCCAGCCGAGCACGTGGCGACCCAGCAGCAGCACCGCGAACAGCAGCCACGAGGCCACGCCGAACACCGTCTGGTGGTTGAACTCGAAGGGCTTGCCGTAGACCCTGGCACTGAACAGCACGGCCGACACCAGCGCGGCGCTGAGCATCACGAAACCCAGCGTGGCCAGGCGATACGTAAGCTTTTCCAGCGTCAGCAGCGCAAGCCCGGGCCCCAGGCCGGCCAGGCCGGGGCGGCGCTGCTGTAGCGCACGCTCGGCCGACCACAGCATCGCGCCGTGCAGCACCGCGGCTCCGAACAACCCGTAGGCCGCTATGCCCATGGCCCAGTGCAGGGAAAAGGCGATGCCCTCGGCCGGCGGCTTGATGTGGAAGGGGGGGAAAAACCAGGTCAGCAGCAGCGAGCCGGCGGCCAGCGCGCAGATCCAGGAACGCAGGCCCTGCAGCGGGTAGTACAGGCTTTCGACCCAGTAGACCGCGGCCACCAGCCAGAAGGTCAGCGACAGCGCCGGGGCGAAGCCGAAGTCCGGTTCATGCTTGCCCTCGAGCACGAGCACGAAGGTGCTCGCATGCGCAAGCCAGGCCAGCAGCATCGCCACGGTGGCCAGGTCGAGCTGACCCCGCGCTCGCGGCGCGCGTTCGGCCGCCGCGCCCCGCGGGCGGCCGACGAGCGCGGCCAGCAGGTACAGTGCGAAGGCCAGTCCGTTGACTAAAATCCACATGTTTGGAGTTTAACCGAGCGCCCCGTGCCGGCCGCCCGGTCGCCGATACCCTTGCCCCGATGCTGAACAACCTTACCCAGCGCCTGTCGCAGGTCGTCAAGACCGTGCGCGGGCAGGCTCGGATCACCGAGTCCAACGTCGCCGACATGCTGCGCGAGATCCGCCTGGCGCTGCTCGAGGCCGACGTGGCCCTGCCGGTCGTGCGCACCTTCACCCAGCAGGTCAAGGACAAGGCGCTCGGGCAGGAGGTGGTGGGCTCGCTGACCCCGGGCCAGGCGCTGGTCGGGGTGGTGCACCGTGAACTGGCGGCGCTGATGGGCAGCGGCAGCGCGGGCCTGAACCTGGCGGTGCAGCCCCCGGCGGTGGTGCTGATGGCCGGCCTGCAGGGCGCCGGCAAGACCACCACCACCGCCAAGCTGGCGAAGTGGCTGATCGAGCGCCAGAAGAAGAAGGTGCTGACGGTGTCGGCCGACGTCTATCGTCCGGCGGCCATCGAGCAGCTGCGCACGGTCACCGAGCAGGCGGGCGCCGAGTTCCTGCCGTCGTCGCCGCAGGAAAAGCCTCTGGACATCGCGATGCGCGCGCTGGCGCACGCGCGCTCCCGCCATTTCGACGTGCTGCTGGTCGATACCGCGGGACGACTGGCCGTGGACGAGCAGATGATGCGCGAGATCCGCGAACTGCACCAGGCGCTGCATCCTGTGGAGACCCTGTTCGTCGTCGATTCGATGCAGGGTCAGGATGCGCTGGCCACCGCGCGCGCCTTCCACGACGCCTTGCCGCTGACCGGCATTGTGCTGACCAAGCTCGACGGCGACGCCCGCGGCGGAGCCGCGCTGTCGGTGCACCAGGTGACGGGGGCGCCGATCAAGTTCGCCGGCGTGTCGGAGAAGATCGACGGCCTGGAGGCCTTCGACGCGCAGCGCATGGCCGAGCGCATCCTGGGCATGGGCGACGTGCTGGCGCTGGTCGAGCAGGCGCAGCGCAGCGTGGACATGCAGGCCGCCGAGCAGCTCGCGCGCAAGGTCAAGTCCGGCGAGCAGTTCGACCTCAACGATTTCCTGCTGCAGCTCAACCAGATGAACAAGATGGGCGGGCTGCAGGGCATGCTCGACAAGCTTCCGGCGGAAATGCAGGCGCGTGCCGCACAGGCCGACATGGACAAGGCCACGCGCGACGTGCGGCGCATGCAGGGAATCATCTGTTCGATGACGCCGGGCGAGCGGCGCAAGCCGGATCTGATCAAGGCGTCACGCAAGCGCCGCATCGCCGCGGGCGCCGGCGTAGGGGTGCAGGAAGTCAACCGGATGCTGGCCCAGTTCGAGCAGATGCGCGACATGATGAAAAAAATGAAGGGCGCGAAAATGTTCAAGATGATGCAGCGCCTGGGCGGCGCCGGAATGCCGCGGCGCTGAGCCGCGCCCACCCTCGGCGCCCACCCTCAGCGCCTGGCCGTGTCGGCCTGCGCCAGGCGCGGAAGCTGCGGAAGCTGCGGGCGTACCCGCCAGATGCGCCGCGCGGCCAGCACGGCGTCGGGGTAGGCGGCGCGACCGCGCGAGCCGTTGTAGCGCCCCAGCGCATCGAACAGGTCGCCATGCTCCTCGTCGAGGTAATGGCGCAGGATGACGCAGCCGTAGCGCAGGTTCACCCGGGTGCGGAACAGCGCCAGTTTGTCGCCGTTGCCGATCTGGCGGGTCCAGAAGGGCATGACCTGCATCAGGCCCATGGCCCCGGCCGGCGAGATCGCGTACTTGTCGAAGCCGCTTTCGACCTGGATCAGGCCCAGCACCAGCGCCGGCTGCAGTCCGGCTCGCGTGGCTTCGTACCACACGGTGCGCAGCAGTTCCAGGCGCGCGGCCTCGTCGGGCACGCGCCTGCGCAGCCGCACCGACTCGGTGGCCAGCCACAGCAGGTAGTGCACCAGCCGATGCGGGTTGTCGAATCGCGGCGCGGGGTCGCTGGCTGCGGCGATCTGCGCCGCCAGCGCCAGGCGCACGGCATCGGAAAGCGCCTCCTCGCGCTGCGCCCCGGCCCATGCGGGTCGCGCCAGCAGCAGGGCCGCCAGCGCCAGCGCCAGCGCCGTCGCGAGCCTGGCGCCGAGCCGAGTGCTGCGCATCGTCGGCAAGCCCCGGGGCGCAAGCCGCCGCTTCAGGCCCGGCGCGCGCGCTGGCGCAGGGTCTGCAGCACTTCGCCTTGCGCGACGCGGGTCGCGGAGGCATCACGCCGATGCTGGTACTCGACGCTCTGCGTGGCCAGCAGCCGCTCGGACAGCACCAGCCGGTGGGGCACTCCGATGAGTTCCCAGTCGGCGAACATCGCTCCCGGGCGCAGGCCGCGGTCGTCGAGCACGGTATCGAAGCCGGCGCCCAGCAGGGCGTCGTGCAGGGCCTCGGCGGCCTCGCGCACCTCGGCGCTGCGATCGCCCCCGATCGGGCAGACGACGACCTCGAACGGAGCCAGCGCGTCCGGCCAGATCATGCCGCGCGCATCGTGGTTCTGCTCGATGCAGGCACCGAGGATGCGGCTGATGCCGATGCCGTAGCAGCCCATTTCCAGGGTCTGGGGCTTGCCCGCCTCATCGATGTACTGCGCCCGCATGGCCTCGGAGTAACGGGTGCCGAGGTAGAAGACATGCCCGACCTCGATGCCGCGGCAGATCGCCAGCTGGCCCTTGCCGTCCGGACTGGGATCGCCCTCGAGCACATTGCGCAGGTCGGCGACCTCGGGCTCGGGCAGATCGCGTCCCCAGTTGACTCCGGTGTAGTGATGGTCGGGCACATTGGCGCCGACGACGAAATCGTGCATGTTGGCCACCGTGCGGTCGGCGACCACGCGCAACGCGCGCGCGGTGCCGATGGGGCCGATGAAGCCCGGGCGGCAGCCGAACCATTCGACGATCTCCTCCTCGGTGGCCATGCGCGCCTGCTGCAGGCCCTGCAGCTTGCCCGCCTTGATCGGGTTCACCGCGTGGTCGCCGCGCACCAGCAGCAATACCAGCCGGGTTCCCTCCTGCTCGTCGTCGGTGGCCAGAACCACCGACTTGACCGTGGATTGCAGCGCGATGCCCAGCTGCTCGGCGACGTCCTCGCACTTGGCGG
This sequence comes from Pseudomonadota bacterium, assembly GCA_021805825.1. Classification (GTDB taxonomy): domain Bacteria; phylum Pseudomonadota; class Gammaproteobacteria; order Burkholderiales; family Burkholderiaceae_C; genus Thiomonas_A. The sequence continues at coordinate 29,125 of JAJZEC010000040.1, forward strand.
CCCCGGGGGTCGGTGTGCGCTCCATCGCGCGGCCGGGCGCGGCCCGCCGCGGCAACAGGGGCAGCGCCTCGGCGAGTTCGACGTTGGCCGCGTAGTCCGACTGCGGGCAGTAGGCGATGGCGTCCTCGCCCGTATCGGCGATGACGTGGAATTCATGGCTCAGCGAGCCGCCGATCTGCCCGGTGTCGGCCGACACTGCGCGGAACTGCAGGCCCATGCGCTCGAACACGCGCCGGTACGCCTCGTACATCGCCTCGTAGCTGCGCTGCGCGCCGGCGCGGTCGCGGTCGAAGGAGTAGGCGTCCTTCATCGTGAACTCGCGCGCCCGCATGACCCCGAAGCGGGGCCGGCGCTCATCGCGGAACTTGGTCTGGATATGGTAGAAGTTCAGCGGCAGCTGGCGCCAGGATCGCAGCTCGTTGCGTGCGATGTCGGTGATCACCTCTTCCGAGGTCGGCTGCACGACGAAGTCGCGCTGGTGGCGATCGCGCAGGCGCAGCAGTTCGGGTCCGTACTTGTCCCAGCGCTGGGTTTCCTGCCAGAGTTCGGCCGGCTGCACGACCGGCATCAGCAACTCCAGCGCGCCGGCGCGATTCATCTCCTCGCGCACGATGGCCTCCACCTTGCGCAGGCTGCGCAGTCCCAGCGGCATGTAGGTGTAGAGTCCGGCCGCGAGCTTGCGGATCATTCCCGCGCGCAGCATCAGCGCCTGGCTGGCGATTTCGGCGTCCGCCGGGGCCTCTTTCTGGGTGGAAAGGAAGAATCGTGAAGCGCGCATGAAGAGAAGGGTAGTCGAGTGTTTGGCTGCGCCGCGTGGGCTGGGCGCATTGCGCCCCGGAGGCTCCCGGGGAACCCCGAGGTGTACCGCGCCGCAGCGGCGCGCGGCCTATAATGAGCTCATACATTCTAGATAGATCAACGGGGGCACAGGCCATGTTGGACCGAGAAGGTTATCGACCCAACGTAGGCATCATCCTTCTCAACCCCAGGAACCAGGTGTTCTGGGGCAAGCGCATCAGCGGCCACTCGTGGCAGTTCCCACAAGGGGGAATCCACTCCGGCGAGAAGCCCGAGCAGGCGATGTATCGCGAGCTGTTCGAGGAGGTCGGCCTGCAGCCGCGCCATGTGCACATCCTGGGTCGCACCCGCGACTGGCTGCGCTACGAAGTGCCTGCCCAGTACCTGCGCCGCGACCACCGCGGCAACTACCGCGGCCAGAAGCAGATCTGGTTCCTGCTGCGCCTGACCGGGCGCGACAGCGATGTCTGCCTGCGCTGCACCGACCATCCTGAATTTGATGCCTGGCGCTGGAACGACTACTGGGTGCCGCTGGACAGCGTCATCGAGTTCAAGCGCGAGGTCTACCAGCAGGCATTGAACGAACTCTGGCACCTGCTGCCGCGTCCGGAACCGCGCACGCGCTATCTGCGCGCCCATGCCCGGCATCCGCGCGCGCCGCAGGCGCCGCTGGTGCAGGCCGAGGCGGCCGGCGAATGAGCGGCCGCCGCGTCGTGCCCGCGTCCTGGAGCCGCGCAGCGGTCGTCGCCGCCCTGTTCGCCTGCGGCCTGGCCGTTGCTGCGCAGGCGGCCGCCGTCGAGGGCTTGCCCGCTGCGAGCGCGCCCCAGTCGGCGCAGGCAGTGGCGCTGCATCTTCCCGAGGCGCCGGCGAAGGATTCCGCTGCGCTGCTGCCGGTGCCGATTCCCGCGGGCCCGGAACTGCGTTTCCTCGTCGATCCGGCCAGTGTCAGCCGGGTCGGGCTGACGCAGGTTCGCTATACGCTGGAGGTGCTCAGTTCCTCGGGCGTGCGCAACCTCAGCTACGAAGGCATCGATTGCGCCAACGACACCTGGCACGTGTACGCGACCTGGAGCGAGAGATCGAGTCGCTGGCAGCCCAACCCCGGCAAGGAGTGGTTGCAGGCCGACGTCGGCTCCGACTCCGACGTGCATGGAGTGCTCGACCGCGACTACTGGTGTTCGGGTCGATGGGCCGCGGGGGACGCGGCAACCCTGGTGGCGCGCCTGCGCCGCGGACTGCGACCGCAGCCTGTGCGTCCCTGATCGTGCGCGCGGCTCAGTCGCGCGATCGCCGCAACACCATGTTGTCGCGGTGGATCAGTTCGGGCTGCTCGATGAACCCCAGGATGGATTCGATCTGTGCGGTCGGTGCGCGCCGGATGAGCCGCGCCTCGGCGGCGGCGTAGTTGCTCAGGCCGCGCGCGATCTCGCGTCCTTCGGCGTCGAGCACCGCGACCACGTCGCCGCGCTCGAATTCGCCTTCGACCTCGGTCACGCCGACTGGAAGCAGGCTGGCTCCGCCTTCGCACAGTCGTCTGGCAGCGCCGGCGTCCACCGTCACGCGGCCGGCGACCTGCAGATGGTCGGCCATCCACTGCTTGCGCGCCGCCAGCTTGCCCTCGCCGGCACGCAGACAGCTGCCGATGGCCTCGCCGCCGGCCAGCCGCAGCAGCACCTCGGGCTCACGCCCGCTGGCGATCACCGTGTGCGCACCGCTGCGGGCGGCGCGCCGCGCCGCCAGCACCTTGGTCAGCATGCCGCCCTTGCCGATGGCGCTGCCGGCCCCGCCTGCCATGCGCGCCAGTTCCGGGTCGTCGGCACGGGCTTCGCGGATCAGTGTGGCCTGCGGATCGTGGCGCGGATCGGCGGAGAACAGTCCACTCTGGTCGGTCAGGATGATGAGGGCGTCGGCATCGACCAGGTTGGTGACCAGCGCGCCCAGGGTGTCGTTGTCGCCGACCTTGATCTCGTCGGTGACCACGGTGTCGTTTTCGTTGATCACCGGCACCACCCCATGGCCGAGCAGGGTCAGCAGCGCGCTGCGCGCGTTGAGGTAACGCCGGCGGTTGGCCAGATCGGCGTGGGTGAGCAGGATCTGCGCGCAATGCCTGCCGAGACCGCTGAAGGCGCTCTCGTAGGCCTGGGCCAGGCCCATCTGGCCGACCGCCGCGGCGGCTTGCAGCTGGGGGATCTCGCGTGGTCGGCGCGTCCAGCCCAGGCGCTTCATGCCCTCGGCGATGGCTCCGCTGGAGACCAGGATCACCTCCTTGCCCAGCGCGTGCAGGCCGGCGATCTGCTGTGCCCAGCGCGCCACCGCGGTGTGGTCGATGCCGCGGCCTTCGTCGGTGACCAGGCTGGAGCCGACCTTGATCACCAGACGCCGGGCCGAGGCGACGACCGGGAGGGAATCACTGCGCATCGTCGGCGTCGCGGGGGCCGTCGGGCGTCTCGGGCGTGGCAAAGCGCGGATCGCCCGGATCGAGGGCCGGTGCGCCCTGCCCGGGAGCGCCTCGGCGCAGCGCGGCGTCGATGTCGCGCAGCAGCGGCTCCAGATCCTGCCGCGCCAGCGCGGAAATGGCGTACACCGGCCCCTTGTGGCGCAGCCGCCGGCGCAGCGCGGCGATCAGCGGCGCACGCTGCGACGGCTCGACCATGTCGATCTTGTTGAGCACCAGCCAGCGCGGCTTGGCGGCCAGTTCGGGGTCGTATTTCTTCAGTTCGGCGGCCACGCTGCGCACGTCGCGCACGGGATCGGCGTCGGGATCGGGAGGCGCCACGTCGACCAGGTGCAGCAGCAGGCGGGTGCGCTGCAGGTGGCGCAGGAACTGGTGCCCGAGCCCGGCGCCCTCGGCGGCGCCCTCGATCAGACCCGGAATGTCGGCGACGACGAAACTGCGGCCCTGGGCGACGCGCACCACGCCAAGGTGGGGGTGCAGGGTCGTGAAGGGGTAGTCGGCGATCTTCGGCCGGGCGTTCGATACCGCGGCGATGAAGGTGCTCTTGCCGGCGTTGGGCAGGCCCAGCAGGCCGACGTCGGCCAGCAGCTTGAGCTCGAACTGCAGCCGACGTTGTTCGCCAGGCTGTCCGGGGGTGCTCTGGCGCGGAGCGCGGTTGGTGCTGGACTTGAAGCGCAGGTTGCCCAGGCCGCCCTGGCCTCCGCGGGCGAGGGTCACCCTCTGCCCGGGTTCGGCCAGGTCGGCCAGCAGTTCGCCGCTGTCGAGGTCGCGTACCAGCGTGCCCACCGGAACGCGCAGGAGCATGTCTTCGCCGGCAGCGCCGAACTGATCCGAGCCGCGGCCGTGCTCTCCGTTGCGCGCCCGGTACATTCGCTGGTAGCGGAAATCCACCAGGGTGTTGAGGTTGGGGTCGGCCTCGGCGTGGATCGATCCGCCGCGGCCGCCGTCGCCGCCGTCCGGCCCGCCGAAGGGGATGAACTTCTCCCGGCGGAAGGACATGCAGCCGTTGCCGCCGTTGCCGGCGTACACCTCGACCTGCGCTTCGTCGACGAATTTCAAGGCAGCGGAGCGCGGATCGGCTGGGGGCGGGCGCGGAGCCGCGGCAACCGCGCCCTACGGTGTTCAGCCCTGCGCGGGCTGGGGCGCGACGTGCACGTAGTGGCGATCGAGACGCCCCTTGCGGGCGAATTCGACCGTGCCGTCGACGAGGGCGAACAGGGTGTGATCCTTGCCCACTCCGACATTCGTCCCCGGGTGGAAGCGGGTTCCGCGCTGACGCACGATGATCGAGCCGGCGGCGATCGCCTGCCCACCGAAGACCTTCACGCCCAGGCGCTTGGCCTCGGAGTCGCGGCCGTTGCGCGTGGAGCCGCCGCCCTTTTTCTGTGCCATGTCCTTCGCTCCTCAGGCAGCGATGCCTTCGATCTGCAGTTCGGTGAAATTCTGCCGGTGGCCCTGGTGCTTCTGGTAATGCTTGCGGCGGCGCATCTTGAAGATCCGCACCTTCTCGCCGCGCCCGTGCGCCAGAACCTTGGCCTTCACCGCAGCGCCCGCCAGCAGCGGGCTGCCCAGCCGGGTGTCGGCGCCGTCGAACACGGCGAGCACCTGGTCGAGCACGATGTCCTGGCCAACGTCTGCGGCAATCTGTTCTACCTTGATCTTGTCGCCGGCAGCAACCTTGTACTGCTTGCCACCGGTTTTTATGACCGCATACATGGAGTGACTCCTGATGGAAGAATGCCCGGCGCGCCACGTTCGGGGCGCCGTCGCCGCCAAAGCCTGTGCGTCGAACCGGCAATCATAGCAAATCGGCAGGTCGCTGCCCAGCCGGGGTGCAGCGTGGGCGGGCCGGGGCACCTGCGCCCAGCGGCATCATTAGAATCTCGGGGCCTTTTGCATCCGTTTGTGTCGCCGCCCTGCCGCCACCCGCGCCCTTCGTGACCTCCGCCCTCTCGATTCCGACCATCCTGTCCCCGATCGCGCAGGACATGCTGCAGGTCGATTCCTCCATCCGCCGCGCGCTGGCTTCGGATGTGCCGCTGATCAACGCCATCGGCGGCTACATCGTCGGCGCCGGGGGCAAGCGCCTGCGCCCGGCCCTGCTGCTGCTCATCGCGCGTGCCTACGGCTATGCCGGGCCGCACCTGCACGACCTGGCCGCCGTGGTGGAAATGATCCACACCGCGACGCTGCTCCACGACGACGTGGTCGATGAATCGGAGTTGCGGCGCGGGCGCCAGACCAGCAACGCCGCCTACGGCAACGCCGCCAGCGTGCTGTCGGGCGATTTCCTGTACTCGCGATCGTTCCAGATGATGGTTGCCGCGGGCAACCTGCGGGTGCTGCGCATCCTGGCCGATGCCACCAACGTCATCGCCGAGGGGGAGGTTCTGCAGTTGATGAACATGCACGACCCGCAGATCGACCGCGCCCGCTACATGCGGGTGATCCACGACAAGACGGCGATGCTGTTCGAGGCCGCCGCGCGCATCGGCGCGGTGCTTGCCGGCTGCGGCGACGCGTCCGAGCAGGGCGCCGCCGGCTACGGGCGAGCGGTGGGCATGGCCTTCCAGCTGATCGACGATGCCCTCGACTACAACGGCGACACCGGGCAGTTGGGCAAGAACGTGGGCGACGATCTGCGCGAAGGCAAGCCGACGCTGCCATTGATCGTCGCGCTGGAGCGGGGCACCGCGCAGCAAAGGGGGTGGATCGAATCGGCGATCCGGGACGGCAGTACCGACGAGTTGGAGCGCATTCTGCAGATCGTGCGGGATTGTGGCGCGCTCGACGAGGTCTATGCGGCAGCGCAGTCCGAGCTCGGCAAGGCCCGGCAGTATGCGCAGGCCATGCCCGACGGCGACCATCGCCAGGCCCTGCTGCAGTTGTGCGACTACAGCCTGCAGCGGCAGGCCTGAGCGCCTCCGCGCAGGGCGGCGGAAGCTTCGATCCCTTTCTCCTTGGCCAGGGACGAATCTGCCTGCTACACTAGCAGGCTTGCCCCGCCTGCCGGGGTATTGGTTGAAGTGGTGGTCGATGTGGCTGCCATGTTGGACATGCGGGGTGTAGCTTAGCCTGGTAGAGCGCTACGTTCGGGACGTAGAGGCCGGAGGTTCGAATCCTCTCACCCCGACCAGATTCATCCTGAGGCATCAGGATCGTACGAAGCCCCGCTGGTCGGGGCTTC
>JAJZEC010000091.1 GCA_021805825.1 Pseudomonadota bacterium
CAGCGCGCGATCCACATCGTCCAGCAGCACATTGGCCACCCTTGCGCAGTTGCATTTCCTTTCGCTCGCTGTGGTCAGCTTGCGGGAGGACTTTCACCTCCAAGATCGCGCTCATGCTGGGCGCACCTATCCTTCCCCGGCCTGAACGCCGGGGTCTGTCGCGCATCCGATCAGCATGGCCCGCTCGATGCTCGTCGGCGGCGCGCGGCCCGGCGTCGTCGCGAACACGCTCGGCATTTCGCTGTCAACCCTGTACTCCGCGGTGCCTGCTGCGTCGGCGCTGCGCCCCGGCAAGGACTATCCGCTCGAAGTCGAAATTGGCACTGGCACTTGATAGCTTCCGCACTTTGGTTCATTCTGGTTGTGCACACGTACACCGAAGGAATCGCATCATGGACAAGTTCACCGCAAACGCCACGGCCCGCCGTCCGACGCTCAAGGATCTCGTGCAGGACGAGGCCGATCGACAGGTCTATCTCGGCACTCGGCACGCCTACAGCGCCGACATCGCGCAGCGCGACTATCAGCGCGGTTTCGATGCCGGGCAGCGCGGCAGCGCAACGCTGCTGGGCGCCCCGCCCGATGTCGAAGACGTCAAGGGCTGGATGCTGGGCTTCATCGACGGCCTGCTGCCCGAAGCGCAGCGGGTTCACCAGCAGCGCCTTGCGCGCGACGGCCTGGCGGCGATCGCCCGGCGACACCCGCGCATCTTCCACGATACGGCTTTGATCCCGCCGGCGTTCACCATCCCGCTGGGAGTTGGGGCTGAGCAGGCGCTTGAGCGCCTGTGCGTGCGCATCGAGGCAATCCTGCCGCCTGAGCGTTGGTTCACCGTGGACAGGCTGGGCGAGCGCGACGGGCGGATCGTGGTCGAGTACCGGCTGGCGCACATGGTCGTGGACGACGAAGGCCCGAACGAGCCGTATGACGCGCTGGCCAAACTCATTGCGCGCTTCGTGCGCGAAGCCCAAGAGGATTGAGGAATCGACATGGAAAACCATCTGCCTGAGATCGCTGCGCGCCACCCGCGGCTGTTCGAGAACGGGCAAGCGCCGCAGTGGAGCTATGTCCTGCCGGGCTGGGCCAGCTTGCTTGAGCAACTGTGCGTCAATCTCGAGGCTGCCCTGCCGCCTGGTCGGCGCTTGCGTGTCGTGCAAGTCAAGGAGAAATTCGGCGGCCTGCGCTTCTACTACGACCTCGTGCGTCGCGATGGCCGCGTCGAAGACGTCTACTACCACGAGGAAGACGAAACCGAGGCGACGAAGGCTGCGCGCGCGCTCGATCGCGCAGCCGACGCTGGCCTTGCCGAAGCGCTCATGAAGATCAAGCAAGCGGCGGAAAACAAAAGCCAGGAGCTTTGCGAGGGCTGCGGCTGCCCGTCCGAGGTCCGGCGCGAAGGCTGGCACACGACGATGTGCCCGGCGTGCCTTGCTGCTGTGCGCGCCGAGCGCGAAGCCGAGCGCGAGGGGCAATCATGATCGCCCCTCGCGGCTGGGCCGGCATGGTCGAGAACGCATTGGCAAGGGAAGCGGCACGGAAAGCCGAGGACCGATCGGCAATCGCATGCCCGACGTGCGGCGCGGTCACCGCGCAGCCGACGCGCAATGGTGGCTGGATCGCGATTGCTTGCGCGTTGTGCCGCAGCGAGCACGAAGCCGAGCACGAAACCGAGCGCGAGGGGCGGTCATGATCGCCCCGCGCGGTTGGAAAGGCATTGTCGATGATCTGCTTGGCCAGATCGACGAGGCCCTGCCGGTTGGCTGGACGATCGAGGTCGAGGAAGTCAAGGCGAAATACGGCTCGCTGCGCTTTTACTACCAGCTCCACGGGCCTGCCGACGCTGCGATGCGTCGCCTGATCAACGCGCGCCTGGACGCGCTCGTGCAGGCTGCAGAGGACCGGTCCGAGGTGACGTGCCACCTTTGCGGCGCGCCCATTGCGCGCCCAAGCCCCGCACCGGGCGAGTTCGGACGCCGGGTCACGGTCTGCGAGTCGTGCCGCGTGGCGTACGACATGCACGGCATGCGCATGCCGTAGGCGACTACCGCAGCTCGCTCCAGATCCGCCGCATCGCCTCAGTCCGTTCAGCCGGCGTGAGCACGCCCGCAAAGGGCTGGTAGCCGCGCCGGCGCTGCCCGCGCTCGCCTTCTTCGACCAGGGCCGCGCACACCGCATCCAGGCCCTCGCCAATCAGGCGCTCCCACTCAAGCAGGCCGGGCAGCGTCGAAGCCGAGCACGACAGCCGCCAGCGCTCGATGTTGCGCCGCCCGATCGCCAACAGCGCCGGGTCGACGCGCAGCTTGGCGGCGACTTCAACGGCAAGCCGCCTGGATCGTTCGTCGATGACCTGGTGCGTAAGCATGCTTGCCCCAACTTGGTGCAAAAGTGATCTGCAGATGTTGCTTTTCTGCGAAAAATCGGGCTTTCCGGCGTTTCGGGTGATCGGAAACGCCAGGCTGCGATTCGACCTGGCTTCCTATCTTCGAGACAGAACGGTATCGAAGATAGGGCGCCGGAAGAATTTTCAGGCAAACACTTGAAGGGTCCGCCGTTGTTCGTCATACTGGTTTTGTCGCCAGTGCCAACCACGAAACCGACACCCAACGAACCAGCCATGCCCTGCTTGCACGCTTCCCCGGTCAATCTGATCAAAACCTACCGCACGCGCGGCAGGCGGGGGCGGTGTTGCGTGCGCTGGCGAAGTTGAGCCGGCATCGGACACCAGGCCCCGCGATCTGCGGGGCCTTTTCGTTTGAGGCTCCGCAAGCAAGCGAGCACAGGAGAACTCGAGCATGGCCCGCCTATTCAACGAATCGAATGAAGACACGAAGCATTTGCCCGCTTTCGCGCGCGATTTCGAGCGCGACGACCACACGACCGGGCGGCTTTTCCTCTCGCCGGTCTACCGCAGCGAGCGCGAAGCCGAACGCGAGGCCAAGCGCAAGGCCGAACGCGAGGCCGAGCAGGAAAGGCGCGCCGCCGCCGCCGACGACGGGCCGCTGCTGCGGCAGCGCCCGCGCGGCATCGACGCGCGCGCGAAGGATGAACTGCTGGAATTTTTCGACGCGCACACCCAACGCGACGACGAGCTGCCAGTGTGCACGCGCGAGGCGTTCGCAGCAGCCATCAACGGCGTGCAAGGCACGGGTGATCGCGACTTCAAGGAACGCGATCTTGAGGTTCTGAAGGCGTTCTCCAATGTCGGCCCGTATCGCCGCGCCGGGTTCGCGCCGGCGGCAGCGCCCGCGCTGGACGCGCTTGCGCGTCGCATGCCGCACTTTGGCGAGGTGCTGAGCCTGTACGCCGCGCGGCTGCGCCTGGGGGCTGCTGCGCGCCGCCCTGCCCGGCTGCCGCCGGTGCTGCTGGTCGGGCCGCCGGGCATTGGCAAAAGCCACTTCTCGAATGCGCTGGCCGCAGCTCTGGGTGAGCGCGTCACGCGCGTCCCGATGGATCAGGAACAAGGTGGCGCCACGCTGCAAGGCACGGACCGGCATTTCGTGAACAGCCGGCCCGGCGTGGTCTTCGAGGCGTTGGTGGGCAACGGCGCATCGCTCAATCCGATCGTGCTGCTGGACGAGCTGGACAAGGCGCGGCAAAGCCGCGAATACGACCCGATCGCGCCTTTGCACGGCCTGCTCGAACCCGTGACCGCCCGGCGATTCACCGACCGCGGCGTGCGGCTGGAACTGGACGCAAGCCGCGTCGTGTGGGTTGCCACGGCCAACGAAACGGACTCGATCCCGGCTCCGCTCCTGTCTCGATTTCAGGTCTTCCAGATCGAGGCGCCAAGCGCGGCAGCAAGCCGCGTGATTGCCCGCTCGGTGGTCGCATCGGCTTTGCGCGAGCTGGGACTGCGCGCGCGCATCGAGCCGGCTGCGCTGGATCGCCTGGCGCGCCTGGGGCCGCGCGCGCAAGTCCAGGCCATCGAGGACGCGCTGGCCGCCGCGGTCGCGCGGGGTGAACACCGCCTGGTTGTGCGCGAGGCCGATCTGCCCAAGCCGCCTGCGCCGCGGCAGCCGATGGGCTTCGCGCCGGCGCTTGTGCGCGCCGCGCCATGATCGCAAGTCAAATCAAGGAGTTAGACAACATGCGGATCTACCTGCTTTCCGACATCCACCTGGAAGTCTTCACCGATCGACGCGAGAGCTACAGGCCGTCCCTGGACGGCATCGACGTTGTGGTGCTGGCCGGCGACATCGACAAGGGGCCGCGCGCTCTTGCGTGGGCACGCCGGACGTTCCCGTGCCGGGTCGTCTACGTGGCCGGCAACCACGACTATTGGGGCGAGCACCTGCAGAAGATGCAGGCCAAGCTGCGCGAGGCGTCCGATGACCGGGTGCGCTACTTGGAGCGCGACGAGGCCATCATCGACGGCGTGCGCTTCCTTGGCGCAACGGCCTGGACGAACTTCGCGTGCCTGGGCGACGTGAACCTGGGCAAACTCGTCAGCCGCTCGACGATGACCGACTATCAGCGGATCAGGGCGGGAAGCGGCTACGGGCCATTTCGCACGGAGCACTGGGAAGCGGAGAACGCCGCCGCGCGGCTGTTCTTCTGCGAGAAGCTGTCCGAAAACTTTGCAGGCCCGACCGTGGTCGTCACGCACCACGCGCCCGTTCTCGAGCATGCCCACAATTACGTGCCGACGATGTACGACCGCCGCAACGGCATCGCCGGGCTGGACGCTTCGTACTGCAACAATTGGCGTGACCTGGTCTTTGGCGATCCCGCGAAGGGCATCAAGCCGCCTGCGGCTTGGCTGTGGGGGCACACGCACGAGGCGATCGACAAGGTTGTGGACGGAGTGAGGTTGGCCAGCAACCCCTTTGGGTGGGGCGACTATGAGGAAACCGGCTTCAATCCTGAGCTGGTGATCGAGGTCTGAGCCATGCAGACATTCGCGCAGAGCATCGAATCGGACCTGTCGAGCCTGCAGCGCGACGGGCGGCATCTGTCCGTCGCGCTGCGGCTGGCCAGCAACGGCGACGAGGATCTGCGTGAGGTCTGCCAAGCCGCGGCTGCCGGCCTGGTCGGC
>JAJZEC010000092.1 GCA_021805825.1 Pseudomonadota bacterium
GGTCTCCGGTGCGTTGAACACCGGCGTGGACTTGCTCTCGAAGCGCACCGACGACGCCATCGAGGCAGCAAGAACGGAATTTCGCGAGGTGCTCGCGCAACGCGTCGACGCCGCGCGCGAACACCTCGACGCCAGGCTGCAGGCCGGATCCGCCGACCTCGCCGCCCGAATCGAGGTGCAGACGGCACGGCTCGATGCAATCGTTGCGGCTCAAGCCGACGGCACGGCTCAGTTGGCGCGGTCATTTGACGCGCGAGTCAGCGATCTCGAGCGGAGCATGCGTGCATTGATCGACGTGATCACTCAGTCTCACCAAGCGGAGCGCGAGGCCACCCATACGAGCCATAACGTGGAGCGGGCACGACTGGAGCACTTGCTCGAGGAGGCAACGCGCGACGCTGCGCGGGCTCGCGAGCGCACGGCCGCGTTGGCTGAATTCCGCCAGATGATTCTCGCGTCACGAATGGGTCGCTGGCTGGCTTCGCGCCGCGGACTTCAGATCGGCGAAGCCTCGACGCGCACGCAGGATTGACTCGGAGATGCTGCTCGACGTCACCCGTTTGCTGAGACGATCGCTACGCCGTGAACAAGCGACGGGAATCGATCGGGTAGGCCTTGCGTATATCGACCAATGGCGCGAGGAAGCAAGGGCGTTGGTTCGCATCGGAACGCACTGGCTCACCCCAAGTCGCGCGGCGTCGGCACGCCTATTCGACGCATTGCTCCGGCAGAACGATGCTCCGCGACACCTTCTGTGGCGCTGCTGGATCGATGCGATGCGTCACCACCGCCCCGTTGCCCGAGGAACAGCGCTGTGCAACGCGAGTTTGGCTGGCACGGAGGCGCCCGCTTATGCGGATCGGGTCCGCCGGCTTGGCCTGCGCGCGTTCTATTGCTTGTACGACTTGATCCCGATCACCTATCCGGAATACTGCAGGCCCGGCGCCAAGGACGCATGCGCTCGCCGCATTGCGACGATGGCCGCGTCGGGATCCGGTCTGATCGTCAACTCCGAAGTCACCGTCAGGGACCTTGCCGAGTACGCTCACAAAGCCAAGCTGACGTTACCCCCCGTCGAGGTCATTCCTCTGGGCAGCACGCCGCTGCCGCCTGCAGGTGCAAAGCCGGCCGTCGATCTCCCCTATTTCGTCACGATCGGTACGATCGAGGCGCGCAAGAACCACTTGATGCTGCTCAACGTCTGGCGGCGAATGCTGGATACGGTTCCCCCCGAAGTCGTGCCACGCCTGGTCGTGATCGGACAGCGAGGCTGGGAATGCGAACAAGTGATTGATTTCCTGGAACGCAGCCGACGTTTGCGCGGGTTTGTGGTCGAAACGGGGCGCTGTGACGACGCCGAACTGTCAACGTACTTGCATCACGCACAGGCGCTGCTTTTTCCTTCGTTCGCTGAAGGGTATGGACTGCCGCTGGTCGAGGCGCTGGCGTGCAACACCCCCGTCATCGCCAGTTCTCTGGACGTGTTCCGCGAGATTGCTGGCGAGGTTCCCGACTACCTGGATCCCATCGACGGCACGGGCTGGCTGCGTACGATCCTCGAATACTCCCGCGCCTCCAGCCAACTGCGCGCGCGGCAACAAGGGCGGATGGTGGGTTTCAAAGCACCCAGCTGGAGCGACCATTTTGCCAAAGCCGCCACATTCCTGGCGCGCTGAAGCGTCATCGGCGAACCGGGAATGCGTCTAAACTCTGTCGATACGTATTTCGCCGCGCGGCATGCGACGCTTGCCCGACTCAAACTCAGGAGCCCTGCCCATGATGACCCCCGGAGCAAAGATTTTTGTCGCAGGACATCGGGGCCTCGTTGGAAGCGCGATCTCGCGCGCGTTGCGACGCCAAGGCTTCAACAACCTGGTCGAACGGTCGCGCGCCGAGTTGGAATTGACCGATCAAGCCGGCGTGCGTCGCTTTTTTGCAGATGAGCGCCCGGAGTACGTATTCATGGCCGCCGCCAAGGTTGGAGGCATCCATGCGAACTCGACCTACCCGGCGGAATTCATCTACGACAATTTGATGGTTCAGTCGAACGTCATTGCTGCTTCAGCGCAGAACGGCGTCAAGAAGCTCGTATTTTTGGGTTCTTCGTGCATCTATCCGCGCGATGCAGCTCAACCCATGCATGAAGACGCTCTGCTCGCCGGACCGCTGGAGCCGACCAATCAGTGGTACGCGATTGCCAAAATTGCCGGCATCAAGACCTGCGAGGCTTACCGGGCGCAATATGGACTTGATGCCATCAGTCTGATGCCGACCAATCTCTACGGCCCCGGTGACAACTTCGATCTGCAGAATTCACATGTACTTCCTGCGCTGATGCGCAAAGTGCATGACGCGAAACAAGCGGGCGCCCCGCGCGTCACCGTGTGGGGCAGCGGAAAGCCACGACGTGAATTCCTGCACGTTGACGACATGGCCGACGCTGCGGTGTTTCTCATGCAGCACTACAGCGACTCGGGCATCATCAATGTGGGAATCGGTGAAGATGTCAGCATCGCCGAACTTGCGGCACTGATCAAGGAAGCGGTCGGCTTCGCGGGAGACGTGGTCTACGACAGCAGCAAACCCGACGGCACACCGCGCAAGCTGCTCGACGTCAGCCGCCTGAACGCGCTTGGCTGGAAAGCGAAGATCACTTTGCGCGACGGAGTTGCCAGCACCTACGCTTGGTATCTGAAGCAGCTGGAATCGGGCGGCGCGCTGCGCGGCTTGGCCTGATCGGGTACGCCTGCGAGCTTGTATGCAAGTGCTGCCCTTGGCACCGGCCGCCGCCACGGCCTCCGCGCCGACGGCAGCACCTGCTTCCGCTCCGAGCGCCGCGCCGGCTCGTGCTTCGGGGCCGGCTCCGGCTCCGGCCTCGGCGCCGTCCCAGCAGGCCCATCCTGCCGCGGCGCCGGCGTCGGCGGCGAGCCGTTCGTGACGCAGCTCCGGCGCCCGACCGACGGTTGCGGGGCTCCGCAGGCTTCGCGCACGGTCGCGGCGCTGGGCTTCCCGCTGTGGAAGCGCCGCTTCGTGCGGCGCTGCCTGGCCGGGCGGACGCTGCGCTTCATCGAGCCCGGCGATGCGCTGCCGGCTGACGGCACATTGCTGCTGTGGGGCATGGCACCGGTGCCCGCAGGTCTTGGGCCCGGCGTCGCCGTGCTGCGCATGGAAGACGGATTCCTGCGCTCGGTGGGGCTGGGCGCCGAGTTGACGCGGCCGCTGTCGTGGGTCATCGACCGCAGCGGCATTTACTACGACGCCACGCGGCCGAGCGACCTCGAAACGCTGCTGGCCACGGCCGAGTTCCCGCCCGCACTGCTGGCGCGTGCCGTGGCGCTGCGCCAGCGCGTGGTGCAGGCGCGCATCACCAAGTACAACGTCGGCGCGCGGCACTGGGTGCGGCCCGACGGCGCGCGCCGCGTGGTGCTGGTGCCGGGCCAGGTGGAAAGCGACGCCTCACTGGCGTTCGGCGCGCCGGGCATCCGCAGCAACCTGGCACTGCTGCGGGCGGCGCGCGCGGCCGAGCCCGACGCGTGGCTGGTATACAAGCCCCACCCCGACGTCGCGGCACGGCTGCGCCGCTCGGGCGACGGGGAAGCGCAGGCGGCGGCGTGGTGCGACGAGGTCGTCGTCGACGTCGACATGGCCGCGCTGCTCGACGCGGTGGACGCGGTGCATGTGCTGACCTCGCTGGCCGGGTTCGAGGCGCTGTTGCGCGGCAAGGCCGTGACCTGCCACGGCCAGCCGTTCTACGCAGGCTGGGGGTTGACCGCGGACACCGTGCCGCACCCGCGGCGCACGCGGCGCCTGCGGCTCGACGAGCTGGTCGCGGCGGCATTGATCCTGTACCCCACCTACATCGGCGACCGCGGCCCGATCGAGCCCGAGGCGGCGCTGGACGAGCTGCAGGCGTGGAAGGCGCGCCGCGGCGGTGCCACGCGCTGGTGGAGCGGCGTCTACCGGTTTTTCCTGCGCCGCTTCATCGGGGTGCGCTGAACCCGCTGCGCTTTCAGCGCCAGCGCCAATTGCGTCGCCCATTGCGGGCAATAAAAGCCTGTTTTGCCTATAATGAGCGACATGCCTAGCAAACCGCCGACCGTTTTCCCGCAAGAGCGGCGTCTCCTGAATGCCCTGGGGGAGCGCGTTCGCCTGGCGCGCAAGCGACGTCGGCTGGCCAGTGCGGCCATCGCCGGTCGCGCCGGCATCTCGCGCTCAACCCTGCACAAGGTGGAAACGGGCGACCCCGGTGTCACCCTCGGCAGCGTCCTGCGGGTGCTGGCGGCGCTCGGACTCGAGGGCGACTTGAACGCGCTCGCCGCGGACGACAAAGTCGGCCGAAAGCTGCAGGATCTGGCCTTGCTGCCGCCCCCTGCGCAGCAGCCGGCTGCCCGCCACCGGGCAACAGTGCCGGGCCCCACCGGTCCGGTAAGCGAGTGATGCGCGACGACACGCTCGAGGTCTGGCTGGACTGCGACCTCGGCCCGCCCTGCCGCATCGGCGCCCTGGCGCACGACCGCGGCCAGGTTCGTTTTCGCTATGCGGCTGATTGGGTCACGGATGCGCGTGCGTTCGCGATCGACCCCGATCTCTCCCTGGACGAACAGCCGTTCTTTCCCAAGCCGGAGCTCGGCAATTTCGGCATCTTCCTCGACTCCTCTCCCGATCGCTGGGGGCAGACCTTGATGAAACGGCGTGAGGCGCTGCAGGCGAAGGATGACGGGAGGCCGGCCCGAACCTTGTACGCCTGGGACTTCCTGATCGGCGTCCAGGATCTGACGCGTCAGGGGGCACTGCGCTTTCGCCGAACCGGCGACAAAACCTTCCTGGCCGCCGAGCCGCTCGCTGCCCCGCCGGTAACTTCGCTGCGCGAATTGCAGGGCGATGTCCCAGACTCTGTTGAACGGATAGTGTGAAGGTGGCGGCTCCTTTCACCCGCATGCGAGCATGCGGGTGCCTCGCAAGCAAAGAAAGGAGCCACCAAGATGAAGTCTCGCACGAAGTCC
>JAJZEC010000041.1 GCA_021805825.1 Pseudomonadota bacterium
TCTCAGGGTGTTCATCTCGTGGATGTGCATCTGGCTGACGTTGCCCGCGCCGCAGGCCGAGAAGGTCGACGCGTAGGGCGGCGCCAGCACCTTGCCGACACCCAGCGCGCTGGCAATGCCGCAGGCATGCAGCGGGCCGTTGCCTCCGTAGGCCAGCACCGTGAAGTCCCTGGGCTCGTAGCCGCGCGTGCGCAGTTCGGTGGCGATGCCGTTGGCCATCGAGGCATCGACCTGGCGCTTGATGAGCTTGGCCGCTTCGATCTCGTCGACCCCGAGCGGCTCGCACAGGGTCTCGCGCACGGCCTGGCGCGCGCGCCGGGGATTGAGCCCGATGCGGCCGTTGGCGTAGTTCTTCGGATCGAGGTAGCCGAGCAGCAGGTCGGCGTCGGTCACCGTGGGATCCTGCCCGCCTCGGTCGTAGCAGGCCGGGCCGGGGTCGGAACCGGCCGATTTCGGGCCGATCTCGACGGTCTTGAACATGCGCTCGTAGCGGGCGATCGATCCGCCGCCGGCGCCCAGCGCGACCAGATGCACCATCGGCACGCTGACCAGCCAGCGGTCGATCACCGGGTTGAAGTCGTAGTACTTGAGTCCACCCTGCACGATGATGCCGATGTCGAAGCTGGTTCCTCCCATGTCGGTGGCCACGACATTGCCCAGCTCGGAGGCCGCCGCCAGGAACTCGCTGGCCGCGATGCCGGCCACCGGCCCGGAATGCACGGTCTGCAACGCGTCGGTGGAATTGAGCTGGGCCATGCCTCCCGAGTTGTGGTTCACCAGCATGGGTTTCTGGTACCCCTGGCCGCGCAGGTTCAGCTCGAGGGTTCCGAGGCCGTGGTACATGATCTGGTGCAGGTAGGCATCCACGATGGTCGACGTCGCGCGCGCGTATTCGCCCTTGCGGCCGACGACCTGGTGCGACAGCAGCAGCGGGATCGAACCCAGCATGTGCGCCGGGTATTCCTCGAGGAAGATCTCGCGCACCCGCAGTTCGTGGCTGGGGTTGACGACGCTGTTGGTGAACATCACGACCAGCGCCTGCGCTCCGGCGTCGACGAGTTCGCGGATGCGCAGCCGCACGTCGTCCTCGTCGAGCGCCCAGAACACCTTGCCCAGGTAGTCGATGCGCTCGCGCACCTCGCGGATCATCGGGATGGGCACGATCGGCGCGGGTCGCGCGCCGTTGGGAATGTCCATCTGCTCGGGCTCGGTCAGGCCCTCGCCATAGCCGCGCGCACGCGACAGCGGCACGGTGTGCTTGAACCCCGTCGTCACCAGCAGGCCGACCCGCGGGCCGTCGCGCTCGATCAGTGCGTTCGTGCCCAGCGTGGTCGCGTAGCGCACCGAGTCGACGTTGGACAGCAACTCGCCGGCCTCGATGCCCAGCTGCCGGCAGGCGTCGGCCAGCGCCTCGTTGAAGCCCATGGCCAGGTTGTGGTGCGTGGTCAGCGCCTTGCCTTCGACGACCCCGTCGCCCCAGGCGACGAAGCAGTCGGTGAAGGTGCCGCCGATGTCTACCGATACTCGGTTCATGTTCACCTCGCTGCGTGGGGGTCGGACTCGTCGTGCGTGCCGCCGGTGTGGTGTCCGTGGTGCAGGGCGGCATGCAGGGCCCGCGCCTGCAGCACGCGCTGCAGCGACAGGTCGGGGGCCTGCGCCGGCTCGGGCATCTCCGGGCGATCCTTCCACTGCGCCTTCAGCGCGTCGATGTCGAGCTCGATGTCGTGCAGCGGAGGGTGGCCCGGCGGCAGGTATTCGGCTTCGACCAGCGTCCCGCACTCCGGGCAGTAGTACTCGAGGATGCGGCACCACGCCGGGTCGGGGGAGTAGGTGCGCTCGTACAGCCGGGTATCGAGCAGCGGCTTGTGCACCTCGCGTGGATCGCGGTCGTGGACGAGCAGCCCGGCCTTGTAGTTCTGCCGCGCGCCGATATGCGCGTGGCCACAGCGCCGGCACTCCCACATCTCGGTGTCGAGGTCGATGCGCAGCGTTTCGGTGATCAGGACTTTCATGAATGGGCCTCCGCGCCGCGGCTGAGCAGGATGTCTCCGGCGGCATTGATCTCGATGCTCCACCCGTCGTCGATGCGGGCGGTGAAGTAGGCTTCCTCCAGCACCGCGGGCCCCTGCGCGCGCACGGCCACGCCTGCCGGCTGGTCTTCCACGCGGTACAGCGGCAACGCGCGGCGCCGGCCGCCGAGCAGCACCTCGCGCGTGCCGCGCGACGTGGCCTCCTGGGCGGCAGCGCCGAAGGCGCCGCGCATGCTGGCATGGGCCACCGGCTTGACGGCCAGCAGCTGCAGGGTGAGCACGGCGTCCCGCGCGACCTCCGGCGGCATGTGCCCGCCGGCCAGCGCGTGGGTGCGCAACACCCTGCCCTGCGCGCTCTCCTCGATCGACCACTCGAGTCGGCATTCGTCGAGGCTGGCGCCCTCGCCGTACATCGCCCGCGCGGCCTGCCCGCGCAGCGCCTGCATCGCCGCGTCGAGCGCGGCGTCGTCGGCGGCCGCCAGTTGCTGGCTGAAGCCATGGCCGACATCGGAAAATCCGATGCCGTAGGCCGAGAACACGGCGGCCAGCCCGGGAACCATCACCTGGCGGGCGCCGATGGTCTCGGCAATCCTGCACGCCAGCAGCGGGCCGGCCCCGCCGAAGGCGGCCAGCGTCGTGTCGGCACCAACCTCGGTGTAGCCGCGCAGGCTGTCGGCAACCTTGGTCACCCAGGCCTGCTCCATCGCGGCGACCGCCGCATCGTCGTCGATGCCCAGCGGCCCGCCGACATGCTCCCGCACGGCCTGGCCGGCCCGCGCGGGATCGAGCCGCAGGTCGCCGCCGAAGAACGCCGAGGGCTCGAGCAGACCGGCGAGAACCAGGGCATCGGTGATCGTCGCCTGCGTGCCACCCAGCCCGAAGCAGGCCGGGCCGGGCGCGCTGCCCACGCTTTGCGGCCCGACGGCAATGCCTCCCGCGCGGGCCTCGATGATCGAGCTGCCACCGACTCCGGCGCTCACCAGGTCGCACAGCGCGAACGACGTCTCCACGCTCTCGATGCGCCCCCTGCGCTGCAGCCGGATGCCGCCGGCGTCGACAAGACCGATGTCGGTCGTCGTGCCGCCGATGTCCATCGACAGCAGGCGGGCCAGGCCGTAGTGGCGCGCCAGCTCGCTCGCGCCCTGCATGCCGCCGCGCGGCCCCGAGCCGTAGGTCTGCACGGCGATCGTCTTCGCCACCCGCCCGGCATGGCCGTCGTTGCGGAAGACCAGCAGCGGACTGAGCGCCCGCGCGTCGCGCAGCTTGTGCTCGGCGCTGTAGAGGAAACGCTCCATCGCAGGGTGCAGGAAGGCATTGAAGATCGCCGTCCAGGTGCGCCGCGGGTCGTCGGCGTCGTCGACGAGTTCGCTCGCGTACAGCACCGGCAGCGCACCGAGCAGATGCGGAGGAAAGGTGCGCAGCAGCTGCCGCTTGACCTGTGCTTCCTGCTCGCGCCGCCGCGGCCCCCCGAAGGACACCACCAGGCGATTGGCCCCGGCGGCGGTGAGGTCGGCCACCGCCTGGACCGCGGCCGACTGCAGCGCCTGTCCCTCGAGTCCGGCGTCGAGGCGCACGATGCGCGCGCCGACGACGGCATCGAGCAGGTCGCCGGCGGCGCCGGCCGCGGTCACCGCGGCCGCATCGAGCGTTCCGCCGACGATCAACCCGAGCCGGGGTCCCTTGCGCTCGACCAGCGCGTTGGTTCCCTGGGTGGTCGAATAGCGGATGGCCGCGGTCGACAGCAGCAGCGCCTGCAGATCCTCGCGGCCGAACACCGCCAGCGAGGCCTTGCGCAGGCCGTCGAACAGGCACTGCGACAGGTCGTGCGGCGTCGTCAGCGTCTTGGCACGGTACACCCGGTCGGCGTCGATGACGCAGATGTCGGTCAGCGTGCCCCCGTTGTCGATGTTGACAAGGCGGTTGCGCGCCTTGCGCGGCGGTGGCGTGCCGCGCGAGGCCGAGGCCTCGGAGTCCTGGTGAAGGGTCATGATGTGCCTGCAAAGGGTGAACGAAGCCCGCGCGGCCCGTGGAGGGCATCGCCTGGGTACATCGCCTGGGGGAACGGGCCGCACGAGGCGGCGGGCTGGCACACCCGCCTCCGTGCCTGCGCTGGAGCGTGGGCGGCGGGGGCTGAGCCTGCTGCCATTCGCCAGGGACGGTCCAGTCGGGCATCGATTCCCCGCCCCCGAACTGTCCTCGCCGCCGACGGATGACGCGACGCCTCCCTCTGCCGCCCGCGCTTCTACGTGGCGTGCGACCGTGGCAAGGAATGGCGCATGTCTGGTCTCCTGGGTGGCATCGGTGGCGCGTGTCCCGGATGCCGTGGTGGCATGCCGGCGCGCTTCTGCATGAGCCGTACTCTAGGAGGGATGCGGCCGCAAACGACCACCCGTACGGGTAGTCTGGACTCCAGACAAACCCGGGGGGCTGCCGGCCGGCTGCAGGGCGTTGGCCGCGGCAATGGCCTGGCCGCGGCTGCCGACGCCGAGTTTGGCGTACAGGTTCTTCAGGTGGAACTTGACGGTGTTCTCCGAAAGCAGCAGCGCCGCGGCGATCTCCCGGTTGGCCGCGCCGGCGCGCAGCAGGCCGAGAATCTGCTCCTCGCGCTCGGACAGCGGCTCGAGCGGAACGGCGGCCGCGGCGTGGCCTGACGCCTGCGCCGAAAGGCCCGCGACACGCAGCAGCCGGCTGCCGAAGTCGGTACAGCCCTCGCCGCTCGCCGCCGGGTCGTCGAGGGCGGCGATCGACGGCATCATGTCCCGCAGCAAGGCCACCACCGCGGGCCCTTCGTCGAGCAAGGCGCGCACGCACCCGCCCTCGGCGGCCAGGCGCGCGGCTTCCAGCAGCGCGCGCTGCGCCTCGCCAACGCGCTGCCTGGCATGCTGCATCAGCGCCTCGAGGGTGCGCAGCCGGATCGCCAGCAACCTGCGCGCCGGAGACAACGGCTGCGAGGCGGCCAGGAAATGCGCCGCGCGCGCCCAGTCCCGGCGATGCACGGCCAGCCGCAGGCGCCCGAGCACCCGGCCTTCGAGCATTTCGGAAATCGGCAGGGTCGTGGTGTCGCAGGCGTCGGTGTCGCCGAGGCGCGCGGCGATCGCCTCGGCCGCGGCAAGGCGACCGGCGACGAGCTCGCGCCGCACGCGTTCCCATCCCACCATCCGCGCCACGCGCTGCCAGTCGCTGCCCAGCGCGATGCGCTCGAGCGCGTCGAGCGTGCGCTGCGCGGCGGACTCGCGCCCGCCCTGGGCGTGCGCACGCGCCATCGCGACGTAGGCCAGCGCCAGGAAGTCGGGCACCGTGCCACGCGAGATCTCATCGAGGAAGCGGCCGCCGAGCTGCGCGACGAGGTCGGGCTCGTCGGCTTCGTAGGCGGCCCAGATCCGGGCCGCGGCCTGCGCCGCCGAGGCCAGCGCCAGACGCGGCGTGACGACGTCGCCACCTCCGACGCGGTGCACGGCGCGGTGCGGCAGGCCGCCGATGACCAGGGCCAGATCCTCGACCGCCTCGGTGTACCCGCGGCTGAACGAGGCGCCGGCGCGCTGGTTGTGCGTCCAGGCCAGAGCGATCATCGCCCGCGCGTCCTCGAAACGCCCGCCGGTCAGATGCCAGAACGCCAGCAGGTTGCAGGCGGCCCCCAGCTCGAAAGAAGCGAAGCGGCTCGCGCCTGGCTCGCCGATCGGCGCAGCGGTGGCGCGTTCGGCACCGCCCTGCAGGTCGTCGCGGAACAGCGCAGCCATCGACAGCACGACCGCCGGCTGCCCGGCCGCGGCCTCGCCGCGCTGTCCCCCGGGCGCGCCGTCGTCCGTGGCGCCGCCGCTGCGCTGCAGGCTGGGCAGCAACGCAGCGAGCTTGTCGCGGCGCCGCAGGAAGATCAGTGCCCACGCCACCTTGATGGCCAGGCTCGGGCGGCTCGCGACCTGCCGCAGCGGCAGACGTTCGTACCACCGCTCGACCGTCACGAGTTCGGCGCCCGCGATCAGATCCCCGGCCCAGCGATCCAGCGCCTGCGCCGCGAGGTCGAGGTCGTCGCAGCCCAGGGCATGGAAGACGGCCTCCTCCAGCGAGCCATGCTCCAGATGCCAGCGCGCGGCGGCGCCGTGGGCATCGAGCAGCGCCTCGGGCTCGGTTCGTTCCAGGGTGTCGCGCAGGTGCGCCGCGAACAGGCCGTGGTAGCGAAACCAGGTGAACGCGGGATCGATCGGTGACAGGAAC
Organism: Pseudomonadota bacterium; assembly: GCA_021805825.1. Lineage (GTDB taxonomy): Bacteria > Pseudomonadota > Gammaproteobacteria > Burkholderiales > Burkholderiaceae_C > Thiomonas_A. Next base: position 6,243 of record JAJZEC010000041.1, read on the forward strand.
AGGCCCTCGCGCTCGACGCGCAGCAGCACCTGCCCGGCGGCGCAGCCGCCTCCGAGGACGGCGTCGCACAGCGGCGCGCTCAGCCGGCGCAACACCGAGGTGCGCAGCAGGAAGCGGCGCACCTGCGGCTCCTGCTGGGACAATACGTTGTCGGCAAGGTATTCCGCCAGTTCGCGCGAGCCGTGCCCGACGAGGTCGTGCAGCGATCCGCGCAATGCGGGATTGGCAAGCGCCAGGCGGAACAACTGCAGACCGGCGGGCCAGCCCTCGGTGCGCTGATGCACCAGGTTCAGTTCCTGCGGCGTCAGCGAGGGCGCCGTGCCGGTGGCGAACAGCGTCGACGTCTCGTCGTTGGAGAAGTACAGATCCTCCGCCCGCAGCACGCTGGCCTGTCCCGCCACCAGCAGCTTGGACACCCCGATGTCGGGAGTCGAACGCGAACCGATGTACAAGCGCAGGCGCGCCGGCCAGGCACGGAGCAGGTCGCGGAAGAACTGCTGCACCGAGGCTTCCCGCAGCAGATGGAAGTCATCGAAGAACAGCGCCACCGGCCGTGGCACGCCCATCAACTGCTCGGCCGCCCAGTCGTGCAGCGCGACGCCGGGGGGCCTCGCGGCGACCGCGGCGCCTTCGGCCTGCACCGACGCCAGCATCGCCTGCAGATGGGACTCGAAGCGCCGCGGATCGTTCTCGCCCTCGTCGAGGGTCAACCAGGCCGTGGCCCAGCCGCGCGCAGCCTGGGCAAGCAGAACCTGCGCCATCGCGGTCGACTTGCCGCTGCCGGCCGGCCCGAGCAGCAGGGTCACGCGCACCGCGCCCAGGCGCACCACCTGCTCGAGGATCGCATCGCGCCGCACCGTGTGCGGCTGCATCCGCGGCGGGTACAGCTTCTCGGCGCGCACGCGGGCGCGTGGATCGGCGTCCGCCGCCGCGCTTGCCTGCGTGGTTCCAGGTTCGTGACGGTCCATGCCCCGATCGTGCCCGTGGGAGGCCGCAGCGCCCTGCGGCGTCATCGGTTCGCGCGCCCCGCGCATGGCGCCCGGGACGCTGGTGCCGAATAGATCCTGCCAGTATCGCAGACGACGCCCGCGTGCTCAAGCCGCCGCCGCGCGGCGGCCCGGCCGCGGCGCGCTCAGCCTGCGGCCCGCGCCTGCAGGTACCACTGCACCGACTGCTGCATCGCTTGGTCGTAGGACACCGAGCCCAGCGGCGCGCCGGCGGCGCGCAGGCGCTGCAGGTCGTGTGCGCAGGTGCGACCGAACATGCGCACCAGCAACGGGTGGAGCAGCGGCTCGCGACGCAACCGCAGCAGGCGGTGGCCACCCTGCAGCAGGTGGGCGGCCGAATCGGCGACCGGGAACGGCAGGTCGAGCACCCGGCCGCGGCCGCCGATGCCCTGGCGCAGGTCGTCGAGAAAACGTGCCCAGCTGATCTGCACTGGATCGCGCACGTTGAAGCAGGCGGCGTGCGCCTGTGGCGCCTGCTCGGCCCACAACAGGCAGTCGACCAGGTTGTCGACGTAGAGGAAGCCGCAATCGGCACGCCCGCGCCCGACACGCAGCATCAGGCCGGCGCGCAGTTCGTCGCCGATGCGCTCGATGAACGGGCTGTGCGGGCCCATCACGTTGGTCGGACGCAGCACGCACCAGGACAGCCCCAAACGGGCGGCTTCGCGGCGCAGCAGGGCTTCGCCCTGCGCCTTGCTGCGGCCGTAGCCGAAGGCGCCGCCGTCGCTGCGCGCGTCCTCCGCGCGCGGCCGTCGCGGGTAACCGTAGACATCGACGGTGGACAGGTGCACCAGCCGCGACGGCAGACCACCGCCCCCGGCTGCTGCCTGCTCGATGGCCCGCAACAGATGGCCGACGCCGGCGACGTTGGCCGCATGGTACGACGCCCAGCGATCCCAGGTCGCGACATTGCCCGCGCAGTGGAACACCGCGGCGCAGTCGCGCACCGCCGCGACCAGGCTGTCGGACTGCAGCAGGTCGCCCTGCACGACCTCGGCGGCCGCGCGCACCGCCGGATCGAGTCGCCGTGCATCGCGGACCAGCACGCGCAGCGGCCGCCGCTGCCGCAGCAGACGCAGCGCGAGGTGGCGGCCGATGAAGCCGCTGGCTCCGGTGACGAGGATCGGCGCGCCGGCCGCTGCGGTCGAAGGTGGCATGCCCGGAATGCTACCCGGCGCGCGCCGCGCGACGCCGGGCTGGCGACTCAGGGCTGGGTCATCCACAACGGCTGCCAGCCGACGACCCCGGGGCCGACATGCAGCCCGCTGGTGGCAGCGACCTGGAAGCCGATCTTGCCCTGCTGGTTCTGTGCGGCGGTGCCGTACACCAGCGCGGAGCCGCCGGCATCCTGCGAGATCTCGGGCGAATAGGCGATGCCGAGGCCGATCACCGGGTTGGCGGTGAGGTAGTTCTTGTTCGGGTCGTAGAAGGTCTTCTGCGGAAAGGTGCCGCCGGCGAGGTTGAAGAAGTCGTACTGCGCAGTGGGCACCGAGCAGGAAGTGACGGAGCTGACGCTGACCGGGACGATCAGCGTGGCGGCCTCCACCGCCGAGGCGTCGGTGATCAGGCTGCCGGCATCGAGCCAGTAGGGTGCGCTGGTGGAGCCGACACCGGGATTGCTGCTGGTGTCGACCATGCTGCTCGTCGTGCTGCCGTTGCTGGAGGTGCTCACGCTGGCCGCGCCCGAGCCGGTGGTCGACGACCACCACCACGGGGTCCAGCCGGTGCCTGCCGTGGAGCTGATCGCCCCGCCGGTGAACTTGAACACACTGACCTGCCGGTCGTTGGTCGCCCACAGGTAGATGCCGCTGGAAGTCTGCGCCTCACCCACGAAGCGCACCGCCCCGGCGGTCGAGGCGTTGGGCACGCTGCCGAGATCCTGCGCGGTGGCGGCCACGTCCTTGGCCGTGCTGCCCGCGGTGAGGTCGAAGGACCACACGTTGCCTGCGGTGTCGCCGACGAACAGGCTGCCCGACGAGGTGTTGACATAGGCTGTCGACGATGGAGTGAAACCCACCGCGTAGCGGCTCGTCGACCCGTCGTACAGGCGCATGATGTTGAGATAGGAGGTGGCTGCCGAGCCGCTGCCGGTGGTGGTGAAGTAGTAGGCGTAGGCCACATCCGCGGAATCCCACCACGTCTGCGGCGCCTGCGGCGCGACCTGCGGCGGCGAGACGGCGCCGGCCTGCTGGTCGAACCACACCTTGTCGACCGTCGGCGTGCACGCGCTGGCGGTGGTTCCGGTCGATGCGCTGCAGTTGCTGAGTTGCAGGTCGTAGTGCAGCGCGCCGCCTTCGGCCGTGCCGACGACGTAGGTGGACCAGTTGCCGCTGGCGTCTGCACTGTCCACCGTGCGCAAGCCGCCGTTCATCGCTTGTGACTTGGGGAAATTGACGTAATCCTGCAGGCTGGGCAGCAGCACCGAGGGGATCCATGCCCATTGCAGGGTTCCCGGCGTGCTGCTGCCGGCCGAGACGGCGTAGAGGAATCCGTCGTTGGCGGTGAAGAGCACCAGCGGCTGGCGCGCGGCGTTGGCCTGTGCGAAGCTGCGGTAGCTGGCGCTGCCGATGAAATACGCGTTGTTCGGCGCACCCAGGATCACCGGCTTGTCCGCCTGTGCGGTGATGGTGCCGAGGAAGCTGCCGCTGCTGCGCCCGGCCAGGTAGGCGCCGCCGCCGTAGGACGGGTCGATGGTGTAGTCGATGATGGTCTGCGCGCTCGGACTGGCCGGATTGCCGAAGGCGGCCGCCGACTCGCCGCTGAGCAGCGCCACGCCCGTGCCGCTGCCCTGGTCGGTGTACAGCGCGGTCTGGCGCTGCGTGGCGGTCATCTGCAGCTGCCAGGCCGCACTGCTCGAGAGGTTGCCGTTGGCATCGGTGGCGAAGGCCTCGAACAGGCCGTGCTCGCTTCCGTACTGGTTGTTCGAGCCGAGCACATAGGCCAGGGTGCCGCCCTGCACGTAGCCGGGAACCGCCGGGGCGGAGGCGATGACGTCGCCGTAGATGGTGGCGGCGATGGTCTTGAGCGCGTTGTCGAAGGTCGCGACATCGTTGGCCGGATACTCCTGCTGGGTTCCACCCGCGATGGCCATGGCGTTCAGCGCATAGTGGGCGGCCGGATTGGTGCTCGCATCGACGCCGGCGCCCAGGCCGATGACGTAGGTCTTGATGCCCTTGGCAGCCAGCGCCTGGATGGCGCTGATGGTGTCCGCCAGCGCCTGGTCGTTGGTGTTGGCCGCGTCGAGCGCACCCGGAACCTGTCCAGCCGGCAGGTTGGCGGAGTCATCGACGATGCCGTAGCTGGAATCCGCGGGTTCGCCGTAGAAGGCCGCGGTCACGCCATAGCCCTGGCCCGCGGCGCTTCCCAGCGGCGGCCAGGCGTTGCCCTGCAGATCCATGGTCGGCAGCCCGTCGGTGACCAGGATCACGTACTGGCCGCTGCACGAAGGCGTCAGCTTCGACAGCACGCTGCCGGCGCCCTGCACCAACCCGGCGGTGGCGGCCTGGCTCGCTTCGGCCTTGATCTCACCGGTGGACGCGCTGTCGGTCTCGGGCAGCAGCGCGGCGTTGAAGCTGGCCATGTCGGCGTTGTACGCGGTGGTGAAGGAACTCGTGTTGGGGGTCAGGCCATCGAGGTCGGTGGTCATGCCCACCACGGTCCGGCCGCCGGTGGCGCTCTCGGTGCCGTAGTCGTAGTAGCCGAAGCCGCGCTGGGCATACAGGACCTGCGGGGAATACGGGACATAGCCGGCGTTGGTCGGGCCGGTGATGCTCGAAACAGGATCGGTGTACTGGTTGTACCCCACCGATACCGAACCCTGCTCGTAATTGCCCAGCGTGAAGTAGGTGTAGGGTGTCCTGGTGGCGGTGATCGGGCCGAGGTAGCTGCGATAGTTCAGCGCCGCATAGGCGCCGCCGTAGTCGACCGACAGCGGACTGGCACCCTGCGCGTACAGCACGTCGTTGATGTCGGGATCGTCGCTGGAAGCGGCGATTTCCATGTAGGTGCTGCCCTTGAGCGCGCCGTTGGGATACAGGCCCGTGGCATCGATGGTCGCGCAGTAGTTCTTCACGCCGGACGATGCGCTGTCGTAGTCGTGGCAGGGATTGAGCACCCAGCGCGTGGCGGCCGGGCTGGCCTGCGCGTTGGCCGGGTTGCCGACGAAGCTCGCATAGGCCGCGTAGCTGGTGAATCCGTTGGCCGGCAGGGTGTCGGAGAACTGGAAGCCCCCGGCCGGCGACATGTAGTACACCAGGGTGCTGAACTCCTGGGGGCTCGAGGTGCCGTAGTCCTCGAGGGCGAAGTCCATGCTGCCCAGGTACTTGGAGAGCACGCCGCCGATCCCGGCCTTGGCCACGTTCAGGCGGCTGGCGCTGTTGTCGTAGAGCAGGCCGTTTTGCGCATAGGTATAGGGTGCCAGGCCGTTCTGACCCGCGTCCAGCGGCGGAGTGAAGCCCACCGGGATCGTGTAGTCCACCGGAGAGCTGCTGTCGTACAGGCTCGTCAGGCTGTCGGGCAGCCGACCCGATCCGGTCATGATGGCGCCGCCGAGGTCGCCGTCCATCGACTGCGAATTGCCGATCGCGATCACCACCTGCGCGCGCTGCGAGGCGGTGGCCGCATGCGCCGGCGGCAGCGCCCAGGGCTGCAGCAGCAACCCGGCCAGAACCATGCCCAGCACCGGGGCGCGCGCCATGCCTTGGGTCTCGTCCATGCTCTGCCCCGTTCAGCTGTCTTGCAGGATGCAGGCGCGGTAGACGGCCTGCGTGGTGGCCGAACCCGCGGCCGGGTTGGCGCTGGCCGTGGCCTGTACCCACACGTTGTAGAACACCGCGACGTAGCCCGGATTGCACAGGGTGTCGTCGATGACACCGGTGGGCGTGACCACTTGCAGAATCCGGAAGCTGGTGCGGCCGCTGCCGTTGGCCAGGGTCACGCTGCCCGACTGACACAGCTTGCCGCTCGCGCAACCGCTCCAGAAGGCGGCCGAGGCCGGCTGCACATTGCCGGCGTTGGCGACGTACCAGGCCGGCGGCGAGGACTGGTATTCGAGCAGGCCGTCGGTACCGATGCTCTGGGCGATGCTGCCGCGCAGCGCGGCCATGGCCTGGTTGGCGGCGTCGCGCGCCTGCGCGCGCCACAGGTAGGAGCTGGAGAAGGTGTCGTTCTGCAGCGTGCGCGCGTAGATCGCCAGCAGCGCCAGCGGCAGGATGACGAGGAACAGCGACAGCATCACCAGCAGCACCGCACCGCGCTGGCCTTGTCGGGGCTTCAAGACTGGTTCCATGCCACGTTGCGCAGGTACACGACCTGCGAGAAGACCTGGTACTGGTAGGTGTCGCCGGCCGGCGGGGTGTAGGTTTCGTCGAGCACGCTCAGCGTGGCCGGGTTGCCGCCGCGCCCGGCGCTGTCGGGCTTGCGCACGACGTAGGCGACCTCGACCGCGCCGACCGCGTTCTGCTGCTTGCTGCCGACAATGCTGGATGCACCGCCGGACCACGGCTCGAAGGCTTGCAACTGGCCGTTGACCAGCGGGGCGAACAATGCGTGCAGCAGCACCACGTTGTGCGCCACCGGCGCGTCGCTGACGACCGTGCCGAGGGCGTTGACCACCGTGCGCCACAGATCCGGAGTGGTCGGCACATTCGGGTCGGGGCGGATGCTGTAGGTCACGGTGAGGGGCCCATCGGCGCCCTGGATCTGTCCGAAGTCCTGCACATAGGCCTGCGCCAGGTCGGCCGTGCCCAGGCTCGGGCTGAGCGCCGGGCTGGCCAGGCTGGACACTCCGTTGAATCCGTTGGGCGGATTGATTCCGGCCGTGCTGGCGCCCGAGTTGTGCACGATGTTGCCGGCGCCGCCGCCCCCGGTCTGCGTGACCTGGAAGCGGATGCAGACGTTGCGCGATGGCAGCACCACCATGTCGACATCACCGACCTGGAAGCCCGAGGTGTCGGACAGGAACAGCGAGGCATTGCTCAGCGTGCCGCTGGTGGCCTTGACCACGCGCACGCCTGCGGAAGCGGCGGCGCCTGCGGTGCCGAAGCCGGCGCTGTAGGACACGCTGATGGCGTCGGTGGCGGCACCTCCCGGGTCGGCGTAGCCGAAATGGATGCCGGTGGTCTGCGGCAGCAGTCCGCTGGTGGTCTGCACGACGCTGGATACCGGCCACTGATCGCTAATCGCGGTGGTCGACAGGTGGCTGTTGTAGGTGAGCAGTCGTGCGCAACGTCCCTGCCCCGAGGGGCCGTAGAGCATGAAGCCGGCGCGCGACAGATCGTCGCTGAGCAGGGTCATGCCGATGCGCGCGTTGTTCTGCAGCTGCGCCGAATCGCTGGCGCGCACGCCGTTGCCCTCCAGGCTGGCGAAGGCGATGAAGGCCAGCAGGCCGAGGATGGTCGCCAGCGCCAGCGCGACCAGGATCTCCACCAGGGTGAATCCGCGCGCCATGCGCGCGCGGCGGCGGCATCGTGGAGGCTGCATCATCAGAATCCGTCCTGCAGGACGAAGGTGCGCAGCATGCTGCCGCCGAAGGCCGAGCGCACCTTGACCTCCGTGCTGAGCCGACAGGGCGCGCCCGGGCTGCAGGCCGCGTGGGTGGTGCTGCCGGAGGGATAGGTGGCAACATCCAGCGACAGCAGGTCGGGATACACGGCGACCTGGGTCTTCCACCAGTCGACGATGGCCGCCGGGCTGCCGCTGCTGCCGGAGGGGTTGGCGGCGCTCAGGCTGAGACCGTCGAGCGATGCCATCGCCGACGGGTTGCCCTCGACCATCGCGAGCAGGCTCTGCGCGGTGCTGGTCGCGGCGAAGCTGCGCAGCGCCTGCGCGTTGGCGATGTAGGACTGGTTGATCAGCAGTACCAGCGCGCTGGCCGCGGCCAGGAACACGAGCATCGCGACCAGCACTTCCAGCAGGGTCAGGCCATGCTGGAAGCGGCGCGATCGGCAGGCAACGGTGGTCATGAGGTGCTGGTCGAGATCATGCCGCCGGGCGTCAGCGACACCTGCCAGGTGCTGCCGCCGCCGCTGACCTGGGCCGACGCCGTGGCCTTGGCCGGGCTGCAGCTCAGGCCCTGCGCGCCCTGGGTGCACAGCGCGACCGAACCGTCACCGAGAAAGGACAGCGCCTGGCCGATGGGCTGGCAGCTCACCCCGTTGCCGCCGGCCGATCCGGCGTCGAGCAACTGCGTGCCGCCGACGGTGGCCACGGTGTAGCCGCAGCCACTGGGGGTGAAGGTCACCAGGTTGGAGGTGTTGAGGGCGTACTGGCGCGCGTACTGCAGCGCATCGGCGATGTCGCTGGCCGTGGATCGTGCCTCCGCGGCGGCAAGCTGCGGGCGCAGGCTCGGCAGCGCCACCAGCAGCACGATGGCGGCGATGGCCAGCGTCACCAGCAGTTCGATCGCGGTGAAACCCCGCCCGCGCCCACGGCACATTGCGCTTCCTCCGGCACTCCCCTGCACATGCAGTACAGGTTCATGGTGCCGCGCCGCAAGCCGCCGCGCCAAGGCTTTCCCGACCAGCGGTCGCGGAACGCCGACGAGCGGCGCGATTCACTGCAGCATGAAGGTGCGGAACTCCAGCTTGCGGAAGATGCTCTGCAGCAGCAGCAGGCCGAGGAACAGGGCGCACAGCACGGCGACAGCGAAGCCGTAGCCGTAGAAATCGGGGCCGAGGCGGATGCTCAGCAGGCTGAGCGCGGCGTTGAGCGCGCACAGCGTGGCGGTCACCAGCACGACGTCGCGCCGGCGGTCGAGGTAGTAGAACACGTTGAGCACGGCCAGCAGCATGACCTGGAAGCTGGCGGCGACCGCCTGCACCATGAACAGCGGCATGTACAGGCGGCTGATGCCGATGGCATGGAACAGCGCCGGGATGAAGGTGTACAGCGACAGCAGGGTGAGCGCCTGCACCTTGAGGATCTGGTAGATGCCTTCGCGCACCACGTTCTGCATGCGCTCGCGGTAGCGCACGATGTCGTGCAGCGCCCCGCCTTCGCGCACGGTGCGGTAGAAGGCGTCGTACCACTCGACGAAGTCGGTCTCGAACTTGACCAGGAACACCGCCATGCCGGGAATCACCGACAGGTAGGCGAGGAACACCGGCAGGTCGTAGATCATCGACGCGCGCAGCATGCCGATGACCGGCCGCGAGGTCGACGGATCGAACCAGAACACCAGCTTGTCGGACCAGATGCCGAGGTTGTACAGCACGCCCCCGGCGAGCAGCGCCGGGTACATGCGCCCGGGGCGGAAGCACTGCAGATCGAGCGGGCCGCGCACCGGAAAGTTGCGCAGCACCAGCCACAGCATGGCCACCCACATCGCGAACTGGCCGCCGAGGAAGCCGGCGAGCAGGCCGTCGATTCCCCAGGGCCTTGCGAGCATCGAAAGAAACACAGAGATCCCGTAGCCGAGCGCGTACAGCAGGACGATCAGGCGATAGTTCTTCAGGCCGGACAGGAACGCGGTGCTGATCCACAGGTTGCACAGCAGGGTGCAGCCGAACACGACGAGGGCTCTGTACAGCACGTCGGCGCCCGGGAAGGCCAGCGTCGCGACCAGCAGGCCGAAGCCTCCGGAGACGGCCGTGGTGACCAGCATGACCCCGAGGTAGGCGGCGCCGATGTCGTCGCGGCGGCCTTCGAACAGGCGGTCGGCCACCCAGCGCGTGAAGCCCAGCTGCAGGCCGCCGGTGAGCACCAGCGAGGCCATGATCAGGTAGGTGACCGTCACCTGGAACTGGGTGATGAGCACGCTGGGCACGACCACGCCGAGCGCCAGCACCCCGGTGGCCATGAGGCCGATGATGGAGAACACCCAGGGCCCCGAGCTGATGATGGAGGCGTACACATAGGCGCGCAGCAGCCCGAAGTAGGACTGCGAACGCAGCAGCTTGCGCAGCTCGAAACCGATCCCGGCCATGTTCGCTCAGGCCCCGGAAGCGCCGCCGCCCGATGGGGCGTCGATCGGCAGGTCGACCCACTCCTCGTCCAGCGGCAGTTCGTCGAGCGGCAGTTCCTCGCCGCGCAGCACCGAGGCCAGCGCGCCGGGCTGGTCGTCCCAGCCGGCGGCGCGCTCGGTGCTGCGCTGCAGCGCGTCGTCGTAGACCTGGCGGTAGCGCTCGAACATCAGCTGCTGGGTGTAGTAGCGCTCCACCCGGGTCATGCCCGCCTGGGCCGCGGCGTGCCAGCGCGGAGGGTCGCTGAGAAGGGCCGCGCATTCCTCGCCCAGCGTCTGCGCATCGGCGATGCCGACCACCGAACCGGCGGCTCCCAGCGCGGTGTCGTCGTCGCCCAGTCCGTAGAGCAGCTGCCTGCAGGAGCCGACATCGGTGGTCACCGCCGGCACGCCGGCGGCGAAGCCTTCGAGCAGCACCAGCGGCAGGGCTTCGCTGATCGACGACAGCACGACCAGTCCGATCGCGGGCATGAGCTCGGGCGTGCGCTGGAAGCCGAGAAAACGCAGGTTGTCGCCGAGCTGCAGGCTTTCCGCCAGCTCGCGGCATTCGCGCACGTAGTCCGGGTGCTCCTCCTGCGGCCCGGCGATCCAGCCCTGCAGCCCGGGCAGGCGGTTGCGCGCCACGCGCACCGCGCGGATGAAGGTCTTCACGTCCTTGATGGGAACGACGCGCCCGATCAGGCACATCACCAGCGGAGGCACCGGCGGGCGCGCGGCGCGCGTGGCGGCGAACAGCGGCAGGTCGATGCCGTTGGGGATGCAGCAGGTGGTCAGCGGGTCGGCGCCGTCGGCCACCTGGCGCAGACGGTTGGACTCGTACAGCGCGATCACCGGGTCGGCCGTGTCGTAGCACATGCGGCCGAGGGATTCGAACAGCCGGATCCACAGCTTGCGGAAATAGCCGACCTCGCCCGCGCTGCGCTCGAGCAGCGGCGTGTTGTCGCTGATCCAGGTCGAGGCGAACAGGTCGATGCGCCGTTCCTTGGTGTAGATGCCATGCTCCGAAAGGATCAGCGGCTTGTCGTGCATGCGCGCCAGGATCGCCCCCAGGTAGCCGGCATAGCCGGTGGACACGGTGTGGTAGACCCTGGCCCGGGGCAGGCTGCGCGCCAGCTCGGCCAGCGTCCAGATCGGCGTGTGCATGGTGCGCACGGTCCAGAAGTAATCGACGAACGACGGGTCGGTGCAGCGCAGCCGGTACTGGTCGGCGATATAGGCCCAGGAGTCGCGCGCGTGCAGGAAGTAGGCAAGGTCGAGCTTGTCGGACATCGCCTCCAGGCTGGTGCGCAACAGCTGGGCGCGGCTGGCGCGATCCTGGCCTTCGCGCAACAGGTCGTGCAGGTCGTCGACCAGCCGCGCCGTCGGGCCCTCGCCGCGCAGTTCCTCGGGAGGCGGCAGCAGGGCCTGGCTGAACAGGTACTGGTGCGTCAGGCCGACGACGTTGTCCGGAAGCTGGTAGCGCGCCTTGCCGTAGTCCTCCTCGCGCGAGCCGATGAACACCAGGTGGAAGCGCAACCGCGGAAAGCCGCGCAGGATCTGGTGCACCCAGCTCGACACCCCGCCGGAGACGTAGGGGTAGGTGCCCTCCAGCAGCAGCATGACGTCGATGTCGTGCGCGGCCTCGGAGGCCTGCGGCTGGGTATCGGCGAAGTCCGGACGGTCCATGCGATTCAGGCGGTTGCGGTGCCCGCGCCGGCCACCGCCGGATCGGGCCTGGTGTTCCAGGTGCGCAGCAGCGGACGCAGGCGCGGCGCCACCTGGCCCGGATCCAGCGGGGCGAGTAGCGGAGCGATGCGATCGTAATGACGCTCACCCCACTCGACCTCGGCCGCGTAGGGGCGCCACAAGGCATCGCCGGCGCCCTGCGCTGCCAGTTCGCGCAGCGCCTCGCGCGCATCGTCGATGCGGCGCGCGGCCAGCGACAGGCGCAGGAACATCATGCGCAGCCCGGTATCGCGCGGCATGGCCTCCAGCGCGATGCCGCAGTGGTGCAGCGCCTGATCCAGCGCGAAGGCCCGCAGGTCGCCCTGCGCCAGCCCCTGGTAGATGGATTCCATGTGCATCTCGGCCACGCGCCGCGCGCTGCGCGCCACGGCGTCGGCGCCACCCGCGCCGGCCTGCGCCTGCCGCAGTTCGCGCATGGCGTCCTGCAGGGCGTCGCTCAGGCGCTGCTCCCAGGCGCTGCTGATGCCGTAGGCAAGCAGGCGGATTTCCTCGTCGGGATCGCTGAGCAGGCGGCGCATGACCGGCAGGGCCAGGCGCGGGGGCATGTCGCGCAGCGCGAGCACGGCACGGATGCGCTGATCCTGCGGCTGGCTCTGATCCCGCGCGATGCGCGCGGTCTGCCCGGCGGGCGCGGCCGTGCGCAGGGAGTCGTCGGCCGGAGACACCGCGAACACCTCGAGTTGCGGCGTCTGGCGCAACATGCCGAGATCCTGCCGCCGCACCGGCAGCGCATGCGCCAGGCGCGCGGCGAGCACCACGCCCAGCGCGCCGCCGAAGGGTAGGAACACGGCGAGCGCCACGAGCAGCGCCAGCGCGGTGGCGCGCGGCTGGCGGTAGGCCGGCGGCAGCAGCGCGCGCAGCACAGGCGCGGCGAGCAGCGACGCGCCCAGGTGAAACATCCAGAACGGCAGCCAGCTTCCGGAATGCGCCGCACCGGGCAGGATGCGCGCCGCCGCGACCTCGAGGGCGCCGGCCAGCGCGGCCAGCGCGATCAGCGCCATCCGCTCGATCCACGCGCGGGCCCTCACCGCCACGACTCCACGTCGCTCGGCGGCGGGCCGGCGCTGTCGATCAGGGCGCGCAACTCGAGCATGCCCGGCGGGCCCTGCACGAGGAGCAGGTGGGCCGGCGCCGGAGCCGGCTCCGGATGGCCCGAACGCTCGCGGATCTGCTCCAGCACTTCCTGCATTTCGCCGCGGTAATGTGCCACCGCGGAGGCGCTGATCAGCGGCAGCAGCACGACCAGCGCCGCGCCCGACGCGGTCTCGAAGGTCCACATCGAGCTTTCCACCGGCTGCCGCGAGGAGAACTCGGAGAATTCCTCGGCATCGAGCGGGCCCTCGTGCATCCATACCGCGCAGTAGCTGCGCAGGCGCGTGCGCAGGCCGAGCCCGCTGAGCTGCGCCCACTCCTGCTGCAGCCCGACCGGCGCCTGCGGCCAGGCCTCGCGGATCGGCGCTACACCGGCCTCCAGATGGGCGAAGTCGAGGTAGGACGCGCACAGAACCTGCAGGCGCTGCAGGTTCTGCTGCTCGAAGGACATGAAGGGCATCGAGTGCACGGCCAGCAGCGCGTCCGGACGGCCCTGCTCGTCCAGCCGCAGCGGGGCGGCGAACACCCACTGGCTGCGCTCGGCCTCCGCCGCCCGCTCCTGGGCCACGTGCACGGCCTCGCCGCTTTGCAGGCAGCGCTCGATCAGCGGGTGCCCGGCGTCGAGCAGCGGCAGATCCTGGCCCAGCGAGAAGGCCTGTTCCCAGCGCCACGCCCGGCCCTGGCGCCGGCGCACGAACACCCCGGCCTCGAGCAGGCGGCAGGCCTGGCTGAGCAGCAGCATGAACGCGTTGGGATCGGGCAGCGGCGGGCCGCCCGCATGGGCCGCGCCGACGCCCGGCGTGGCGAAGGCGAAGCTGCGCCGCATCTCGAGCATGGCGTCGCGCAGGGTCAGCGGGCGGTCGGTGAGCTCCTGCTCCAGGGTGTCCAGCGCCTCCTTGACCAGGAACAGCCGGCGCTTGGTGCGCTCCAGGCGCGCGCGCAGGTCGCGCGCGACCTCGCGGTGCAGATCCTGGCGGTTGACGATCGCGGTGCCGAATTCGCCCAGCACCAGGGTCATGAGCACGCCGCCGAGGAAGTACTCGGAAGGAAAGATAGCCGCCGCCGGAGCCAGCCCCAGGCGCATGCTCAGTTCCCAGAAGGCGGCGTACAGCGCCGCGCCGAACAGACCGCGTCCGGCTCCATAGCGCACGGCGACCAGCCAGGGCCCGAGCCAGGCCCAGGGGAAACCGGCATGGATGCCGAGGGCATCCTGCGGCCGCAGCTTCCAGCCCAGCCCGAGGATGAGCAGCGGCAGCACGACGCTTTCGAGGTCGGCGAACCACGAACCCATGCGCGCCGCATCGCGCCAGGGCCAGCGTCGCTGGCGCCAGCGCGCCGCGGAGGCCAGGGAACGTTTCATCGCCGGGCGGTCCGCGTCAGCCGTTCAACGTTGCGCCGGCTTCGGGCCGGCGACCACCTGCAGTCCGGAGAGCAGCGCGGCGATCTGCTGCTGCCCGACCGCCGCCAGGCCCTGGTAGCCCCAGCCCGAGCGCCCGCCGCTGGCGCTCCAGGCCACGCTGCCGTCGGCCACCCGGCGCAGTTGCAGGGTCACGCCCACCGCGGGCTCGTTGTCCACTCCGGTCTTGTAGCGCCATTCGGTGACGTTGCCGCCCAGCGCGTAGGTGGCGCCCTGCCGCCGCGCCCAGCGCAGCTGCTGCGCGGCACTGGGCTCGACGGGGGCCTGCAGCAGATCGCCGGCGCCGGGCTGGGGATAGACCACGACCTTGCGCAGGCCGCGCTGGCGCAGCAGCGACACCGCGATGGCCTGCGCGCGCAGTTGCGCCTGCGGGACGTCGGTGAGGTTGCTGAAGGGCAGCACGGCGAGGGTGTCCTGCGCGCGCAGGCGCAGCGGCTGGGTGGATACCGCGGACACCGCGCAGCCACCGAGGAGCAGCGCGGCGACCGTTGCCATGCCGACGAGGCTGCGGCGGGACGGATGCGTGGGTGTCATGCGATTCTCCGGAGGTCTCAGGATCGGTTCGGCTGCAAGCTTAGCGGCCGAACCAGTGGCGATACTGCAGGATCCATTGTCGGCTCAGGCCCGACACGTCCTGCTGGCGGCTGTAGCCGAACATCCACGCATCGGCGCCGAGCAGCGGGCCGCTGATGCCGATGACGGCGTTGCTGACCAGCCCGAGGCTGCGCGAGCGCAGGAGGTCGAGTTCGCCGTAGGGCATCCAGCGCGCCACGGGTCGATCCGCCTGGCTGCTGTCGAATCCGATGCCCACGCCCAGCGCGGAATCGCTGGCGGGAACGAAGAAGCCCGCGCCCGGCGCGCCGCCGCCGGGGACGAGCCCGGCGTAGCGCTGCAGGTTCACCCCGGCGCTCGCCTGGAAGCGATGGTCGTAGCCGAGCAGCTTGAGGCTCAGGTCGGGTTGGCCGACATGCAGCCACCAGCCGAGCTCGGCGTCCACGCTGCGCCCCGTTCCCAGCGACTGGCCGTCGCGCGCCTGGTAGCTGGCGCCCGCGAGCTGCAGGCTGGCCCAGGCGCGACCGAAGTCGCGGCGCAGGCGCAGCCGCAGGCGGTCGCGGCTGCCGGCGACGAGCAAGGCCGCCGATTCGTCGGCCACGGCATGGTGCTCGACCTGCAGCCCCGCGTGCAGCCCCCAGGGCAGCTCGGTGCGGGCGCCGATCTGCCAGCCGGCCAGGCTGCCCAGCGCGCGGTTGCCGGTGAGGGCGGCGCGCAGGCTGCTGCGCGCGCCCTGCCAGCGCAGTCCGAGCACGGCGTTCTTCCAGAGGCCCGGCACGCCGCGGATCTGCCCCGGGTCGTTGCTGCCCAGCGCCTGGCGCGCAACGGCCGCCTGCAGGCTCCACGACGGCGCGACATGCCAGTCCAGCTGCGCCGCCGGGCCGTGGCGGACGACGGCACCGAGCTGCACATCCTGCAGTTGCAGGCTGGCGCTGTCGGCCCGCGCGAGCTCGCGCTCGGCGGTCTGCCGTTGCAGCGCGCGCAGCGCGGCCGAATCCTGGCCGCGCGCGGCGGCGCGGTCGAGCAGCGCTTCGGCATCGGCCAGCGAGCGCATGGGCTGCCCGGCCACCCGCCAGGCCTGCGCCCGGTCACTCGGCATCAGGTCGCGCCCGGCGCCGTGTCGCAGGTCGGTGGCCACCGCCTGGCTGTCGCCCTGCCGCAGGTCGATCTGCAACTGCAGCGACTGCCGCGCCGCCGGGCTCAGCACGGCGCGCGCCAGCCAGCGACGCGCCGCCGAGCTGGTGTCCAGCCCGAGCAGCCAGTCGCCGATGGCGGCGTCGGCCTCGGCGCGCTGGCGGGGATCGAGCTGCCCGCGGAGCAGCCGGTCGCGCAAGGCCTGCAGCACGCGCCGCTGCGCAGTGGCACCCACCCGGCTGCGCGCCAGGCGCAGCCGGGCGACCAGCTCGTCGACACCGCGCCGGGAGCCGCCGCGGGTCGCCGGCGGCGCGGCCTGCAGCAGGCTCCAGGCGCGGTCGTAGGCGGCGCGCGCGCGGCGCTCCTCGCCGGCCTGCGCCAGCAGATCGCCGTAGTGGATCAACCACAGCGCATCGGAGCGGTGGCGGCCGAGATCCAGCGCGGCCCAGGCCAGCGCGCGTCGGTAGTCGCCCAGGGCCTGCGCCGCCGCCGACAGCACCTGCGGGCCGCCAGGCACCGTGCGCAGGCCCGGCGCGTAGGCCGGCAGGCGCGCGCGCAGGCAGGCGCGGTCGTTGGCGTCCAGGCACATCCACAGCAGGTCGATCTGCGCGCTGCTGTCGCCGGGCCGCAGGCGAAGGGCGTGCATTTCGTCGGCCAGCGCGCGCCGCGGCCGGCCCAGCGCCTGCCAGACCGACGCGCGCAGCGCGTAGGTGCCGGGACGCCGCCACAGCATCGCGCCCACGGCGCTGGCGTCGACCGCGCGCTGCCAGTCCTGCAGCCCGGCCGCGCTGGGCTGGTGGCGCAGCAGCCGCAGCCACAGCAGCGCCAGGTCGGGGTCGGGGTGGCGCCTCCAGGCCGCGCGCGCCAGCCGCAGCGCGGCCTGCGCGCCGGCGCTGTGTTGCCGCAGCAGCACCAGGCGCTGGATCTGGTACGGCTCGATGCCGTCGCGCAGCGCGGGGCTGCGCCACAGCGAGGTGTAGGCCTGCGCGGCCGCGGCCTGCTGCCCCAGATCCCAGGCCAGGTCGCCGAGCAGCTTCTGGTGCGCCGCGCGCAGGCTGGCGCGGCCCCGCAGCCCGCGGGTGGCCCACAGTTCCTCGAAGGCCTGCTGGAAACGCCCCTGCTGATCGAGCGCGGTCGCGTAGTCGATGCTGGCGCGCAGATCGAGCGCGCCGCGCTGCCGGGCCTGCGCATAGACCGCCAGCGAGCGTCGCGTCTGCCCCATGTTGCCCAGCAGCCAGCCCAGTGCCGGCAACACACCCGGGTGGGCGCGCGCGGCCCGCCGCAGCACGGCCGCGGCCTGCCGCGGGTGGCCGTCGTCTTCCAGGCTCTGCGCGTACTGCAGCCAGTCGGCGGTGGCCATGCGGGTGTGCGCGGCGCGCTCGCGCCAGTACAGATCCAGCGCCGGACGCGCATGCAGGGCCAGCGCCAGACGATGCAGCTGCGCCAGCGCCTGCGGGTCGTAGCCCGCGCCCAGCAGGCGCGCCCATTGCCGCAGCGCGGCGTCGGGGTGTCCATTCCATTCGAGAACGCGGGCGCGGCGCCGCGCCCAGACCCGGCTGTCCGGCCGGGCGACCAGCGCGGCGGCCGCGACACGCTGCGCAGCGGCCAGGCGACCCGCGCCGAGCAGCACCTGCCACGCCAGTTCGCGCCGCTCCGCGTCGAGCCGGCCGGACAGCGCTGCCGGGGGCAGATCCAGGTCGACCGCGCGCTGCAGCCAGCGCGCGGCGGCGTCGGTGCGCCCGGCGCCGAGCGCCAGGCGCGCCACCAGCCAGTCCAGCGTGGGGTTGTCCGGCTGAGCGGCGACCGCGGCGGCCGTCGCGCGGTAGGCCCGCACCGGTTGTCCTGATGCCAGCAGTGCCTGCGCGCCGCCCTGCACCAGGCGCGCGCGCAGCATGGGGTCGGCCTGCCGCCGGGCGCAGGCGAACAGCAGCCGCGCAGCGAGTTCGTAATGGCCGGTGCCCACCAGCAGGCGCGCGGCCTGCCGCGCCTGCTCCGGCGCCAGCGGCGGCAATGCGCCGATGGCAACGACCAGCCGCGGCGCCGAGGCCACCGCATCGAGCCGCTGCAGCCATTGCATCGAACGCCGCCACTGCGCGTAGTCCCGCGGCCGCTGGTGGTCGAGCAGCGCCAGGATGTTGCCGCGCACATGCGCGCGCTCGGCCTGCCGCTGCGGGCCCGCGCCAGCGGCCATCTGCCACTGCTGTTCCCAGGCACGCAGGCGCAAGGCATCGACGCGCTCGCCCTGCAGCCCGCGCAGCAGCCGCAGCGCCTGCCGCGGCGCGCCCACATGCAGGTAGCGCTCGGCCAGCAGCAGGCGCAGACCGGGGTCGCCGGTGCGCAAGGCCGGATCGTGCCGCAGGTAGTCGATCACCAGGCGGTCGTCGCGGCTGCCGGCCAGCAGCGGCGGCAGCGTGCGGCCGGGGTAGACGAGCAGCAGCGTGGTCAGGCACAGCAGCGCCAGGCCGAGCAGCGCACGACGTGCGAACAGGCGGCTGCGCGCGGGGTCGTCGACCGCGACGTGCAGGGCTGCGCTGTCGGCCGATCGGTGCTTGCGCATGCAGCAGTCGGGAACTCAGGCGCGCTGGAGCACGATGTCGACGCTGCTGGCCGTGCTGCGCAGCCGCAGTTCGGATCGGCGGCGCAGCACGCGCAGTCCCGGCACGGGCTGCAGCGTCCAGCCGGCCGGCAGGCGCAGCCTGGCGTCGATGGCCACGAAGCCCTGCAGCCGCAGCCGGACGGAGCCGTCGTCGGCCACGCTCCAGTGCAGGACATCGGCGTTGGCGTCGACCAGCATGGGCCGCGCAGGCTCCGGCCCGCCCAGGCGCAGCAGGGCCTGCCCGGGCAGCCCATGCAGGTAGCGGCGATCGGCGTGCTCGTTCCAGCCGACGATCGCCCGGCAGGCATCCAGCCGCGGAGGCTGCGCGCTGGCCGGCTGCACCCACTGCAGCAGGTGCTCGCCGCCGCGCAGCCTCCAGCCGCCGTCGAGCCGGCGCGCCACCGTCGCGCTGCGCCAGGCGTTGACACTGTGCGCGTACTGCCTGCCGAAAATCGGGTGCACCGGCTGCGCCAGCACCCAGCGATAGACCTTGTGCAGGCTGGCGAGCCCCGCCGGCTGGGTGACGATGTAGGGGTGGTAATAGATGTCGATCGGCTTGAGACGGCGCGGCAGGTCGGTCATGCGGTAGGTTTCGATGGCCCGCTCGAATCCGAAATAGGGCCCGCGCCAGTTGTGCGTGTAGGTCTCCTCGTTCGAGCACGCAGCATAGACCTGGAAGAAGGCTCCCTTCGGGATTCCCAGGGGCCACACATTGGAAAGCGTCGGCGCCGTGCGGCTGATCGTCGCCCCGCCTCCGTTGAGGTTGGCCATGCCGGCCTGGTAGGCCATGGCCACCGCCTTGTTCGTCGGATTGCAGTCGCCCGGCCACAGGATGATGTCGCAGGTCTTGCCCGGCGGGCAGAGGTTCTTCTCGATGTATTCCTTGGCGCCGGTCACGTTGCTCGCCGTGCTGAAGCGGTAATCGGGCAGCGGCAGGTAGTTGCCATAGGCCTGCTCCCCATCGCCGGTGGGGAAACGCGCGTGGTAGCGCGAGGCCAGCACCCAGTCGAAGGGATGCGCCCAGGTGTGGCTGCCGGCCTCGACCCACGGCAGCGCGTACATGCGGCGCGCCCAATGCCGCGAGACCGGCGCCAGACTGGGGTATTCGCCATGGTCGCTGACCTCGCCGACGATGATCGAGCCCACCGTCGGGATGCGGTAGCGCTCGAGGATCTCGCTCACCAGCACCTGGCCGGCGATCGGCGAGCCCGGGCGCAGGCAGGCGTTGGGCCAGCCGTCGCCATCGAAATGGGCGATCAGCACGCGGCGGCCGTAGCGGGTGGTGACGTCGGGCATCGGGTCGTCGCCGACGCGCAGCGCGGCATGCAGGAAGGCGATGGGGTCGATCGACCAGCGGGTGTCGCTGCCTCCGGGCAGGTTGAACACGCCGAAGGCGCCCAGCGCATAGCCTCCCCAGGGAGTGAGCGCCGCGCCCTGCATGACCCGACCGTCGCTGCCGACCGCGCTGAGCCACGCGGTCGAACCGGCCGGCGCCTGCAGATCCACGGTGTTCAGGGGATCGAGCAGCGGCAGCACCTCGCCGGGCGGCGTGCCGGGGCCGCGTCGCATGGCCAGCGGGCCCGCCAGCTGCCCGCTGCCTACGGTGGCGCCCAGCGCGCCCAGGATCTGGGGATCGGCGGAACCGAACACGGCCACCGGCACGCCCTGCCGCTGGGCGCGCAGCAGCATCTCGCGCACCGCCTGCGGCACCTCGGAGCGGTCGGGGTAGACGACGATGGCCGCGTAGCGCCCGGCCAGCGGCCGGTCGCCGAAGGCGGCGCCGATGTACCGGTACTCGGGAACCAGCCCCAGCTGCTCCAGGGGCATGGCGCCGTAGATGTGGGCACTCTGGCTCTGCAGCGCGGGGGCGTTGCCGGCGGCGCAGGAATGCAGCAGCAGGGCGCGCCGCGGCACGAGTTCCACCGCGCCGACGCCCAGGCCCTGCAGGCCGGCGTCGGCCACCCAGGGGATCAGGCCCTGCGCGGCGATGGCGCGCGCCACGCGCCGCGCCCGCGCGCGCTGCTCGGGCGCGCAGTAGTCGATGGCGATGCCCGGCAGCCCGAAGCGCGCGCGCAGTTGCTGGAAGCGTTGCAGCAGCCAGGAGCGGTCGGCGGCCGCCACCGGCACGTAGGCCTGCGTGTCCTGCCTCCAGCCGCGGTACAGCGATTCGGCGGCGACGGCGTCGATGGAGGCTGCCAGCGCGGAATCGACGAGATCGAAACCCCGATTGAGAATCAGGCGCAGGCCGGGGAAGGCCGCCACCAGTTCGTGCAGGGTCGCCGCCAGCGCGGCGGACTGGCGCGCGCGCTGCGCGGCGTCGTGCGCGATCAGCTGGTAGGAGTCCAGGGTGTCAAGGAACAGTCCGCGGAAACCGGCCTGCCACAGCGGCGCGACGATCTGCTCGCGCAGGAAGCGGCTCCACCCGGCAGCGGTCTGGTCGAGCACCCGCGTGCCCCAGGCGGTGTTGCTGCCGGCAAACCACTGCGGGGGAATGCGGCGGGCGAGCGGATCGTCGGATGCGACTTCCCCGACCGAGACATAGGCGAAGGCTCTTGCGTAGGGGCCGAGGGCGCGACCGATGTCCGCGGTCTCGGCCAGCGCCGGGCCCGGCTGCAGCACCACCGCGTCGAAGGCCGCCAGATCGTCGAAGGGAATGTCGTCGCCGTAGTAGAAGGCCACCGCCGCGGCCTCGTGGCCTGCAAGCGACGATGCGCCGGAACCGGCGGCCGGGGCGGCCGGGGCGGCCCGACCCGGCCCGTCGGCCGCGGGGGCGGCTGCGGCCAGCGCCTCGCGGGCGACCGGCAGCGAGCCCAACCCGGCCTGGGCAAGGGTTCCGAGGAACGTTCTTCTTTTCATGGTTTTCGGTCGTGCGCAACCCAGCGCAGCGGCGCGCCCGGCCAACCGCTGAACTCTACACCGGGTGGCAAGCCTGCGGCGCCCCGCAACCGGGGCTTGCGTCACCTGCGTCGTCGTGCGACGAGACAACTGTATCGCCTGCAACAGGTGGCGAGACACCCCGGAGGCGCCGAGGCCGCCGCGACAGCGCCTGGCATGCCCCTTGCAAAGCCCTCGGCGCAAGCGAATGCGCGCTGCCGGCCGCGCGCGGCCGAGAACCACAAGGAGACGACGACATGGGCCCAAGCAACCAGCAGATGCTCTGGATGTACGAGAAGATGCTTGAAATCCGGGAGTACGAAGAGACCATGGCCAAGGTCTACCTGGAGGGCAAGCTGCCGCCCAACATCCAGAAGGGACTGGCCTTCGACATCGGTTCCGGCCCGGTGCCGGGGGAGATGCACCTGGCCGCCGGCCAGGAGCCGGTCGCGGTGGGGGTGTGCGCCCACCTGCGCGACGACGACACCGTGGTCGGCACCCACCGCCCGCACCATTTCGCGATCGCCAAGGGCGTGCCGCTGCAGGCAATGACCTCCGAGATGTTCGGCAAGGCCGACGGCCTGTGCCGCGGCAAGGGCGGGCACATGCACCTGTTCGACGTCGCCCACCGCTTCAGCTGCAGCGGCATCATCGGCGCCAGCCTGCCGCCGGCCTGCGGCGCGGCGCTGGCGGCCAGGAAGCGCGGCACCGACGCCATCGCGGTGGCATTCTTCGGCGAAGGCGCCGCCAACCAGGGCTCGTTCCACGAGTCGCTGAACCTGGCCGCGGTATGGCGCCTTCCGGTGGTGTTCGTCTGCGAGGACAACAAGTACGCCATTTCGGTGGAGAAGTCCGACTCCACCGCGGTGGCCTGGAACACCGACCGTGCCGCCGCCTACGACATGGCCAGCGCGCTGGTCGACCACAACGACGCGCTGGCCGTGTTCGAGGCCGCCGCCGCCGCGGTGCAGCGCGCGCGCAGCGGCCAGGGGCCGACGCTCATCGAGGTCAAGACCGATCGCTACCTGGGGCATTTCCAGGGCGACCCGGAAAGCTACCGCCCGAAGGGCGAGGTCGCCGAGCTGCGTGCACACGACCCGATCCCCAGGCTCGCCGCGCAGCTGCGCGCGCTGGGCGCGCTCGACGACCAAGCCGACGCGGCGCTGCGGGCGCGGGTCTCGGCGCGCGTCGAGCAGGCCTACGCGCATGCCCGGGCCAGCGCCTACCCGCGGACCGAGGACGCCCTGCTGCATGTCTTCCACTGAGCCGGCGACGGCGGAGATCGAACAATGAACGCAAGCAACGAGCGCAGGCTGACCATGGCGCAGGCGATCGCCGAGGCCATCGGACAGCAGATGGAAGGCGACCCCGAGGTCTTCGTGATGGGTGAGGACATCGGGCGCTACGGAGGCATCTTCGGAGCCACCGGCGGGCTGCTGGACAAGTTCGGCACGGATCGCATCATGGACACGCCGATTTCCGAGACCGCATTCATCGGCACCGCGATCGGTGCCGCGGCGGCCGGCATGCGTCCGATCGCCGAACTGATGTTCGTCGACTTCTTCGGCGTGTGCATGGACATGATCTACAACCACATGGCGAAGAACATCTACATGTCGGGCGGCAACGTGAAGCTGCCGATGGTGCTGATGACCGCCATCGGCGGCGGCTACAACGACGCCGCGCAGCACTCGCAGTGCCTGTACGCGACCTTCGCCCACATGCCGGGGATCAAGGTCGTCGTGCCGAGCAACGCCTACGACGCCAAGGGCCTGATGGCCCAGGCGATCCGCGAGGACAACCCGGTGCTCTTCATGTACCACAAGGGCATCATGGGCCTGCCGTGGATGGCCTACTACGAAGGCAGCACGACCGCGGTTCCGGCCGACCCCTACGTGCTGCCCTTCGGCAAGGCGCGGATCGTTCGCGAGGGTCGCGACCTGAGCATCGTCACCCTCAGCCAGATGGTGCACAAGGCGACCGCGGCGGCCGCGCAGCTGGCGGCTCAGGGCATCGACGCCGAGATCATCGACCTGCGCACCCTGGTTCCTCTGGATCGCCAGGCCGTGCTCGACTCGGTGCGCAAGACCGGGCGCCTGCTGGTCGCCGACGAGGACTACCTCAGCTTCGGGCTGAGCGGGGAGATCGCCGCCCTGGTCGCCGAGAACCTGGACACCGTGCGCCTGAAATCTCCGGTGCGCAGGCTGGCCGTCCCCGACGTGCCGATTCCCTACAGCCGTCCGCTGGAGCAGTTCGTGATCCCCCAGGTGGAGGCCATCGTGGCCCAGGCGCAGCGGCTGATGCAGGCGACGGGGGTGCTGGCGTGAGCGTCGTGGCCGTCCGTCTCGACCCCCAGGCGTGGATCGATGTCGAAGCCGGCACCGAGGCCCTGCTCGACCACTGGAGCGTGGCCCCCGGCGACCGCGTCGAGGCCGGTCAGGTGATCGGCGGCGCGGTGCTGGTGAAGAGCAACCTGGAGCTCAACGCACCCGCCGCCGGACGGCTGGTGCGCATCGAGGTTGCCGCCGAGCATACCTTCGGCAAGGAGGCGGCGCTGGCGTGGATCGACACCTCGGGCTGAGCCCCGCGCGGGCCGCCGCGGCGCGCGCGGAGCAGGCGTGGAATGCACGTCGGCTCCGCGCGTCGCCGCGCCCGGCCTGGCGGCTGTGGCGCTACCCGCAGCCCGCGCTGGTGCTGGGCGCGGCGCAGCATGCTTTGCACGAGCAGGCCGACCGCGCCGTGCTCGACGTGCTGCGGCGTCGCGCCGGCGGCGGCGCGGTGCTTGTCGGGCCGTGGATGATCGGGCTGTCGGTGGCGCTTCCGGCATCCCACCCGCTGGCCGGCAACGGCCTGCTGTGCGCCTACCGCTGGCTCGGCGAGGCGCTCGCGCGGGCGCTGAGCTTCCATGGCGTCCAGTGCGAGGCGCTAGCTCCGCGGCAGCTGCAGGGGCGCCCGCGAGAGCCCGCCGACTGGGCCTGCTTCGGATCCTTGTCGCCCTGGGAAGTCCTGTGTCAGGGCCGCAAGATCGCCGGCCTGGCGCAGGCGCGCACCGGCGATGCCGTGTTGCTGGTCGCCGGCGTGCTGCTGCGCCCCCCGCATTGGGAACTGCTGTGCCGCGCGCTGCGTCAGCCGGAGACGCAAGCGCGGCGGCTGCGGCAGGCGAGCATCGACTGGGAGCAGGCGGCCGCCGGCGCCGCGCAAGCCCCCGCGGAGGTCGAACAGCGCATCCGCGCCCGCCTGCGCGCCGAACTGGCTGCCAGTCTGCGCGCCGCGCGCGCCTGAGCGCCGGCGCGGCGCAGCAAGGCGCTGCCGCGCCTCAGCTCAGCAGCAGGCCATGCGCGCCGGCGTAGTCGAGGATGTCTTCCACCGCCAGGGTGCGCGGGCCGTCGAGCTCCAGCCAGATGGCCGGTGGCTGCGACGGGTCGAGCAGCCACTCGCGCTCGCCGTCGAAGGCCAGCGTGCCGGCCAGCGCCGGCAGCACCTGCTCCTGCCCGGGCAGCAGGCGCCGCACCGCGCCCACCCCCACCGCTTGCAGCACGCCCGGGAGCAGCGGCGCACGCAGCGTGCGCGCCCCGCCGAGTTCGACCTGCAGGCCCCAGGGCTGCGTACGCTGCACCGGCTGCACCCAGGCGGCGATCGACGACAGGCCGATGGACTGCGGCTGCGCGAAGGACACGTAGACGCTGTGCACGTCGTCGGCGCTGTAGACGGCGCGCGCGGCCACCGCGCGCTGGCGCGTGACGACCACGTCGACGAGCGCGATGGCCTCGCCCTGCACCCCATGCACCCGCAGCACCTTGTTGGGCCGCAGCGCGATCGCATCGGGAATGCGCCCGCTCAGATACAGGCCGAGGGCGATGCCCGACAGCGTGGGCTCGCGCAGGTCGGGAAAGGCATTGTTGGTTCCGGTGGACAGCGCGAGCAGCGGCAGGTCGCCGCAGCCCTGCGCCACCGCGCGGTGGGTGCCGTCACCGCCGAGCACGGCCATCGCCGCCACGCCCATCGCGCGCAATGCGCGCGCTGCCTGCAGCGAATCGTCGACGCGGTCGCGGCAGTCGATCGGCAGCATGCGCACCTCGGGCAGCACCGCGCCGCCCGCGGCCTGTGCGGTGCGGGCCTTCTCGGCGATGCGCGCGCCGAGCCCGGCGGGGTCAGGCATCAGCCAGGCCTGGCGCAGACCCAGCGCGGCGGCCGCGCCGAGCAGGCGCAGCACGGTGTTGACCTTTTCCTGATGCGACACCGCATTCGCCCACGACACCAGGCGGCGCACGTCGCGCCCGGCCGAGGGATTGACGATGACACCGATGGCAGGGAGCTGGAGCATGGTGCGGGCCGATGGCGGATGAAGGGTGGCGGGTGGGCGTTCGCACCGGGCCGGGAGCGCGCGATGCCGCGGCGGATCAAGCAATCCCTTCGATACAGCAAGGAGCATGCCACGAGACGCAGCCGAAGGGGGCATAATCCGCTGGATCACTACAGTGCGACGACCACGCCGCGGACTGCCGGCGCGCGGGCGATCGCAGCGGGAGACAACGCCGATGGAAAGCTTGCAAGCCTTGCCCGCGGCGGGCGCCGGCGGCGCCGGCACCCAGGCGCTGATCGCGCGCTCCTGGCAGCGTTCGATCGACCGCCACGGACTCGATCCGGCACGCCTGGATGCGCCGCGCGTGCTCAGCGCGGGCGCCTTGCGCGAGCACCTGGAGCCGATGCAACCGCTGCTGGAACTCGCGCGCCTGCCCCTGCAGTGGCTGCACGAGCAGGTGCGTGATGCCGGCTACGTCGTGCTGCTGACCGACGCCGAAGGCATCACGCTGCGCATGCTGCGCGATGCGCGGCTCGATCGCGCGCTGCGCCACGCCGGGCTGCACGAAGGCAGCGCCTGGCAGGAGCCCCGTGAGGGAACCTGCGCGGTGGCGCTGAGCGCCCTCGAGCGGGTCGCGCTGACGGTGCACCATGGCGAGCACTTTCGCGCCGCCAACCGCTCGCTGACCTGCAGCGCCGCTCCGGTGCTGGCGCCCGACGGCCGGGTGCTGGCGGTGGTCGACGCCTCGGCGCTGGACTCCCCCGACGACAAGCGCAGCCAGCACCTGGTGCTGCAGATGGTGCGCCAGGCCGCACGCACGATCGAGGACGCCTGGTTCCTGCAGTCCTTCGCCGACCAGTGGGTGCTCCACATCGGCTCGCAGACGCCTTGGTCGGAGGTCGCCACCGACGGCCTGCTCGCCGTCGACGGGGCAGGCCGCGTGCTGGCGGCCAATGCGCGCCTGCGCGACGCCGGATTCCCGGGGCGCGAGGCCCTCGTCGGTCGGCCGCTGCGCGAACTGCTGGGCATCGACCTGCAGGCCTTGTGCGCGGCCGCCGCCCACGACCCGCAGGCGCTGCTGCGGCTTGCGGCACTGCCCGCCGGCCATGCCGCCCGCCTGCGCTGGCCGCGTCGCCGCACGCCGGCGCCCGCGCCACGCGCGCC
>JAJZEC010000093.1 GCA_021805825.1 Pseudomonadota bacterium
CAGCGCCACCGCCAGGTTGCGCCGCCAGCGCTGCCAGCCGATGCGGCGGATCGCGCTGCCTTCGCTGCGGCGCAGGAAGTCCGGCTCGCTCCACCCCCACAGCTCCAGCAGGCTGCCCTGCCGCAGGCCGTCGCGCGGCAGGAAATCGGGCAGCGGGGAGCGGCGCGCGAAACGGTTCCACGGACACACCAGCTGGCAGTCGTCGCAGCCGTAGACGCGGTTGCCCATCGCCGGACGCAGCTCCGCGGGAATCGGGCCCGGGTGCTCGATGCTCAGGTAGGACAGGCAGCGCCGGGCATCGACCACGTAGGGCGCGACGATGGCATGCGTCGGGCAGACCTGCAGGCAGCGGCTGCAGGATCCGCAATGCGCGGCCCGTGGCTGCCCGGCGGGCAGCGGCAGGTCGGTGTAGATTTCGCCGAGGAAGAACATGGATCCGCTGTCGCGCCGCAGCAGCAGGCTGTGCTTGCCGCGCCAGCCCAGCCCGGAGCGCACGCCGAGCGCGACCTCGGCCACCGGCGCCGAATCGCTGAACACCCGCAGCACCCGCGGCCGGGCTTCGCGCTGCAGCCATTGCGCCAGTTGCGCCAGGCGCCCGCGCAGCACCTTGTGGTAGTCGCGGCCGCGGGCATACAGCGACACCACCGCGGCCTGCGCGTCGCCCAGGCGCTGCCACTCGATCTGCCGCCAGCCGGGCGGGGTGTCGGCGGGAAGGTAGTCGAGGCGGGCGGTGAGCACCCGCAAGGTGCCGGGCAGCAGCTCGGCCGGGCGCATGCGCAGCAGGCCATGGCGCTGCATGTAGTGCATGTCGCCGTGCATGCCCTGCCGCAGCCAGCGCAGCAGCCGGGGCTCGCAGTCGGCGAGGTCGAGGTCGCTGACCTCGATCTGGGACAATCCAAGGCGCGCCGCCTGCACGCGCAGGCGCCGCAGCAGCGCGGCGCCGTCGAAGGCCTGACCGGCTTGCGCCGGCCCGGCTCCGGTTTCGTGCGGTACAGGAACTTCGGCCATGCCCCGATGGTAGGCAATCCCGCCGCGCCTGCGCGCAGCGGGGCCTTGGCCCCCAACCCCCGCCCCTGCCCCTGCTCCTTCCCTCGTTGCCACCCGCAGCCCTCCACCCATGTTGCTCTCTCGCCACTGCATCGACGAAGCCGCCACCGAAAGCCTCGGAACCGCGATTGCGCAGGCCATGCGGCAGGCGGGGCTGCCGCCGCTGCTGCTCACGCTGCAGGGCGATCTGGGAGCCGGCAAGACCACGCTGGTGCGCTCGATCCTGCGCGCCCTCGGGGTGCGCGGACGCATCAAGAGCCCCAGCTATGCGTTGCTCGAGAGCTACTCGATCGACGGTTTCGGCCTAGAATTGAAGCAATCTGTGGGGTTGACCGTCTATCATATTGATCTGTATCGGTTTTCCTCTCCGGACGAATGGCTGGACGCGGGTCTGGGCGAAGCCCTGGGTGGGCAAGCCCTGTGCCTGGTGGAATGGCCCGAGCACGCCGCCGGGCTTCCGCCGGCCGATCTGCAACTGCACATCGCTCCCGCCGACCCGGGTCGGATGGTGACGATGCGCGCCGGCACCGCGGCCGGGGAAGGCTTGATCGACACGCTGCGATCCGCGCAAGCGGACGCCTGAACCCGCGCCGGGGGCGACCTGGCGCGCAGCGCCAGGGAGGTACCACGCATGCCCAAAGCCCGTCGCAAGTTCCTGCTGCAATCCTCCGGTGTCGTGCTCGCGCTGGGCGCTCCCGGCATCGCCCGCGCGGCCAGCCTGGTCGCCGTGCGGGTGTGGCCGGCCGCTGCCTACACCCGCGTCACGCTGGAGTCGCGCCGGCCGCTGCGCGCGACCCATTTCCTGATCGCCGATCCCCCGCGCCTGGTGGTGGACATCCACGGCCTGGACATGAGCGCCCAGTTGCAGCAATTGGTGGGCAAGGTGCGGCCGAACGACCCCTTCATCCGCGACGTGCGCATGGCGCAGTACGCGCCCGACGTCGTGCGCATGGTCTTCGACCTGAAGCAGAAGGTGCAGCCGCAGGTGTTCAGCCTGCCGCCGGTGGCCGCCTACCGCAACCGCCTGGTGTTCGACCTCTACCCGGTAGGCCCGGATTCCCTGCTCACGCTGGCCGACGCGGCGCCGCGGCGCCCGGCGGCCCAGGCGCAGCGCCCCGACACCCTGGGCGACTGGCTGGCCGAGCACCGCGTCAGCCTGGAGCAGCCGCTGCGGCCGCAGGACGGCGCGCTGCCGGGTGGGCACAGCGAACCGATCCCGCAGGCGCGCGAGCTGCCGCCGCGGCGCGACCGTCGCCCCGCGCGCAGCGTGCTGGTGATGCTCGACCCGGGCCACGGCGGCGAGGATCCGGGCGCCACCGGCCCCTCGGGAGTGCACGAAAAGGACATGGTGCTGCTGATCGGCCACCAGTTGCGCGAACTGATCGAGCGCACCCCCAACATGCGGGTGGCCATGACCCGCGACAGCGATTTCTTCGTGCCCCTGTGGATGCGCGTGGAAAAGGCCCAGCGCGCCAACGCGGATCTCTTCACCTCCATCCACGCCGATGGCTGGTACACCCCCTACGCGCGCGGCGCCTCGGTGTTCTGCCTGTCCGAG
Organism: Pseudomonadota bacterium; assembly: GCA_021805825.1. GTDB lineage: Bacteria > Pseudomonadota > Gammaproteobacteria > Burkholderiales > Burkholderiaceae_C > Thiomonas_A. The sequence continues at coordinate 2,606 of JAJZEC010000093.1, forward strand.
CGCGGCGCATCGAGCGCCGAGGCGCGGGTCATGGCGCAGCAGGAGAACGCGGCCGATGCGGTCGGCGGCATCGACATCAACGCCCGCGACTACCAGCTGGCCAAGGTGCTGCTGGACATGTCGACCACGGCGCAGATCAACGCCAGCCTGAAGATGGCCGAGCCGACGCTGCGCCGCATGGGCCAGATCGTGCACCTGCACTCGCGCCAGGTGCAGCAGGCCGGCTTCGTCGTGCTGAAGTCGCCCACGGTGCCGTCGATGCTGGTGGAGACGGCCTTCATCAGCAACCCCGAGGAAGAGGCCCGGCTGCAGACGCCGCGCTACCGCGCGCAGGTGGCGCGGGCGATTCTGGAGGGTCTGCGGGAGTATCTGTCGACGCACCCGCCGCTGGCCCGGCGGCGCACCATGGTGTGAGGGCCGCCAGCCTCAGGCGCCACGCGCGCGCGCGCCGCGCCGCGCGCGCAGCCAGCCCACGGCCAGCGGCAGCAGCGACACCGCGACCACCGCCGCGCTGAGCAGCGGCAGCCGTCCGCGCAGCCAGGGCAGGTTGCCGAAGGCGTAACCGGCCCCCATCAGCAGCCCGACCCACAGCCCGCCGCCGAGCACGTTGCAGGCCGCGAAGCGTCCGTAGGCCATCTGCGCCACCCCGGCGACGAAGGGGGCGAAGGTGCGCACGAAGGGAATGAAGCGCGCGCTGATGACGGTGATGCCGCCGTAGCGCTGGTAGAAGGCGTGCGCGCGGTCGAAGGCCTGGCGATTGAACCAGCGGCTGTGCTTCCAGCCGAACACGCGGCGTCCGATGGCGCGTCCGATGGCGTAGTTCAGGCTGTCGCCGAGCACCGCGGCCAGCCACAGCAACGGCAGCCCGACGCCCAGGTCAAGACTGCCGGAGGCGCACAGCGCGCCGACCACGAACAGCATCGAGTCGCCCGGCAGGATCGGGGTGACGACGAGCCCGGTCTCCAGGAAGATGATCGCGAACAGCAGCGCCCACACCCAGGCGCCCCAGGCGCCGATCAGGCGCAGCAGCTCGCTGTCGAAATGCAGCAGCAGGTGCAGCAGTTGACCAAGTTCGTGCATCGCCGTCGGCCGGGGAAAAACGCGCAAGTATACTGGGCCGATGCCCTCCGAAGCCCCCGCGCAGCCCTGGTTCGGCAGCCCTGCCACGAGCTGGGCGGAGCCGCCGCGGCCGGCGCGCCCGATCTGCCAGTTGCCCGACACCCTGGTGTCCCAGATCGCCGCCGGAGAGGTCGTCGAGCGTCCGGCCTCGGCGCTGCGCGAACTGCTGGACAACGCCATCGATTCCGGCGCCAGACGCATCACCGTGCGCCTGCTGCGCAGCGGACTGGATCTGCTCTCGGTGGAGGACGACGGCTGCGGAATTCCCGCCGAGGAACTGCCGCTCGCGCTGGCGCGGCATGCGACGAGCAAGATCGCTTCGCTGCAGGAACTCGAGCAGGTGCGCAGCCTGGGCTTCCGCGGCGAGGCGCTGGCCTCGATGGCCTCGGTGGCCGAGGTGGAGATCACCAGCCGCTGCGGCAGCCAGGCGGCGGCCAGCATCCGCGCCGAATGGGGGGTTCTGCGCTCGGTGCGGCCCGCCTCCGGCAAGCAGGGCACCACGGTGTGCCTGCGCCGGCTGTTCCAGCGCATTCCGGCGCGCCGATCCTTCCTGAAGTCCGATGCCACCGAGGGCGGATGGTGTGTCGAGGTGGTGCGGCGCGCGGCCATCGCGCATCCACGCCTGGCCTTCACACTGTGGCAGGACGGGCGCCAGACGCTGCAACTGGCGCCCACCGACGACCCGCTGCAACGCGTGGCCGATGCGCTGGGCCGGCATTTCGCGTCCGGGGCGCTGCCGCTGCGGGACGCCATCGGGCCGCTGCGCATACACGGCCTGGTCTGCCGGCCGACGGCGGCGCGCACGCGCGGCGACATCCAGCATTTCTACGTCAACCGGCGCTGGGTGCGCGACCGCATGCTGGCGCATGCCGTGCGCGCGGCCTACGCCGACGTGCTGCACGGCAGCCTGCAGCCGCAGTACGCGCTGCTGCTGGAACTGCCGCCGGAGCGCGTGGACGTGAACGTGCACCCTACGAAAAGCGAGGTGCGCTTCCGCGAATTCCCGGCCGTGCACCAGGCCGTGCGCCTGGCCACCAAGAGGGCGCTGGCGCCGGCGCTGGGCGCGCGCGAGGCGCCGGCGGCCGAGGCCGCGCCGGAGCATGCCGCGGCGGCCGCTCCCGCCCCGCCGCAGGC
>JAJZEC010000042.1 GCA_021805825.1 Pseudomonadota bacterium
GCCGGCCGCGGCCGCCGCCGCGGGCAGCGGGGCGGCGGCGGGCGGGTTGGGGTTCGCCGCTGCGGCGCCGGTGGCGGGCGGTGCGCTGCCCCAGCGCGCCGAGAGTTCGCGCGCCAGCAGGCTGCCGAGCCCGATGCCCTGGCCCTGGCTGACGGTGCTCGCCATCTGCTGGGTGAACAGGGACTCGAACAGCGGGCCACTGGTGTTTCCCAGCAGGGTCGGTCCGAAGCGGGTGGCGTCGGCCGCGTGCAGCATCTGCTGCACCAGCAAGGCCTCGAACTGCTGGCTCACGGCGCGGATCACGGCCGGGTTGTGCGGGTCGGCCTGCGCCAGCGCGGACAGACGATCGAGGCCCTGGAACGACAGGCTGTTGCCGCCGGCGCTGGCGCCGAGCAGCGCCGGGGTGGGTGCGGCGGAGAGGGACACGGAGCTCATCGTGGGTTCCTGCCGCTTCAGATCACGTCCAGCTGGGCGTGCAGCGCACCAGCCTCCTTCATCGCCTGCACGATGGCGATGAGGTCGTTGGGCGACGCGCCCACCGCGTTGAGTGCGCGCACCACCGCTTCGAGGGTCACCCCGGGGCGGAACATCAGCAGGTCGGCCTTCGAACTCTTGGCCTGCACGTTGGCCTTCGGCACGACCGCGGTCTGGCCGGCTCCCAGCGGATTGGGCTGGCTGACCTCGTAGCGCGTGTTGATGGTCACCGACAGATTGCCGTGCGCCACCGCGCAGGCGCCCAGGGTGACGTTCTGCCCCAGCACCACGGTGCCGCTGCGCGCGTCGATCACGACCTTCGCCGGCGGTGCCTCGGGCGTCACGTCGAGCCCGCGCAACTGGCCGAGGAAGGCGGTGCGCGCTCCCGGGTCGGGTGGCGCCTGCACGCGCACCATGCCCGCGTTCAGCGCGACCGCGGTGCGCGCACCGAAGGACTGGTTGATGGCCTGCGCGATGCGCGCGGCCGTGCCGAAGCTGGGGGTGTCGAGGGCCAGGGTCAGGGTCGGGCCCTGGTCGAGTGCATCCGGCACGCTGCGCTCGACGGTGGCTCCGGCCGGAACGGTGCCGGCGGTCAGGAAGTTCACCTGCGTGCTACTGCCGCCGGCCGAAGCTCCATAGCCGCTGACCACGACGTTGCCTTGCGCGACCGCGTAGGTGCGGCCGTCGGCGCCCTTCAGCGGGGTCATCAGCAGCGTGCCGCCGGCCAGGCTGGAGGCGTTGCCCACCGCCGATACCGTGATATTGATCTTCTGCCCGGGCAGCGCGAACGGCGGCAGGTTGGCGGTCACCATGACCGCGGCCAGATCCTTGGGCTGCAGGTTCTGCGCGTCGCTCGCGGGCAGGTTGATGCCCAGGCGCTTGAACATGTTGAGCAGCGACTGCGTGGTGTAGGGAACCTGCGTGGCCTGGTCTCCTGTGCCGGACAGGCCGACGACCAGGCCGTAGCCGACGAGGTGGTTGCTGCGCACCCCCTGCACGGTGGCCAGATCGCGGATGGCCATCGCGCGCGCTGGCGGCGCCGACAGCGCGCCGGCCAGCCAGAGCGCGGCCGCGCAGAGCAGGAAGAAGGTGCTGCGAAGGGGGCTGCGTTGGAACATGGCGCGGGCGATCGGGGAGCGAGGCGCTAGTGTCCGGACACTAGAAGGGCCACACGGAAAGGAAGAATCGCGTCAGCCAGGGCACGTGCGCGGCGTCGTAGACGCTGCCATTGCCGCTGTATTCGACGCGCGCGTCGGCAATCTGCGTGCTCTGCACGGTGTTGTCCGAGGTGACATCGGCGGCGCGCACGATGCCCACGACACGGATGAATTCGTGCCCGCCGTTGAGCAGCACTTCCTTCTGGCCGGAGATCTCCAGGTTGCCGTTGCTCATGACCTGCACGACGGTGGCTTGCAGGGTCGTCGTGAAGGTGTTGCTTTGCGTGGTGGCGCCGTTGCCGCCGAACTTCTGCGCCGAGGTCGCCGACAGACTGGGGGAGTAGGCGCCCAGCGTCGGCTGTACGCCGAACAGGCTGCTCAGCCCGGCGCTGACCGAGTCGGATTTGGCGATCGTGGTGTTGGTGGACTTGCTGGCGTTGGCGTTCTCGGCGATGAGGATGGTGATGAGGTCGCCTACGCGGTGCGCGTGCGCATCCTCGAACAGGGCGACGTTGGTGCCGTCCTGCCAGATCGCTCCGTTCGCGGGATGGGCGTTGTAGGCCTGCGGCATCGCCGGGATGGGCAGCGGGCGCAGCGGCTTGAGCTCGGCCTTGTCGCTCGGGCTGGCGGCGCAGCCGCCGAGCAGCAGCGCCGCCGCGGCCAGCAGCGCGATGCCGGCGCGGCCTCTCCTGCGGACGAAGGCGGGCAGGGCGGTGTGCATCAGAGGTTCTGCTCCGCGTATTGCAGCATCTGGTCGGAGGACTGCACCGCCTTGCTGTTGATCTCGTAGGCGCGCTGGGTGGAGATCATGTCCACGAGCGCCGACACCACGTTGACGTTGGAGGACTCCAGGTAGCCCTGCTGCACCGAGCCCAGGCCGTTGAGGGTGGGCTGGCCGGTCGTCGGGCTGCCCGACGAGCCGGTCTGCACGTACAGGTTGCCGCCGATGCTTTGCAGCCCGGTGGGGTTGATGAAGCTGGCCAGTTGGATGGTTCCCACCTGCTGCGCAGTCGCCTGCCCGGCCAGAGTCACCGATACCGTTCCGTCGGCGCCGATGGTGACGTTCTGCGCGCTCGACGGAATGGTGACTGACGGCTGCAGCGGATAGCCGCTGGAGTTGACCACCTGGCCCTGGTTGTTGAGCTGGAAGGTGCCGTCGCGGGTGTAGGCGATCGTGCCGTCGGGCTGGAGGATCTGGAAGAAGCCCTTGCCGTTGATCGCCAGGTCGAGAGAATTGCCGGTCTGCGTCAGGTTGCCCTCGGTGAACAGGCGCTCGGTGGCCACCGGCGCGACCCCGGTACCGAGCTGCAGCCCCGAGGGGTAGAGGGTGGTCTGCGAGGATTGCGCGCCGGGCTGCGTGAGGTTCTGGTACAGCAGATCCTGGAACACCGTGCGCCCGCTCTTGAAGCCGGTGGTGTTCACGTTGGCCAGGTTGTTGGCAATCACGTCCATGTTGGTCTGCTGGGCTTGCAGACCGGTGGCGGCGACGTACAGGGAGCGGATCATGGCGGTGCCTGGAGGAGGTTGGCGGGCGTGGCGATGGCGTGCATCAGCTCACGTTGAGCAGTTGCGCCGCGGCCTGCTGATCCTGGCCGAGGCTTTGCATCAGCTTGGTCTGCATTTCGAAGGCGCGGGTGTTGTCGAGCATCTGCACCATCGCATGCACCGGGTTCACGTTGCTGCCTTCGAGCGCCCCGATCGCCAGCTGCACCGAAGGGTCGGGCTGTGCCGGCCCCTGGGTGTCGCGGAACAGGCCGTCGACTCCGCGCTGCAGCTGCGCTGCCGGCGGGTTGACCAGCTGGATGCGCCCGAGGACCACCGCTGCGCTCGCCGGTGAGCCCGCCGGCACGCCGGAGATCGTGCCGTCCGCGCCGATCTGCAGCGACTGCATCTGCGGCACCGAGATCGGCGTTCCGTTCTGGCTCAGCACCGGGTGGCCGTCGCTGGTGCTGAGCAGGCCGTTGCCCGAGATCCTCAGATCCCCGTTGCGGGTGTAGGCGGTGCTGCCGTCGGCGGCCTGCACAGCGATCCAGCCCGGCCCCTGCACCGCCACGTCCAGGCTGCGCCCAGTGTGCATCAGCGGACCCTGCTGGAAATCGCTGCTGCTGCCCTGGGTGGCGACGTAGGCGTTGCTGGGCAGGGGCTCGCCGTAGACCGGCAGGGCGCGGAACTGCGGTTGCGCGCCACGGTAGCCGACGGTGTTCACGTTGGCCAGGTTGTTGGTGATCACGTCCTGGCGCCGCAGGATGGAGCGTGCTCCGGTGGCGGCGATCCACAGCGAGTCCATGGTCGTTTCCTCGTCCGCGTTTACAGCGACAGCAGGGTCTGCAGCACCGTGTTCTGCGTCTTGATGGTCTGCGCGTTGGCCTGGTAGGCCTGCTGCGCCACGATGAGGTCGACCAGCTGGCTCGACAGGTTCACGTTGGAGCTCTCCACCGCGCTGGACTGCAGCGTGCCCAGTCCGCCCGAGCTCGGCGTTCCGGTCAGTGGCGTGCCCGAGGCGTTGGTGGCGGCGAAGTAGTTGTTGCCGGTGCGCTGCAGGAACTGCGGCGCGGCGAAGTTGGTCAGGGTGATCTGCCCGAGCAGCGAGCTCTGGCCGTTGCTGTACTGGCCGAAGATGGTGCCGTCGGCACTGATCGACAGGTTGCTCAGGCTGCCCGCCGCGTAGCCGTTGTCGTTGACACTGTTCACGGCCGACGCGGTGGCGTAGTTGGTCGAGCCTGCGTAGCCGACCTGGATGCTGCCGGAGGTCGCGCCGTCGGCCCAGCTCAGGTTGTTGATGCCCAGCGTAGGCGATCCGCTGACCGTGCCGCCTGCGCTGAACTGCAGCGTCCCCGCAGCGCCCGAGGTGACGCCGCTGGTGGCGGTGGTGCCGTCGACCGAGTAATAGACATTCCAGGTCGTTCCGCTGCCGCCGCCCGAGGCGAGCTGGTAGTAGGTGGTGAGCAGGTGCGGCGAGCCCAGGCTGTCGTAGACGGTGGTGCTGGTCGAGTAGTTGTAGCTGCTCGGGTTCGCGGGCGAGAAGGCCGTCCCGCTGGGAACCGGGGTCGAACTGGCGTTCAGGTTGAGGTTGAGCACCACCCCCGAGGTGGCCTGCGGCTGCAGCATGCCCTGGGTGATCTGCAGCGGCCCGCTGGAGCCGCCCAGCACGCCGTTGGCCGCCGGGGTGCCGATGAGCTTGCCGCCGTTGGAGTCGACCACGTAACCGTTGGAGTCAAGCTGGAACTGGCCGTCGCGCCCGTAGACGGTGCCACCGTTGTAGTTGAACTGGAAGAATCCGTTGCCGTTGATGGCCACGTCCAGCGGATTGCTGGTGGTCTGGATGTTGCCTTGCGAGAACTGCTGCGCCACGGTGGCGACCTGGGTGCCGATGCCGATCTGGCCGTTGGTCGGCGCGTTGCCGGCGATCGCCGCGGCGTAGGCGTCGGCGAATTCGGCATTCGACTGCTTGAACCCCACGGTGTTGGCGTTGGAGATGTTGTTCCCCAGCACCTGCAGGTCGGTGGAGGCGGTCTGCAGGCCGGAGATCGCGGTCTGGAAGGTGCTCATGGCGGGCTCGCGTGGTGGATGCTGGAAGGATTGCGCTGCGCGGGGTTCACATCACCCCTTGCACGTTCGACAGCGGAACGCTCGCGCTCTGGCCCTGGATCTGCAGGCTCGGTCCGGAGGCGCCGTTGAGGGTGACCGAAACCACCTGGCCGCTGCCGAAGGGCGTGGCGCTGACCGTCGCGCCGCTGGCATCGGTGGCCTGCACGCTGAAGCTGTAGCTGCCAGCCGGCAGCGGCGTTCCGGAGGCGTCCGTTCCGTTCCAGCTGAACGACTGCACCCCGGCCGGAAGCGCCCCCAGACCCAGGGTGTCGACCACCTGGCCGGCGCTGTTGCTGACCTGCACGGCCACGTTCTGCGCCGCACCGCCGAGGGTGAAGCCGCCGGCGGCGGTGCCGCTGCTGCCCAGGCTGAGGCTGTTGTTGTCGAACACCACGCTGCGTCCGACCAGCGAAGCCGCCTGCAGGCTCTGCGTCTGTGCCAGCTGGGCGGTCAGCGTGGCCAGCGATTGCTGCATCGCCTGCACCCCGCTGGCGGTGCTGAACTGCGCCAGTTGCGCCGACAGGTTGCTGTTGCTCATCGGGTTCAGCGGATCCTGGTTGGTCAACTGGGTGACCAGCAGGTTGTAGAAGGTGCTGGCCGAGCCCAGCGCGCCGGCGGCGCTTCCGGAGGCTCCCGAACTGGCCGAACTGCTGGTCGACTGAAGCGAAGCGAGGAAGGGGTTGCTGCCGATGGGGGAGGTGGTCATGACGAAATTCCTCGAAGGTTCACTGGCCCAGCGTCAGGGTCTTGAGCAGCAGATTCTTGGTGGTGTTGGCCACATTCACGTCGGCCTGGTAGGAGCGCGAGGCCGAGATCATGTTGACCATTTCATCCACCGGGTTGACGTTCGGGTAGCTGACGTAGCCTTGCTTGTTCGCCAGCGGGTTGCCGGGGTCGTAGACCAGGCGCAGCGGGCCGGGCTTCTGCACCACACCCGCCACCTGCACACCGTCGACCCCGGCGCCCGCGCCGGGGGCCTGCAGCGGCTGCGCGGCGAACACGACTTCGCGGGCGCGGTAGGGCTGGCCGTTGGAGCTCGTCGCCGAGTCGGCGTTCGCCAGGTTGCTGGCGACGACGTTCAGGCGGTAGCTCTGGGCGCGCAGCCCGGTGGCGGCTACATCCATGGCGTTGAACAGGGACATGGCGTGGTACCTCGTTCGTCCTGGTATCGGGATGGCGTGTGGTCGGCCTTCAGCCGGTGATCGCCGCCGAAAGGTTCCTGATGCGTTGCGTGAGCATCGTCAGGTCGGCTTCGTAATTGATGGAATTCGACGCGAAGGCCGCCTGCTCGTGGTTCATGTCGACGGTATTGCCGTCGAGTCCCTGCTGGTTGCCCTGCCGATAGCCGACGAAGGCGGCTGCGGACGGCGGCGCCCCGGCGGCCTGCAGTTGCCCGGACTGGTCGGTCTTCAGCGGCAGGCTGCCCGGCTGGCCGGCCAGCGCCGACTGCAGCGCCTGCGCGAAATGCAGATCGGTGGCCTTGTACCCAGGGGTGTCGGCGTTGGCGATGTTCGCCGCCAGCAGTTGCTGGCGGTAGGCGCGCAGGTCGAGCGCCTGCTGCAGGGGCGCGAAGCTGCGGTCGAGGAGGCTGGGCGGGTTCATCGTGGAGGGCGGCAAAGGGGGCGCGCAAGGCGGCGGCATGCCCGTCAGAAGCGAAAACCATGCCATGAGCCTGGCCGGGGCGGCACCGCGTCGCAATCTCCTGCGGACAGGGGTGCACAGGCCGGCCGCGCGGGTGCTTGCCGCGGCAACGGCGGCAAGGCCTTGCCGCCCTGCGGGGCATCGCCGCCGCCGCACGCCGCGGCGATCGAGGTGGCATGGACTTTGCTGACGCTTCCGCCATGCAAACCACCGTCGCTGATCCGGCGCGGGCCCTTGGTTCGGCCCGAAGCAGGCCCGTCCAGGGCAGGCGCTGCCCGCGCCCGGGGCTGCTTGCCTGCCGCGCGGCGATGGCACTGCTGGTGTCGGCCGCGCACGCGGCGCCCGTGCACGGCGCTTCGGCGGCGCAGGCTCGGTTGCCGCAGTGGGAGTCGCCAGGGGCGTTGCGCGCGGCTGCCGTGGCTTTCGTGCGGCAGCATCTGCCGTCCGGCGCCGGGCGTGCCAGCGTGCGTATCCATCCAGGAGTCGTGCCCGCGTACTTCCCGCGCTGCGCCGCCGGCAGTCTGCGGGCGCAGGCCTTCGGCGATCCCAACCCCTATGGCGCGCAGACGGTGCAGCTGCGCTGCCTGGCGCCACAGGCCTGGTCGGTCTACCTGCCGGTGCAGGTGGACTGGCCGCAGTCGGTGGTGGTGGCCGCGCATGCCCTGGAGGCCGGCCACACCCTGGTCGCAGGGGATTTGCAGATCGTGCAGCGCAACCGCGCTGCGCTGCCGCCGGGAGCGCTGCGCAGCGAGCGCCTTGCGGAGGGGCGGGTGCTGCGCTTCGGCGTCGGCGCCGGCCAGAGCCTGACCGAAGCCATGCTGGCAGGACAGCGGCTGGTGCGTTATGGACAGGCGGTGTCGCTGGTCGCCGAGGGCGACGGCGTGCGCCTGGTGGCCCTGGGGATCGCCTTGCAGGACGGCAGCCAGGGACAGACGATCCTGGTGCGCAACGCCGCATCAGGCAGGGTGGTGAGCGGCGTGGTCGACGCGCAGGGTGACGTGGTCGCCGAGCGCCTGCATGCGATCGACATCAGCGCGGCGTCAAAACCCTGACACGAGCCCGGTGCCGGCGGGCCGCAAGGGCCCGTGCCGAATCGGCGCCGACTTCGTACCGAGCCCCCGTTCACTCGGGCGTCAAGGTTCGGCAACGGGTCTGGCATTACCCTTGCTTGTGAGCGCTTCATCTCGAGCCAGGAGACGGCCATGACCTTCGGAACGACGGGCAGAATGTGCGTATGCCGCCGGCCAGGCGCGCATGCGCGACGCCGCGATGCGGCGGCGACGGGCGCTGCGTGAGACGGATCGTGGCCGACTGCCATTGCCTGTTCCCGGCGCGAAGCGTGCATGCCTGCGCGTGTTGTGGGGGCGCGCGATGAACCTGGCGCGTGCCACGCCGCGCGAACTGCATGCGGCCTTCGCCGCCGATGCCTCGAAGCTGCTGCGGGAGTTCGAAGGCGCACTCGGCAGCGCCGACGCGCCGCTTGCCGGCCGCGCTCTGGGGGGCATCCGCATTGGCGCGGAATTCCTCGGTTTGCAGGAACTGGCGCAGGCATGCCGTGACATCGACGCTGAACTGCAGCGCGCGCCACCGACGCTGCGGTGGGCGGCAGCGACACGCCTGCGGCACGCGCTGAAGGGGTGGACTGCAGATCCCGCGCCCCTTCACGCGGCGCACGAAGCTTCTTCGGAACCTGTGGCGATCGGGGAGGCTGCGCCGGGCCTGCCCGGCAGCGCCACGCCCGCGACACTCGAGAGTGGAACGATGCGTCCGGCAGCGCGGCCATCGGAGCCAGCACAGTCGGGGCGATCCGGGCTGGCGGAGTGCGTGCTCGAGGTGGTGCTCGAGGAGGCCGGGAGCCTGGCGGCGGCCGAGGCCGCGCAGGGCTTCGACCTGGCGCCGGAGCCGGAACCGGAACCTGAGCCGGAACCTGAGCCGGAACCTGAGCCGGAACCTGAGCCGGAACCTGAGCCGGAACTGGAACCGGAACCGGAACCGGAACCGGAACCTGAGCCGCAACTTGAGCAGCCGCGCGCGTGGCCGGAGCTGGCGGCAGCCTGCCGCTGGGATGCGCAGGAGGCCGCGCTGCTGCTGCAGCAGGCTTTCGCGCCGCTGCAGCGCAGCCTGGAGCAGACGCGGGAATGCCTGGACGAACAGCGGCAGGACTGGGGCGCGCTGCGCAAGGCCGTGCTGCGCGCGGTCGAGCCGGCGCGCAGCGTGGAGGTGGGCGGGCAGCCCGCGCCGCCCGCACCCCCCGTACCGCGCGAGCCCCAGCCCTCGGACACGCGCCAACCTGCGTCCGAGGCGATCGGCGCGGCGGCGGGCGATGGGGCCTGGGACGGGTTGCTCGAGGTGCAGCTCGGGCGCCTGGGTGCGTGGATCGTCGCGTTGCCTGAGCCGTGGGTGCTGGGGGTGGTTGCCGCTCCGGCGCGCAGCCTGCAGCTGCCGCGGGGCAGCCGGCTGGTGGTCGGCGAGCAGGGCGCCGTGCCCGAGGTGGGGCTGGGGCGCGTCTGGCAGCTCGGCGAGGCCGAGGCTGCGACCCAAGGCGACGACGCCTTCCTGCTCATCGGGCAGGCGCAGGCCGCCTGCGCCCTGCGCGTGGAGGAGTGCCTGGGGCCGTCGACCCTGCACTTCTGGTCCCTGCCGCAGGTGCTCGGTGCGCCGCTGGGTGTGGTGGCAGCAGCGGTGCTCGACAGCGAGGCTCCTGCCGCTGCGGCCTGCGCCCCGCCGCGGCTGGCCCTGCTCATCGATCCGCACTTCGTCGTACGCCAGCTGGCATCCGCGCAGCCGGCACCGGGCGATGCAGCAGCTGGAGGCGGCGGCGATGTCTGAGCTGGCCGGGGATGTGTCCCTCCACGCGCCGATGGAATTCGCGCCCGCGCCGGGAGGGAGCTGGCTGCTGTTCGAGGTCGATGGACAGGTCTGCGGCATCGACAGTCGGCAGTTGCGCCAGATTGCTCTCGCCGCCAGCGTCTGCCGCTTGCCCGGTTCGCCGCAGTCCGCATGGCCCGGGCTGATCGCCTGGCAGCAGGGAGTGCTGGCGGTGCTCGATTGCGGCGCCGCCCTCGGGCGCAGCGCCAGCCTGGGCGGGCCGGCGGCGCGGGTGCTCGTGGTACAGGATCGGGCGCGCCTCTGGGCGCTGCTCGTGAACCGCGTGCGCGGGCTCCACCAGGACGATCCGGCCCGCCTGATCGAGGTGCAGCGTGGGCTGAGCCCACCCTGGAACGCGGTGCGCGCGCTGCTGCCGCTGCCCGTCGAGGCGGGCGGGGACATCTGTCCCTTGTTGCACGTGCCGACCTTGTGCCGGGACTGCGGCATGCCGGTCGCGGCCGCGCCGATGGCCCTGATTCCCGCAGCGGAGAGCCGAGCGTGAAGATCACTCCTACCCGCGCCCTGGTCTGCATGTGGTTGCTGTGCAGCCTGTGGCTTCCCGGCATCTGGTGGATGCACCGATGGCTGTCGCCGATCCCCGGCAGTGGCCTGCCGGCAGCGCTGCCCCTGCTCGGCGGCGGCCTGCTGTTGCTGTTGCTGGCGGCGGTGTTCCTGGCGCTGAGCCTGCGTATCGAGCAGACCCGGCTGCGCATCGCGCTGCGCGCGGTGCTGCGCGGCGAGGTGCCGCAGGCTCCGGCCGACGACTGGCGCGGCATGCTCGACGACGTGCGCCTGGCGCTGCGTCGCTCCGGGCTGGAGCGCGAGCGCCTGGAAGCGCGCGCGCAGCGTGCCGAGCAGGCGTTGCGCGAGCAGTCCGAGCGGGCGGCGCAGGCCGCGCAGAGCGCGCAGGATTCGCTGCTGCAGGTGCAGCAGCAATGGCAGCGCCTGCTGTCGGCGCTGCCCTCGGGCGAGCAGGCGCAGGCCCGCTTGCGCGCGCTGCAGCAGGGCAGCGCCGCCATCGAGGGCGCGCAGCAGCGAGCCCAGATCCTGGGAGGGGCGCTGCAGCATGCGGTGGACGCTCTGCAGCCGCTGGCCGAAGGCCTCCGCGAGCAGGATTCCGCGCAGCAGCACGAGTTCCTGCAGCAGGCCACGCGCGTGGCGGAGTCGCTGCAGTTGCTGAGCCTGAACTTCCGCCTTGCCCTCGAACGGCTCGAAGGTGTGCCCGGCGCGCGGGGCGAGGCGCTGGATACCGTGGTGCAGGATGTCGAACCCCTGTGCGTGCTGGCCACCAACCTGCTGGGCATGCTGCCCGCGGCCCCGCCACCGTCCGTCGCCAGGGATCGACTGCTTCCGGTGCGCAAGACACTGGAGGAACTGCCCGGGGAGGCGGCCCAGATCGTTGCAATCTTGCAACAAGCGCGGGGCGAACTCGACCCCTTGCTGCCCGAGGCCGAGGCGGCATCGGCGCAGGACTGGCCGGCCGCGCTGCAGCCGCTGCAGCAGGCGACGGAGGAGGCGCCGGCGGGCTGAAGCGGGGTGCGTCGGGCGCCCGGGGTGCCGCACGCCGATGCGTGGCGGCCCGCGCGCCCGCGTCCGCTTTGCGGCGAGGCCTAAAGTCCTGCGTGGATGTGCCGTTGTCCCGGCTGCGGACAGGTTTGCCCGCATCCGGCAGGGACGCCGGATCATGTCCATCGATAGGAGCCTTGCCATGGCCTTGACCGGCGTCATCAACACCAACAGCTACGCGCTCAACACCCTGAACGCGTTGTCCAACACGACCAGCAACCTCAGTACCTATGTGCAGCAGTTGTCGACCGGCAAGTCGATCAACAGCCCTTCCGACAACCCCGCCGGCTTCGCCATTGCGCAGCGCTTTCAGACCCAGATCAACGGGTTGAACCAGGCGGTGTCCAACGGCAACCAGGGGGTCTCCCTGGTGCAGACCGCCACCAGCGCGCTGCAGAACCAGACCAACCTGCTGCAGCAGATCCGCACCATCGCGGTGCAGTCGGCGAACGCGTCCAACACCACCACCGATCGCCAATCGTTGCAGAACGTCGTCAGCCAGCTGCTCGCGCAGGTGCAGACGATCGCCACGCAGACCCAGTTCAACGGCCAGAATCTGCTCGACGGCAGTTTCGCCGGCGCGGCCTTCCAGGTCGGAGCCAACGCGAACCAGACGATCAGCGTGTCGGTGGCCAATGCGCAAACGACCTCGTTGGGCAACTACGTGACGTCCGCCGCGGCGACGAGCACCTTCACGACCTCGGGCGCCTACTCGCTCAACGGCAACCTGGCCGGTGGCGCCTTCACCGTCAGCAGTGGGGCCTCGGGCGGCAACTTCACCTCGGGCACCTTCGCGATTTCCGGCTCGGCAGGCAATGCGCTGGTGAACGTGGCGAGTTCGGGAACCTCGGCCTACACGATCGCCAACAGCGTGAACGGGGTGTCGTCGCAGACGGGGGTCACGGCCACGGCCTACACCAGCGTCGCATTCAGCGTGACCTCCTCGGGCAGCCTGAGCTTCTCGCTGAGCAACGGCACCTCGGGTGCGCAGACGAATGCCGTGAACATCTCGGCGACCATCTCGGGCGGCGGGACGAGCGGGCCCTATGACCTGAGTTCGCTGGTCACCGCGATCAACAACCAGGCGGCGAAGACCGGGGTCTCGGCCTCCACGCAGACCGTGGCGGGCACGCAGGAGTTGGTGCTCACGCAAAGCCAGGGCCACAATATCGTCATCGAGGGTAGCAACAACAGCGGCGCCAGCGGCCTGTCTTCCGGGTCGACGGGCAAGCTCGCCGTGGTGGCCAATACGCTGAACAGCAGCGGTACGCTCAGCGAAGCCGCCGTGGGCACCGCGGCGACCCTCAGTTCGGGAGGCTCGGGCCTGACCATCCAGGGCGTGGTGCAGTTCGCCTCGTCCTCGTCCTACGCTCTGGGCAGCGGGGGCAACCTCGGATTCACCGCCGACGCGGCCACCATCACCAGCGGCGTGGGCGGCTCGTCGGTCGCGGCGATCGACGTATCGACGGTGGCGGGCGCGCAGGCGGCGATTTCGGTCATCGACCAGGCGATCAATACCCTGAACAGCCAGGGCGGGGCGCTGGGGGCGATCCAGCAGCGGATCCAGGCCTCGGTGTCCAACGTGCAGACGGCGGCCACCAACCTGCAGTCGGCGCAGTCGGTGGTGCAGGATGCCAACATCGCTGCGGCGACGACCCAGTTGTCGAAATACCAGATCCTTCAACAGGCTGGCATCTCGACCCTGGCGCAGGCCAATGCGCTGCAGCAGAGCTACCTCAAGCTGCTGCCCTGATCGCATGAGCTGAAGCGACCGGGGGCGGGGAATCCACCATGGGTTCCCCGCCTGCCGGCTTTCGGAGACGGGCTCCATGAATATCTCCAATGTGGTTTCCGCGCTCGATCCGGGCGCCGCCGCGGGAATCTCGAATCCCCCCGGCGGGCCGACTGGCGGCCCAGCGGCGACAGCGAATGCCTCGAGCAGCGCCGCGCTGCCAGCGGTCGCCGAGCAGGCCGCGGCTGCGTCCGCGGTCTCGGTGCAGGGGGTGCAAGGAGCGCAGAGCGCGCATGCTGCGGAGCCTTCGCCTTCGTCCCTGCAGAAGGCCGTGCAGAAGATCAACCAGCAGCTGGCGCAATCCAGCGGCGTCACGCTGAGCGCCGGGCTCGACACCACCGGTGCCCACCCCGGGCAGGTGCTGGTCGAACTCAGCGACAAGGCGACCCGCCAGACCTTCTTCAAGTATTACATTCCGGCCAGCCAGGTGGTGAAGGCGGCGCAGAACCTGGGCGGCAGTGCTTCATCGACGGTGCCGCAGGGAACCCTGATCAGCGCGAAGGCCTGAGTCCGGCCCCCGGTGGTCGCAGACAATGCGGATGGGCAAATCAGGGAGTGGAGGCGAGCGATGTCGGTTTCGATTTCCGGGCTGGTGAGCGGCATCAATGTGCAGTCGCTGATCACGTCCCTCAGCGCGGCCTACCAGCAGCCGATCACGCAGTTGCAGTCGCAGGAGGCCACCCAGCAGACCACGCTGTCGGCCTGGGGGCAGGTGCAGAGCGCGCTGTCCAGCCTGCAGTCGGCGGTGGCCGGTCTGCAGAACGTCACCCAGGTCAACAACCGCGTAGCCAACCTGAGCAACTCCAGCGCGGTATCGGCGAGCGTGGCCGCCAACGCTCCGCTGGGAACCTATTCCCTCGGCAACACCGTGCTGGCGCAGGCGCAGAGCCTGTATTCGCAGGACTTCGCATCGGCGGCGAACACCGCGGTCGGCACGGGGACGTTGCAGATCCAGGTGGGATCGGGATCGGTCACCAGCATCGCGATCAACAACAGCAACGACACCCTGAACGGCATCGCGGCGGCCATCAACAACGCCAACGCCGGGGTCAATGCGGCGGTGGTCTACGACGGCACCGGTTATCGCCTGACCCTGACCAGCAGCAACACCGGAACCTCCAATGCCTTCACGGTCGGCGTCAGCGGCGCCACCGGTTCGCTGTCGACCCTGGCCTACAGCTCCGGCACCGGCAGCAGCGGCCTGACGCAAAGCCAGGCGGCGCAGAACGCTTCGCTGAGCATCAACGGGCTGGCCATCAGCAGCGCGAGCAACACCGTCAGCGGCGCCATTCCCGGGGTGACCCTGAACCTGCTGCAAGCCAGCGGGTCGACCAGCCTGACGGTGGCCAACGACGCAAATTCCTTCGGCCAGTCGGTGCAACTGTTCGTCACGGCCTTCAATTCGGCCATGTCCACGTTGAACCAGGTCACCGCCTACAACCCGAACGCGCCGAGCGGATCCACGGCGAGCGGCGCATCCGGCCAGACCGGCGCGCTGCTGGGCAACGCCGGCATCCAGGGTTTGCGCACGCAGTTGCTGAACCTCATCAGCGGCCCCGGGGCCGGTACCGCGCCGGGCAGCAACTTCACCTCGCTGGCTTCGGTGGGCATCACCCTCGCCGGGGACGGCACGCTGCAACTGGACACGACCGCACTCAGCCTGGCGCTGAGCAGCGACTACAACGGCGTGACGGGACTGTTCGGACAGGTCGGAACGGCCAGCAACGCGAGCGTGCAGTTCGTCGGCACGGGAAGCGGTACGCAGCCGGGCACCTACGCCATCGACATCACGTCCGGAGCGACCCAGGCCAGCGTGACGGCATCCAGCGCGGTGCCCAGCGGCGGCCTGGGTAGCGCCGAAACCCTGACCATCACCTCGGGCACGACCAGCGTGGCCGTGGGACTGGCCTCCGGCGCGAGCATCGACAGCGTGGTGGGCACCATCAACGCCACCTTGACGCAACAGGGCCTGGCGGGCATCACCGCGCTCAACAACAACGGCAGCCTGGAACTGCAGAGCGTGGGCTACGGCAGCGCGCAGTCCTTCAGCGTGGTGTCCAGCCTGGCAGCGTCGTCGGGCGGCACCGGCATCGGCACGACGACGCTCAGCGCCAGCGGCACCGATGTGGCGGGCAGCATCAACGGCCAGGCCGCCAGCGGCTCGGGGCAGACACTGAGCGTCACCGGCCCCGGCGCGGCGCTCGGCCTGCAGGTGAGCGTGGCCGGGCAGGCCACCGGGAGCCTGGGAACCATCACCCTCAGCCAGGGGCTGTACCAGCGCATGAACACCCTGCTCAGCGCCGCGCTGGACACCCAGACGGGCTTCGTGGCGGCGGCGACCAATGGCCTGAACAACACCATCAGCGGCATCAACCAGCAGATCACGCAGTTGCAGGACAGCGCCTCGGCGCAGACTGCTCTGTTGCAGCAGCAGTTCGCGGCCATGCAGGTACAGGTGACGCAATTGCAGTCTGTAGGGCAGTACCTGAACGCGTATTTCCCTACCACATCCGGTTCTTCGACGATTGGTTGAGGCTCAAGCAAGGAGGCTTGAAACATGCAAGCAGTGATGGCAGTCGATGCCTACCGCCAGGTCGGTCAGCAAGGCGTGCAGCAGGAACGCCTGCTGGTGCTCGGGCTGGACGGCATCCTCGAATACCTGCGGCGTGCGCGCAGTGCGATGCAGGAGCGGGCGCTGGGGCGCAAGGTGCAGGCGATGACCCGTGCCTACCAGATCGTCGAGCATCTGCTGGCGGCGCTGCCCGAGGATGCATCGCCCGACGCGGGCGATCTCAGCCGACGCCTGGCATCCATCTACCGCTACCTGCTCGATCGCCTCGGCGAGGCCAACATCTTCGACGACACCCAGGCGCTGGACGATTGCGCCGCGGTGGTCACCGCGCTGCGCGATTCGTGGATCGAGGGACTGCGCCGGGAATAGGGCGGTCGCCGGCGCGGCGCGCAGCCGGTATGCTGGGGGCTGTGCGTGCGCATGCACACCCGCAGCCATGAACCTGCCCGAACCCCCTTCCACCCATCCCCCGGAATTCGAGGACAGCACGGCCGGCGCCGCGCGCGGCGAGGCCGTCAGCCTGCATGCGCGGCTGCCGATGGACTGGACGGAGACCATCACCCCGGAATCGGCGCTGGCCGACGTGATGGCCGACAACCTCACGCTGCTGCGCGCGCTGCTGATGCTCGACGAGCCTGCCGCGGCCAGCGATCCTGCACGCACCGAGACGAGCAGCCACATCGAGCGCAGGCTCGACCTGCTGCTGCTGATGGCCAGCACCGCGCTGCGGGGCATGCAGCAGTTGCCGCGCGAGCGCTCCTGCGTCCTGTCGGCGCGGCGGGTGTACTGGGCGAGCGAGGAGTCGATCGGCGTCGGGCGCAGGCTCTGGCTGCGCGTGTGGCTGCGCCACCGCATCGCGCTGCCGCTGATGCTGCCCGGGCAGGTCGTCGAGGAGGAGGTCGACGGCGACCAGCTCTGGCATCGCTTGGACATCGAGGCGCTGGATCCGGCGCTGCAGCACGAACTCGAGCGCCTGGTGTTCCGCCACCATCGCCGCGAGGTCGCGCGCCAGCGCGGCGTGCTCTGAGCCGCGCGCCGCATACGCGCAGGGGAGAACGCATATGCCGAGGTGGCGGCAGCAGGAGCAGGAGAACCACGAGCGCTGGCTGGTGTCCTATGCCGACTTCATCACCCTGCTGTTCGCCTTCTTTGTCGTGATGTACTCGATTTCCTCGGTCAACGAGGGCAAGTACAAGGTGTTGTCGCGCACCCTGGTGGCGGCCTTCACCGGCCAGCCCTCGCGCGCGGTGCCGCTGGATGTGGGTACGGGTACCGGCGGCCCGCCGCGGCTGGTGGATCTGCCGCCGCTGCCCACCGCGGGCGAGCAGGCCAGCGGCGCGCAGCGCGCGCACCAGGCACTGCGCGATCGCCTGGCGCAGATCGCCCGCGAGCTTGCGCAGCGCCTGGGCCCACAGGTGCGGCTGGGCCAGGTGCAGGTGCGGCTGACGCAGCAGGGCGTGGCCATCGACATCCACGACCAGTTGCTGTTCGCCTCGGGAAGCGCCGACCTCGGCCCCGGCGCGCAGGCCTTGCTGCAGCAGGTCAGCCAGGTGCTGGCCGGGCTGCCGTATCAGTTCCAGGTCAACGGCTACACCGACGACCGCCCCATCCACGATGCCCGTTTTGCTTCCAACTGGCAGCTGTCGGTGATGCGCGCGCTGTCGGTGCTGAACATGCTGGTGCAGCAAGGGGTTGACCCCGCACAACTGGTGGCCGCCGGTTACGGACAGTACCATCCGGTGCAGAGCAATGCGACCCCGCAGGGCCGCGCCGCCAACCGCAGGGTGAGCATCGTGATCCTGTCGCCCGAACAGCCCGACGGCAGCGCGCATGGCGTGGTCGTGCGTCCTCCGGGCATGCCGGCCGCGGCAGTGTCGCCGGCCGTCGCCGCTCCAGCGCCTTCCACCGCATCTTCCACTGCGTCATCCATCTCGTCTCCCACGCAACCATCGTGACCGACCCTCTCGACAGCATTCAGAAACGCCTTGGCTGGATCAACCGCGCGCTGATCGCCGGCGCCGTCGTGCTCGTGCTGGCACTCGCCGCCTACGTCGTGCACCGGCTGCGCGCGCCGGCGCCGCAGCCTCAGCCACAGCCACAGCCACAGCCACAGCCGCAGGCCGTTCAGCCGGCCTCGGCGGCGTCGCCACCGGCCGCACCCGCGGCGCCGGCGTCGAAGCCTGCGACCGCGGCATCGGCCGCGGTTCCCGCCGCCAGCGCTGCCGCGGCCCGATCGGCCTCGGCGGCGGTGTCCGCGTCGGTTCCGGTCGCTGCGGCGGCTCCGGCATCGGCTCCGTCCTCGGCACCGGAGCCGACAGCTTCGGCTGCCCAGGCAGCGCCGGCACTGCCCATGGCCGCCTCCCCGCGGCCGCGAGCCCGCACCGGTCTCGAGGCCCGCCGCAGTCATCCGAGCAGCTACACGCGCAGCCACCCGCACCCGACGGAGGCGCGCAGGACGCACCGGCATGCGCACCGCGGCACGACGGCTCCGACGGTCTGCCGGCGTACCGGCTGGTACGTGCAGGTCGGGGCCTTCGCCAAGGCCTCGAGCTACGAGCACCTGCGCGCGCGGCTGGAGCATTTCGCGCTGCCGAACTGCCGCGGCCCGCAGACCCCGCATGGCCTGAAGCAATTGCTGGTCGGTCCCTACCCGAGCCGCGCCGCCGCCGAGCGCCTGCGCGCGCTGCTGCGGCAGCCGTTGCGCAAGACCAGCTTCGTGCGCCACCTGCACGGCCGCTGAGCGCGGCTGCTCGGCAGGCCAGCGGCCTGCCCGAGATGACCTGCGCGGGCGCTCCCTCCGGAGCGCCCGCGGCATTTCTCTCGGCGGCATTCCACGCGTTGCGCATGGGCGACGCGGTACCGGCTTCTGGCCCGAGACCCCCGGCTGGTGCGAGAATGCCCATGAGCACGCCATGAGTACGACGTTACCGTTGGAAAACACATCGACCGAGCCCGCGCTGCTCGGCGACAGCCAGCCCATGCAGGCGCTGCGCGCCTTGCTGCGGCGCGTGGCCGCGGCCGACAGCACGGTGCTCATCCAGGGCGAGTCGGGTACGGGCAAGGAGCTCGTCGCGCGCCTGCTGCATGCCTGGTCGGCGCGGGCGGCGCGGCCCTTTGTCGCCGTCAACTGCGGGGCCATTCCCGGCGAGTTGATGGAAAGCGAGCTGTTCGGCCATGAGCGCGGCGCTTTCACCGGTGCGCAGAGCGTGCGCAAGGGGCGCTTCGAACTGGCCGGCAAGGGCACGCTGTTCCTCGACGAAATCGCTGAAATGAGTCCGCCGCTGCAGGTCAAGCTGCTGCGCGTTCTGCAGGAGCGCTGTTTCGAGCGCGTCGGAGGCAGCGAGTCGCTGCTCGCGGGCGCACGCATCGTGGCCGCGACCCACCGCGACCTGGAGCAGCAGATCGAGCTCGGACGCTTTCGCGAGGATCTGTACTACCGCCTGCACGTGGTGCCGGTGTACCTGCCGCCGCTGCGCGAGCGGGGAGAGGACATCCTGCTGCTGGCCGAGCACGCCTTGCGTGCGCTGGAGGCCGGCGGGCTCGGCAGGGTGCGCCTGGGTGACGGTGTGCAGGCGGCGCTGCTCGCCTACCACTGGCCGGGCAACGTGCGCGAATTGCACAACCTGATGGAGCGCCTGGTGGTGATGCACGACGGCGCCACCGTGCAACTGCGCGACCTGCCGCCCAAGATGCGCCCCTCGGGACAGGCCCCGGATCTGCCCGTCGCGGCCGCCCCGGAAGTCGATGCCGAGGCCTCCGACGGCCTGCAGGCGCTGATGCAACTCATCGCCGAGCCCGGCGACCCGGTACTGCCGGCGCAGGGAATCGACCTGCGCGCGTACCTGGAGCGCATCGAACGTTCGCTGATCGAGCAGGCGCTGCAGGCCAGCAACCACGTCATCGCCCATGCCGCGGCGCGCCTCGGGCTGCGACGTACGACCCTGGTGGAGAAAATCCGCAAGTACCAGCTGCGCGAGCAGCT
Organism: Pseudomonadota bacterium; assembly: GCA_021805825.1. GTDB lineage: Bacteria > Pseudomonadota > Gammaproteobacteria > Burkholderiales > Burkholderiaceae_C > Thiomonas_A. The sequence continues at coordinate 19,641 of JAJZEC010000042.1, forward strand.
CGACGCGGCCGATGCCTGAGCTCGGTCGCGTCGAGCCGCGTCAAGATCTTGACTCGATGGCCCACCAGGATCAAGGGATTGCGTAGGATGGCGCATAGCGCCTGCAGAACGCCGAACGATTGCTGAATCCTTTCTCCGACCGCGCATCCATGTCTGTCGCCCCGCACGCCCTGCCCAGCGCCTCCGCCGCCAGCGCGCCGGCCGCCGGCCTGGTCGCGCGCTCGGCGTCGATGCTGCAGGCGCTGGAGATGGCGCGGCGCGCTGCGCAGACCGACGTGGGCATCATGCTGCTGGGGGAAAGCGGGGTCGGCAAGGAGGTGCTGGCGCGCTACGTGCACCGGGTCTCGCCGCGCGCCCAGGGGCCTTTCGTGGCGATCAACTGCGCGGCCATTCCCGACAGCCTGCTTGAAGCCACCTTGTTCGGCTTCGACAAGGGCGCCTTCACCGGGGCCTCGCAGTCGGCCCCGGGCAAGTTCGAGCAGGCGCAGGGCGGCACCTTGCTGCTCGATGAGGTCACCGAGATGGCGCCGGCGCTGCAGGCCAAGCTGCTGCGCGTGCTGCAGGAGCATGAAATCGAGCGCCTCGGCGGAAGGCGCCGCATCAGCCTGGACCTGCGCATCGTGGCCACCAGCAACCGCGACCTGCAGCAGGCGGTGCAGCAGGGGGTGCTGCGGCAGGATCTGTTCTACCGCCTCAGCGTGTTTCCGCTGCGCGTGCCGCCGCTGCGCGAGCGCGGCGACGACATCGTCCCTCTCGCCGAGGCGATGCTGCAGCGGCTGGCCGGGCAGTTCGGCCTGCCGCAGTTGCCGCAGCTCGATGCCTCGGCGCGGCAGGCGCTGCTCGCCCATGACTGGCCGGGCAATGTGCGGGAACTGGAGAACGTGATGCAGCGCGCGGCCATCCTGTGCAATGGCGCGCGCATCGGCGCCGGCGACCTGCTGCTGCAGCCCGGCACGCAGCCTCCGGCGCTGCGCGCGGTGGCCACCGCGCCGGCGCGTGCCTTTGCTCCCGCCGCGGCCGCGTTCGCGCCGCTCGCCGACGAGCCGCCGGCGCTGCCTGGCGCGGCGCGCGCCTTGGGCGCCGGACAGGCGGACAACGAGCGCAGGCTGATCGCCGACGCATTGCGCCACAGTGGAGGTTCGCGCAAACTGGCCGCCGAGCAGCTCGGAATCAGCCCGCGCACCCTGCGCCACAAGCTGCAGCGCCTGCGCGAAGCCGGGCTTGAACTGCCCGCGGAAGACGGCGAGGCCGACTGAATCCGAGTGTTTCCACGATCAGTGGAACGACTCTTGCTTGCTAGCGGTTCAGCGTCATCGCCTTGACGCCCGCTCCGGAGGTCGCCACGATGAATGTGGATCGCATGCAACAACTCGTCACGCAGATGCGCGCGCTCGCGGCGCAGGCCGCGGCTGCGCCGCAACTGCCCGCCGCCGGCCCTGGCGCCGCCGCCGGCGCGGCCACCGGGGTGGGGGATTTCGCCCATCTGCTGCGCAGCGCGCTCGACGGGGTCAACGCCCAGATGCTGCAGGCCGACCAGATGCAGACGCAGTTCGCCGCCGGCAACAGCACGCTCAGCCTGAGCGACGTGATGCTGGCCACGCAGAAGGCTTCGCTGTCGCTGCAGGCGGCGCTGCAGGTGCGCAACAAGCTGGTGACTGCGTACCAGGACATCATGAACATCCAGGCTTGAGTCCGCCCGCCTGAAGCCGGCGCGGCAGTTGTCAGCCCCCCACCCGATTCCCTTCGAACATGGCCACCAGCAGTCCGAGCGCAGCGCAGAACCCCCTGCAGGGCCCGCAGGCGCTGTGGCGCAGGCTCAGCCCGAACCAGCGCATGGGCTTGTTCGTGGGTCTGGCCGCGCTGGTCGCGCTGTTCGTGGTCAGCCTGCTGTGGGGGCGCGCGCAGGGCTATGCGCCGCTGTACACCAATCTGTCGCAGGCCGACGGTGGCGCCGTGCTGGCCGAGTTGCAGAAGCTCAATGTCGCCTACCGCGTCACCGACGGCGGAGAGGTCATCCAGGTGCCGACCGACCAGGTCTATGCCACGCGCATGAAGCTGGCCGCGCAAGGCTTGCCCAAGAGCGCCGGGGTCGGTTTCGAGGTGCTCGACCACGAGCCGATGGGCACCAGCCAGTTTCTCGAGCATGTGAACTACCAGCGTGCGCTGGAGGGTTCGCTGGCGCGCACCATCGAGTCGCTGTCGGCGGTGCGCTCGGCGATCGTCCACCTGGCGATCCCCAAGCCCTCGGTGTTTCTCGACCAGCAGCAAAAGCCCTCCGCGTCGGTGCTGCTCAAGCTGTACCCCGGCCGCGTGCTGAGTGCGGCGCAGGTGGCCGGGATCGTGCATCTGGTGGCCTCCGGGGTCGCCGGCCTGAGCGACCGCGCGGTCAACGTGGTCGACCAGGACGGCAACCTGCTGACGGCCTCGGCGCAGTCGGCCAGCGGCATCGAACCCGGACAGCTGGCCTACCGCAACGCCGTCGAACAGCAGTACCGCAAGCAGATCGAATCCATCCTGGCACCGCTGGTCGGCGGCAACAGCGTGCGCGTGGCGGTGTCGGCCGAGCTCGACTTCGGCAGAACCGAGACCAGCTCGGTGATCTATGGGCAGAGCCACCTGCTCAGCCGGCAGGCGCGCACCGACAACAGCACGGGCGGAGCCAGCCTGGCCGCCGGCGTGCCGGGTGCTCTGAGCAACCAGCCGCCGGGCGGGGTCACGGCGCCCTTCAGCGTGGGGTCGGCCTCGCAGCCGCTGACCCCGCGGCAGTTCCAGCAGGTGGCGCCGGCGCTGCGCAGCCTGGCGCCGACCGCGGCCGGCAGTTCGGCGACGACCAACTACGACGTCGACCAGACCGTCAGCCATACCCGCCAGCCGGTGGGCACGGTGCGGCGGATCTCGGTGGCCGTGCTGATCAACGACCGGCCGGCCGCCGGCAGCGGAGCGGCGGCGAAGGCGCACCCGATGAGCGCCGCGCAGGTGGCGCAGGTCAAGCAGCTGGTCGAGGATGCGATCGGCTTCGATGCCAAGCGCGGCGACCAGGTCTCGGTGGTCAGCATGCCCTTCAGCCCGACGGTGGCCGTGCCGCCGCCGGCCTGGTGGAGCTCGCCGCTGCTGTGGAGCCTGCTGCGGCAGGGCCTGACCTACCTGCTGGCGCTGGTCTTCGGGCTGCTGATCTACCGCGCGGTGCGCCGCTTGGGATCGGCCGCCGCGCAGGCGCGCGAGGAGGAGGCCGAGGAGGCCGGCGCGCCGGCCTCCGCCGGGGGCGGCCGCGGCGAACTCCGGCCCGACGTCGTGCAGCTGAGCAACACCTTCGAGAACGACGCGGCGGTGTCGCGCGAGCTGGTCAAGCAGGATCCCCGGCGGGCCGCCCAGGTGGTCAAGGAGTGGCTTGCCGATGGCCAGTGACGACGACCTCAAGGGACTGGATCGCGCCGCGGTGCTGCTGCTGAGCCTGGGCGAGGATCAGGCGGCCGAAGTGATGAAGCACCTGGCTCCGCGCGAGGTGCAGCGCCTGGGCCTGGCGATGTCGCGCCTGGGCCGCGTGAGCACCGACCAGGCGCATGGGGTGATGCGCGAGTTCCGCGACAAGCTCGAGCGCCAGACTTCCCTCGGACTGGGCGCCGACCAGTTCCTGCGCTCCGCGCTGACCAAGGCCCTCGGGGGCGAGCGGGCGAATTCGTTGATCGAACGCATCCTGCACGGGGGCGAGTCCAGCGGGCTGGAGAACCTGAAGTGGCTGGAGCCGCGCGCGGTGGCCGAGCTGATCAAGCTCGAGCATCCGCAGGTGATCGCGCTGGTGCTGTCCTACATCGACCCCGACCAGGCCGGCGAGGTTCTGCAGTATCTGCCCGAGCGCCAGTCCAGCGAGGCCATGCTGCGGCTGGCCAACCTGGACGGGCTGCAGCCCGGTGCGCTGCGGGAGCTCAACGATGCGCTGGATGAACTGCTGTCCGGCGATTCGCAGAGCGTGCAGGTCAGCGCGATGGGCGGGCCGAAGGTGGCCGCGGAGATCCTCAATCGCATCGAGACCACGATGTCCAACGGCATCATGGAGCACATGCGCTCGCAGGACGAGGATCTGGCCAGCCGGGTGCAGGAGCAGATGTTCGTGTTCGACGACCTGATCAATGTCGACGACCGCAGCATGCAGACCATGCTGCGGGAGATTTCGTCGGAGTCGCTGATCGTCGCCCTCAAGGGCTCGGCGCCCCCGTTGCGCGAGAAGTTCCTGGGCAACATGTCCAAGCGCGCGGCCGAGATGCTGCGCGATGACCTCGAAGCCAAGGGTCCGGTGCGCCTGAGCGAGGTCGAGGCGGCGCAGAAGGAAATCCTGCAGGTGGCCACGCGCCTGGAGGCGGCAGGCCAGATCCAGCTCGGCGGCGGCGGCGCCGAGGCCATGGTCGGCTGAGGCGATCCGGTGTTCCCGCCACAGGTCCGCCCGCGATGATCATCCCCAAGGAATCGGCGGCGCAGGCGCGCGCCTGGGAAGCCCCGGATCTCGACGGCGCGCCGGGCGGCAGCGCCGGCATGCCGCTGCCCACCGCGCGCGACCTGGAAGGCGTGTTCGACACCGCGCGCGAGCAGGGGCGGCGCGAGGGGCACGAGCAGGGCTATCAGCAGGGCCGCGACGCCGGACTGCAGGCCGGCCGGCAGCAGGCGCAGGCCGAGCTCGAGGCCTTGCGCGCGCTGCTCGGGCGCCTGCGGCAGGAGGCGACGCGGCTCGACTCGGAGCTGGAGTCGGCGCTGGTCGCGCTGGCCCTTGAACTCGCGCGCCAGGTGCTGCTGCATGAGTTGCGTACCCAGCCGCAGCAGCTCCTGGAGGTTCTGCACAAGGCCCTGGCCGCCTTTCCCGCGCGTGCCGGGGTGCCCTGGGTGCGTCTGCACCCCGACGATGCCGAGCTGTTGCGGGAACTGGCTCCGGACATCGAGCAGGGCGGGGTGTCGCTGCTCGGCGATCCGGCGCTGCAGCGCGGCGACCTGTTGCTCGGCGCCGGCAGCGAGGCCGCGCGCGTGCATCCCGAGCGGCGCTGGAGGGTGCGCGGCGAGCCCCAGGCCGAGCTCGACCTGCGCCTGGAGGAACGCTGGCGACAGGTCATGGCGCGGCTGTTCGAGGAGGGAACGCTGTGAGCGAGTCGGCGGCGACCGGGGCCGCAGTGCAGGCGCCGCAGGCGCTGGCCCGCCTGGAGGCCCTGCAGCAGCGCCTGCGCGCCGCCGGCCCGCTGCCGCTGGTGCCCAGCGGCAGCCTGGTGCGGGTGCGCGGGCTGATCCTGGAGGCGCAGGGGCTGGATCTGAGCCTGGGCGCGCGCTGCCTGATCGCCGCCGACGGCCAGCGGCGCGTCAGCGCCGAGGTCGTCGGCTTCCACGGCGACAACGTGCAGCTGATGGCCAGCGGCGACATGCAGGGCCTGGCCCCGGGCGCGCGGGTGATTCCGGTGCCCGGCGACCTGCGGGTTCCCGCCGGGCGCGAACTGTGCGGCCGCGTGCTCGATGCCGACGCGCGCCCGCTGGATCGTCTGGGGCCCCTGCAGGCGCGTGAATTCGCCACCCTCAGCGGCGCGCCGATCAACCCCCTGGAGCGCGCGCTGGTGCGCCAGCCGTTGGATGTCGGAGTGCGCGCGATCAACGCCCTGTTCACCGTCGGGCGCGGCGCGCGCATGGGCCTGTTCGCCGGCAGCGGGGTGGGCAAGAGCGTGCTGCTGGGCATGATGGCGCGCAACACGAACGCCGACGTCATCGTCGTCGGCCTGGTCGGCGAACGCGGCCGTGAGGTCAAGGAGTTCATCGAGGACATCCTGGGTGCCGAGGGGCTGCGCCGGGCCGTGGTGGTGGCGGTACCGGCCGACGCCCCGGCCTTGTCGCGCATCCGCGGCGCGCGCCTGGCCACCGCGCTGGCCGAGCATTTCCGCGACCAGGGCCTGCATGTGCTGCTGCTGATGGATTCGCTGACCCGCTACGCCCTGGCGCTGCGCGAGGTCGCGCTGGCCGCCGGCGAGCCGCCGGCGGCGCGCGGTTTCCCGCCGTCGGTGTTCGCCCGCCTGCCGGCGCTGGTGGAGCGCGCGGGCAATGGCGGCGACGGAGGCGGCAGCGTCACCGCCTTCTACACCATCCTGATGGAAGGCGACGACCAGCAGGATCCGGTGGCCGACAACACGCGGGCCATTCTCGACGGCCACGTGGTGCTGGATCGCAGACTGGCCGAGCGTGGGCATTTCCCGGCCATCGACCTGCAGGCCTCGATCAGCCGCGTGATGCCCGCATTGGTCGGCCCCGAGCAGCTGCGGCGGGTGTACCGGCTGAAGGAACTGGAGTCGCGCTACGCGGCGCAGCAGGATCTGATCGCCGTCGGCGCCTATACCCCGGGCAACGACCCGGTGCTCGACCAGGCCGTCCAGGCGCACGCGGCGATCAGCGGCTTCCTGCGCCAGGGCATGCACGAAGCCGTGGATCTGGGGAGCAGCCGCGCGATGCTCGAGCAGCTGATGGAACCCTACCTGGCGCCTGCGGCGCCTTGAGCGGCGGCCGCGGGCAGCGCCCCCGCCTACAATAGGACAGCGCGCCAACCCGCAGTCCAACGATGTCCTCACCCGTTTCCTCGCCGCAACGCATGCAGATGTTGCGCGAAATGCTCGACCACGCACAACAGGCCGCACAGGATTGCGCGCGCGCGCTGCAGCGCGCGCAGTCCGAGCAGACGCAGGCCGAGGCCAAGCTGCGCAACCTGCAGGAGTTCGCCGAGCAATACCGCCTCCAGCTGGCCGAGCAGCAGTCGCGCGGCGGGGAGTGGAGCCGGGTGCGCGACCTGCGCGGTTTTCTCGACCGGGTGGCCGCCGCGCAGGCCGCGCAGCGCGTCGAGGTCGAGCGCGCGATCGCTCGCTGCGGGGAGCATATGCGGGCCTGGACCTCGGCGCGCCAGAAGCACAAGGCCTACGAGGTTCTGCTGGCGCAGGAGGAAGGGCTGGCGCTGGCGCAGCGGCGCAAGGTGCAGCAGGCCGAATTGCAGGACTGGTCGTTGAACCGCCGCCCCGGTTTTGCCGACAGTGCTCCGGACAGCCAGAATTCCCGCTTCGACGACAGCCAGAATCCGCGCTCCGGGGCCAACCCGGACTCGCGCTGAAGACGCCGACGGTTTTCCGGCGCGGTATTGGGGTGCGCGCCTGGCGCGAGTCTTGCATGCTGGAGGGGGCGCACGCGGTGCCCTTGCCGCCGCTGCGGATTCCATGCCCCAGATCCTGCCTCTGCCGTCCCTTTCCGCCGCGCCGGCCGCGCCAGCCACGCCCTCGGCGGGCGGGGGTGGATCCGCCGACGCCTCCTTTGCCGACACCCTGTCGGCAGCGCAAGGTGGCGCTCGGCCGCCCGGGCAGAGCCCGGGGGGCGCCGCGCCGCAGGGCGCGGCGCAGAGCACTGACGGTGCGCCCGCGGCTGCTGCGCAGGGAGGTGGCGGGACATCCTCCAATGCCTCGACAGGATCCTCGCCGGCCGCAGCCGGCCAGGATTCGGCGTCGCATGCCGCAGCCGCCACGGCGCCGGCTGCAGCGGCCACTGCGACCCGGCCATCGGCCGCTGCCGATGCCAAGGCGCAGGCGCGCACGGCAGCAACGCGCGATCGGGGTGCCGCGGCCGCGGCGCCGCAGGCCGCGGCGGCTGTCGCGCAGTCCGTGCTGGGCGCATGGGTCGCGGCCCAGGGCGCCACGCCGGTGCCGGCGCGTACCCCGGCAGGCGGCAACGGCGATGCCGCATCGAGCGGCAAGACCTTGCCGGCGCTGCCGACGCTGGCCGCCACCGAGGACGCCGGGGCCAAGGCCCTGCTGGCTCTGCAGGCGCATGTGCCAACTGGGCAGCTGCGGGAGCCGGCGATCCAGGGCGCGCAGGCCGGGCAGCCGCGCCTGCTGCAGCCAGCCGTCGTGCAGACGCTGGTCGCGCATTCGGCCACGCGCCTGGTCGCCGATGCGGGCGCGTCGACCGCCGCAGCGCAGCAGCCGGCAGGCACAGGCCTGTCGCTCGCGGCCGGCAACGGGCACGACGGGTCTTCGGCGGCGCCGCCACCGCCGGCGCTGGCCGCGCTGGCTGCCGCGCCGGCCGCCCCGGTGCTGCAGCCGACGAGCGTGGCTCCGGAGGCCGCCGCGACCTACAGCGCGGCCTTGCCCTCGCCGGTGGGCAGCGCGCCCTGGGGGCAGGAACTGGGGCAGCAGATGCTGCTGGCCGTCGATGCCGGAACCCAGTCGGCGACCCTGCACCTGAATCCGCCGCAGCTCGGTCCGCTGGAAATCCATCTGCAGTTGCAGGCCGGGCAGGTCAACGCTCAGTTCGCGTCGCCGCACCAGGCGGTGCGCGCGGCGGTGCAGAGCGCCCTGCCGCAGTTGCACGATCTGTTCAGCGGTGCCGGGCTGAACCTGAGCCAGGCTTCGGTCGGTTCCGGCAGCGGCCGCGGCCAGGCGGGCAATGCGCAGCGCGGTGGCGGGCGCGGGCAGGCTCTTGCCGGGGCCGCCGTCGAGGGCGGCGCGCCGGTGGCGGCCGCGCCGGTGCGCTGGCTGCGCGGGCTGGTCAACACCTATGTCTGAGGCCGCGCGCTGGCCGCTGGGCCGGCGCCGGCATTCAGCCGCGCCGGGCGCGTGCCGTTTACAGTATCGATCGACAGGAATCGCGGAGAGGCCGCATGGTTGAGCAGGGCGGCAAGGCCATGGGTGGCGCCTGCACCGGACGGCGCAGGGTGTTCGACATGCAAGACGTGGTGCATTGATGGTCAAGGACGTACTGTCCCAGGATGAGGTCGATGCCCTGTTGCAGGGCATCACCGGCGAGGATGTGGAAGTCGAGGCCGAGGAGGCCGTCGAAGAGGGCGGCGTGCGTCCCTACGACCTGGCCAGCCAGGATCGCATCGTGCGTGGGCGCATGCCCACGCTGGAAGTCATCAACGAGCGCTTCGCCCGCCTGTGGCGGGTGGGCATGTTCAACTTCCTGCGGCGTTCGAGCGAGATCTCGGTGTCGGCGGTTCGGCTGCTGAAGTACAGCGAATTCATCCGCACCCTGGTGGTTCCGAGCAACCTCAACCTGGTGCAGCTCAAGCCGCTGCGCGGCACCGCGCTGTTCATCTTCGATCCACGGCTGGTGTTCAGCGTGGTGGACAACTTCTTCGGTGGCGACGGGCGTTTCCATGCGCGCATCGAAGGCCGCGATTTCACCAACCTGGAGCAGCGCATCATCTCCCGCATGCTGGAGATGGTCTTCAAGGAATACCGCACCGCGTGGAGCCCGGTGCTCAAGCTCGAACTCGAGGTGCTGCGCTCCGAGGTCAATCCCCAGTTCGTCAACATCGCCACGCCGACCGAGGTGGTGATCGCCTCCACCTTCGACGTCGAGATCGAGGGCGGGGGGGGATCGCTGCATGTGTGCATACCCTACAGCATGGTCGAGCCGATCCGCGAGGAGCTGACCACCGGGATGACCACCGACCGCAACGAGGTCGACCAGCGCTGGATGCATGCGCTGCAGACCGAAATGCGCGAGGCCGAGGTCGAGATGCGGGTCGAACTGCTGCAGCGCGAAGTCCTGGTGCGCGAATTGCTCGCGCTGCGCGTGGGCGACGTCATTCCGGTGGATATGCCGGAAACCGTGGTCGGGCGCGTCGACGGCATCCCGGTGCTGGTCGGAGCCTTCGGCCAGCACGATGAAAACATGGCCGTCAAGGTGCGCCAGCGCCTGCTCGGCGACGGCGCCGGCCCGGCCGCCGGGCCGCGCCTGCGCTGAGCGCGCAGCGCAGCCCGGGTCGATTTCCTCTCTCTTGCGAACGCACTCTCATGGCCGATCCCGAGCAAGGCGCCGCCGGCGCCGCATCTTCCGACCCGCTGGTGGCCGAGACGACGCTGGACGACGACTGGGGCGCGGCCATGGCCGAGCAGGCGGCGCCGGCGGCGGCAGCTTCCCCGCAGGCGGCCCAGCAGGCGCCCCAGCAGCCACCACCCCAGCAGCCCCCCCCGCAGCGCGCCAGCTTCGCCCACTTGCAGCCCGAGCCGGCGCCGGCCGAGGGCAGCGAGCAGCTCGACCTGGTGATGGACATCCCGGTCACGCTGTCGGTCGAACTGGGGCGTACGAAGATCCAGATCCGCGAATTGCTGCACCTGGCGCAGGGCTCGGTGGTCGATCTGGATCGCCTGGCAGGCGAGCCGATGGACGTGCTGGTCAACGGCTTCCTGATCGCCCGCGGCGAGGTCGTGCTGGTCAACGACAAGTTCGGCATCCGGCTGACCGACATCGTCAGCCCGACCGAGCGCGCTCGCCGCCTGGGCTGAGCTTCGCGTTCAGGGCTTCGCAGGACGCGCCGCGGCGCGCTCGATCTGCGCCTTCGTGCGGGCGTAGACGCCGGGGTTGGGCTTGCCGATGGCCAGCGCGCGCTCGATCGCCGCGCGCGCCTGCGCGAGCTGGCCGTCGGCAAGCAGCGCCTGCGCCAGGTTGTTCAGTGGGTCGCCGTCGCCGGCATGCGCGGCCACGGCCTGCGCGAAGCGGCGTGCCGCGTCGGCATAGTCGTGGCGCGCGTAGGCCAGGTTGCCCAGGCCCATCATCGCCACCCAGGACTGCGGCCAGCGGCGCAGCGCGGCCGCATAGGCCTGACGCGCCGCTTCCGGCGCGACGCCTTCCATCGGCGCCACCGCGCGCAGGTAGCGCAGCTGCCGCGCGTGTGCGGGAAACACCCCCGGAGGCAGGGCGACGAAGGCCCAGCGCCCGCCGCCCGCCCAGCTGGCGTCGAAGCTGCCGATCGACAACACCAGGTCGCGCGCGGTGCTCGAACGCAGGGTGATGGTGTCGCGCGCCAGGTCGTAGCCGACGACCACCGCGTAATGCCAGGTGTTTGCGGTGATTCCCAGTCGCTGCAGCACGACCACCGGATGGCCCGCGGCGATGTTCTGGAACAGTTCGCCGAGTTCGGGTTCGATGACGTAGGCCACGCGCCCGGCGCGTCGCGTCGCGCCCAGCATGTCGTACTGCAGGGTGCCGTCGAGCGCCGGGGTGATCAGATCAGGCTTGAGCCGGGCGACGCTGGTGTCGACGCCGCTGAAGCGCAGCACCTCGGCCAGCGAGGCCGGGCCGCAGGCGTTGGTGTCATCCGGGTCGAAGGGTACCCCGGAGACCGCGGCCTGCTGCGGCAGCCCCGCGGGTTGCCGCAGCAGCCGGCCATTGCGGAACTGCGGAGCGGCGCCGGGCGCCGTCGCACAGCCGGTGAGCGCCAGCGCGGCGGCGAGCGCCAGCGCGGCGCCCGCCGCCGTGGGGCGGCGCAGCCTCAAACCGCCACCACGACGAGGATGGCCACCAGCAGGATGATCACCATCTCCTGGAAGCCCAGGGTGCCTGCCGCGGGCAGCGAGTCGATGCGCGAAGCCAGGCTCGCGACCTCGGAATCGCTGAGCGCGGCCACCCGCTGTTGCGTCAGCCCGGCACTGACGCCCATCTGGCGCAGGCGCTGCTGCACGTCGGCGCGCGCCAGGAACTGCGACAGCACCTGGCGGTCGTGCGCGACGTTGCCTGTGTGCAGGCCGCTGGCCTGGTTGGCGATGGTCTGGGTTCCGATCAGCTCGGCGTGCGCCACCGGCGGCAGCGCGAGCATGCCGGTGGTGAGCAGGGCGGCCATCAGCTGGCTGGACACGCGACGGATGGTCATCGGGATTCTCCTCGGGGTCGGACAGGCGGAGCAGGCACGCGCAGCGTCGGCGCGGGCCGGACGGGACGGTGGCAAGTTTACGCTGCCTTGCCCCCGGTTGCGGGCTGCTTGGCGGCACCGCGCAGCGCCACGAACGCCGCGCGCAGCAGCAGCCAGCGCGCGGCCCCGGCGTCGCCGGCGTAGCGCGCGCGTTCGAACTGCATCAGCAGCGCGACGCCCGCGCGCAGTCCCGGCACGGCCCGCAGGCGCTGCGCCAGCAGCGCCGGCGCTTCGCCGGCATGCGCCGGCACGCCACGACGACGCAGCCGCCAGCGCAGCAGGGCATAGGCCGTGCGCCAGCGGTCGCCGGTGGCGCGTCGGCGCCACAGCAGCCAGGCCCCGCCGAAGCCCAGCAGCAGCGCCAGGCTGAGCGCGG
>JAJZEC010000043.1 GCA_021805825.1 Pseudomonadota bacterium
GCAGTACGAGGCGCGACTGGCGATGGTCGAGGTGCTGGAGTCTCCGTCGCTGTTCTTCAGCGGCATGGGCGGCAGCCGCATGCCGATCGTGGTGGCGCATGGCGAGGGGCATGCCGATTTCTCCCGGCAGGGGGATGCCGCCCGCGTCGATGCCGCGCTGCGTTTCGTCGACGGCCATGGGCGGCCTACCGAGGTCTATCCGCTCAACCCCAACGGCAGCCCTGGCGGCCTGACCGGGGTGACCACCGCGGACGGTCGGGTCACCGCGCTGATGCCCCATCCGGAGCGGGTCTTCCGCGGACTGCAGTTCAGCTGGGCGCCACGCGACTGGGGCGACGAGTCGCCCTGGATGCGCATGTTCCGCAACGCGCGGGCCTGGTGTGCCTGATCCGCAGCGCCCTGCGTCGCCCGCGGCCGCCCGCCTGGGCGGACTCGACAGCCTGCGCGGCCTGGCCATCGCGTGGATGGTGTTCTTCCATTTCAGTTTCGACCTGAACTGGTTCGGCTACATCCACACCGACTTCTACACCAACCCGCTGTGGCTGTGGCAGCGGGTGTGCATTGTCAGCCTGTTCCTGTGCAGCGCCGGGCTGGCGCAGGCGGTCGGCGATGAACGCCGGCGCAGCGAGCGGGCGTTCTGGAAGCGCTGGGCCCAGATCTTCGGCGCCGGCCTGCTGGTGGTCGGCGGCAGCTGGCTGGCGTTCCCGCGCAGTTTCATCTATTTCGGCATCCTGCAGGGCGTGGCCGCGATGCTGCTCGTGCACCATCTGCTGGGGCGCCGCCTGGGAGCCTGGGTGCTGGTGCTTGCGCCGCTGGCGATCGCCGCGCCGCATCTGTGGACCTCAGCCTTCTTCAACCCCCCCTGGTGGAATTGGATCGGCCTGATCACCCGCAAGCCGATCACCGAGGACTATGTCCCGCTGCTGCCGTGGCTCGGGGTATTCTGGGTGGGCGCCGGAGTCGGGGCGCTGTTGCGTCGCTGGCAGCTGCGTCCGCTGCGCGCGCTGCCGCGGGTTCCGGGGCTGGCGCAGCTCGGCCGCTGGCCCCTGCGCATCTACCTGCTGCACCAGCCGCTGCTGATCGCGCTGCTGTGGCTGGGCTCGAAGCTGCTGGGGCATCCGGCGCCCTTCTAGGGCGCTGGACAGGCTGTTCACGCGCTGGACAGGCTGTTAAGATGCATCCGTGATGAATCATTATGCGCGCGCTGCAGCGCCGGGCTCCGTCGATGTTCGTTGAAAGCCTGTTGGCCTACGTGCATATCTCCGCTGTGCTGGGCCTGGCGGTATTCCTGACGGCGAAGGTCGCGCTGATGCGGCCGGAAGTCCTCGCCGAGCGCCCGCCGCTGCTGGCCCGTCTGCTGCGGCTGGACAACTGGTGCTGGGCCTCCTTCGCCGCGGTGGCGCTCAGCGGCCTGGCGCGCGTGCTGCTGGGCGTCAAGGGGCCCCACTGGTATCTGTCGAACCCCCTGCTGTGGCTGAAGATCGCCCTGTTCGCCGTGATGGTGCTGATGGGGCTGCCGGCACGGCGCGCACTGCGCGCCTGGTGCGCGGTCGACCGCGTGCCCCCCGCGGATTCGCTGCGCGCGCAACGCCGCTGGCTGATGTGGCAGGCGCACATCATGGTGCTGCTGCCGCTGTTCGGCGTGCTCCTCGCCTACGGCTACTGAGCGGGATCCGGCCCGGGTCGCGGGCCGCGCAATGGCGACGCGTGAAAGCAAGTATCAGACAGATACAAATGTCGCAAACAGAATCATGAGCTTCTGATTCAGCGCAACCGAAGCAAAAGACGCACGAAGTATCTTTCTTTGACAACGATCAACCAGTCGTGACCGGGCGTGCTGCGCGCCGGTGCGACTTCAAGGAGGCCCTGTCGATGAGCGTGGAACACCCCTACCAGCCGCTGGGACTGCCCGGCGGCCGAGCCGGCGAAAGCCTGCTCGACGAGGCCGACTGGCCGCCGCCGGATCCCCAGTTCGCCCAGCCTCGCGGAGCCTGGGTGATCGTGGGTGCGCTGTTCGTGGTCGTGGTCGCGCTGTGGGCGCTGGTCGCGGTCTATTTCTCGATCCATGCCTGAGGAGTGGCAATGAGTGCTCTCGTGAACGATCCCTTCGAGGAACGTTTTCACCACGCCGCGCAGCGCCACGAGCGCGCGTGGGTGTTCATCTCGGTGGCGATGATCGCGGTGCTGTTCATCGCCGCGGTCTACCTGGTGGTGCACGACTACGGTGTGGTGGCCAAGACCGCGCGCATCTACGCCGACCCCAACACCCCGGCGACCCTGGCCGACTTCCAGGGCAAGGGGATCGTGCAGACCGGCCCCGACAGCTTCAACGTCTATGAAATGGCGCGCATCTGGTCGTGGACGCCGGGCACCGCGACCCCGATCACCCTGCCGGTCGGCGCGAAAGTGACCTTCTACGTCACCAGCGGAGACGTGCTGCACGGGTTCGAGATCCAGGGAACGAGCATCAACCTGACCGCGATCCCCGGGGTCATCGGCCATGTCAGCTACACCTTCGACAAGCCCGGCACCTACTACATCATCTGCAACGAGTACTGCGGCGCCGGCCACCAGGCGATGATCGGCAAGATCATCATCACCGGGAGGGCCCAGGCATGAGCGCCGTCCTGTCCCAGGCGGCGCCGCGCGCCGCCGCCGTCGACGCGCAGGACGCCGTGGGCGCCAAGCGCCTGCTGCTGGCGTTCTGGATCACCGGTTTCTGCGCCTTGCTGGTGGGCGTGCTCATCGGCGTGCTGCAGGGCGCGAACTACGCCGGGCTCAATCTGTACCCGTACCTGGCCCCGTTCCTGAAGACCTACTATCAGGGCCTGACCCTGCACGGGGTGCTGAACGCCTTCGTGTTCACCTTCTTCACGATTTCCGGCCTGCTGATCTACCTGCCGGCGCGCGAACTGAACCTGCGCCCCAACCTGGCGCTGGGCTGGCTCACCTACGGCCTGATGCTGCTGGGCACGCTGATGGCGGCCTATGCGATGCTCGACAACTCCTCCAGCGTGCTGTACACGTTCTACCCGCCGCTGAAGGGCAGCCCCTGGTTCTACCTGGGGATCACCCTGGTGGTCGTGGCCAGCCTGATTCCGCTGCTCGTCGTGCTCGAACTGCGCGCGCGCTGGAAGCGCGCCCACCCGGGCGAGGTGACCCCGCTGGTGACCTTCATGAGCGCGTCCATCCTGCTCATGTGGCTGCTGGCGGCGCTGGGCGCGGCGTCGGAGGCGGTGTTCATGCTCGACCCCTGGTCGCTGGGCATGACGCAGACCATCAACCCGCTGCTGGCGCGCACCCTGTTCTGGTGGACAGGCCACCCGATCGTCTACTACTGGCTGATGCCCGGCTACATCTCGATCTACGCGCTGCTGCCGCGTCAATGCGGGGGCAAGCTGGTCTCGGATCCGCTGGCACGTCTGGCTTTCCTGCTGCTGCTGGTGTTCTCGCTGCCGGTCGGAACCCACCACCAGTACACCGACCCCGGCATCTCCCCGGTGATCAAGGGCGTGGTGACCGCGCTCACCCTTTCGGTGGCGATTCCCAGCCTGATCACCGCCTTCACCGTGGCGCTGAGCCTGGAGTACGCGGGGCGCCGCCGCGGCGGCAAGGGGCTGATGGGGTGGTGGACGGCGCTGCCGTGGAAGGATCCGTCGGTGGCCGCGCAGGTGCTGGCGCTGGTGACCTTCATCTTCGGCGGCGCCGGCGGCATCGTCAACGCCAGCTGGCAGCTCGACAACGTGGTGCACAACACCCTGTGGATCCCCGCCCACTTCCACCTCACGGTGGGAACCATGACCACGCTGGTGTTCATGGGGGTGAGCTTCTGGCTGCTGCCCCACCTCACGGGTCGCAGACTGTACTCCCCGAAGATGGCCTTGCTCGGCGTCTGGCTGTGGTTCATCGGGCTGATGACCTGGGGCTTCGCCGGGCACTGGGCCGGGCTCGACGGCGTGCCGCGGCGTGCCTGGGTGTCGGCGCTGCCGCATGCCCAGTACATGCAGCTGTACGGGGCCGTGCATCCGGCGCTGGTGCTGGTGGCCATCGGCGGAGTGATCGCCGCGGTGGGGGGGATCCTGTTCTTCATTTGTTTCTTCGGCACCCTGTTCGGCAAGACCGATCCGCAGGCGATGATTCAGGTTCCCTTCGCGCAGGCCATCGCCGGCCCGCAGGGCTCGGCCATCGCCCGCATCACCGAGCACCTGGGGCTGTGGACGGTGATCACCCTGGTCATCACCCTGGCGGTGTACATACCGACGCTGTGGCCGATGTTCCTGCATCCCATCCATGCCGTGGGATTCCGCGTCTGGTGATGCGGTGGCGGGCGCGCCGGGCGCGCCCGCTTCCTGGCGCGGCTCGGCGCTGCGCGCGGCCTTCGCCTGTGCGGCGCTGAGCGCGTTGTTCTGGCTGCTCGGCCGCGGCGCGGGCAACGCCCCGCAGTTGCACGGGCAGTTGCTGCGGCCGCGCCCGGCACCGACCTTCGCCGGCCTGCTCGACACCTCCGGCAGGCCCTTTGCATGGGCGGCGCAACGCGGCCGCGCGGTGCTGGTGTTCTTCGGCTACACCCACTGCCCCGACGTCTGCCCCCTGACCATGGCGCGCCTGGCGCGGGTGCTCGATTCCCTCGGCGACGCGGCGCGCCGGGTGCGCGTGGTGTTCGTGTCCCTCGATCCGCAGCGCGACACCCCGCGCATCCTGCGCGCCTACCTGGATGCCTTGCTGCCGGCCGCCGTCGGCCTGCGCGGCAGCGCGGCGCAGACTGCGCGCGCCGCGGCGCAGTGGCGGGTGCGCTACCGGCGGGTCTACGCTCCGGGTGCCGCGGAGGATCGCGGCTCGTACTGGCTGGACCATACCGCGGCGGTCACCCTGGTCGGGCCCCACGGCCGGCTGCGTGCGCGCTATGGCTATGCGCAGATCGAGGCCCACGCCCTGCTGCGGGGTGATCTGCTGGCCCTGCTCGGGCACCGCGCGGGCGCGACGTCACCGCCTCCGCGATGAGCGCCGCGTGGAGCCCGGCTTGATCGGCGCGCAGGCCTGGAACGCGGCGGCCTGGTGGCTGTGGAGCGGCGCCGTGCTGCTGGTGCTGCTGGGCTATTCCGTCGTCGCCTGGCATCGGCGCTGGCCGGCCTGGCGCTGGCTGCTGTTCGCCGGTGCCTGTGCCCTGACTGCGCTGGCCGCGCAGGGTCTGCACGACCCGCTGCGGTCGATGAGCGCCTACGCCGCGGCGCTGATGGCGCTGGGGCAGGGCGTTTCGCCCCTGCTGCTGCTCGGCGTGCCCGCGGCGACGCGCGCGGCCTGGCGCGCGCCGAGGCAGCGCTGGTGGGCGCAGTGGTTGCTCGACCCCTGGGTGGCGGTGGCGGTGTTCGTGCTGCTGACCCTGGCGCTCAACGTGCCCGGTGTGTTCGACAGCGCCTTGGCCAACGCCGTGTTCAGCGCTCCGATCGGCCTGCTGCTGCTGCTCGGGGGGCTGATGCTGTGGGCGCAGTTGCTCGACGGCAGCCGCGCCGTGCGGCGGCGCTGGGTGGCCGGGCTGCTGGGGTGGCTGGCGGGAACGCCGATGATGGTGGTCGCGGCCTTCTGGGTGTGGAGCCCGCATGTGCTGTACATGCCCTACCTGGACGTCTTGTGCCTGTGGAACCTGAGCCCGCTGCAGGATCAGCATTACGCCGGGCTGGTGATGTTCGTCGCCGGACTGCCCCTGCAGTTGCGCTCGGCATGGTTGTTGATCATGGGAGGGGACTGACGCGCGCCGCGGGCCCGTCTATGCTGGTTGCGAGCAGGGCAACCGGAGCAAGCAATGCAGCCAGGCCAGACCCCTCCGCCCGCGGATCGACGGGCCGACGCCGACCCCGACCCCGACCCCCCGGGGCGGCCGCGGCTGCCGCGCCTGCCTCCGCGGGCGCGCATCCACCTGGGTTACTGGCTGGCGGCGCTGCTGCTGGTGCTGTGGCTGCAGAGCCTGTGGCAGGGCGCCAGCCAGGTGCGCACCGTGCCCTACAGCGAGTTCCAGACCTACCTGCAGCAGCATCGCTTCAGCGAGGTCGAGGTCGGCGAGCAGACCATCACCGGCCGGCTGCGCCAGGCCGGGCCCGACGGCTTGCGCACGGTGGTGGCGCTGCGCGTCGATCCCGAGGTCGCGCAGCAGCTGCAGGCCTACGGCGTGCGCTACTCCCAGCTTCCCAGCAGCGCCTGGCTGTCCAGCCTGCTGTCCTGGGTGCTGCCGGCGCTGGTGTTCTTCGGCGTCTGGTATTTCATGATCCGCCGCTTCGCCGACCGCCAGGGCCTGGGCGGGGGTTTCCTGACCATCGGCAAGAGCCGCGCCAAGGTGTACATGGAGCACAGCACCGGGGTCAGCTACGCCGACGTCGCCGGGGTCGACGAGGCCAAGGAGGAGTTGCAGGAGGTCGTCGAGTTCCTCAAGGATCCGCAGGGACATGGCCGCCTGGGCGCGCGCGCGCCCAAGGGCATCCTGCTCGTCGGCCCGCCGGGCACCGGCAAGACCCTGCTGGCGCGCGCAGTGGCCGGCGAGGCCGGGGTGCCGTTCTTTTCCATCAGCGGATCGGAGTTCGTCGAGATGTTCGTCGGCGTCGGCGCGGCCCGCGTGCGCGACCTGTTCGAGCAGGCCAGGGCCAGGGCTCCGGCCATCATCTTCATCGACGAACTCGACGCCCTCGGGCGCGCCCGCGGCGCCGCGCCGCTGGGAGGCGGGCACGACGAAAAGGAGCAGACGCTGAACCAGTTGCTGGTCGAACTCGACGGATTCGACCCGAGCTCGGCGCTGGTCATCCTGGCGGCCACCAACCGCCCGGAGATCCTCGATCCGGCACTGTTGCGCGCCGGGCGCTTCGACCGCCAGGTGCTGGTCGACCGCCCGGACAAGATCGGGCGCGTGCAGATCCTGCGCGTGCATGTGCGCAAGGTGCGGCTGGATGCCGACGTCAGTCTGGAGCAGGTGGCGGCGCTGACCCCGGGCTTCTCCGGCGCCGATCTGGCGAATCTGGTCAACGAGGCGGCGCTGCTGGCCACCCGGGATCGCGCGGCCGCCGTGGCGTCGACCCATTTCACCCGCGCCGTCGAGCGCATCGTGGCCGGGCTGGAAAAGCGCAACCGCCTGCTCAACCCGCACGAGCGCCGCATCGTCGCGCACCACGAGATGGGCCATGCGCTGGTCGCCATGAGCCTGCCAGGCGGCGAAGTGGTGCACAAGGTGTCGATCATCCCGCGCGGCATCGGGTCGCTGGGCTACACCATCCAGCGCCCGACCGAGGATCGCTACCTGATGACCCGCGCGGAACTGGAGAACAAGATGGCCGTGCTGATGGGCGGGCGCGCCGCCGAGACCCTGGTGTTCGGCACGCTGTCGACCGGCGCCGCCGACGACCTGGCCAAGGCCAGCGACATCGCGCGCAGCATGGTCACGCGCTACGCGATGGCGGAATCGCTGGGACAGGTGGCGCTGGAGGATGCGCCGCAGAACATGCTGGGGCTGCCGGTTGCGCCCGCGCGCAACTACAGCGAGCACACGGCGCGGGAGATCGATTGCGCGGTGCGCGCGCTGGTCGATGCCGCCTACGAGCGAGCACGCTCGATCCTGCAGCAGCGCCGGGCGACCCTCGATCGGGCGGCCGCCAGGCTGCTGCAGCAGGAAACCCTGAGCGAAGCCGAACTGCAGGAACTGGTGGGGCAGCCCGCGGCCGCGCCACCGGCAAGCGCGCCGTCCGGCGCCTGCTGATTACTGGGTGACCTTCGCGCCGGCCAGCAGCTGCTCCTGGTACTTCTGCACGGCTTCGGCCTGCAGCTCACGCTCGATCTGCGGGCGCAGCTCGTCCAGGGTCGGGGGCTTGGCCGCGCGGGTCTTGTCGAGCTTGATCACATGCCAGCCGAACTGGGTGTGCACCGGCGTCGTGGTGTACTCCCCCGGCTTGAGCTTGGTCAGCGCCGCGGCGAAGGGCGGGACGAAGTTGCCCGGCGTGGCCCAGCCGAGGTTGCCCCCGTTGGCCGCCGATCCGGTGTCCTTCGAGTACTTCTTGGCCAGGTCGGAGAATTTCGCCCCCTTCTTCAGCTGGGCGATCACGTCGTCGGCTTCCTTCTCGGTGGGCACCAGGATGTGCTGTGCCTCGTATTCCGTGTGGCCGAAGCTCTTCGCGAACTGGTCGTACTTGGCCTGCACCTCGGCGTCGGTAACCGGGTGCTTCTGCAGGTAGGCGGCGAGCACGGCGTGGATCAGCACGTTCTGGCGATCGATGGTGATCTGATCCTGCACCGCCGGCTGCTTCAGCAGCCCCTGCTTCTCCGCTTCCTGCACGACCACTTCCCGCATGATCATCTGCTTCTTGATCTGCTCCTTGAGCTGCGGAGTCACCGGGCGGCCGGCCTGCTTGGCCATCAGCGTGGCCACGCTGTCGACGAAGGACTGCGGAATCGCCTTGCCGTTGACGGTGGCGGCGTTCTGCGCCATCGCCAGCGGGCTCATCAGCGCCAGCGCCAGCGCGGCCGTCAGGATCTTGTAGCGAATCGATGTCATGGAGGGAATCAGGCAAGAGGGGAGGGAAAGGAAGGCAGGCCGTGCGTGCGAACCGTGGCATTCCGGCCGCAGGGCGCGCGCAGCGAAAACACCCGGTTACTGCGTCCGCAGATCCAGGGTGATCGAATGCACCTCCTGCCGCAGCATCGGGCCGAGGGCATCATACACGAGGCGGTGCCGGGCCAGCGTCCCCAGTCCGGCAAAGCGCGCGCTGCGCAGGCGGACATGGAAATGGCTGCCCAGCGGGTCGAATCCGGCATGCCCGTGGTGCTCCGACGAGACGTCGCGCACCTGCGCGCAGTCGTCGGGGAAGGCCTCCCGCAGCGCTTGCTCGATACGTTGCAGGCGCGGCGCCGCCGCGGGCTGGGTCATGAGGACGACTGCGCCGGCAGGTGGCGCGCGATCAGCAGCGATTGCAGCAGCGCGAACACCAGGGTCAGGCCGAGGCTGCCGAACAGCTTGAAGTTCACCCAGGTGGCGGTCGAGAAGCTGTAGGCGACCCAGAGGTTGATCGCGCCCATCAGCGCGAAATAGCCGGCCCACGACCAGTTCAGGCGAGTCCACGCGGCCGCCGGCAATTCGAGCTGGCTGCCCAGCAGCGAGCGGATCAGGTTGCGTCGCCACAGCAGCTGCGCACCGGCCAGGCTCAGCGCGAAGACCCAGTACAGCACCGTGGGCTTCCATTTGATGAAGGTCTGGTCGTGCAGCAGCAGCGTGGCGCCGCCGAACAGCACGACCACGACCAGGCTGACCCAGAGCATCGGCTCCACGCGCCGCCCGCGCGCCCACACCCAGGCGATCTGCAGCACGGTGGCGGCGATCGCCACCCCGGTCGCCACGTAGATGCCGCCGATCTTGAAGGCGATGAAGAACAGGACGATGGGGAAGAAGTCGAACAGCAGTTTCATGCCGCAACCTGCTCCTGCCTAAGGCTTGGTTGATGGATCGCTCGCCGCGGGCTCGAAATCCAGCGCCGCGGAGTTGATGCAGTAGCGCATTCCCGTCGGGCCCGGGCCGTCGGGAAACAGGTGTCCCAGGTGGGCGTCGCAGGCGGCGCAGCGCACCTCGGTGCGCAGCATGCCGTGGCTGCGGTCGACATGTTCGGCGACGCGCGCGCCTGCCGCCGTGGCGGTGAAGCTCGGCCACCCGGTTCCGGAGTCGAACTTGCTGTCGGAGGCGAACAGCGGGACTCCGCAGCACACGCAGCGGTAGTTCCCGCGGTCGTGGTGGTTCCAGTACTTGCCGCTGAACGGCGCCTCGGTGGCGCTGCAGCGGGTGACCTGGTACTGCTCGTCGCTGAGCTTGCTGCGCCAGTCCGGGTCGCGCTCGGCCGGGGCGGGGTCGGGAGCCTTCATCGCATCGGTTGTCCGTCGTGGATCGGGGTGTTTCGCTGCCGGCCACGCCGCAGGGCGCGGCCCACCGTGCAAGCCCGCATTGTGCGCTTTTTCGCAGCGCGCCGGGCGCAGCCCGGCCCCGGGGGCGCTGTGCGGGAAGCGACGGGCGTGCATCAGGACGAGCACGAAAGCACCGGCGGTGGCGAGCCGGGAGGCGGCGCGGCTGCCAGATCCTCGCAGCCGGGTTGCTCCTCGCAGGGATTGCGCCAGACCTGATGCAGCCGCTGCGCGATCGAGAAGTCGCCCAGCCCTGCGCCCTCGATGGCCTGTTGCAGCAGGTGGTGCCGTGGCACGTAGCAGGGGTTGGCGCGCGACATGGCCTGCGCGCGCCGCTGTCGTTCCTGCGCGCTCAGCGGCTGCAGCCGTTGCCGCAGTGCCTGCAGCCAGTGCTGCAGGCGCTGCGGCCAGGGGTCGAAGAGTTGCAGCCAGCGCTGCGGCGGCGGGGCGTTGGCGTCGGCCACCACCGCTGCCAGCAGGCGGTGTGCCAGCGTCCAGTCGGCACCGCAGGCGCGCAGCAGATCGAACCAGGCGCGCAGAAGGTCGACATCGCCATCCTGCTGCGGGCCCAGGCCGAGCTTCGCCCGCATGCCCTCGGCCATCGCCGCCTCGAAGGCGTCACCGAAGCCATCGACCACCTCCAGCGCGGCATCGCGGTCGTCGATCAGCGGCAGCAGGGCGTGCGCCAGCGCCAGCAGGTTCCAGTGCGCGATCGCCGGCTGCCGGCCCCACGCGTAGCGACCGCCGACGTCGGTGGTGTTCGGGGTGTAGGCGGGGTCGAAGGCATCCAGGAAACCGAAGGGCCCGTAGTCGATGGTCCAGCCGATGAGCGCCATGTTGTCGGTGTTCAGCACTCCATGCACGAAGCCCAGGCACTGCCAGCGCGCGACCAGGGTCGCGGTGGCGGAGACGACCTCGCGCAGCAGCGCCAGCGCCGGGTTGGCCTGCTCGGCGCACTGCGGATACAGGCGTTCCACGGCATGGTCGACCAGGCGCCGCAACGCATCGTGGCGCCCGCTGTGGCTGAAGTGCTCGAAGTGCCCGAAACGCAGGAAGCTCGGGCACAGGCGGGTGACCACCGCGGCCGTCTCCAGGCGTTCGCGACGCACCGCGAGATCGGAGTCGACCAGGCACAGCGCCCGCGTCGTCGGTACCCCGAGGTGCCACATCGCCTCGCTGCACAGGAATTCCCGCAGCGAGGAGCGCAGCACCGCGCGGCCGTCCCCATGGCGGGAGTAGGGGGTCAGCCCTGCGCCTTTGAGTTGCACCTCCCACCAGCGGTGACCCATCGCCTGCGCAGGGTCGAGCCCGCGGGCCTCGCCCAGCAGGTGCGCGCGTCCGTCGCCCAGCTGCCCGGCCCAGTTGCCGAACTGGTGCCCGGCATACACCGTGCACAGCGCCGGGTGCGCGGCGGCGGCCTGGTTGCCGCTGAAGACCTGCGCCCATTGCTCGCGGGCGCGGTCGTCGCCGGGCTTGGGCCAGCCGAGCAGGCGCGCGGCATCGGCGCTGCACAGGCGCAGCCGCGGCCCGGGCAGGCCCTGCGGGCGCACCGCGCACGCGACCTCGTCGCCCAGATCCGCCAGGGCCGGTCGCAGTCCCGCGAAGGCAGGGCAGGGGTACAGCAAGGGATCCGCAGCATCGACAGCCATGATCCGATTTTCCCTTCATTCATAAGGCCTTTCGGATCGAAGGGGATCAGGCCGCATGCCCCGCGAGATCAGCGGGTGTTATCGGTGGCGCACAGGGTAACTCCCGATCCGCTTCGCTTGAGTTGCAGCGCCGCGGTGCAGCAAAATGTTGCGTTCTTTTCTTCCCTGCACGCGCCATGAACCACCAACCCATCCTGCGAGCCCGAGGCCTGAGCAAGCGATTCTCGGGATTTGCTGCCGTGCAGCAAATGGATCTGGACGTGGCCGAAGGTTCGATCCATGCCCTCGTCGGCCCGAATGGCGCGGGCAAGACGACCTGCTTCAACCTGCTCACCAAGTTCCTTGAGCCCAGCGAGGGCAGCATCTGGTTCCAGGAGCGCGACATCACCCGCATGCAACCGGCACAGGTGGCGCGGCTGGGCATGGTGCGGTCGTTCCAGATCAGCGCCACCTTCGCCCACATGAGCCTGCTCGACAACGTGCGCGTGGGCATGCAGCGCGCTGCCGGCCTGGCCTGGCAGTTCTGGGCCTCGCCTTCGCGCCTGCGGCGTCTGGACGAGCGGGCGATGCACTACCTGGATCAGGTCGGCCTGGCCGACCGCGCGCAGTGGCTGGCGGTGAACCTGCCCTATGGCCACAAGCGGGCGCTGGAACTGGCTACCACCCTGGCGCTGGAGCCGCGGCTGCTGCTGCTCGACGAGCCCACGCAGGGCCTCGGCCACGAGGACGTGGAGCGCGTGGCCGAACTCATCGCGCGTGTCGCGAAAGGGCGCACGGTGCTGATGGTCGAGCACAACATGTCGGTCATCGCGCGCATCTGCGACCGCGTCACCGTGATGCAGCGCGGCAGCAAGCTCGCCGAGGGCAGCTACGCGGAGGTCGCCGCCAACCCGGAAGTCGTCAGCGCCTACATGGGCGAGGCGGCGCAGGAGGTGGCGGCATGAGCACGGCGGCGATGGCCGCGCCGGCGCCGCGCGCCGCGGCCGACGAGGCGGCGATGGCCCTCGAACTTCGCGACCTGCACGCCTGGTACGGCGAGTCGCATGTGCTGCATGGAGTGGATCTGCAGGTGCCGCAGGGCCGCACCGTGTGCCTGCTCGGGCGCAACGGCGCCGGACGCACGACCACGCTGCGCGCGATCATGGGCCTGACCAGCGCGCGCAGCGGCACCCTGAAGGTGTTCGGGCATGACCTGGCGCGGGTGCCGGCGCACCGCGTGGCCCGCCTGGGAGTCGGCTACTGTCCGGAGGAGCGCGGGATCTTCGCCAGCCTGAGCACGCGCGAGAACCTGCTGCTGCCGCCGGTGCTGCGCAACGGCGCGGCGGGGCTGAGCCTGCAGGAGATCGACGAACTGTTCCCCAACCTGAAGGAACGCGCGCGCAGCCAGGGCACGCGGCTGTCCGGCGGGGAGCAGCAGATGCTGGCGCTGGCGCGCATCCTGCGCACCGGCGCGCGCCTGCTGCTGCTCGACGAGATCTCCGAGGGCCTGGCGCCAGTCATCGTGCAGGCGCTGGGGCGGGCGATCAAGACCTTGCGCGACCGCGGTTTTTCCATTCTGCTCGTCGAGCAGAACTTCCATTTCTCGGCGCGGCTGGCCGATACCTTCTACGTGATGGAACGTGGGCGGATCATCGAGCACTTCACGCGCGAGGAATTGCCGGGCAAGCAGCAGACCCTGCAGCAGTTGCTCGGTGTGTAGTCCGTCGTTTCCAACCATAAACCAGGGAGTCAAGAATGAAACTGTCACGACTGAGCCTTGCTCTGGCGGCCGCGCTGAGCCTGGGCGCCGTCAACGCGCAAGCGGCGGCGCCGGTCAAGCTGGGCTTCATCACCGACATGTCGGGGGTGTATTCGGCGCTCGACGGCGCGGGCGGCGTGGCCGCGATCAAGATGGCCATCCATGACTTCGGCGGCAAGGTGCTCGGGCGCAAGATCGAACTGCTGACCTTCGATCACCAGAACAAGGCCGACCTGGCGGCCGGCAAGGCCAAGGAATTCTTCTCCGAGGACGGCGTGGACATGCTGGTGGCCGGCACCAACAGCGCCACCGCGGTGGCCATGGAGCGCGTGGCCGATCAGTACAAGAAGCCGATCTTCGACGTCGGCGGCGGATCGTCGGCGATCGTCGGCAAGGACTGCACCCCGTACACCGTGATGTACGCCTACAACACCACCGCGATGGCCCGCGGCACGGCCAAGGCCATCGTGCAGCGCGGCGGCAAGACCTGGTACTTCCTGACGGCCAACTATGTGTTCGGCAAGTCGCTGGAAAGCGATGCCGCGAAGGTCGTCAACGCGGCCGGCGGCAAGGTGCTGGGCCAGGTCTACGCTCCGCTGGCTTCGTCGGACTTCTCGTCCTACCTGCTGCAGGCGCAGGCCTCGAAGGCCCAGGTGCTGGGTCTGGCCAATGCCGGCGGGGATTCGGTCAACTCGATCAAGCAGGCCACCCAGTTCGGGGTCACCAAGACCATGAAACTGGCCGGGCTGCTGCTGTTCCTGACCGACATCCACAGCATCGGACTGCAATCGGCGCAGGGGCTGTACCTGACCACCCCGTGGTACTGGAACCAGAACGCGGCCTCGCGCAAGTGGTCCGAGCGCTTCTACAAGCAGATGCACGCGATGCCCACCTTCGCGCAGGCCGGCGACTACTCCGCGGTGCTGACGTACCTGAAGGCCGTCAAGGCCGCCGGTACCACCGACAGCGCCAAGGTGATGGCCGAGATGCACAAGATGAAGGTCAACGACATGTTCATGCATGGCGGCTACCTGGCGGCCAACGGACTGATGATCCACGACATGTTCCTGGCGCAGGTCAAGACCCCGGCCGAGTCCAAGAAGCCCTGGGACTACTACAACATCGTGCAGCGGATCCCCGGCGCCGACGCCTTCGGTCCGATCGCCGACTACGGCTGCCCGCTGGTGAAGTAAGTTTCGCCCCCCAGCGCGGCGGCGCCCGCGACGGGCGCCGCCGCGCCGGACCTTCTTGCGCCTGCCAGTGAGGCCCGTTTGACTGAATTGTTCGGTATTCCCCTGCCGCTGCTGCTCGGCCAGTTGATGCTCGGCCTGGTCAGCGGCGCCTTCTATGCCATGCTCTCCCTCGGGCTGGCGGTGATCTTCGGCCTGATGGACGTGGTGAATTTCGCCCACGGCGCCTTCTTCATGATGGGCGCGATGCTGGCGTGGATCGGCGGCCAGTACCTGAACCTCGGCTTCTGGTGGATGCTGCTGCTCTCGCCCCTGCTGCTGGGGGTGTTCGGCATGCTGGTCGAACGACTGATGCTGCGCCGCCTGCGCGGCATGGATCCGATCTACGGACTGCTGCTGACCTTCGGACTGACCCTTCTCCTCGAGGGGGCCTTTCGCTCGGTGTTCGGTGTCGCCGGGCAGCCCTACAACCCGCCGTCGCAACTCGGCGGGCTCCTGAACCTGGGCTTCATGTACCTGCCTGAGTACCACGCCTTCGCGGTGCTCGCCAGCGTGCTGCTGTGCCTGGGAACCTGGGCGCTGATCGAGCGCACGCGCCTGGGCTCGTACCTGCGCGCGGGAACCGAGAACCCCGCGCTGGTGCAGTGCTTCGGCATCAATGTGCCCTTGCTGGTCACCTTGACCTTCGGCTTCGGCGCGGCGCTGGCCGGTCTGGCCGGGGTGCTGGCGGCGCCGGTGATCCAGGTCTCGCCGCTGATGGGCTCGAACCTGATCATCACCGTGTTCGCGATCGTGGTGATCGGGGGCATGGGCTCGGTGATGGGTTCGATCGTCTCCGGCCTGCTGCTCGGCCTGGTCGAGGGCCTGACCAAGGTGCTGTACGCGCCGATGGCCAGCACCGTGGTGTTCGTGCTGATGGCCCTGGTGCTGACGCTGCGCCCGGCCGGATTGTTCGGGAGGCAGCGATGAACGCGCCCGCGACGTCCGCGCAGCGCGCGCTGCGCGCGAGCCTGCCGTGGCTGCTGCTGGCCGCCGCCGCGGCCGCGCCCTGGATGGGGCTGTACCCGGTGCTGGGCATGCGGGTCATGTGCTTCGCGCTGCTGGCCTGCGCCTTCAACCTGCTGGCCGGGTACGGTGGCCTGATTTCCTTCGGCCATGCCGCGCTGTTCGGCGGCGCCGGCTACATCGCCGGGCAGGCGCTGGCGGCCTGGCATCTGCCGACCCCGCTGGGGATCCTGCTCGGCGTGGCCTTCGCGCTGGGGGTCGGGCTGGTGATGGGCCTGCTCTCGGTGCGTCGGCAGGGGATCTACTTCTCGATGATCACCCTCGCGCTGGCGCAGATCGTCTACTTCTATTTCCTGCAGGCGCCGTTCACCGGCGGCGAGGACGGCCTGCAGGGCATTCCCCGCGGCAGCCTGTTCGGTCTGGCTCTTGGGCCTGACCGCGTGATGTACGAAGTCGTGCTGGTGGTGTTCGCGCTGAGTTGGTGGTTCCTGCGCCGCATCCATCGCTCGCCCTTCGGGCAGATCCTGCTGGCGGCGAAGGAAAACGAGCCGCGCCTGGTCTCGCTGGGCTACAACGCGGCCCGCTACAAGCTCGGGGTGTTCCTGCTGTCGGCTGCCTTCGCCGGCCTGGCCGGGGCCTTGAAGGCCGTGGTGATGGGCTTCGAGACCCTCGACGACGTGCACTGGGGCACCTCGGGGCTGATCATCCTGATGACCCTGGTCGGCGGCCTGGGAACCGACTTCGGCCCGGTGATCGGCGCGCTGCTCATCACCGTGCTCGAGGACAAGATCGGCCTGGTGTCGCGTTTCCTGGTGCACCTGACCGGAGTGCAGTGGTTCAGCCACCTCAGCGACTCGGTGGACATGGTGATCGGCGCGATCTTCGTGCTGTGCGTACTCGCATTCCGCCGCGGCATCGTCGGCGAAATCGGCGCCCGTCTGCTGCCGTCGCGCAGCGATTGAACGCCGGCGGCGCCGCGCTCAGCCGCGCGTCGGCGCGGCGTCGTTCGCCGAGGCGGGGGGCAGATCCGGCAGGCGGCGCGACACCAGCACCTTGTCGATGCGCTTGCCGTCCATGTCGACGACCTCGAAGCGCCAGCCATCCCACTCGATCAGATCCCCGGTGTGGGGCAGGCGCGCGAGCAGCAGGATGAGCATTCCGGCCAGGGTGTTGTAGCGCGCCTTCTCCTCTTCGGGCAGGGTGCGCAGATCCAGCTTGTCCTTCAGGTCGCCGACCGGGATCAGTCCGTCGAGCAGCCACGATCCGTCCTCGCGCTGCACCGCCCACGGCTCTTCCGACGGGTGGCTCTTGAACTCGCCGGCGATCGCCTCCAGGATGTCCTGCACCGTGACGATGCCCAGCGTCTGCCCGTACTCGCCGACGACCAGCGCCGTGTGGTCGGGGCTCTGCTTGAAGGTCTGCAGCAGATCCAGTCCGGTCAGGCTCTCGGGGACGAAGATCGCAGGGCTCGACGCCTTGCCCAGATCGTCGATGCCCTCGCGGCGGATGAAGCGTCCCAGCAGCTCCTTGGCCGAGACCAGTCCGAGCACGTCGTCGAGGTCGCCGCGCACCAGCGGAAAGCGCGAATGGGGGCTCTGCGCGATCTTGGCCAGGTTGTCGCCCAGCGGATCCTCGACGTCGAGGAACTCGATTTCGTTGCGCGGGGTCATCAGGGAGGCGATCTGGCGGTCGTCCAGGCGGAACACGTTCCGCACCATCTCGTGTTCCTGCACCTCGATCACCCCGGCGTCGGAACCTTCCTCGAGTACGACGTTGATCTCTTCCTCGGTGACATGCTTGGGCTGGTCGGTGCGCACCCGCAGCAGGCGCAGCAGCAGGTCGGTGGAGACCGAGAGCAGCTTGACGAACACCGACACCATGCGCGCGATCAGGAGCATCGGCTGCGCGGTGACCAGCGCGATGCGCTCCGGGGCGAGCTGGCCGAGGCGCTTCGGCACGAGTTCGCCGACGACGATCGACAGGTACGTGATCACCACGACGACCAGCGCGGTGGCCGCCGCCGGGGCCGCCGCCGGCGACACCCCGAGCTCCTGCAGCCAGGACGCGATGCCGCCGGAAAAAGCCGCCTCGCCGATGATGCCGTTGAGCACCCCGATCGAGGTGATGCCGATCTGCACCGTCGACAGCAGGCGGGTGGGTTGCTCGGTCAGCTGCAGCGCGGCACGCGCCTGCACGCTGCCCGATTCGGCCAGCGCCGTCAGGCGCGCGCGCCGCGCGGTGACGAGGGCGATCTCGGCCATCGCGAACAGGCCGTTGAGCACGATCAGAAACAGCAGGATCAGGATCTGGCTCATCGCCCGCGCTCCTCGCGTTCAGGCCGGCGGGCGCGCCGCACCGTGCGCGCGGCGTGGATGCGCGGCGGATGCGGCCGTGGGTGCCGGCAAAGGTTCAGGTACGGCGCGGTCGGGCCGGCTGGCCAGCTGCGGTCGGCGGCGGGGAGGAAGGCAGCGAAAGGATCCAATGCGCGGGCAGGGGGATGCGGCTTGTCTGCACTGCCTCTATGCTGGGGACTTGCCGGGCGGCGCCGGCAGGCGCCTAGGCGCTGCCGCCCGGGGTCGTGCAGGAGAAGCTTCCCCCATGTCCAGTGACGAACATGGCTCCCGATTAGAGCAGACTTCGATGACGCCCCGCGCAGGCGAACAGGGTCCTGCGCTGCAGACCCTGCTGCAGCACCATCCCTATCGGGCCCCGTCGGGCTTCGCTTCCGCGCAACTTCCCACCTACCGGGCGTCCACCGTGCTGTTCGACAGCGTGCAGCAGATGCGCGCGCGCAACTGGCGCGACCAGTCGGGCTACACCTACGGGCTGCACGGAACCCCGTCGAGCTTCAGCCTGGAGCGCCGGCTGGCCGACATCGAGGGCGCGCGGCATGCGCTGCTCTGTCCGTCGGGGCTGGCGGCGATCACGCTGGTCGACATCGCGCTGCTGCAACAGGGCGACCAGGTGCTGATTCCCTGCAACGCCTACGCGCCGGGCCGCGAGTTCGCGCAACGAACCCTGGTGCGCTGGGGCATCGAGACGCTGATCTACGACCCGCTGTCGCCGGAGTCGCTGCGCGCGCTGCTCGGCCCGCGCAGCCGACTGGTGTGGCTGGAAGCCCCCGGCTCGGTGAGCATGGAAATGCCCGACCTGCGCACGCTGGTCGCGGTCGCGCGCGAGGCGGGGGTGCGCACGGCGATCGACAACACCTGGTCGGCCGGCATCGCGCTGCAGCCCTTCGATCTGGGCATCGATGTGTCGATGCAGGCGCTGACCAAGTACCAGTCGGGCGGCGCCGACGTGCTGATGGGCGCGGTGCTGACCCGCGACCCCGCCCTGCACGAGGCCCTGATGGACGCCCACATGCGGCTGGGGCTGGGGGTGGGTGGCGACGATGTCGCGCTGGTGCTGCGCGGGCTGGCCTCGCTGCCGTTGCGCTACGCGGCGCACGACGCCTCGGCGCGCCGCGTCGCGCAATGGCTGCAGGCGCGCCCCGAGGTCGCGCAGGTGCTGCATCCTGCGCTTTCCTGCAGCCCGGGGCATGCCTGGTGGGCGCGCGATTTCCAGGGCGCCGCGGGGCTGTTCAGCGTGGCCTTCCAGCCCGACATCGAGGCCGCACGCATCGACGCGCTGGTCGATGCGCTGCGCTGCTTCGGCATCGGCTACTCCTGGGGCGGCCCGCTGAGCCTGGCCGTACCCTACGACATGGCCCACACCCGCGTTCCACCCGCCCGCGCCGTGGCCGATGCGGGCAGCCTTCCGGCCTGCCTGCTGCGCCTGAACATCGGGCTGGAGCGCAGCGAGGATCTGATCGCCGACCTGCAGCAGGCGATGCGGGTCGCGCTGTAGGGCGGGCCGCGGCCGATCGATCGACAACCGGAGTCCGGACATGGGATGGCGAAGCCTGATGGCGTTGTTGGTGCTGGTGCTGCTGGGCGCGTTCGCCGCGGCCAACTGGGGGGCCTTCACGGCGCCCACCGATCTCAGCCTGGGCGTGGCGCGCGTGCACTTTCCCCTCGGATTGCTGATGCTCGGCCTGTGCGCGGTGCTGGCACTCGGGCTTGGCGGGCTGGCGCTGTGGGTGCATGCGCGTTCGCTCTTCGAGCTGCGTCGGCAGCTGCGCCAGCAGCAGTCGTTGCGCGAGCTCGCGGACAAGGCCGAGGCCTCGCGGGTGGCGCAACTGCAGGAGCAGCTGCGCGCCGGTCTCGAGCGCATCGACTCCCGGCTGGATACGCTGCAACGCGAGCAGGCGCGGCAGATCGCCGAGAATGCCGACGGGCTGGCCGCCGCGCTGGCGGAGTTCGACCAGCGCATCAGCGGCGCCGTGGCAGCGCCGCGCCGCGGCGACTGAGTCCGGCTGTTCAGTCGTCCTCGAGCGCGCGCAGTACGCCGTCGAGGCCGACATGGTTCAGCGCCATGTCGGCCGCCTGCTGCACCGCCGGCTTGCCGCGGTAGGCCACGCCCAGCCCGCTGGCGCCGAGCATCGGCAGGTCGTTGGCGCCATCGCCGACGGCCATCGCCTGCCGGGGGCTGCAGCCCAGGCGGGAACAGCCGTCGAGCAGCGCCTGGCGCTTGGCCTGTCCGTCGACGATCGGATCCAGCGCATGGCCGGTCAGCCGGCCATCGACGATGTCCAGCACATTCGCGCACACGCCATGCAGCCCGAGCTGGCGTTGCAGGCGCTCGGCGAACCAGGTGAATCCGCCGCTGGCCAGCAGCACCTCCAGGCCGGCCGATTTCGCTCCGTCGATGAGTTCGCGCGCACCTGGGTTGAGCCGCATGCGCTGCCAGACCTGCTCGAGGATCGATTCCGGCGTTCCGGCCAGCAGCGCCAGGCGCCGACGCAGGCTTTGCGCGTAGTCGGTGATCTCGCCGCGCATGGCCGCCTCGGTGATCGCCGCGATGCGCTCCTTCATGCCGGTGGCGCTGCCGAGTTCGTCGATGGTCTCCACATCGACCAGCGTGGAGTCCATGTCGAGCACGAGCAGGCGGAAATCCCGCAGGCGCATCCCGCAGGGCAGCAGGGCCCAGTCGAAGCGGTGGCGCTGTGCCAGCGCCGGCAGCAGCGCGCGCACCTGCGCGGCGTCGGCGGCCACCTCGCGCAGGCGCAGCGCCTCGCCGCAGCAACTGTCGCCCGCGCAGCGCAGGGGCTGCAGCGCGCGCGGGCGCAAGCGCGCGGCGATGCCGGCGACCACTTCGGAATCCAGACGGGCATCGGCCGGGGCTTGCAGGACCAGGTGGTGCATGGGGCAGGAAGGGGGAGGAGGCGGTTTGGGGGTCAGGCCGCCGCCGGCGTGCGCGGCGCACCCAGCAGTTGCAGGGTCTCGCGCACCAGGCGCGCGCGCGCCGCGGCGTCGGCCGCCGTGCGCTCGATGCGCAGCCGATCATTGCCGGCCAGGCGGATGTGGCGCTGATTCTGCACCAGCCAGATGATGCGACCGGGGTCGATCGGCGGGTCGGCGCGGAATTGCAGCAGGGTGTGCTGTTCCGCGGCATCGACCCGAAGCAGCCCGTAGCGAGCCGCCAGCAGGCGCAGGCGGTGGGTCTCGAGCAGGTTGCGCGCGGGCGCAGGCAGGCTTCCGAAGCGATCGACGATTTCCTCGGCCACCTGCTGCAGCGCGGCCTCGTCGGCGGCGCTGGCCAGCCGCTTGTACAGGTTCAGCCGGGCATGGATGTCGGGGCAGTAGTCCTGCGGCAGCAGCGCGGGCTCGTGCAGGTTGATCTCGGTGGTCACCGCCAGCGGCTGCAGCAGGTCGGGTTCGCGGCCGGCCTTCAGCGCCCGCACGGCCGCGCCCAGCATGTCCAGGTACATCTGGTAGCCGACCTCCTGGACATTGCCCGATTGCGCCTCGCCCAGCGCCTCGCCGGCGCCGCGGATCTCCAGGTCGTGCATCGCCAGGTAGAAGCCGGATCCGAGCTCCTCCATCTGGGTGATCGCCTCCAGGCGTTGCTGCGCGGTCTTGCTCAGCGACTGCAGCTCGGGAACCAGCAGGTAGGCGTAGGCCTGATGGTGCGAGCGCCCGACACGGCCGCGCAACTGGTGCAGCTGGGCCAGGCCGAACTTGTCGGCGCGGCTGATCACGATGGTGTTGGCGCTGGGCACGTCGATGCCGGTCTCGATGATCGTCGAGCACAGCAGCACGTTGAAGCGCTGGGCGTGGAAGTCGCGCATCACCCGCTCGAGCTCGCGTTCGTGCATCTGGCCGTGGGCGATCTCGATGCGCGCCTCCGGGATCAGCTCGGCCAGCATGTCCCGGCGCAGCCCGATGCTCTGCACGTCGTTGTGCAGGAAGTACACCTGGCCGCCGCGCTTGATTTCCCGCAGCACCGCCTCGCGGATCACCGCCTTGCTCTCGTTGCGCACGAAGGTCTTGATCGCCAGCCGCTTCTGCGGCGCGGTGGCGATCACCGACAGTTCGCGCAGTCCCTCCAGTGCCATGCCCATGGTGCGGGGTATGGGGGTGGCGGTCAGGGTGAGCATGTCCACCTCGGCGCGCAGGGCCTTCAGCGCCTCCTTGTGGCGCACCCCGAAGCGGTGCTCCTCGTCGACGATCACCAGCCCGAGGCGGGCGAAACGCACGTCGGGCGACAGCAGCTTGTGGGTGCCGATGGCGATGTCCACGCTGCCGTCGGCCAGTCCCTGCAGCGAAACCCGCACCTCCTTGCTGCTGCGAAAGCGCGACAGCTCGGCGATGCGCACCGGCCAGTCGGCGAAGCGGTTGCGGAAGGTCTCCACATGCTGTTCGGCAAGCAGCGTGGTCGGGGCCAGCACCGTCACCTGGCGCCCGCCCATGACGGCGACGAAGGCCGCGCGCAGCGCGACCTCGGTCTTGCCGAATCCGACGTCGCCGCACACCAGGCGATCCATCGGATTGCCGGCCCGCATGTCCTGCAGCACGGCCTCGATGGCCGCTGCCTGATCGGGGGTTTCCTCGAAGCCGAAGCCGGCGGCGAAGGCCTGGTAGTCGTGGGCCTGCAGCTCGAAGGCATGCCCCGGGCGGCTGGCGCGGCGGGCGTAGAGGTTGAGCAGCTCGGCCGCGGTGTCGCGGATCTGCTCGGCCGCCTTGCGCCGCGCCTTGTCCCACTGCCCCGAGCCCAGGGTATGCAGCGGCGCCTGCTCCGGATCGACTCCGCTGTAGCGGGCGATCAGGTGCAGCTGCGAGACCGGCACGTACAGCGAGGCCTCCTTGGCGTAGGCGATATGCAGCAGCTCGGTCGGGCCGTCGCCCAGATCCAGCGCCACCAGCCCCTGGTAGCGGCCGACGCCGTGCTGCTGGTGCACCACGGGGTCGCCGGGCTTGAGTTCCGACAGGTCGCGGATGAGGTTCTCGACATCGCTGGCCTGCTCCTGCCGTCGCCTGCTGCGTTGCGCCGGGGCGAGCGCCAGCAGCTCGGTCTCGGTCAGCAGCGCCAGACCCTGCACGGGCAGCGCGAAGCCGGCGGCCAGCGGAGCCACGCACAGCGACAGCGCGGAGTCGCCTGCGCGCAGGGCCTGCCAGCCGTCGAGGAGCAGCGGCTGCAGCTGCGCTTCGGCGAGGAGTTCGCGCAGGGATTCGCGCCGCCCCGGGGAATCGGCGCACACCAGGACACGCAGCGGCGGTTGCTCCAGCGCGCCCCGCCGCAGATATTCCCGCAGTCGGCGCAAGGGCTGCTCGGCGCGGCGCTCGATGGCCAGCTCGGGCAGCGCCGCGGCTGGCAGTGGCGCTGCAGCGTCCTGCGCAGGCCGGGGGGCCTGCGGCGGGCGCAGCGCCAGCTGCGGCAGGGGCTGCAGCGCGACGAAGAAATCCTCCTCGCGCAGGTACAGCTCGCCGGGTGCCAGCGCCGGGCGCTCGGGGTCGGCGCGCAGCAGCCTCCAGCGCTCGCTGGTGTCGTTCCAGAAGTTGCGCAGCGCCTGCGGCACATCGCCGAGCAGCACGACCGCGGCCTGCGGGCCGCAGTAGTCGAACAGGGTCGCGGTGTGCTCGAAGAACAGCGGCAGGTAGTACTCGATGCCCGGCCCGGCGACTCCGCCGGCGATGTCGCGGTACAGCGGGCTGCGGCTGGGGTCGCCTTCGATGCGTTCACGCCATTGCGCGCGGAAGCGCTGGCGCGCGGCTTCGTCGAGCGGGAATTCGCGTCCGGGCAGCAGGCGCACCGAGGGTACCGGGTAGAGGCTGCGCTGGGTGTCGGGGTCGAAGCTGTGGATGGAGTCGATGGTGTCTCCGAACAGATCCACGCGCAGCGGAAGCGGGCTGCCCATCGGATGCAGGTCGAGCAGCCCGCCGCGCACCGCGTACTCGCCGGGGGCCACCACCTGGGTGACCTGCGCATAGCCGGCCAGCACCAGCTGGCGGCGCAAGGCCTCGGCGTCGAGCTGCTGGCCCTTGTCGAAGGAAAAGGTCGTGGCGGCCAGGAAGGACGGCGGCGCCAGGCGCTGCAGCGCGGTGCTCGCCGCGACCAGCACCAGATCCAGCTCGCCCCGGTGCAAGGCCCACAGCGTGGCCAGGCGCTCGGACACCAGATCCTGGTGCGGCGAGAAGGCGTCGTAGGGCAGGGTTTCCCAGTCGGGCAGCAGCCCGCAGCGCAGGCCGGGAGCGAACCAGCGGATCTCTTCCAGCAGGCGCTGCGCGTCGGAGGCTTCGGCTGCCACGACCAGCCACGGGCCCCGGGGCTTGCGCGCGGTGGCCAGTTCGGCCAGCAGCAGGGAATCGGCGCTGCCCGGCGGGCGCTCCAGGGTCATGCGCCTGGCCTCGCGCAGCACAGGCAGCGCGCCGGCCAGCAGGGTGGTGGCGGGGGTGGGAGTCGGGGACATCCCTAGAATTCTCGCAGCAGGCGCTGCGCCTCGCCCGCAGCACCTCTCGCGATGGACTCCATGTACGCACTGATTCCCGCCGCCGGCTCGGGCTCCCGCCTGGGCTCTGCGCAACCCAAGCAGTACCTGCAGCTGGCCGGTGCGCCGATGCTGGCGCATACCGTGCACGCGCTGCTGGCCTGCGCGCGGCTGCGCCGGGTGCTGGTGGTGGTGCAGGGCGGCGACACCCGGGCGCGGGACTGCCTGCCGGCCGATGCGCGTCTGGCCATTGCCGACTGCGGTGGGCGCAGCCGTGCCGAGAGCGTGCGCAACGGCCTGGATCGCCTGCTCGCCGACGGCGCTTCGGCCGACGACTGGGTGCTGGTGCACGACGCAGCGCGCTGCTGCATCACCCCGCAGGCGGTGCAGCGACTGATCGAGGCCTGCGCCGACGATGCCGTCGGCGGATTGCTCGCGCTGCCGCTGGCCGACACCCTCAAGCGCCAGCAGGAGGATCGCCCGCGGGTGGAGCGCAGCGTCGAGCGCGCCGGGCTGTGGCAGGCGCAGACGCCGCAGATGTTCCGCATCGGCATGCTGCATGCGGCGCTGGGCGCCGAGGAACTGCCGACGGTCACCGATGAATCCTCGGCCATCGAGTCGCAGGGCCTGCGCCCGCTGCTGGTGCCGGGCGATGCGGAGAATTTCAAGGTCACGCTGCCGGGCGACCTGCGGCTGGCCGAGGCGGTGCTTGCGGCGCGGCGCGCCGCGCGGGAGAGTGGGCATGGCTGAGGGCGAGTGGGACTATCGTGTCGGATGGGGCGAGGACGTGCACGCGCTGGTGCCCGGGCGTGCGCTCAGACTTGGCGGAATCGAGATCCCGCATGCCTGCGGTCTGCTCGGCCACTCCGACGCCGATGCCCTGCTGCACGCGCTGACCGACGCGCTGCTCGGCGCCGCCGCACTGGGGGACATCGGCGAGCTGTTTCCCGATACCGATGCCCGCTGGGCCGGTGCCGATTCGCGCGCGCTGCTCGCCGGCGCGCTGGAGCGCGTGCACGCCCTGGGCTGGCAGGTGGTGAACGTGGATTGCACGGTGCACGCGCAGGCGCCGCGGCTGGCTCCGCACCGCGAGGCCATGCGCCGCGGCATCGCCGAAGTCCTGGGCCTGTCGGTGGACAGGGTCAACGTGAAGGCGAAGACCGCCGAGCGCCTGGGCTTCGTCGGACGGCAGGAAGGCATCGCATGCAGCGCGGCCTGCCTGCTGCGCCGCGCGCTTCGCTGAAACTCCTTGTCGCCGCTGCGGCGCACCGGTACACTCCGGCAGGTTCGCAAGTTCGCACGAGCGGGGACTGGGCAAACGTCGGCGGGAATCCGGGTTGCCGACGCTTGCGAGGCGTGGGATCTCTTCCGCCCTGGCTTCCACCCTGGAAGCGGGAAACGTCGGCCGGCAGGCATGCCGGCAGCCCTGGCGGATCCTTGCAACGAGTCTCGAGAGCAGGCCACGAGCCTGTCTGGAGAGGCGCCTACGGTTTTTCCTTAGAGAAATTCGACGAGGTTTTCATGGACACGATGCTTTCCTCCGCGCGCGGCGCGGCTCCTTCGTCCGTTGCCACGGACTCCCCCTCTGCCTCCCAGGCGCAAGGCCGCGACACCGCGGATCCGACCGGCGCCGAGATCGTCGTGCGCTGCCTGCAGCGCGAGGGTGTCAAGCACATCTGGGGCTACCCTGGTGGCGCTGTTCTGTACATCTACGACGCGCTGTACAAGCAGAAGGAAATCCAACACGTACTCGTTCGACACGAACAGGGCGCGGTGCATGCCGCCGACGGTTTCGCCCGTGCCACCGGCGAGGTCGGGGTGTGCCTGGTCACCTCCGGACCGGGCGCGACCAACGCGGTAACGGGAATCGCCACCGCCTACATGGATTCGATCCCGATGGTGGTGATCACCGGCCAGGTGCCCACGCATGCCATCGGGCTGGACGCCTTCCAGGAATGCGACACCGTGGGCATCACGCGCCCGATCGTCAAGCACAACTTCCTGGTCAAGGACGTGCGCGACCTGGCGCTGACCATCAAGAAGGCCTTCCACATCGCGCGCAGCGGGCGGCCGGGCCCGGTGGTCGTGGACATCCCGAAGGATGTCTCGGTGGCCAAGGCGCCTTTCCACTACCCGGAGGAACTCAGCCTGCGCTCCTACAACCCGGTGCGCAAGGGCCATGGCGGGCAGATCCGCAAGGCCGTGCAATTGCTGCTGCAGGCCAGGCGTCCGTACCTGTACAGCGGTGGCGGCGTGGTGCTGGCCGAGGCCTCGGACAAGCTGCGTCGCCTGGCCGAACTGCTGCAGCTTCCCTGCACCAACACCCTGATGGGGCTGGGGGCCATCGCCGGCAGCGACCCCAAGTTCCTCGGCATGCTGGGCATGCACGGCACCTACGAAGCCAACATGGCGATGCAGCACAGCGACGTCGTGCTGGCGGTGGGGGCGCGCTTCGACGACCGGGTGATCGGCAACCCGAAGGATTTCGCGC
This sequence comes from Pseudomonadota bacterium, assembly GCA_021805825.1. Taxonomy (GTDB): domain Bacteria; phylum Pseudomonadota; class Gammaproteobacteria; order Burkholderiales; family Burkholderiaceae_C; genus Thiomonas_A. The sequence continues at coordinate 26,801 of JAJZEC010000043.1, forward strand.
AGATCGAGCGCAAGATCATCCATATCGACATCGACCCGTCGAGCATTTCCAAGCGGGTGAAAGTCGACGTGCCGATCGTCGGCGACGTCGGCGAAGTGCTGGGCGAGCTCATCGAGCAGATCGAGCAGCAGATGGCCGAGGGCCGCAAGCCCGATGCCGCGGCGATGACCGCGTGGTGGAAGCAGATCAACGAGTGGCGCAAGCGTGAATGCCTGGCCTACGAGGCCTCGGACGAAGTGATCAAGCCGCAGCTGGTGATCCAGACCCTGCATGAACTGACCCGCGACCGCGAGACCTACGTGTGCTCCGACGTCGGGCAGCACCAGATGTGGACGGCCCAGTACTACCCCTTCGACCACCCGCGGCGCTGGATCAACTCCGGCGGACTGGGGACGATGGGCGTCGGCCTGCCCTATGCGATGGGCATCAAGCTCGCGCGCCCGCAGGCCGAGTGCGTGGTCATCACCGGCGACGGCTCGATCCAGATGAACATCCAGGAGCTGGCGACCTGCCTGCAGTACGGCACCGCGGTGAAGGTGCTGCTGCTCAACAACGGCTACCTGGGCATGGTGCGTCAGTGGCAGGAAATCGAGTACGCCGGGCGCTACTCGCACTCGTACATGGACTCGCTGCCCGATTTCGTCAAGCTGGCCGAGGCCTACGGCCATGTCGGCATCCGTGTGGAGAAGCCTTCGCAGGTGCGCGCGGCGCTGCAGCGCGCCTTCGATCTCGAGGATCGCACGGTGTTCATCGAGTTCGTCGTCGACCCCACGAGCAATGTGTGGCCGATGGTGCAGGCCGGCAAGGGCATCACCCACATGCTGCTCGGATCCGAGGATCTCTGAAGCCCCTCGCCGCCGCGGCGCGGCGGCCTTCCCATCCACCTGGCCCCGGAGCCAGGCGCCGCTTACCGGCGGCGCGCGAAGCCCGGGGAGGAATCAGCCCATGAAACACATCATCGCCGTCCTGCTGGAAAACGAGCCCGGGGCGCTGTCGCGCGTGGTCGACCTGTTCGCCGCCCGCGGCTACAACATCGAGTCGCTGTCGGTGGCGCCGACCGAGGACGCCTCGCTGTCGCGCATGACCATCGTCACCCGCGGATCCGGCGACGTCATCGAGCAGATCACCAAGCACCTGAACCGCCTGATCGACGTCGTCAAGGTGGTCGACCTGACCGAGGCCAACTACATCGAGCGCGAGCTGATGATCATCAAGCTGCGCGCGGTCGGCAAGGAGCGCGAGGAAATGAAGCGCATGGCCGACATCTTCCGCGGCCGGGTGATCGACGTCACCGACAAGAGCTACACCATCGAGCTCACCGGCGACGAGGCCAAGCTGGACGCCTTCCTGCAGGCCGTCGAGCGCACCGCGATCCTGGAAACCGTGCGCACCGGCGCCAGCGGCATCAGCCGCGGCGAGCGGGTGCTGCGCGTGTGAGCTTGAGGTTCCGCATTCAACCCGGGCCGTCGCGCCCGCATCGAGGAGCAAGCATGAAGGTGTATTACGACAAGGACTGCGACCTGTCGCTGGTCAAGGGAAAGAAGGTCACGATCATCGGCTACGGTTCGCAGGGCCATGCGCATGCGCTGAACCTGCACGACAGCGGCGTCAAGGTCACGGTGGGGCTGCGCAAGGGCGGTGCCTCGTGGGACAAGGCGAAGAAGGCCGGGCTGACGGTGAAGGACGTCGACGACGCCGTCAAGGGCGCCGACGTGGTGATGATCCTGCTGCCCGACGAGAACATCGCCCAGGTCTACCGGGATCATGTCGAGCCCAACGCCAAGAAGGGCGCGGCGCTGGCCTTCGCCCATGGCTTCAACGTGCATTACGGCCAGGTCGTCGCGCGCGAGGATCTGGACGTGATCATGATCGCCCCGAAGGCGCCCGGCCACACCGTGCGCAGCACCTACGCCCAGGGTGGCGGGGTGCCGCACCTGGTGGCGGTGGCGCAGGATCGCTCGGGCAAGGCACGCGACCTCGCGCTGTCCTATGCGATGGCCAATGGCGGCGGCCGCGCCGGCATCATCGAGACCAGTTTCCGCGAGGAGACCGAGACCGACCTGTTCGGCGAGCAGGCGGTGCTGTGCGGCGGCGCGGTGGAACTGATCAAGGCCGGTTTCGAGACCCTGGTGGAAGCCGGCTATGCGCCGGAGATGGCCTACTTCGAGTGCCTGCACGAACTCAAGCTGATCGTCGACCTGATCTACGAAGGCGGCATCGGCAACATGAACTACTCGATCTCCAACAACGCCGAGTACGGTGAGTACGTGACCGGGCCGAAGGTGGTCACCGACGCCACCCGCGACGCCATGCGCCGCTGCCTGCAGGACATCCAGACCGGCGAATACGCCAAGAGCTTCATCCTGGAGAACCGTGCCGGCGCTCCCACGCTGAGTTCCCGTCGCCGACTGACGCGGGAGCACCCGATCGAGGTCGTCGGCGAGCAGTTGCGGGCGATGATGCCGTGGATCAAGGCCAACAAGCTGGTCGACAGGTCGAAGAACTGAGGCCGGCCTTGAACGGCAGCGCGGCGCCTGCAGGCGCCGCGCCGTGCTGCCGCGTCCAGGCGCGCGCAGGCGCGCCCGGAGCCGCGCGGCAGACACTGCCGTGGATCAAGGCCAACAAGCTGGTCGACAGGTCGAAGAACTGAGGCCGGCCTTGAACGGCAGCGCGGCGCCTGCAGGCGCCGCGGTGTGATTCAGGCCGCCGTGGCTTCGCCGGCCAGCCCGCGCAGCCCCTGCAGCAGCAGCTGCAGGCTGTGGTCCACCCAGGCGCGGCAGGCCTCGTCGTCCATCGGTTCGCCGATGCCCATCGCCCGCAGTTGCGGCAGCGACACCAGCAGCTGCAGGTACTGCTGGGCCGCGAAGTCGGCATCGGCGGCGCGCAACCGGGGCCATTCGCTGCGCAGCAGCGGCGCCAGCATGCGCACCGCCTGCGCGCGTCCGCCCGACAGGGACACCGCGCGCAGCAGGTCGGGGAAGCGGCCGGACTCGGAGATGATCAGCCGGTACAGCGCCAGTACCTGCGGCTGCAGCGCGGCGCGCAGAGTCGCGACGCCGAACTGGCGCAGGGCCTCGCGCGCAGCCAGACCCTTCGGCAGCGCGTCCAGCGAGCCGGCGCGCGCGCCGTCGACAATGCGCGCCACCACTGCCTGCACCAGCTCCGCCTTGTCGGCGAAACGGTGGTACAGCGTGCGCTTGGAAACCCCGGCGCGCGCCGCGATGGCCTCGATGCTGGTCGCCCCGTAGCCCTGGTCGAGCATCAGCTCGGTGGCGGCGTCCAGGATGCGCTGGCGCAGCAGCGCGGCATCGGCGCGCGAGGGCCTGCCGCCGCGCGGGCGCGCGGCGACGGCGACGGCTTGGGTTGCGGCGTTCACCGGTCGCCTTCGCGTCTCCAGCCGTCGCGGTGCCAGCGTCCCTCGCCATCCCCGCCGTAGTAACGGGGCGCGGCGTACACCGGCGGCGCGTACACATAGGCCGGCGGCGGGCTGTAGACGACCGGAGGCGCGGCGTAGACCGGAGGCGGCGCGACCACGCGCGGTGCGCCGAGCAGATAGGGCGCGGCGATCACGGCCGCGGCCAGGCCGAAGATCGCCGCCGGGCCGAAGCCTTCGTCCTCGTGGTGCCAGCCGTCGGCCCAGGCCGGGGCGGCGGCGCCCAGTCCGAGGGCGAGGGCGGCGACGACTGCGGTGCGGGCGATGCGTGGGGTGTTCATGGTGTGCTTCTCCTCAGGTCGGCGGCCCTTGCGACCGCCGTTGCCACAACTCTAGTTCGCCTTTTAATGAAACGCAACAGGTTCGTTGCGTTTTTCGCCGCCGTGACCCCCGCGAATGCGGGGGGTGTCTCAGTGCGCGTCCTGCAGCGGGGGCACCGTGCCGCAGGAACTGGCCGCCCAATGCGCCTGGGCGCTGCCGCTCACGCGGACGTCGCCGTTGTCCACCGTGTAGGAGGAGGAGTAGGCGCGATCGGACGCGATGTGCAGGCTGCCGCTGCCCCGCACCGTCCCCTGGTCGCAGTGGTAGCGGAAGGTCCAGTCGGCGGCATCGGCGTGGATCCAGGTCGCGCGGCAGCGTCCCGGAAGGTGCAGCGGCGGGTGGCCCTGGGCGAGCGCGCGCGCATCCAGGCAGATCTGCAGAACCCCGCTCGGGCTCAGGGACATGCCCTGCTGGCGCAACCGAGCCTCGACCTGCGGACGCGCCGCCGGCGGCATGTTGTCGAGCATCTGCGCCAGGTTCATCGTCGGCCCGTTGCCGGTGCGCGTCTGCAGGCTGTAGTTCCACAGCCCGGGGCGCAGCTGCGCGGCCGCGGCTGCGCCGCAGGCGCCGCCGGCCAGCCCGGCACAGGCGAGCGCGGCCGCCGC
>JAJZEC010000044.1 GCA_021805825.1 Pseudomonadota bacterium
CGCCGGAGTGACGTTCCACACGACGTGGTAGCCGACGTAGATCGCCAGCACGAAGATCGTCAGGTTCACCAGCAGGGGGGAAATGGCATGCATGTTCGTTCTCCTGTGTTTGTCACCGGCAGCGCGCCTCAGCCCTTCCGGCGCCGCACCTGGCCCTCGTGCGCGACCAGGCAGGCATCGACGATGTCGTCCTGCAGGTCAATCACCAGCCCCTTGTCCCGATCGACCACCAGCTTGAGGAAATCCAGCACGTTGCGGGCATACAGGCTGGAGGCGTCGGCGGCCATCATCGAAGGCAGGTTGGTATATCCCACCAGGGTGACCCCATGCTTGTGCACCACGCGGTCGGCCTCGGTGAGCGGACAGTTGCCGCCCTGCGCCGCCGCCAGGTCCACGACCACCGAGCCGGGGCGCATCGACCGCACCATTTCCTCGCTGACCAGCACCGGCGCGCGCCGCCCCGGGATGAGCGCGGTACTGACCACCACGTCGGCTTGGCGCACGCGGGCTGCCACCTGCTCGGCCTGGCGCTGCAGCCACGATGCCGGCATGGGGCGCGCGTAGCCCCCGACCCCTTGGGCGATCTCCCGCTCCTCGTCCGTCTCGAAGGGCACGTCGATGAACTTCGCGCCCAGGGATTCGACCTGTTCGCGCGCGGCCGGACGCACATCGGAGGCCTCGACCACCGCGCCCAGTCGCTTGGCCGTGGCGATGGCCTGCAGGCCCGCGACCCCGGCGCCCAGCACGACCACGCGCGCGGCCTTGACCGTGCCGGCCGCGGTCATCAGCATCGGCATGAAGCGCGGATACAGATCGGCGGCCAGCAGCACCGCCTTGTAACCGGCGATGTTGGCCTGGCTCGACAGCACATCCAGGCTCTGCGCGCGCGTCGTGCGCGGCGCCGCCTCCAGCGCGAAGGCGCTCAGGCCGGCCGCGGCCAGCTGCTGCAGCCCGGCTTCGTCATACGGCTCGAGCATGCCCACCACCGCGGCGCCGGCGCGCATCTGTGCCAGCTCCTGGGGCTGCGGGCGGCGCACCTTGAGCACCAGGTCGGCAGCCAGCGCCTGCGCCGCGTCGACCAGTTGCGCCCCGGCCGTCTCGTACTGGGCGTCCAGTACCCCGGCCCGCTCGCCGGCCCCGCGCTGCACCAGCACCTCGTGCTGCTGCGCCGCGAGCTTCTTCACGGTTTCCGCGGTCGCGGCCACCCGCGACTCGCCGGCCTCAATCTCCGCAGCGACGCCTATGCGCATGGACAGCCCCTCCTCGATCCAAACCGGTCATTATGGATGAAAACCGCAGCACTCGGGCAACGCACCCCGAAACATCGCAAAATACCGTCTTCGACCATTCCCTGAGCGATGCCAGTCCCCGAACTACCCCACGTCACGGTCGCCGCCATCATCGAGCGTGACGGGCGCTTCCTGCTCGTCGAGGAGCAGACCCCGCAGGGCCTGCGCCTGAACAACCCTGCCGGCCACCTCGAACCCGGAGAAGACCTGCTGCAGGCCGTCGTGCGCGAGACCCTCGAGGAAACCGCCCACGCCTTTCGCCCCGAGGCCCTGGTCGGGGTCTATCAGAACCACGGTGAACGCAACGGACAGTTGTTGCATTATGTGCGCTTTGCGTTCCGCGGGGAACTCGGCGCGGCCGATGAGCACCGTGCCCTTGACCAGGGCATCGTGCGCGTGCTGTGGATGAGCCTGGACGAACTGCGGGCCAGCCGGTCGCGCCACCGCAGTCCCGCCGTGCTGCAGTGCGCCCTCGACCACGCCGCGGGGCGGCGCTGGCCTCTGCAGCTGCTGCATTCCGACCCGCAGTCCCGCCCGGCCGAGGGGCCGTCGCCGCGATGAGCGCGGACAGCGCGGCGCACGCGCGCGTGGTCGTCGGCATGTCGGGGGGCGTCGACTCCTCGGTCGCCGCGTGGCTGCTCAAGCAGCAGGGCCACGAAGTCGTCGGCCTGTTCATGAAGAACTGGGAGGATGACGACGACGACGTCTATTGTTCGTCGCGCCAGGACTGGCTGGATGCGGTCAGCGTGGCCGACCTGATCGGCATCGATATCGAGGCCGTGAATTTCTCGGCCGAATACAAGGATCGTGTATTCGCCGAATTCCTGCGCGAATACCAGGCGGGGCGCACGCCCAATCCCGACGTGCTGTGCAATGCGGAGATCAAGTTCAAGGCTTTTCTGGATCATGCAACGGGCCTGGGCGCGCACCATATAGCCACCGGGCATTACGCCCGCCTGCGCCGCGACGCAGGCCATGTGCAGTTGCTGCGCGCACTCGACGGCACGAAGGATCAGACTTATTTCCTGCATCGCCTGCAGCAGCATCAGCTGCAGCGCGCGCTGTTCCCGCTGGGCGATCTGACGAAGGTCGAGGTGCGCCGGATCGCCGAGCGCATCGGACTGCCCAATGCGCGCAAGAAGGACTCGACCGGCATCTGCTTCATCGGCGAGCGACCGTTCCGCGCCTTCCTGGGGCGCTACCTGCCGACGCAACCCGGGCCGATGCGCGACCCGCAGGGCACGCTGCTGGGCGAGCACATCGGCCTGGCCTTCTACACCCTCGGCCAGCGCAAGGGCATCGGGCTCGGCGGCAGCCGGGACGGCAGTGGACAGCCGTGGTTCGTCGCGCGCAAGGACTTGGCCGGCAACACCCTGTACGTGGCCCAGGGGCACGAGCATCCCTGGCTGCACAGCACGCAGCTGCGCGCGGGCCAGCTGGCCTGGGTCGACGGCACGCCCGCGCGGCCGGGCACGCGGCTGGGGGCGAAGACGCGCTACCGCCAGCGCGATGCCGCGTGCACCGTGCTGGCCTCCGGGGACGCCCTGCAGCTGGCCTTCGAGCAGCCGCAGTGGGCGGTCACTCCCGGCCAGTCGGTGGTGCTGTACGACGGCGACGTCTGCCTCGGCGGAGGCATCATCGAGGAATCCTGGAACCCCTGAAGGCCCCGCCACCAGGGCTCGGGCAGCGGGCTCAGGCCATCCGCGCCAGCAGGGTCTCCATCTCCTCCATCATCGAATCCAGGCGGGTCTTCTCGGCGTTGCTGCCCTCGAGGCGGGCGTCGAGCTCCTGTTCGATGAAGCACACCGTCATGCGCACGAAGGTACTGTCGAGCGCCTTGCGCACAGCCGACAGTTGCTGCGCGACCTTCAGGCAGGGTTCGCCCTCGTCGATCATGCGCTGCACACCGCGCAACTGCCCCTCCGCGCGCTTGAGCCGGTTCAGGATGTCGGTGCGCGAGGCAGCGTTGGTCAGGACGGACATCGAAAGGTCTCCGCAGGAAGGAACGCGGGCGGAGCTGCCGCCCTTGCGGGGTCGATGATACCCACTGCCGTCGCGCAGCGCGCGCGCGCCATTGGGCGCGGTCGATCGCCCGGCCACCGTCTCAGCGACCGCAGGCCGCGCCGTCGCGCACCCCGAGACGGTGCAGGATCAGCCCCAGCGGGCAGAAGTTGCTGAAGCCGAACTGCAGCAGGTTGGCGCCGACGAAGGCGGTGACCCAGAGGAACCAGCTCGACACGTACAGCGGGCTGGCGGGGGCTCCCAGCAACAGCGACAACAGGATGAAGCTGCCGGCGAAGATGCGGATGTATCGTTCCGTGGTCATGATGGATTTGCGACTCCGGGTTGGCGCGCGGCGCGCGGGATGACAAAGCGGATCTGCCAGACGTAGTAGCTCAGCGGAATCACCACCAGGGTGAGCAGGGTCGACAGCAGGGTGCCGAAGATCAGCGACACCGCCAGCCCGCCGAACACCGGGTCGGTGACCATGATCGCCGAGCCGAACATGATCGCCAGTGCCGTCAGCACGATCGGCCGCAGGCGCACCGCGCCGGCCTGGGATACCGACTCCTCCAGGCTGAAGCCGCGGGCACGGTAGTCGAGGATGAAGTCGATCAGCAGCAGCGAGTTGCGCACGACGATGCCGGCCAGCGCGATGACGCCGATCATCGAGGTCGCGGTGAACGACTGCTGGGTCAGCCAGTGCCCGGGGAAGACCCCGATCAGGGTCAGGGGGATGGCACCCATGACGATCACCGGCAGCATGAACGACCTGTAGTAGGCGACCAGCAGCAGGTAGATGAACACCAGCGCGACGACGAAGGCCGAGCCGAGATCGCGGAACACGTCCAGGGTCAGGCGCATCTCGCCTCCCCACAGCAACTGGTAGCCCCGGAGGTCCGACGGCGGGGTGGCGGTGAAGCCGAGGTTGCCGGTGCGCAGGGTGCCGCCGCCGGGCAGCAGGCGGCCGTCGAATCGGCTGTTCAGGCTGAGGGTGGCATAGACCGGACTGGAGCGGAACATCTCGCCGCCCACATAGACCACCGGATGCTGGTCACGGGTGTAGATGGGCCTGGCCAGGTCGGTGCGTTCGACGCGGGCGATCGCCGCCAGCGGCACGATGCGCCCGCCCGCGCCGCGGATCGGCAGGTCGAGCAGTTGCTGCGCCGACTGCCGCTCGGCGCGGGCCACGCGCACGACGATCGACACCGGTTCGTCCGCCCCGGCCTCGTGCACCGCCCCCACCCGCATGCCCGAGACGTAGTCGTGCAGCAACTGAATCACCTGACCGGGGACGATGCCCGACTGCGCCGCCTTGCTGCGATCGATGACGATGCGGTACTCGTCGGTCGTGGCGGTCACCGAATCGTCCTGGTTCATCATGCCGTAGGTATGCCGGAATCCGCCCAGCACCTGCTTGGCGATGACCCGCAAGCGCGCATAGGACGGGCCGTACAGCTCGGCCATGACCTGTGAACGCACCGGCGGCCCGGGCGGCGTCTCGTAGAGCTTGATGAAGGTCGCCGGAAAGCGCGCGCGCACCGGTGCCAGCTGCGCGTACAGCTGCTGCACGATGGCATGCGAGGGCATCGAGCGCTCGTCCTTGGGCAGCAGGTTGACGCGGATCTGCGCGAAGTTGTCGCCGCGTTGCAGCATGTCCCCGCGCACCAGCGCGGCGAAGTCGATCGGCGCCGGCATGCCGTCGAAGGTCTGGTAATCGACGACGTAGGGGTTGCGCGCCAGCACGTCGCCCACCGCGCGCGCCACCTCGTCGGTGCGCTGCAGCGAGGAGCCGGCCGGGGTGTCGACCTGCACCAGGAAGCTGTTGGTGTTGTCGTTGGGCAGCATTTTCAGCTCCACCCCAAGCGCCGACAGCGGCCCGTTCATGCCCGAGGGGCGCAGGAACTGCCAGGCCGGCATCAGCATGGCGGCGAGCAGCAGCAGCGCCACGGCGACGAACAGCATGTTGCGGCGTCGGCGGCGATGCAGCAAGGGCTCGAACAGGTGCAGGTAGGCCCGGTGCAGGCGGTCGGGCTGGTGCGCGCCGCGCTCGCCCTCCTCCTCCTCCATGGGCTCGCTGCGCTGCAACTGCGCGCGTGCCACGCGCTTGCTCAGCCACACGCGCGCCGCCCAGGGCACCACCGTGTAGGCGAGCAGCAGGGAGGCGATCATCGCCACCGGAACGTTGACCGGGATCGGGCGCATGAAGGGCCCCATCATGCCGGTGACGAAGGCCATCGGCACGAAGGCCAGGATCACCGCCAGCGTGGCCATGTTGGTGGGGTTGCCGATTTCGTTGGTGGCATGCACCACGGTGCGCACGAAGTCGGTCACCGGGCCGTGGTGCAGGTGGCGGTGGATGTTCTCGACGACCACGATGGCCCCGTCGACCAGCAGGCCCAGCGACAGGATGAGGGCGAACAGGGTGATGCGGTTGATGGTTTCGCCGACGATCAGATCCACCGTCAGCACCGCGAACAGGGTCAGCGGCACGGTCAGGGTGACGATGCCCGCCTCGCGCCAGCCGAGGAACAGCCACAGCAGCAAGGACACGCTGGCGATGGAGATGCCCAGGTGCTCGACCAGGGTGTTGACGGCGTCGTCGGCCTTCGCCCCATCGTTGCGCGTGACCACGACCTGCACCCCCTGCGGCAACGCCCAGGACTCGATGGTGTGCAGCTTGCGCAGCACGGCGTCGACGACCACCACCGCGTTGGTTCCGGCCTTCTTGGCGATGGCCAGGGTCACCGCGTTGCGCTCCTGCCCGCGGGCATGGCCGCTGGCGGCCGCGCCCCAGGCGAAATGCGACAGGCGGTCGACTTCCTCCGGCCCGTCCTCGACGCGCGCCACGTCCTTCAGGTAGACCGGCTTGCCGTCGGGCGCGCCGACCAGAATGTCGCCGACCTGGCGCGCGTCGCCGAGGAAGCTGTCGACGCGCACCGGGGTGACGTGGTCGGCGTCGACCACGTTGCCCAGCGGGGCGGCGGCGTTGCTGCCGCGCAGCACCTGGTCGACCTGCTGCAGCGAAATCCCCGCGGCCGCCAGCCGCGCCGGGGAGATCCACACGTTGACTGCGCGCGGCGCACCGCCGACGACCTCGCTGAACGACACTCCGGGCACGCTGCGCAGATAGGCGAGGATCTTGGTCGCCACTTCGCGCAACCGGGCCTGGCCGAGGGTGCGCGAGGTCAGCGTCAGCGTCAGGATCGGCACATCATCGACATCGATGGGCTTGATCAGGGGTTGCATCGCTCCGGGTGGGATGCGATCCAGGTTCTGCATCACCTGGTTGTAGATCTTCACCAGGCTCTTCTCCTGATCCTGGCCGACCTGGAACTGCACCGTGACCACGCCGAAGTCGTTGCTCGCATAGCCGTAGGTGTGGTCGACCCCCGACATCGAGGCCATGATCGCCTCCAGGGGCTTGACGACCAGGTCGTGGATCTCGCGCGGGCCGGCCCCCGGCTTGGCGACGATGATGTTGGCCGCCGGGACGACGATCTGCGGGTTGTACTCGCGCGGGGTGACCAGCAGCGCGAGCACGCCGGCCAGGCTCAGCGCCAGCATCACCAGCGCGGTGATCTTCGAGCTGATGAAGGCGCGCGCCAGGCGCCCGGCGCTGTTCATCGCGGCATGTTCAGCCATGGCTGGCCCCGCCGATGCGCACGCCGTTGACCACCTCGTCGAGGTTGCCGGTGACCACCGTCTCGCCAGCCCGCAGCCCGGCCTGCACGTCGAGCATGTCGCCGGCCGCCGCGCCCGTGCGCACCAAGCGGAAGTGGGCGATGCCCGCGGAGTCGACGACGAACACACCGTGCATGCCCGCCCGCTCGACCAGCGCCGCCGCGGGAACGCGCAGTTGCGGCGCCCGCCCGAGCGCCAGGCCTACGCGCACGAAGCTGCCGCTGGCCAGGCTGCTGCCAGCGGGCAGGTCGACCTTCACCTCATGCGTATGGCTCATCGGGTCGGCCACCGGAACCGCCTCGGCGATGCGGCCTTCGACGGTGCGCGCAGCCGCGTACACGGGCACCGTCTCGCCCACGCGCACGTGGCTCCACGCCTGCTCCGGAACCTGCAGCTGCACCTGCAGGCGCCCCTGCCCCTCGATCAGCAGCAGCGGACGCCCGGGCGCTGCAAGGTCGCCGGCGCTGGCCATCTTCTGCACCACCACACCGTCGATCGGCGAGCGCACGCTGGCATAGCGCATCTGCGCCTGCGCGGTCTGGTAGCCGGCACGCGCAGCGGCCACCTGCTGCCGCGCCACCCGGTAACGCAGCTGGATGCCCTGCCACTGCTGCAGGGTCACTGCCTGCGCCCGGTACAAGGCGCCGAAACGCTGGTAGTCCGCCTGCGCGTCGACCAGATTGGCCTGCGCCTGCGCGAGGCCGGCGCGCGCCTGTGCCACCTGGCCCTGGATATCGGTCGGATCGACCTCCAGCAAGGGCTGTCCGGCATGCACCTGCTGTCCGGCATGCACCTCGACACGGCGGATGTAGCCCATCAGGCGCGAGGCCACCTGCACCTGATGGCTGGAGACAACGACCCCGCTGAGCAGGGTGCGGGCCGTGGCCTGGCGCGCCTGCAGGGTGGCGGTGCTGGCGGCGACCAGGCGTGGCGCAGCCGCCTCGGACTGCACGGCATGGCGCGCGCAGCCGCCCAGCAGCACGACGGCGGCGGCGAAGGCAAGCGGCCGCAGTGCGGCCGGCAGGGGCTTGTGGATCATGGTGGTCTCGGCGATCGGAAAGGGGGTCGGCGGGCCGGCGCTCAGCGCGGCTGCACCGCGCCCAGGTCGAGGCGGCCCAGCGCCAGGCGCAGCGCGGCGCGTTGGTCGGTGGCCTGGCTGCGCGCCAGCACGAGGTCGGCGCGCGCCTTGTCGAGCATGGCCTGCGCGCCCTGCAGCTCGAGCAGGGTTCCCACGCCATGTGCATAGCGCTGGGCGACGATGCGCTCGGCCTGCTCGGCCTGCTGCACGCCCAGCTCGCGCCCGGCGATCTGGCTGGCGGCCAGCCGTGCCTTGCGGTAGGCATCGTGGATCTGCATGGCCAGTTGCTGCTGCGCCGCCTGCAGCTTGAGCCGCAAGGCCTCGCGGGCCGCGGCGGCCTGGCTGATGGCCTGGCGGGTGACGCCGCCGTCGAACACATCCCAGCTGAGCTGGACTCCGATGGTGTAGCTGTGGGCGGCGAATCCCGCGCTGGGGTCGTGGGTCTCGACGCGGGCCATCGCGCCGACCTGCGGATACAGCTGGGCACGCGCCACCTCGACCTGGCCTCCCGCGGCATCGACCTGCTCGCGCAGCGCCTGCATGCGCGGATTGCCCACCAGGGCTGCGTCGATCCAGTCGCGTGGAGTGCCCTGGGGCATGGCCACGTCGACCGGCGGCCCCAATTGCAGCGGCTGCTGCAGCGGCAGGCCGAGCACCACGTGCAGGCCGTCGATCGCCTGCTGCTCGAGGTCGGCGGACTGCTGCTGCTGCACCTGCACGTTCTCCAGGTTGACGCGCGCGGCCAGCAGATCGCTGCTCAGCACGACGCCCTGGCTGTACAGGTTGTCGACCATGCGCAACTGGCTCTGCGCGGCACGCAGCGCCTTGGCCGCGACGCCGCGCCAGGCGCGGGCGGTGTACACACCGTCGTAGGCCTGCAGCACATGACCGATGATGGCCTGGCGCGCAGCGCGATCGCCGGCCTGCGCAGCCTGCAGCATGGCGCGCGCCTGGCGCAGGTAACCGCGCAGCTTGCCCCCGGTGTACAGCGGCAGTTCGGCCTGCAGATGCGTGCTGAAATCGTTGACGGCCGCCGGGTGGTTCAGGTTGGCCGGCGCAATCGACAGCACACCCGGCAGGGCCGGATTGAACTGCCCGGCGCCGAAATCGTTGAAGGTCGCGCCGCGCTGCGCCAGCTTCAGCCCGAAGGCGTTGAGGGCATCGTTGGTGCGCGTGGCGCCGACGCCGGCGCTCAGGCGCGGCCAGCGCGCACCCCGCGCCTGTGCCACCGCGGAGCGCGCCTGCGCCTCCTGCGCCTGCACCGCCAGCAGATCGGGGTTCTGGTGCAACGCGACCTCCACCGCCTGCCGGAAGTCCAGGGTTCGCACTCCCGGCTGTCCCTGGACTTGCGCCTGCGCCTGCGCCGGCGCAAGCCAGCCGGCCGCCAGCGTCAGCGCCATGGCTGCGATGCATCCTCGTGCGCCCACTCTCATGTCATGCCCCCGAGCCGTGCAAGCAGCGCCGCGCGCTGCTCCGTATACCCTATGTAGTATAAGACGGGGCTCGCAAATTTGCAGAATGTTGCGTTGTCTGCAACATGCAACCGCTGTCATTGCGCAACACCTCGGACATTCGGCGCCGTGCTGCGCGCTTTGCCGTGGGGACATGGCTGGCTGGCCCTCTGGCGCCCGGCCCGCTGCCTGCGCGGACCGGCCGCGCCGATAATGCGGGCATGCTAAGTCCCCGCCCCACCCCCTGTATTTGCGCGCGATCAAGGCGCCCGGCCTGGCTGTTGCGCGCCACCGCGGCGGCCGCTCTGGCCGCGCTGGCCCTCGGGATGCTGTGCGCGTGCTCGCCGGCGCTCGACTGGCGCCTGGCCGGGCCCCGGCATGTGGACATCCTGCTGCAGTACCCCTGCCGTCCGCGCACGCTGACACAGGAGGTGCACCTGCTCGGTCGGCCGCTGCGCATGAGCATGACCGGCTGCGTCGCCGAGGGCATGACCTTCGCCCTGGCCCATGTGGATGTCGGCGATCCGGCGCTGGTGGGCCCGGCGCTGGCCGCGCTGCACCAGGCCGCGCTGTCCAACATCTCCGCACAGGTCTTGCGCGCGCGGCCGTCGGCGGTCAAGCATGCGCGCAGCGGGCTGCCCGACGCGCTGGAACTGGATCTGCGGGGCCACGCCCCCGGCGCGCCGTCGCTGCGTGAACATGTGCTGCTGTTTGCGCGCGGTACCGGGGTGTTCCAGGCCACCGTGCTGGCAGCGGCCGCCGATTATCGCGACCAAGCGGCGCGCACCTTCGCGGCCTCGGTGCAACTCGGGCCTCGAGGCAACTGAAATCCTGTCCGACGGCGCCCACGCGATGCAGCTACCATCGCAGTTCCACTGTCCCCGATTGCGCCTGTGCCCGGAATCCTGATCATTGCCCATGCCCCGCTGGCCAGCGCGCTGTGCGCCTGCGCGGTGCATGTGTTCGGCAGGCAGCCGCAGCGCCTGGAGACGCTCGACGTGGATTCCGCGGCCGACCCGCAGCAGCTGCTGCAACAGGCCGGCGCGGCCGTCGAGCGCCTGGCCGGGGAGGATCGCGAGGTTCTGGTGCTCGCCGACACCGCGGGGGCCACGCCCTGCAACGCCGCCTGCCGGCTGCTCGCCGCGACCGGCACGAGCGCCCGCGTGCGCCTGCTCGGCGGGGTCAACCTGCCGATGCTGCTGCGCGCGTTGTGCTACCAGCACGAGGCGCTCGAGCAGCTGGTGGCGCGCGCGCTCGAGGGCGGCAGGCGCGCGATTGTCGAGATCGATGCCCTGGCCGCCGCATCGGCTACGACCGGCTGCGCCCAGCACCCATCATGCCCCGAGTCGAACTGCTGATCGCCAACAAGCTCGGGCTGCACGCGCGCGCCTCGGCCAAGCTGACCAAGGAGGCATCGGCCTTCGCCAGCGACATCTGGCTGAGCAAGGGCACGCGGCGCGTCAACGCCAAGAGCATCATGGGCGTGATGATGCTGGCCGCCGGCCAGGGAACCCGCCTGCAGCTGGAAGCCGAAGGCGACGATGCGCAGCAGGCGCTGCAGGCCATCGAAGCGCTCGTGCGGGACAAGTTCGGCGAGGGCGAATAGGCGGCGTCGGGGCGCGCCGCGGCAGCGACCGGCGGCAACCTTTCGACACATGCGCCAACACGCCGGCAACGACCGGCAGGCACTATCGAGGCAGAGCTGCTGCGCCTTCCGCGATGACCGAATCCGACCCCTCCACCGACACCTCGCCGCCGGCCCAGATCCAGCGTCCGCGGGTGCTGCTGGTCGAGGACGACGCCCGCCTCGGCCGCATGGTCGAGGACTACCTGTCGGAAGCCGGCTGGGCGGTGCGCCATGCGCCGACCCTGGCACAGGCTCTGGCCGCTCTGGATGCCGCGCGCAGCGGCCCGGGCTACGACGCGGCCATCCTCGACCTCATGCTGCCCGACGGCGACGGCCTCGACCTGTGCCGCCGGCTGCGCGGCAGCGGCGACGATCTGCCGGTGCTCGTGCTCAGCGCGCGCGGCGATCCGCTGGATCGGGTGATCGGCCTGGAACTCGGCGCCGACGACTACCTGCCCAAGCCCTTCGAGCCGCGCGAACTCCTGGCCCGCCTGCGCGCCATCGTGCGTCGCCGCCAGGGCCTGCCCGGAAGCGCCCACCTGCTGCGCTTCGGGCGCCTGGAAATCGACCCGCAATCGCGCCAGGTTCGGGTCGACGGCGAAGCGCGCGCGCTTACCGGCTATCAGTTCGACCTGCTGCTCGCGCTGGCTCGCCACCCTGGACGCGTGCTGTCCCGGGACTTCCTGCTCGATGCCGTCAAGAGCAGCGGCGCGCAGGACGTGTACGACCGTTCGATCGACGTGCACATCAGCCGCATCCGGGCCGTCATCGAGGACGATCCCAGGCACCCCAGGCGCATCCTGACGCTGCGCGGCGCCGGCTACGTGTTCGCCCGCGGCCAGGACGGAGCCTGAGCGACCGCCGCCGCCCGATGCGCGCGTCCACGCCGCCCCCGGAGGGCACCCCGGTTTCCCGGCCCGCCGCGTCCGTCAGGCGCTGGCGGCTGGGCGCGCGCATCGCGCTGGCGCTGGTCGTCGCGCTGCTGGCGCAGGCGCTGGTGTCGGCGCTGGTGCTGCATATGGTGTTCTTCTCCGACCCGCTGCAACTGCAGTTGCGCCAACAGCTGCTCAAGGTGTTCTTCCACATCTACGGACTCAAGCCCTCGCCCTGGCGGCACTGGCTGCTGTCACCCCTGGGAACCACCCTGCTGAGCGCACTCGTCGTGGGTGTGGTGACGCTGCCGCTGATGCACCGCCTGACGCGCCGCCTGCAGCGGCTGCAGCGCGGCGTGCAGGCGCTGGGCAACCTCGACCTCGGCGCGCGGGTGGCGGTCGAAGGCAGCGACGAGGTGGCGGCGCTGGCAGTCGCCTTCAACCAGGCCGCCGAGCGCATCGAGGCCCTGGTACGCAGCCACAAGTCGCTGCTCGCCTACACGTCCCACGAGCTGCGCACCCCGCTGGCCCGGCTGCGCATGAGCCTGGAGGGCCTGGAGAGCGACAGCGCCGACTCTGCGCAGGCGCGCCATGCACTGCTGGCCGAGGCGCGGCGCGACCTCAGCGAGCTCGACCGCCTGATCGGCTCCATCCTGCTGTTCAGCCGCCTGGACGCCGGAGCCGCGCATACCCTGCAGGCCGCCGAGGTCGACGTGCTGGCGGTGGCCGCCGAGGAAGCCGCGCGCGAGGACATCGAGGCCCACGGCGAGTGGGTTCGCATGCGCGCCGACGAGCGCCTGCTGCGGCATGGCATCCGCAATCTGCTGAGCAACGCGCGCAAGCACGCCGCCGGGGACGGCGCGCAGCTGGAGGTGCAGCGCACGGCGCAGGGAGTGCGCATCCTGGTGCGCGACCGCGGCCCGGGCATCCCGCAGGCGCAGGCCGAGCGGGTGTTCGAACCCTTTGTCCGCCTCGGCACGCAGACCGAGGGCAGCGGGCTCGGGCTGGCGCTGGTGCGCCGCATCGCCCGCCTGCATGGCGGAGACGCCCGCTACCAGGCCAACCCGGGGGGCGGAGCCTGCTTCGTGTTCGAGCTGGCAGCCCTGGGGGAATCCGTGTCCGGCCATTGAGCCCCGCCGCCGCGTACCATTGCGCCCATGGCCCTGCAGCTATTCGGTGTCCCGGTGTCCCGCGGCGTGGCCGTCGGGCGCGCGGTTCTGCTGTCCTCGGCACGCCTGGACGTGGCGCACTATTTCATCGAGCCCGGGCAGGAGGAAGCCGAGGTCGACCGCCTGCGCGCGGCGCGTTCCGCGGTGCGCGCCGAGCTGCAGACCCTGCAGGACGAGCTGCCGGCCGATGCCCCGGCCGAACTGGCGGCGTTCATCGACGTGCACAAGATGCTGCTCGACGACCCCCACATCGCACGCGAAACCGCGAGCTGGATCCGGCGCCGGCGCTACAACGCGGAGTGGGCGCTCAGCGCGCAACTGGACGTCATCGCGCGCAGTTTCGACGAAATGGACGACGCCTACCTGCGCGAACGCAAGGCCGACGTCGAACAGGTGGTCGAGCGCCTGCTGCGCGCGTTGCGCGGCACCCAGGGGCTGCCGGGCGCCGCGCAGGACGGCGACGAACTGGTGCTGGTGGCGCACGACATCGCCCCCGCCGACATGATGCAGTTCAAGCAGGGGGTGTTCCACGGTTTCGTCACCGACGTCGGGGGGCGCACCTCCCACACCGCGATCGTCGCGCGCAGCCTGGACATCCCGGCGGTGGTCGGCGCCCGCGAAGCCAGCCGCCTGATCCGCCACGACGACTGGGTGATCGTCGACGGCGACAACGGCCTGCTCATCGTCGATCCCTCGCCGGCGATCCTCGACGACTACCGCGTACGCAAGCAGGAATCGGAGCTGTCGCGCCAGCGCCTGCAGCGCCTGCGCAACACCCCGGCACGCAGCCTCGACGGGCAGACCATCGAACTGCTCGCGAACATCGAGCTCCCCGAGGATTGCGCGTCGGCGCTACGCGCCGGCGCCGCCGGCGTGGGGTTGTTCCGCACCGAATACCTGTTCATGAAGCGGGGCCGCGACCTGCCCGGGGAGCAGGAACAGTTCGACGCCTACCGCGGCGTGGTGCAGGCCATGGGCGGACGACCGGTCACCATCCGCACCATCGACATCGGCGCCGACAAGCCCCTGGACGACGAGGTGGACTACCGAGACGGCGAGTTCACCCACCTGAACCCGGCCCTGGGGCTGCGCGCCATACGCTACAGCCTGTCCGACCCGGCGATGTTCCGTGTGCAACTGCGCGCGCTGCTGCGCGCGGCCGCCTTCGGGCCGCTGCGCATCCTCGTTCCCATGCTGGCGCACAGCCGCGAGGTACACCAGACCTTCGCCCAGCTGGAGATGGCACGCGCCGAATTGCGCGCCGCCGGCATCGAGCCGGGGCAGGCCGAGATCGGGGCGATGATCGAGGTTCCCGGTGCGGTGCTGATGCTCCCGCTGTTCCTGCGCTACTTCGACTTCGTGTCCATCGGCACCAATGACCTGGTGCAGTACACCCTGGCCATCGACCGCGCCGATGAAAGCGTCGCCGATCTGTACGACCCCCTGCATCCGGCGGTGCTGCAGTTGCTGGCGCAGACCATTGCCCAGTGCCACGCCGCGCAGTCGTGGAAGGGTCGCGCGGTGCACGTCAGCGTGTGCGGCGAAATGGCCGGCGACCCCCAGCTGACGCGTCTGCTGCTCGGCCTGGGTCTGCGCAGCTTCTCCATGCACCCTGCCCAGCTGCTCAGCGTCAAGCACGAGATCCTGCGCGCCGACTGCGCGCGCCTGGAGCCGCTGGCGCGCGCAGTGCTGGCCGAATACGAGCCGGAAGAACAAGCCCGCGCGCTGGCCGCGCTGGGCGCCTGAGCGCCCTGCCGGAGCCCTATCGCCCCAGGTTTGGCCCATGCCCCTGCCACCGCCCTCCTCCGTGCGCGCCGAAACCACTTCGGCGCTGCGCCGGCAGCGCCGCCTGCTGCTGTGCGGCCTGGGCTGCGCAGGCCTCGGCGGGCTGCCGCTGGCGCGCGCCGCCGCCGCCCACGAGTCGATCACCCAGTTGCCCGCGCTGGGCGACGCCGGGCAGGGCGCGCTGACCCCGGTGCTCGAGCAGCGCCTGGGGCAGCTGATCATGGCGCAGATGCAGCGCGACCCGCGGTACCTGCACGACGCCTTGCTGCGCGAGTATCTGCAGTCCATTGTCAACCGCCTGCGCAAGGCGGCGCTGGCCACCGCCGAACCCGACGCTCCCCGACATTTCCGGGTGTTCCTGCTGCGCGACCCGACCTTCAACGCCTTTGCCCTTCCCGGTGGCCACATCGGGGTGCACACCGGCCTGGTGGTCGACGCCATGGCCGAGGCCCAGCTGGCCGCGGTGTTCTCCCACGAGATGTCCCACATCACCCAGAGGCATATCGACCAGCGGCTGGCGCGCGCCGGCTCCGACACCATGCTGTCGGTGGGCTCGCTGGTGCTCGCGCTGCTCGCCGGCCTGGCCGGCAGCGGCCAGGCCGCCGAGGGCCTGATGCTGGGCGGGCAGGCGGCCACCGTGTCGCGTCAGCTGCGCTTTTCGCGCAGCAATGAGCGCGATGCCGACCGCACGGGAATCCAGGTGCTGCGTGCCAGCGGCTACCCGCCGCAGGCCATGGCCAGCATGCTCAAGCGCCTGCAGTACCTGTCGCGACTGGACGACCCCAATGTGTTCGCCTTCCTGCAGGATCACCCGCTGACCAGCGCGCGCATCGCCGACGCCGAGGCGCGCGCCGGCAACCAGCCGCTGCCGCCCGACACCTCGCTGCGCTTCTGGCTGATGAACGCGCGCGCGCGCGCGCTGCAGCCCACCCACCATGAAGGCCTGCGCACCCTGGCGCTGGCGATGCGCGCACCGCAGCCCGGGCGCCCCGATCGCTACCCGGCGCAGCGCTGCGCGTGGGCCTATGCCGAGGCCCTGGCCTGGCTGCGCGCGGGCGAGCTCGCGCGCAGCGACCACGCACTGCTGCGCGCCCAGCAGCTGGCCGCCGGTTTCGATGCCCTGCAGCGGCTGCCGCTGCAGTTGCTGCGCGTCGACTGGCTGCTGGCCTCGTCGCAGCCGCGCCAGGCCGGGCAACTGCTGCTGCAACTGCAGGCACTGGCACCGGAGTCCAGGGCGCTGCTGCACCTGCGGGTGCGGGCGCTGCTGGCGCAACCCGAGGAGAAGACCGCCGCGCGCGACTTCCTGCGCCAGCAGACGGTGCTGCACCCCGGGGATGAGCAGCTCTGGACCTGGCTGGCACAGGCCTACGCCGCCTGCGGCGAGGTCGCCGCGCAACACCGCGCCACCGCCGAGGCCTACGCGCTGCAGGGCAACCTGGAAGGAGCCCTGCAACAGCTGCACATCGCCCAGCGCACCCCCGGTGCGGGTTATTTCGAAGCCTCGATCATCGATGCCAGGCTGCGCGCCCTCCAGCAGCGCCTGCAGCAGGACAAGATGCTCGACAAGATGATTCCCCAATGAATGCCGCGCAGGGCGTCCCGGCGCGCCCGCCGGCGTGGGCCGGCGCGCTGCTGCTGCTGGCGCTGGGACTGGGGCTGCTGTGGCCCTGGGATCCCGGGCCGGGCACGAAGACCGGCTCGATGTTCGTCGCCGCATGGAGCTGGGCGCTGCTGTTCGGCGCGGCGGCATGGTCGGGTCTGCGACCTCGCCTGGGCTGGAGCTCGGCGATGTTCGCCGGACTGGCCGCGGTCATCGCGCTGCAGTGCCTGGGCGGGCTGCTGGCCTATCCGGATGCCGGCTGGCTGGCCGTGCTGCTGCTGCTGGGCGCGGCGCTGGTGGCCGGGCTCGGGCGCGCCTGCGCCGGGCTTCCCGGCTGGATCGAGGTCGCCGGCTGGGGGCTGCTGCTGCAGGCGCTGCTGCAGGTGGAGATCGGCGTCGCCCAGTTCGCGATGTGGCAGCTCCCGAGCGCCAGCCGCTGGCTCGCCGCGCACGCCCCCTGGTGCTTCCAGCTGGTCAACTACCCAGGCACGGGCCGGGTATACGGCAATCTGCGCCAGCCGAACCACTACGCCACCGCAGTGGCGCTGGGCTATGCCGGGTTGGCGCTGCTGGCACCGCGCTGGCCGCGCCTGAGGGTGTGGGCGCTGAGCGCGCTGCTGGCCTGGGCGCTGACGGTCAGCGGCTCGCGCACGGGCGGTGTGCATGCGGTGGCCGTCGCCCTGCTGGTGCTGCTGGCCTGGCCGCGCCCATGGCGCGATGCGCGCATGGGCGCGCTGCTGGCCGCGCCGCTGCTGTACCTGGGCTGGTGGCTGCTGCTGCATGTGGCCGACCACTTCGGCTGGATCGCCTACCTGGGCGCGCTGTCTCGGCAGATCGGCCAGCCGGTGAACGCGCGCGCGATCATCTGGCGCGACGCCTGGCAAGTGTTCCTGCTGCATCCCTGGCGCGGCTGGGGCTGGGGCCAGATCGGCTGGGGCCTGGAGCAGGCCACGCTGGCCGGGCGGCTGCATCCGCTGCCGCTGGAGAACATCGACAACGCCCACGACCTGCTGCTGCAACTGCTGGCGGTCGGCGGCGTCCTCGGGGCCGCGGCCTGCCTGCTGCCTGCGCTGGGCTGGCTGTGGAAGGTCGGCAGCGCCTGGCGCCGCGGCGCGACCTCCGCCGATCGCCGCCGCGCGCTGCTGCCTGCGCTGCTGGGCTGCGCATTCCTCGGTCTGCACAGCCTGGTCGAGTACCCACTGTGGTATGCGTACTTCCTGTTCGATGCTGCCTTCCTGCTCGGCTGGGCCGAGTCGGCCGCGCAGCCGCAGCCGGCGGCCGATGCGGGCGCGCGACCGTACCGTGCCGGGCTGGCCTGCGCTGCGGTGGCGCTGCTGCTGTGCGCCAAGGCGCAGGTCGACTACACGCGCACGACGCTGATGTACGCGGCCAGCGGCGAGCATGGCCTGCTGCTGCGCAAACAGGCGCTGCGCCGTGACTGGTTCTTCCGCGCGCTGGCGCAGTTCCCCGATGCCGCGCTGCTGCTTCCGCCGCCGACCGCCGACCGCGCCACCCTGCGCAAGGATCTGCTGCTGCTGGAACGTTCCTCGCATGTGTGGGGTGACCCCGGCCTGCTGTCGCGGCGCATGATCGTGCTGCTGCGCCTGGGACGTCGCGAGCAGGCGCTGCGCCTGGCGCGCTACACCGCGCATGCGTTCTGGCTGTACGCACCGCAGACGGCGCGTGACTTCCCGGCGCTGGCGGCCTCGGCCGGACTGGCGGGCGATCCCGCCGTCGCGCAGATCGTGGCCATCCTGGGCGCCGCGCCGGTGCTGCGCCGGGTCGAGGTGCCGCGCGGCTAGTGTCCGGACACCGGTGCGCGGTGAACTAGACTGCGCGCACGTACCCCAACCGTCGCGCCGCGCCCACTGCCATGCCCCGTGCCACCAAGATCGTAGCCACCATCGGTCCCGCGAGTTCCTCCCCGCATGTCCTCGAGCGCATGATCCGCGCCGGTGTGGACGTCGTGCGCCTGAACTTCTCCCACGGCAGCGCGCAGGATCACATCGATCGCGCCGCCCTGGTGCGCAAGGTGGCTGCCGACTGCGGCCGCGAGGTGGCCATCATGGCCGACCTGCAGGGGCCGAAGATCCGCGTCGGGCGCTTCGAGCAGGGCAAGGTGAACCTGCAGCCCGGGCAGGCCTTCAGCCTCGACGCCAGCTGCGAACTGGGCAACGAGGAATGCGTCGGGCTGGACTACAAGAACCTGCCGCAGGACGTGCGCGCCGGCGACCGCCTGCTGCTCAACGACGGCCTGATCGTGCTGGCGGTGGAGGCGGTCGAGGGCTCGCGCATCCGCACCACGGTGGTCATCGGCGGGGAGCTGTCGAACAACAAGGGCATCAACAAGCAAGGAGGCGGACTGTCCGCCCCGGCGCTGACGGCCAAGGACATGGACGACATCCGCACCGCGATGTCCTTCCAGGCCGATTACCTCGCGGTGTCCTTCCCCAAGAACGCCACCGACATGGAAATGGCGCGTCAGCTGGCGCAGGTGGCCGGCGAACCCTGGGGACACAAGCCCGGCCTGATCGCGAAGATCGAACGCGCCGAGGCCATTCCCCACCTGGACGAGATCCTGCAGGCCTCCGACGGCATCATGGTGGCCCGCGGCGATCTCGCGGTGGAGGTGGGCAACGCCGCGGTGCCGGCGCTGCAGAAGCGCATGATCCGGCGCGCACGCGACCTCGACCGCCTGGTCATCACCGCGACCCAGATGATGGAGTCGATGATCGCCAACGCGGTGCCGACGCGCGCCGAGGTGTCCGACGTGGCCAACGCGGTGCTCGACGGCACCGACGCGGTGATGCTTTCGGCGGAGACCGCGGCCGGGCGCTACCCGGTGGAGACGGTCGAGGCCATGGCCAGCATCTGCGTCGAGGCCGAACGCTTCGACGAGTGCAAGCTCGAAGCCGACTTCATCGGCAAGACCTTCACCCGCATCGACCAGTCGGTGGCCATGGCGGCGTTGTTCACCGCCCACCACCTGGAGTGCAAGGCCATCGCCGCGCTCACCGAATCGGGCTCGACCGCGCTGTGGATGAGCCGCCACCGGGTGCGCATGCCCATCTACGCGCTGTCGCCGCGCCAGGGCTCGGTGCGGCGCATGGCGCTGTACCGCAACGTGCGCGCGATCCTCACCGAATTCTCCAGCGATCGCGACGAAGCTCTGCGCCAGGCCGAACTCCGGCTGCGCGACATCGGGGCTCTGGCCACCGGAGACAACTACGCGATCACCTGCGGCGAGCCCATCGGTGCCCCCGGCGGCACCAACATGCTCAAGCTGATGCGGGTGGTGGCCTGAGGGTCGCCGTGGTCGCGCGGCGCCCGCGACCTGCTCAGGCCGAGAGCAGCTGCAGCCGCGTGCCGCCCGCCATCTCGATGACGTCGCCGGCGCCCAGCACCATCGGCACCAGGCCGAGCGCGGTGCCGTTGACGCGCACCCGCTGTTCGCCTTCGATCTGCGAGAGCTCGTAACCGCGCGGGTTACGCTGGATGGACACCACCATCACCCCCTTCTGGCCGAAGGTGGTGCGGGATTTGTCCAGCGCCAGTTCCGAGCCCGCGGCAGCTCCGTTGACCACCCGCAGCTTCAACGCGGGCATGGCCACGGTCTCGCGCCCGCTTCCCGCACCGGTGGAGGAGGCACTGCGCGTGGCGCTGACGGTCGGCGACCCGGCGCCCGAGCGTGGCCCGGTGTTGCCGAAACTCGAGGGCGCGTAGCCCGAAGGAGCAAAGCGCGACCCGGCGAAGGCCGAGGCGCGCGAGTCGGCGAGCAGACGCAGGGTGTACTTGCCGATGTCCAGGCTGTCGCCTTCGCGGAACGGCGCGCGCTTGATGGGCTTGCCGTTGATGTAGGAGCCGTTGGTGCTGCCCAGATCCTGCACCACAAAACCGTCGCTTTCGCGCAGCAGAACCGCGTGCTCGCCGCTGACCGCCAGGTTGTCGATCACCACGTCGTTGTGCGGTCGCCTCCCGAGGGTGATGCGATCCTTGTTCAGCGCGACTTCCTTGAGCACCTTGTCATCGAGAAAAATGACCAGCTTCGCCATGGCGGACTACCTCGTCGATGGATAGGCCGGCGCCGCCGGCTTCAGTGGTGATCGCCCCGCGGCCGATCGCCCAGTCGCATTCCGATCAGGATCACCGAAATATTATCGCGTCCCCCGGCGGCATTGGCCTGTTCGACCAGCTCGCGCACCGCGTGCTGGGGTTCGCTGGCCAGGGACTGCAGGATCTGCTCGATGCGCGCATCGCTGAGCATGTCGCTCAGGCCGTCGGAGCACAGCAGCAGCAGATCGCCGTCCTGCATCGCATGCACGCCGATTTCCGGCTCCAGCAAGGGGTCGACCCCGATGGCGCGGGTGATCAGGTTGCGCACCGCATCGCCGGCCGGATCGTCGGCCTGCAGCAGCCCCAGGTCGATGCGCTCCTGCAACAGGGAGTGATCCTTGGTCATGCGCCGCAACCTCGCGTCGCGCAGCAGGTAGGCGCGCGAATCCCCGGCGTGGGCAATCACCGCGACCCGCCCGGTGAAAGCCGCGGCAACCAGGGTCGTGCCCATTCCGGTGTAGCGGGGATCCTTGCGCGCGGCGCGGTAGATCTGGGTGTTGACGCGGCGTATGGCGTCATGCATGGCCTGCATCAGATCCGCCGGGCTGACCGCCGGATACTCGGCCTTCAGCCGAGCCACCTCGGCGGCGATCTGCGCCGCTGCGACCCCGCTGGCCACTTCGCCGGCCGCATATCCGCCCATGCCGTCGGCCAGCACCGCCACTCCGGCCACGGCATCGCAAGCCAGCGCATCCTCGTTGTGCTCGCGCTGGCGCCCACGGTCGGTGCAGCTGGCCATGTCCAGCAACAGCACGGGATCCCCGGGAAACGCATCCATGTCCTATCCTCGATCGCCGCGGCGATGCGCCGCGCGCAGCCAGCCCCCGCCGGCGGCGACCAGCAGCAGGCCGCCGACGCCGCCCAGCGCATGCGCCATGCCGCCCCAGGGCTGGCGGCGCAGCCACGGCTGCAGCACCGGATCGCCGGCCGCCAGCCCGCCGGCGATCCAACCCAGCAACAGGGCACCGAGCAGCACGATCAGCGGAAAGCGGCTCATCAGGCGCAGCACCAGTGCACTGCCCCAGACCACGATGGGCACGCTGAGGCCGAGGCCGAAGGCCACCAGCAGGCCCTGGTGCGCGGTGGCGGCGTTGCGCGCCGCGGCCGCGATGGCCACCACGTTGTCCAGACTCATGATCAGGTCGGCCACCATCACCGTGCGCACCGCCTGCCACAGGCGCTGCGCCGGCTCGACGCGCGGCGAGGGATCGTCGGGCAGCATCAGCCGCATGCCGATCCACGCCAGCAAGGCACCGCCGAGCAGCTTCAGCCAGGGCAGTTCGAGCAAGCGCACCGCGAACAGCGTCAACACGACGCGCAGCCCGACCGCGCCCACCGTACCCCAGACGATGGCCCTTCGCCGCTGCGGCAGCGGCAGGCGCCGGCTGGCCAGCGCGATGACGACCGCGTTGTCCCCGCCCAGCAGCAGGTCGATCAGCACGATTTGCGCTGCGGCGCCGGCGAAGGCGGCCGTCGCGGAGGCTTCCAGAAACACCGATTCCAGCTCCGTACTCCAGGTACCCGGGGCCCGGCCGCTCAGGCGCCGGACTGCAGCCCAAGCATAGCCTTGCACGTGCCGGCGCAGGCACAAAAACAGGGCGCCGGGCCTGCGCCCGGCGCCAGTTGATGCCGTCCAGCCACGCCCGACCCCGCGGGCGGTTCGACTCAGCCCAGAGCCTTGCGCATCAGCCGTCCCATCTCGGACGGATTGCGCGTGACCGTGAAGCCGCAGGATTCCATGACCTGCAGCTTGGCGTCGGCGGTGTCGGCGCCGCCGGCGATCAACGCCCCGGCGTGGCCCATGCGCTTGCCGGCCGGCGCGGTCACCCCGGCGATGAATCCGACGATGGGCTTGCTCATGTGCTCCTTGGCCCAGCGCGCCGCCTCGGCCTCGTCGGGGCCGCCGATCTCCCCGATCATGATCACGCCCTCGGTCTCGGGGTCGTCGTTGAACAGCTTGAGCACGTCGATGTGCTTGAGGCCGTTGATCGGATCGCCGCCGATGCCCACCGCACTGCTCTGGCCCATTCCCAGTTCGGTGACCTGGGCCACCGCCTCGTAGGTCAGGGTACCCGAGCGCGACACCACGCCGATGCGCCCCTTGCGGTGGATATGCCCGGGCATGATGCCGATCTTGATCTCGTCGGGAGTGATCAGACCCGGGCAGTTCGGCCCGAGCAGCAGGGTCTGCTTGCCTCCGGCGGCTTCCTTCGCCCGCATACGCGCGCGCACTTCCATCATGTCGCGCACCGGAATGCCCTCGGTGATGCAGATGGCCAGGTCGAGGTCGGCCTGCACGGCTTCCCAGATCGCCGCCGCGGCGCCGGCCGGCGGCACGTAGATCACCGACACCGTGGCTCCGGTGGCGGACTTGGCCTCGGCCACCGAGGCGTGGATCGGGATGCCCTCGAAGTCCTCGCCGGCCTTCTTGGGGTTGACGCCGGCGACGAAGCAGGCGCGGCCGTTGGCGTAGTCGCGGCACATGCGGGTGTGGAACTGGCCGGTCTTGCCGGTGATGCCTTGGGTGATGACCTTGGTGTTCTTGTCGATCAGGATGGACATGGGGATTCCTTGGCTGGCCGCGCCGCCCGCGGCGCGCGCACGCAATGGGGGACGATGGGACTCAGGCAGCCGCGGCGACGACCTTCTGCGCCGCCTCGGCCAGGGTCTCCGCGCTGAGGATCGGCAGCCCCGACCCGGCGAGCATGCTCTTGCCCAGATCCTCGTTGGTGCCCTTCATGCGCACCACCAGCGGCACCTTCAGTGCCACCGCACGGCTGGCCGCAATGAGGCCCTCGGCGATCACGTCGCAGCGCATGATGCCCCCGAAGATGTTCACCAGGATCGCCTTCACCTGCGGGTTGTGCAGCATGATCTTGAACGCCGCGGTAACCTTCTCCGCGGTGGCTCCGCCACCGACGTCCAGGAAGTTCGCCGGCTCGCCGCCGAACAGCTTGATGGTGTCCATGGTCGCCATGGCCAGCCCGGCACCGTTGACCAGGCAGGCGATGTTGCCGTCCAGCTGGATGTACGACAGTCCGTAATTGGAGGCTTCGATTTCCGCCGGATCCTCTTCGTCGAGGTCACGCATCGCCAGCAGTTCCGGATGCCGGTACAGAGCGTTGTCGTCGAAATTGAACTTGGCGTCCAGCGCCACCACCGAACCGTCTCCCTGCAGCACCAGCGGGTTGATCTCGGCCAGCGAGGCGTCCTTGTCCCAGAACGCGCGGTACAGCGCCTGCAGCGCCTGCGCGCCCTGCGCGCGGCTGGCCGCGGGCAGGCCGATGCGCTCGCACAGCTCCAGCGCCTGCGCCTCCTGCAGCCCGGTGGCGGGATCGACCCACGCCTTGTGGATCTTCTCGGGAGTCTTCGCGGCGACCTCCTCGATGTCCATGCCGCCCTCGCTGGACGCCATCACCACCACCTTCTGCGCCGCGCGGTCGATCACCAGTCCGGCGTAGTACTCCTTGCGGATGTCGACGCCATCCTCGATCAGCAGCCGACGCACGGTCTGGCCCTGCGCCCCGGTCTGGTGGGTCACCAGCTGCATGCCCAGCATCTGCCCGGAGATCTGGCGCACCTCGTCGATCGAACGCGCCAGCTTGACCCCACCTCCCTTGCCGCGTCCGCCGGCATGGATCTGCGCCTTGACCACCCAGACCGGGCCTCCCAGCTGTTCGGCCGCGTGCACCGCCTCGTCGACGGTGAAGGCGGGAATGCCGCGCGGAACCGGAACGCCGAACTCGCGCAGGATCTGCTTGCCCTGGTACTCGTGGATTTTCATTCGCTGTTCTCCGAAGGATGTGGCCATGCTCGCGCCGTCGCGCAAACCACCCGCCCTGCCGGCCGCTCGCGGTCGGTGGCGTCGTGGGGTTTGCCGGCACGCCTCGCGCACCACGCGCACGGGCCGCAGCCGCACGACTCAAGGGATTTGATGCAGCGCAAAAGGCAAGTCTAGCAGTGCGCGCAGCCGCAACCCCCCGAAATCGGGCGTCGACGCTGCCAATCAATCGTCGCCGCGGATCGCCTCGCAAGCCTGCGTCGTCCCGGCTTCGACGCGCAGCGCCCGCAGCGCCCTCAGCGCAGCCTCCGAGTCGAATCCGCGGCGCTGCAGGAAGCGCATCCAGCGCGCGCGCTCGGCGGCATCGGCATCGGGCCGCGCATGCTGCCGCTGCAGCATCTGTCGCGCGCGCTCGACTTCGTCCGGAAGTCCGCACTGCGCCTCCTGCACGGCACGCGCGATGCAGGCCGGATCGATGGCATGCCGGCGCAATTCCAGCATCACCCGCTGCGCACCATGGCGCGGCAGCAGCCGGCGCGCCAGCGAGGCGGCGAAGCGACGGTCATCGAGCAGGCCTTGCGCCTGCAGGTCGTCGAGCACGCGCTCGAGCAAGGCCTCAGGGGGCGCCGGATCGCGGGCTGCGTGCGCCAGCTTGCGCGCGAGTTCGCTGCGGCTGTGTTCGCGCTGCGCCAGCAGGCGCAGCGCGCGTGCGCGCAGGCGATGCGCCTGGGCCGCAAGCTGCGCGCATGGATCGGCTTCGTCCACCGCCGGCTCTGGGCAGACTGCGCGCCGGGTTCCGGATCAGTCCGCGGAAGCCGCCGCGCCGGCCACCGACTCGGCCTCGCCGGCGCCGGGAACCGGCAGCAGACGCACGCCCAGGCCGGCGCGAACAGCATTCTCGATTTCCAGTGCCAGGCCCGGGTTCTCCCGCAGAAACTCACGGGCATTGTCCTTGCCCTGACCGATCTTCTCGCCCCGGTACGCGTACCAGGCTCCGGACTTGTCGACCACCTTGGCCAGCACCCCGAGATCGATGATCTCGCCTTCGCGGGAAATCCCCTCGCCATACAGGATGTCGAACTCGGCCTGCTTGAACGGCGGAGCCACCTTGTTCTTCACCACCTTGACCTTGGTCTCGGAGCCGATGACCTCGTCGCCCTTCTTGATCGATCCGATGCGGCGGATATCCAGGCGCACCGAGGCGTAGAACTTGAGGGCATTGCCCCCGGTGGTGGTTTCGGGGTTGCCGAACATCACCCCGATCTTCATTCGGATCTGGTTGATGAAAATGACCAGGCAGTTCGTCCGCTTGATGGTACCGGTGAGCTTGCGAAGCGCCTGACTCATCAGGCGCGCCTGCAGGCCGGGCAGCGCATCGCCCATTTCGCCCTCGATCTCGGCCTTCGGGGTCAGCGCCGCCACCGAGTCGATGACGATCAGATCCACCGAGCCCGATCGCACCAGGGCGTCGGCGATCTCCAATGCCTGCTCGCCGGTATCGGGCTGGGAGATCAGCAGATCCTGCAGATCCACGCCGAGCTTCTGGGCGTACTGCGCATCCAGCGCGTGCTCGGCGTCGATGAAGGCGCACACCCCGCCCAGCTTCTGCATCTGGGCAATGACCTGTAGCGTCAGCGTGGTCTTGCCGGAGGATTCCGGGCCGTAGATCTCGACCACCCGACCGCGCGGCAATCCGCCCACACCGAGGGCGATGTCCAGCCCCAGCGATCCGGTGGACACCACCTGCAGATCCTCGGCCACCTCGCCCTCGCCCAGGCGCATGATCGAACCTTTGCCGAACTGCTTCTCGATCTGCGCCAGCGCCGATGCCAGCGCCTTGGCCTTTTCCGCGTTCACCATTGCATTGCCCCGTCGGTTGCTCGTTGGAGTTGCGGCACTGTACCACGAGACTGTATGAAAACACAGTTCGATCGATGCCGTCCGGTCGGCTGGCGCCGTGACCGCGACCGCGACCGCACACTGTATCCCAAGCCGCGGCACGGGCGGGCGGCCACGCCGGGCACAGGGCCGCGATGCTGCGCGACTCAGGCCGCGACTCAGGCCGCGGCGCGGCGCAGGCGATCGCGCACGGCTTCCCAGGCCGTCTGCGGTGGGACTTCCTCGACCCAGATCTGCTGCAGCGCGAGGGCGTCGAGCGCGCGCAGCGCGGCGTACAAGTCCCGGGCACAGGCAGCGGGCTCGGCGACCAGCCGCACCCAGTGGGCTTGCGCGCCGGCCGGCACGCCCGGCGGCCTCGCATGCAGGGCCAGTACCCCGACCTGCGCCGCCGCTGCGGGCCAGTCGGCGTCGATCGCCGCCGCGGATCGCAGGCGCAGCGGCGTGCGCGGCGCGTAATGCGAGGCCAGCGCGCCGGGCACCCGAGGCGCGGCTGCGGCCGGTGGCGCCTGCAGGCTGCGCGCGTCGACCCCCAGCACCTCGGCCAGCGCGCTGGCCTCCAGTCCCCCGGGGCGCAGGATGCGCGGCGCCGCGCCGCTGCAATCGACAATCGTGCTCTCGATGCCTACGGCGCAACGGCCGCCATCGAGCACCAGCGCCAAGGCCGGGCCCAGTTCGGCACGCACGTCGTCTGCGCTGGTCGGGCTGATGCGCCCGAAACGGTTGGCCGACGGCGCGGCCAGGCCACCCTCGCCCGCATGCAGCCGGCGCAACACGGCCTGCGCCAGCGGATGCGCGGGGCTGCGCAAGGCAATCGTGTCCTGCCCGGCCGCGCACACCGCGGCCACCCCGGAACGCCGCGGCAGCACCAGCGTCAGCGGCCCGGGCCAGAAGGCGTCGATCAGCTGGCGTGCGCTGGGCGGCAGGCGGGCTGCCCAGCGCAGCGGATCGGCGCGATGCTGCACATGGACGATCACCGGATGGTCGGCCGGGCGACCCTTGGCAGCGTAGATCGCGCGCACCGCGCGGTCGTTGGCGGCATCGGCGGCCAGACCGTAGACCGTCTCCGTCGGAAGGCCGACCAGCCGACCCGCCTCGAGCAGGCGTACCGCCTCCTCGACCTCGCGCAGCGCCGCGTCCGTCAGGTTCTCGTGGCGCAGCGGCACGGCGCCTTCCACCGCGGTCACGGCGCCTGCAACCCCAGGCAGGCGCAGGCGCGGCGCGCGGCCTGCTCCACCTCGGGCAGCGTGGCCGCGGTCAGGCACAAGTGTCCCATCTTGCGCCCGCGACGCGGCTCGTGCTTGCCGTACAGGTGCAGATGCGCCCCCGGCAGCGCCAGCAGCTGCCGCCAGTCGGGCTCGCGCTGCGCGCCGGCGGCATCGAACCAGAGATCGCCGAGCAGGTTGAGCATCCGTGCCGCGCTGTGCTGGCGCGGCTGCGGCAGCGGCGCGCCGACCAGGCAGCGCCACTGCAGTTCGAATTGGGAGACATCGCAGGAATCGATCGTGTGGTGGCCGGAGTTGTGCGGGCGTGGCGCCATTTCATTGGCCAGCAGCTCCCCGTCGCCGCCGACGAAGAATTCCACGCACAGCACCCCGACGTAGCGCAGGCCCTCGGCGATGCGCCGCGCCGCGGCCACCGCGCGCCGGGCCAGCTCCGGCTCCACGGCGCCCGCACCGGCGGTGCTGGAAAACAGGATCCCGTCGCGGTGCGCGTTGCGCGTCGGCTCGAAATGCACGATGGCGCCGTCGGCCGCGCGCGCCAGCACCACCGACAGCTCGCTGCGCAGATCGATGCGACGCTCGAGCAGGCACGGCACCGCCCCCAGAGCGCGCCAGGCGTCGAGCAGCTGCGCGCCCTGCTCGACCCGGAACTGGCCCTTGCCGTCGTAGCCCATGTGCCGCGTCTTGAGAATCGCGGGATACAGGTCGCGGGCGGCCACGGAGGCACATTCGGCCTCGCTGCCGACCTCGGCGTGGGCCACGCAACCCACGCCCAGGGCGTCGAACAAGGCCTTCTCACGCGCCCGGTCCTGGCACACGGCGACGGCCGCGGCATGGGGCGCCAGGCGCAGGTGGCTGTCCAGCCACTGCAGCGCCGCGGCAGGAACATTCTCGAACTCGATGGTCACCGCCTGCGCCGCATCGGCCATGCGCTGCAGCCCGGCGGGATCGTCGTAGGCATGGCAGATCTGCCGTGGCGCGACCTGGGCGGCCGGCGCCCCCGGCTGCGGCTCGAGCACCACCACCTCATAGCCGGCGCTTTGCGCGGCCTGCGCGAACATGCGCCCGAGCTGGCCGCCGCCCAGCACGCCCAGCACCGCCCCCGGGGCCAGGAAGCCCCCGCCGGCCGCGTCGGCGGCCACCTCGTCCCGCGCCCTCATCGCCTGTCTCCCATGCGCGATGGCTCAGCCCCGATCCGCGCCCGCGACAGCCTCCAGGCCCACCCGCATCGCCGCCGCCTGCGCGGTCTGCTCGTCGCGGAAGGCCTGCAGTCGCTGCAGCAGCGCGGCGTCCCCGGCGGCGAGCATGGCCGCCGCGAACAGCGCCGCATTGGCAGCCCCGGCCTCGCCGATGGCAAAGGTCGCCACCGGAATGCCCTTGGGCATCTGCACCATCGACAGCAGGGAATCCTGGCCCTGCAGGTGGCGGCCGGGAACCGGCACACCCAGCACGGGCAGGCTGGTCTTGGCCGCCAGCATGCCCGGCAGGTGCGCCGCGCCGCCGGCCCCGGCGATGATCGCCGCCAGTCCGCGCGCGCGCGCGGTCGCCGCGTAGTCGAACATGGCGTCCGGCATGCGGTGGGCCGACACCACCCGCGCCTCGAAGGCAATGTCCAGGCGCTGCAGCATGCGCGCCGCATGCTGCATCACGTCCCAGTCCGAACTCGAACCCATCACGACGCCGACCAGGGCCATTTTCGTCCCCCGCGAAAAATCCCGGGATTCTACCGGCCCCGGTATGCTTGATGGATTCGCGCCGCACACCTGGAAAACTCCTGCCGCGCCCCCATCTCGAAGTCCTGGAGAGCCTTTCCCATGATCGACGCATCCCTGACCAATTTCGAAACCGAGGTCGTTGACGCCTCGCATACCGTGCCGGTGCTGGTCGACCTCTGGGCGCCCTGGTGCGCCCCCTGCCGCAGCCTGGGGCCGACGCTGGAAAAGCTGGAGACCGAATACGCCGGACGCTTCAAGCTGGTGAAGGTCAACACCGAGGACGAACCGGATCTGGCGGCCGCCTTCGGCGTGCGCAGCATCCCGATGGTCGTGCTGCTCAAGGGCGGGCAACCGGTCGACGGCTTCGTCGGGGCGCAGCCCGAGGGCCAGATCCGCCAGTTCCTCGACCGCCACCTGCCGCCGGCGCCGGAGCAGGAGGAGCCGGCCCAGGAGGAGCCGCCCGCGCAGGATCCGCAGGCGGCGCTGCTGCGCCTGCGCCAGGGCGTGCAGGCGCAGCCGGAGGACGACGCGCTGCGCGTGGAGTTCATCGATGCCCTGCTGCGTCAGGGCCAGGCGCAGGAGGCCGCGCAGGTCATGGAGCCACTGCTGGGCAAACTGGCGATCAACCAGCGCGCGGCCGCGCTCAAGGAATGGCTGGATGCCCTGGATGCCTCGGCGGGCGAGGCGCCGGCCGAGCAACTGCGGCAGCGCATCGCGGCCGACAAGCGGGACTTCGCTGCCCGCTTCGCGCTGGCCCGCCGGCATCTGGCGCAGCAGCAGTGGACCGCGGCGATGGACGAACTGCTGGAAATCCTGATGCGCGACAAGAACTGGAACGAGCAGGCGGCGCGCAAGGCCTATGTCGCGGTGCTCGAACTGATGGCTCCGCCGGCGCAGAAGACCACCGACGGACAGCCTCCCGCCGTCGATCCGACGCGGGAAAGCTACCGCCGGCGTCTGAGCATGACCGTGCTCAGCTGAGAGGGCGCCCGGCTGCAGCTGCGCTCAGGCGGCTGCGGTCAGGCGCTGCAGGGCCTCGCGGTAGCGCGCCGCGGTGGCCTCGATGACCTCCGGCGGCAGCGTGGGTGCCGGGTCGCGCTTGTCCCAGCCCGGTACCTGCTCCAGCCAGTCGCGCAGGTACTGAGATCG
>JAJZEC010000045.1 GCA_021805825.1 Pseudomonadota bacterium
CGCCTTCGAAAGCCGCAGCCTCGCAGCCGCCGCCTTCCGGCTCAAGATGGGATCGCTGGACGCTTACGGATTACTCACGGGCAGTGCACATTTTTTTTGGCCTTCCGGCCATAGGCTTACTCCATGCAAGGTTAAGCGCGACAGTGCCTCATGATTTTCAAGGGGCATACCCCCAACGCAGCATTTCGTAACAGGAGCTGGAATGGCAGACAGTCTTCAGAAATGGGTCGGGGCCAACCGCCCGCCGCGCGTGCAGATCACCTACGACGTCGAGGTCGGCGACGCCGTCGAGAAGCGGGAACTGCCGATGCTGGTCGGAATCCTGTCCGACCTCAGCGGCCAGCCCGAGACGCCGCTGCCCAAACTCAAGGAACGCCGCTTCGTCGAGATCGATCGCGACAACTTCAACGCCGTCATGGGCACCATGGCGCCGCGCCTGGATCTGTCGGTGCCCGACACCCTGAAGGGCGAAGGCAACCTGCGCGTCGAACTCCGATTCCGGGAGTTCGACGATTTCACCCCCGACGCGCTGGTGCAGCAGATTCCGCGCCTGAAGCGCCTGGTCGCGGCCCGCCAGCAACTGCGCGACCTGCTGGCCAAGCTCGACGGCAACGACGAACTCGATGCCCTGCTGGAGTCGATCGTCCACAGCACCGAGGAACTGCGATCGCTGAAGACGCAGGCGGGCGCCGACGCCCCGGCCGCCGACTGAAGCGCGCCCGACGCACACCCAGGACGACAACGATGGCAAACAAAGCCCAGACCGAAGGCGGCGTCGCCGCCGCGACGACCAGCGCCCAGCCCGGCCTGCTAGAGCGCATCGTGCAGGAAGGACGCATGGCGGTCGACCCCTCGCAACGGCCCTACGCGCGCAGGATCCTCGGCCAGCTGGCGACCCAGATCCTGGACGAAGGCATGAAGACCAGCCCCGACAAGGGCATCGTGGCCGCGATCAACGAGCGCGTCGCCGAGATCGACCGCATCCTGTCGGATCAGCTCAACGCGATCATGCACGCGCCCGAGTTCCAGGATCTGGAGAGCGCCTGGAGCGGCCTGCACGACATGGTCTTCGGCACCGAGACCAGCGCGTCCCTCAAGCTGCGGGTGCTCAACGTCAGCAAGAAGGATCTGCTCAGGGATCTGGAGTCGGCGGTCGACCACGACATGAGCGCGATGTTCAAGCATGTCTACGAAGCGGAGTACGGATCCTTCGGCGGCACCCCGTACTCGCTGCTCATCGGCGACTACTACTTCGGCCGCCACCCGCAGGATCTGACACTGCTGGAGCGCATGTCCAAGGTCGCCGCCGCGGCGCACGCGCCGTTCATCTCGGCGGTCGCGCCGTCGATGTTCGACATGAGCTCCTTCACCGAGCTGGGCATGCCGCGCGACCTGTCCAAAGTGTTCGCCAGCACGGAACTGGCCAGCTGGCGCAGTCTGCGCGACAGCGAGGACTCGCGCTACCTGTCGCTGGTGATGCCGCGCTATGCCGCGCGCCTGCCCTACGGTGCCAGGACCCGTCCGACCGCGTCCTTCGACTTCGAGGAAGCCGTCGATGGCAGCGACCACGGCAAGTACCTGTGGGCGAATTCGGCCTACCAGCTGGGACTGCGCATCACCGATGCCTTCGCCAGGTACGGCTGGAGCACGGCCATCCGCGGCGTCGAGGGCGGTGGCAAGGTCGAGGGCATGGCCGCGCATGCGTTCCGGACGGCCGAAGGCGATGTCGCCCTCAAGTGCCCGACCGAGGTCGCGATCACCGACCGTCGCGAGAACGAGCTCAACAGCCAGGGCTTCATCGCCCTGGTCAACTCCAAGGGTTCGAACTTCTCGGCCTTCTTCGGCGGTCAGACGGTCAACAGGCCCAAGGTCTACGACAAGGACGCGGCCAACGCCAACGCCGAGCTGTCCTCGCGCCTGCCTTGCGTACTCGCGGCATCGCGCTTCACCCATTACCTGAAGGTGATGATGCGCGACAAGGTCGGCAGCTTCCAGACCCGCGATTCGATCCAGGACTACCTCAACCGCTGGCTGTCGGGCTACGTGCTGCTCAACGCCGATGCGCCGCAGGAGGTCAAGGCCGCCTACCCGCTGGCGGCGGCCCGCGCCGACGTCACCGAGGTGGCGGGCAAGCCCGGCCACTACCAGGCCACGGTGTTCCTGCTGCCGCATTACCAGATGGAGGGCCTGACGGCGTCGGTGCGCCTGATCGCCGACCTGCCGGCCGCCGCCTGATCCGCGAGGTCGCGGCGACCACCGGGCGCCGCTGCCATCCACCCAGCCATCCACCCAGCCATCCACCCGGCCACCCAGCCGGCCACCCAGACGGCCGGCATCGAGGAAGAACCGACATGTCATCAGACCTCTTCATGAAGATCCACGGAATCGACGGCAACATCACCGTCGCGGGGCATCACAAGCTGCTGGCGATCTCCTCGTACACGGCCGGCGCCCGCCTGCCGATGACCTCGATCGAGACCAACCAGAAGCGCACCGCGGGCCACGTCGTCATCCATACCGTGAGCGTGACGCGGCCGACCGACAAGTGCACGCCGCCGCTGTTCACCGCGCTGTGCACCGCCAAGCCCTATCCGCTGGTCTCGCTGATCAAGACGCGTACCGTCAAGGACACCCAGGCGATCGAGTACCAGATCGACCTGACGAATGCCATCTTCGATTCCTATGCGACAGAGGTCACCACGGGCAACGACATCTTCGAGACCTGGACCATTTCCTTCACGGCCTTCGACATGACCTACGTGCACCAGCAGCAGCAAGGCGGCGAAAGCGGCAACGCCGCCTCGGGCTGGGACATGCAGAGCCAGACGGCGCATACCCCGGCCAAGGTCGCGGCTCCGGTCAAGTCCTGATCGTCGGCACGCACCGGGCCCCGACCGGCTGACGCCGCGCAAGACTCCCAGCCCCCGCCATGTTCGCCCCCCACGACCAGCCCGTGCAGGCACCCCTGTTGGATCGCCTGTGCGGCGACGCGGCTGCCGTGACGCCCGATCTGCAGTCGTGGGTGGCGTCGATCCGCGCCGAAATCGTCCGCCTGTTCTCCACCCGTTCGCGACTCGGCCTGGAGGCCTATGCCGCCGGGCCGCTGACCGTGATCGACTACGGCCTGCCCGACTTCAGCGGACTGGACACCTCGTCGCGTCGCGACCTCGACCGCCTGCGCGGCGCGCTGCGCCATGCGGTCGAGCAGTTCGAGCCCCGGCTGCTGCTGGACGGGCTCGAGGTGCAAGCCTGCGGATCCAACCATCTGCGTGGTCTGGTGCGCATCCAGGCCCGGACGCGCTTCGACGGATCCCTGCGGCCGGCCCGCATCGAGTGTCCGGCCGATCTTGCCGCCGGGAGCGCATGATGGAGGTGGACGACGAGCTGCTTGCCTATTACCAGCGCGAGCTCGGCTATCTGCGCGAGCGTGGGACGGATTTCGCGCGCCTGTATCCGAAGGTCGCATCGCGCCTGGCGCTGGGCGCCGACGAATCGCCTGATCCGCAGACCGAGCGCCTGATCGAGGCCAGCGCCTTCCTCGCCGCGCGGGTGCACCGCGACATTGATCGCGAGTTTCCGCTGATCGCCGCCGCGCTGCTCGACAACCTGTGCCCGACGCTGGGCCAGCCCCTGCCGTCGATCACGGTGGCCGCGCTGGCCGCCGACCCGCGTCAGGGCAAGATCACCTCCGGCCTGCGCATGCCCGCGCATTCCCAGCTGCGCGCCGGCTCCGGCAGCACGGCCTGCCGCATGCGCACCGCATGGGAGACCGTGATCTGGCCGCTGCGCGTCGACGACACGCGCATGGTCGACGGCCGGCAACTGCGGCTGCGGCTGCAGTGCGACGAAGGCGTGGCACTGCAGGATCTCGAACTCGACACCCTGCGGCTGCACCTCGGCGGCGATCTGGCCGACGCGATGAAGCTCTACGACCTGCTGGCGACGCGCGTGCGGGCGGTGCTGCTGCTGCGCGCCGACGGCAGCTTGTCCAGGCTGCCCGCGAGCTGCTGGCGCAACATCGGATTCGAGCCCGAGACCCAGGTGCTGCCGGCGTCGGCCACGTCGAGCACGGCCTACGCCCTGCTGCAAGAATATTTCGCCTTTCCCCGCAAGTTCCATTTCTTCGAACTCGACGGCCTGCGCGGCCAGCTCGGCGCCGGAGAGCGCTGCGAGATCCTGATCGAGTTCGACGCCCAGGCCGCGCTTCCGCCCCGCATCGATGCGCAGGCGCTGCGCGCCAACTGCGTGCCGGTGGTCAACCTGTTTCCCCGCACCAGCGAGCCGATCCGCGTGCAGCCCGGCCGGCACGAATATGCGCTGGAGGGCGCGCACCAGCAGGAAGCCACCGAGGTGCATTCGATCCTGGCCGTTCACCTCAGTGACCCCGAGGCGCAGCGCAAGGTGGCGGTGCCTTCCTTCGCCAGCCTCGACCCGCAGGTCCTGCAGCGCAGCGAGGGCCTGTTCTGGTCGGCCCGGCGCGAGGCCAGGCCGGACGCAGGTGGGCGCGGCAGCGAGGTCTGGATCGGATTCACCGACATGCAGCGCAGGCCGCGGACTCCGGCCGCGCCGGTCATCTACGCAAGCCTGCTGTGCACCAACCGTGGACTGGCCGGGCAATGGCCGGCGGGCACGCCCCTGCAGCAGGAATGGATGCCCGGAGCCTTGCAGGCACGTACCTTGTACCTGCCCTGCGCGCAGCGCCCCGCGCCCAGCGCGTCGCGCGCGCTGTGGGATCTGGTCGCGCTGCTGCGGCTGAACCTCGGCTCGCTGCTCGATGGCAGCGACGGCGTGGAGGCC
The DNA here is from genome assembly GCA_021805825.1 of Pseudomonadota bacterium. Classification (GTDB taxonomy): domain Bacteria; phylum Pseudomonadota; class Gammaproteobacteria; order Burkholderiales; family Burkholderiaceae_C; genus Thiomonas_A. The sequence goes on from JAJZEC010000045.1 coordinate 4,798, forward strand.
CTGCGCGGCATGCTCACCCTGTTCAGCCGGCAGAACGCGGAGGATCTGGCCCAGATCGGCGGGCTGCGCGCGCTGCGCGCCCGCCCCGGCGTCGCGCGCATCGGGCGCGGCGGCTGGCGCGGCTGCGTGACCGGCACCGAGGTCGAGATCAGCTTCGACGCCGGCGCCTTCGTCGGCGGTTCACCACTGCTGCTGTCTGCGGTTCTGGCGCGCTTCTTCGCGCTCTACACCACCATCAACACCTTCGCGCGCCTGACCGTGCTGCGCCAAGACGAAATCCTGCACCAATGGCCACCGCGCACCGGACTCCAGACCCTGCTGTGATCGAGGCGCTGCTCGCCCGGCCCCACGACGCCGACCTGTTCCAGGCCATCGCGCTGCTCGAGTCCGCGCGGGCCGACGCCGTCGCGCTGGGAACCGGGCGCTGGCGTGACGAGGCGTTGCGGCTGTGCGGGCAGGTCTGCCTGGCCTTCGCGCCCAGCGACATCACTGCGGTGGAGGCGACCGCGACACACTGGGAACTGCGCAGCCCGGTGATGGCGCTGGCCGGCGCCAACGCGCCGCTGCCGCTGCCCTACGCCGAAGGGCTGCTCGGCGCCCAGTATCGGCGTGATCCGGCGCCGCTGGCCTTTCTCGACATCTTCCACCACCGCTGGATGACGCTGCTGTACCGCAACCGCAAGCAGCACCGTGTCAGCCTGCAATGGAGCGCTCCGCAGGATTCCCCGCTGGCCGCCGCGCTGGACGCGATCGCCGGTCTGGGCCTGCGGCGTGGCGCCCCCGGCCCCGACGGCGCGCGCAACTGGCTGCGGCATGCCGCTCTGTTCGGCCCGGCGCCGCGCTCGATGGAGCGGCTGGAGGCGCTGCTGCGCGACCGCCTGCGTCTGGCGGTACGCGGCGAGCCGCTGGTCGGCGGCTGGCTGCGCCTCGGTGGACGCGGCAGCCTGGGGCGGGCGCGGCTGGGAAGGGACAGCGCGCTGCTGGGACGCCGCGCGTGGGATGCCGCCGCCGGCATCCGGCTGCATGTGGGGCCGGTGCCGGCGCCGCGATGGGCGGCATTCCTGCCCGGCGGCCGCGCGCTGGAAGCCCTGCGCTGGCTGTGCGCCCACCATGCCCAGCGCGACCTGCAACTGCAGGTGCAACTGCAACCGGCCGCCGACATGCGCGGCGGTGGGCCGCATCTGGGGCGCAGTCGCCTCGGCTGGGACAGCTGGCTGGGTGGGCGCCGACTGTCGCCGGTGCGTCTGCGCCTGGGCTCGGGCGCCGAACACGCATAGCCATCATGGACATCGACATCCGGACTCTGCTGGGGCGGCTCAACCCCGAGTGCCGGCGCGCGATGAGCCAGGCCGCCGAACTGTGTGTGCGCCGGACGCACTTCAACGTCGAGCCCGAGCATCTGCTGCGCTGCCTGCTGGAGCCGCAGGCGCCCGACCTTGGGCTGCTGCTTCGCGACTATGGCCTCGCGCCGGAACGCCTGCTGGCCCAGATCGATCACGCCCTGGAAGGCTTCAAGCGCGGCAACGCGCGCACGCCCGCGTTGTCGCCCCAGCTCGGGCCCTGGCTGCAGGAAGCGTGGCTGATGAGCTCCATGCTGCTGGGCGGGCAGCAGATCCGCTCGGGCACGATGATGCTGGCGCTGCTGGAAGTCGACAGCCTGCGCGGCAGCCTGGTGGACAGCGCTCCGCTGCTGCTCGACATCCCGCGCGGCGAACTGCGCCAGCGTCTGGCCCAACTGCTGGCGCAGTCGCCGGAGGATGCCGGCGCCAGCGCGCAGGCGATGCCGGCGCCGGCAGGCTCGCCGCAGATGCCGACGCCGCCGCGTCCCGCCTCCGCCACGCCCTGGCTGGATCAGTTCACCAACGACCTCACGGCGCAGGCGCGCGACGGCCAGGTCGACCCCATCCGCGGCCGCGACGCCGAGATACGCCAGATCATCGACGTGCTGCTGCGCCGGCGTCAGAACAACCCCATCCTGACCGGCGAGGCAGGGGTCGGCAAGACCGCCGTGGTCGAGGGCTTCGCCCAGCGCGTGGTGGCCGGCGACGTTCCACCGGCGCTGCGCGACATCTCGGTGCGTGCCCTGGATCTGGCGCTGCTGCAGGCCGGAGCCGGCGTCAAGGGCGAGTTCGAGAACCGGCTGAAATCGGTGATCAGCGAGGTCAAGTCCTCGCCGACGCCCATCATCCTGTTCATCGACGAGGCCCACCAGCTGATCGGCGCCGGCGGTGCCGAGGGCCAGGGCGACGCCGCCAACCTGCTCAAGCCTGCGCTGGCGCGCGGCGAGCTGCGCACCATCGCCGCCACCACCTGGTCGGAATACAAGCGCTATGTCGAGCGCGACCCGGCGCTGGCGCGTCGATTCCAGGTGGTGAAGGTCGACGAACCCGCGCCCGAGGCCGCCATCGAGATGCTGCGCGGCATGGTCGACACCCTGCAACGCCACCACCAGGTCGAGGTCGACGACGAGGCGGTGCGCGAAGCGGTGCAGTTGGCGCACCGATACATCTCCGGGCGCCAGTTGCCCGACAAGGCGATCAGCGTGCTCGATACCGCCTGCGCGCGGGTCGCGGTCGGCCAGAATGGCACCCCGGCGCCGCTGGAGGCCCTGGTGCGCGCGATCGCCACCGCCGAGTCGCGCCGCGCGGTGCTGCGGCGCGAACAGGCGATGGGCCGCAACCACGCCGATGCGATCGCCGGCATCGAGGCCGAACTGGCCGAACTCCTCGGGCGCCGCGAGCGCCTGCAGGCCAAGCTGGCCCAGGAGCGCAGCGCGGTGGCCGAGATCGTCGCCTTGCGGCGCCGCATCCGCGAGGAGGTCGACCGCGGCATCGACGACGGCGACGAGCAGGCCAGCCCGGCCGAGCAGCTGCAGCGCCTGAACAAGGGCCTGGAGGCCCTGCGGGACGACGACCCGCTGATTCCGGTCTGCGTCGACGCGGCCGAGGTGGCCGAGGTGGTCTCGGGCTGGACCGGGATCCCGGTCGGCAGGATGCTGGCCGACGAAATCCACACCGTGCTCCATCTGAAGGAAAAGCTGGCGGCGCGCGTCATCGGCCAGGATCCGGGACTGGATGCCATCGCGCGCCGGGTGCGCACCTTCCGCGCCGAGCTCGACGACCCCGGCAAGCCGGTCGGCGTGTTCCTGCTCGTCGGCCCCAGCGGAGTCGGCAAGACGGAGACCGCCTGCGCCCTCGCCGACCTGCTGTACGGGGGCGAACGCAACATGATCACCGTCAACATGTCCGAGTTCCAGGAGGCCCATTCGGTGTCCAGCCTGAAGGGCGCGCCTCCCGGCTACGTGGGCTACGGGCGTGGCGGCGTGCTGACCGAGGCGGTGCGCAGGGCCCCCTATTCGGTGGTGCTGCTGGACGAGATGGAAAAGGCCCATCCCGACGTGCTCGAGCTGTTCTTCCAGGTCTTCGACAAGGGGGTGATGGACGATGGCGAAGGCGTACAGGTCGACTTCCGCAACACCCTGATCCTGCTGACTTCGAACGCCGCGCAGGAACTGATCCTCGACGCCTGCGCGCAGGGCATGCGGCCGGCTGCCGCAGATCTTGTCGAGCGCCTGCGCCCGGCCCTGCTGCGCGCCTTCGGCGCCGCCTTCCTGGGGCGTGTCGCGCTGGTGCCCTACTACCCGCTGGGCGCGGCCCAGATCCGGCGCATCGTGGAGCTCAAGCTCGAGCGACTGGCCCAGCGCTTCGCCAGCAGCCATCATGCGTCCTTCCGCTGGGACGCGGCGGTCGTCGCCGCGATCACCGCGCGCTGCGTCGAGGTCGACAGCGGCGCGCGCAACATCGACGACATCCTCGCCCACCACCTGCTTCCCGAGATCTCGACCCTGGTGCTCGAGAAGCTGTCGATCGGCGAGGACTTCGACTCCATCCACCTCGGGCTGCAAGCCGACGGCCGCTTCGCCTTCCGCTGCGGCCAGGAGGCTGGCGCATGAGAACCGGCTTCACCCAGAACGCCTTCGCCGCCTCGGTGTCGACGCCCTTCGGCGCAGACGTGCTGCTGCTCGACGCCCTGCGCGTCGACGAAAGACTGTCGAGCCTGTTCGAGATGCGACTGACCATGCGCTCGAGCCAGACCGCCCTCGACCCCGGCGCCATCATCGGCCAGACCATCGGGGTCACCCTCCATGCCGATCCGCCACGCCATTTCAGCGGCATCGCGGTGCGCTTCGTCAACCTCGGAAGCCAGGCCGATTTCGCGCAATACGAGGCCGTGGTGGTGCCCGCGTTGTGGCTGCTGACCCTGTCGCGCAACCGCGCGATCTGGCAGAACCTGAAGGTCGATGCCATCGTCGACGAGGTGCTCGGCGGTTTCGGGATCAGCGCCAGCAAGTCGCTCAGCGCAAGCTACGAGCCGATCGAATATTGCGTGCAGTTCGACGAGACGGCCTTCGCCTTCGTCTCCCGCCTGCTGGAGACGGCCGGCATCCATTACACCTTCGATGGTGTCGACGGCCACCACAGCCTGCGGCTGGCGGACGACTCGACGAGCGCGCCGACGCTGCCCGCCGCAGCCTTCCGGCCCGCCGCGTCGCGCGCAGCGGACGCCGCCGGCGTCGATACCTTCGAGCGCGCCGATCATCAACGCAGCCTCCTGCACACGGTCGACGACTTCGACCCCATGCAGCCGACCACCGCTCTGCTGGCCACCGCCCGTGCCCGCGAGGGCAAGGGAGAATGGCTGGACTGGCCTGGCGGCCAGAGCACCCCGGCCCAGGCCCAGGCACTGGCCCGCCTGCGGCTGCAGGCCGATCAGGCCGGAGCCACCCGCTTCCACGGTGCCGGCACGATTCCCGGTTTCGTGCCGGGGGCACGCGTGCGCCTGCACGATCATCCGCGTGCCGACTGCAACGCCGACTACCTGCTGGTCGCGGTCAGCCACACCATGCAGGACGGCGCCTACCGCAACAGTTTCGAAGCCATTCCCGCGACGACGCCCTTCCGCCCGCCGCGTCAGACCCCGCTGCCGCGCGTGGCCGGGGTGCAGACGGCCACCGTGGTCGGACCCGAAGGCGAAGAGATCTGGACCGACCGCCATGGTCGCGTCAAGCTGCGCTTCCACTGGGATCGATCCGGCAGGAACGACGCCACCTGCTCCTGCTGGGTGCGCGTGGCCCAGGCCATGGCCGGCAACGGCTTCGGCGCACTGTTCCTGCCACGCATCGGACACGAGGTGGTCGTCAGCCATGTCGATGGTGATCCGGCGCGCCCGCTGGTCACCGGCAGTGTGTACAACGGCGTCCAGGCCCCCCCGGTCCAGCTGCCGGCCGACCAGACCCAATCGACGATCCTGACGCGCTCGTCCAAGAAGGGAAGCGCCGGCAACCAGATCCGCTTCGAGGACAAGAGGGACAGCGAGGAGCTCTACCTGCACGCGCAGAAGGACATGACCGAGGTCGTCGAGAACGACCAGAGAACGACCTTGAACAAGGGCTCGCGCACGCTGACGGTCGCCGAGGGCGACCACACCATCGAGGTGCGCAAGGGCCAGGAGACCCACACCGTCCAGGGCACGCGCGCGCTGACGGTGTGCGGCCAGGAAACCCACACCGACGAGGCTGACTACACCCACACGGTGCGCGGCAACTACACGCTCAGGGTCGGCGGCAACCTGGCGATCGTGGTCGACGGAACGCTGAACATCCAGGCTTCGGACAGCGTCGGCATCCAGGCCGGCACCAGCCTGAGCAGCGAGGCCGGAACCCGCCTCAGCAACAAGGCGGGTACCAGCCTGAGCCACCAGGCCGGCACCTCGCTGAGCGTCGAGGCCGGTGCCTCGCTGAGCCTGCAGGCGCCGCAGATCAGCAGCCAGGCATCGGCGGTGCAGACCGTCGACGGCGGCGGCATGCTCAGCCTGCAGGGCGGGATGGTGAAACTCAATTGAACCCCATGCCCATGCCCCCGATGGCCGAAGGCAGCGACGGCGTGCTGCGCCAGTTCGGCGCAGGCGGCCTTCCGGTGTTCGAGGCCAGCTTCCGCGACGGCCGGCTCGACGGCCCCCTGCGGGTCTACGACGCCCACGGCGCGCCCCGGTTCACGTCCGACTACGCCGGCGGCCGGCAGCACGGGCTGGCGCGCATCTACGCCGACGGCCGCTGCCTGAGCGAGCAGACGATGGCCGCGGGCATCGCCGACGGCGAGACGCGCTGCTTCGACGAGGCGGGACAGGTCTGCGCCTGCCTTCCCTACCGCGGCGGCCGGCTGCATGGCACCGCCCGGTACTACCACGAAGGTCGCCTGATCCGCCAGGAGGAGTATCGCGACGGTCGGCTCGACGGCGAACGGGTCGATTACGGCCCCAACGGCGCCACGGCCGAGGTCTGCCCCTATCGCGCGGGCCTGCGCCACGGCTGCCTGCGGCGCTACGACCCCGACGGCCGCCTGCGCGAGCAGCAGGACTACGCGCTGGGCAGGCCGGCCGGCGCGCCGCGCCCGGCCGACGGCGGCGCAGACCCGCGATCCTCCGCCGGCCTGCTGGGCGGCATCGAACGCTGGATGAAGGGCTGAGAGCATGAGCCAACAAGTGTGCATGGGCGCGTTGATACGGTGCAGCTTCGGTGCTGCGCCGGGCTCGCTGACGGTGCTTCCGATGCACCGTGTCACGGCCGGTACGATGCCGGCGGCGACGATCCTGGACCACGCGCCCCTGCTCAACGTGCCGCCGCTGGGCCTGTGTTCGTCGCCCGCCAACCCGATGGTCGCCGCGGCCACCGCGGCCGCGATGGGCGTGCTCACGCCGATGCCCTGCATTCCGGCGACGCCGTCGCCCTGGGTGCCCGGCTCGCCCAGCGTGCTCATCGGCGATACGCCGGCCCTGGATCAGGGATGCAGGCTGCTGTGCAACTGGGGCGGGGTGATCTCGATCAGCGCCCCGGGCCAGTGCACCGTGCTGCTGGCCTGAGGCGGGATCATGCGATTCCGACTCACCCTGAGCCCACGCCTGCTGGCGATCACCGCCGCGGCCCTGTGTGCGCTGCTGCTGCTGCTGTTCGCGCTCGGGCTGGATCTCGGAATCCACCTCGGCGCACCGGTGCCGGGCGTCGCAGCGGCGCCGGCTGCCGCGCATCCCGCGGCGCGTGTCGAGGCTCGCTAGTGTCCATGCCCTCCGACCCCTCGAAGAGCCTGCCGATGACCGCACCCAAGGACTCCACCCGCCGGCGCGCGCTGCGCACCCTGCTCGCCAGTGCGCCTGCGCTGGCCGCTGCGCGCGCGGTGGCGGCGCCGCCGGCTTCCCACCCCGGGCCCGCGCCGACGGATGCCGCGCATGCGCAGCAGATTCCCGCCGCGGCGGCGCTGTACGACGTGCGCATGCCCGACGGCCGCATGCTTGCGCCCGACATCGCGCGCATCGTCGCGCGCGGCGAACTGGTGGTGGCCATGCTCGGTGTCGACACCCCGCCCTTCTTCTACGAGCGCGCCGGCCGGCTGCAGGGCGTCGAGGTGACGATGGCCCAGCAACTGGCGGCGAACCTGGGCATCGTGCTGCGCATCGACCGCGAGGCGCGCACCTTCGATGCGGTCGTCGACCGCATCGTGCATCAGCAGGCCGACCTCGGGCTGAGCAAGCTGTCGCGCACGCTGTCGCGCGCGCAGGAGATCCGCTTCAGCCACCCCTACCTGCGCCTGCACCACGGCCTGCTGCTCAACCGCGTCGCCTTCGCCAGGCTGGCCGGGGGCCGCTCGGTGCAGGTCGTGATGCGCGACTTCCACGGCAGCATCGGAGTGATCGCCCAGTCGTCCTACGCGAGTTTCGCGCGCCGCAACTTCCCGCATGCGAGCCTGCGCTCCTACCCCAGCTGGTCGGCGGTGATCCAGGCCGTGCGCAGCGGCGAAGTCGACGCGGCCTACCGCGATGAATTCGAGATCAAGAGCGTGCTCAAGGAAGACCCGACGGCGGCCCTGATCCTGCGCGCGGTCACCCTCAAGGATCTCGAGGACACGCTGGCGATGGTGCTCAGCCCGCGCGACCACGTATTGCTGGCCTTCATCAACCTGTACCTCGAGCAGCGCCCGGAAAAGCTCGACATCGACAGCCTGCTGCAGGCGCTGCCGAGCTGAGGGAGGGGACGATGAGGCTCGACCCGCGGAAACTCCAGGCCTTCGCGCTCAATCCCTGGGTGGTGCTGGCAAGTCTGGTCTTCGGCGCCCTGCTGGGCGCCTCGATGCCCGGGTTCGCGATCCACCTGGGGGTTGTAGGCGACCTCTACGTCGACCTGATGAAGATGATCGTCATGCCCTTCATGGTGTCGGCCATCGTGTTCAGCATCCAGCGCCTGTTCCAGGAAGGAGGCGCCAGCCGCATCCTGGTGCGCGTCGCGGTCGTGTTCCTCGGCTTCGCCTTCGTCGCCGCGCTGCTGGCCGGCGTGGCGCTGAGCGCGTTGCGGCCCGGATCGGGCCTGTCCCAGCAGACCCTGCAGGCCTTCGGGCACATCGTCGGCGGCCATGGCGCGACGCAGGACACCCGGATCGATCTCTACGGCGCGCCACAGGTTCTCAGGACGCAGGGCCTGGGCGCCGTCCTGATCAGCCTGATCCCGGCCAACATCTTCGCCGCGCTGGCCGATGGCCAGACGCTCCAGGCGATGATCTTCGCCCTGCTCTTCGGTTTCGCGGTCGGGCAGATTCCGGCGCGCGTCTCCGACGGGCTGACCCGCTCGCTGGAGACGGTGTACCGATCCTGCCAGATCCTCGTGCGCTGGCTGAACTATCCCCTGCCGGTGGTGCTGCTGTGCATGAGTGCGGCACAGTTGGCGCGCATGGGCACCGGCCCGCTGCTGGCCATGACCGAGTTCGTGCTGGCCTTCGCGGTGGCCGCGCTGCTGGCGTTGGCGCTGGCGGCGGTCGTGCTGTGGCGACGCAGTCAGCAGCCGTTCGGCGCCATGCTGGCCGCGCTCAAGGCCCCGTTCGCGTTGGCGCTGGCCACGCGCAACAGCGCGGCGTGCATGCCGGTGATGATCGAGACCCTGGCCGACCGCCTGGGCTTCGCGCGCAGCAAGGTCGAACTGCTGGTTCCGCTCAGCGTATCGCTGCTGCGGCTCGGGCCTGTGCTGTATTTCGTCAGCGCGACGATGTTCATCGCCCAGCTCTACGGCCACCGCCTGGGCGCGGACGAACTGGGCGTGGTGCTCGCCGCCTCGGTGCTGGCCGGCTTCGCCTCCAGCGGGATGAGCGGCGTGGTCACGGTGTCGATGACCGGCATGGTCTGCGGCTACCTGCGGCTGCCCTTCGAGGCCGCTTTCCTGCTGTTCGTCGCGGTAGACCCGATCTGCGACATGCTGCGTACCCTGGTCATCGTCGTCGGCAACGTCGCCGCGGTGGCGCTGATCTGCCCGCGTCCCTTGCGCATCGGAGGGACATGACCATGCCTTCGATCGGCGTGCTGGGCGGCATGGGGCCGGCGGCGACCGTGGACTTCCTGGCCAAGCTGGTTGCGCTGACGCCAGCCCGCCGCGACCAGGATCACCTGCCGGTGGTCGTCGTCAACCTGCCGGATGTCCCCGATCGCAGCGCCGCGATCGTCGCCGGCGGCGCCGATCCACTGCGCCAGCTGCGGCGCGGCGTCGAACTGCTCGAGCACGCCGGTTGCGGGGTGATCGCGATCACCTGCAACTCGGCCCACCACTGGCACGAGGCGCTGGCCGCGTCAACCCCGGTTCCCATCCTGCACATCGCCGACGCCGCGGCCGCCCGCCTGCAGCGCGGCCAGCGCGTGCTCCTGCTGGGCACGCGCGGCACGCTGGCCTCGGGCTTCTACCAGCGCCGGCTGGAAGCCCGCGGCGCGCTGTCCCTGGTGCCCCGCGCCGACGTCGAGCAGGACTGGGTCGACGATTGCATCCGCCAGGTCAAGGCCGGCGACCTCGCAGCGGCCACCGCCAGCCTGCAGCGGGTGCTGGACGCCTCCGCCGGCGCCGACGCGGTGCTGATGGCCTGCACCGAACTGCCGCTGGCCGCCGCGCGCGCATCCACCGTCGGGCTCGCCCTGGTCGACGCCACGCTGGAGTTCGCCCGCGCCACGGTCGCCTACGGACTCGAGCGCGGCTGGAACCGGAGCGCGGCGCGATGAAGGCCTACGCACGCCCCGGGGTGCTGCTGGCCGCGCTGCTGCTGGGCAGCGGCATCGGCTTGTACAGCCACCGGGCCGCCGCCTTGTTCGCGGTGGTCGGCGGCCTGATCACCAACCTGCTGCTGATGGCCGCGCTGCCGCTGCTGGTCGTCGCGGCGGTTTTCGGGCTGCGCAACATGATGGCGCTGCCGCGCCGCGGCGCGCGCATCCTGCTCGTGCTGGGAGCCGCCCTGCTCGTGCTGGTGGCGAGCGGGGAGGCAGGAGCCTGCGCCGGCTTGCTGGCCAGCTGGGCCATCCACTTCGACGCCCCTGCGCGCGCCCGCCTGGGGGCGCTGATCGAGCGGGCCGGCGGCAGATCTCCCGGCGCCACCATCGAGCTGCTGGCGGCGCCGACGGCGGCGGCCCACCCCGTCTCCGGGCTGGGCTGGATCTTCGACAACCCCTTCCAGGCCCTGGTCGAGGGCAACCTGCCGGCCATGCTGGGGTGCGCGCTGGCCTTCGGGCTGGCCTTCGCCCGCATGCCGCGCGAACGCACGCAGGCCCTGGCTGGCCAGCTCGAGGCCGCCTACCGCGGGCTCGAAGGCCTGATCGGCGGCATCATCCGCCTGCTTCCTCTGCTGTGCCTGGGCATGGGCGCGCGCGTCGCCTCCGAGGCCGACGGCCAGGCGCTGCGCCTGTTCGCGGGCATCGTGCTGGCCTTGCTGGGCGCGGCGCTGCCGCTGGCATGGCTGGCGCTGCGGCGCATCGCATCCGCCGCCGGCTGCGGCCTCATCGAGGCCGGCATGGCGCTCCAGGCCCCGTTGCTGATCGCACTGGTGGCGCCGACCCCGCTGGCGGCGATTCCTGCCACCATCGATGCCCTCAGCAACAGGCTGGGCTTGTCGCGCGGGGTCACCGAGCTGCTGGTGCCGCTGGGCGCGGTGTTCCTGCCCGCGGGCAGCGCGCTGTATGCGGCCTTGCTGACCGTGTTCATCGGCCACCTGTACGGCGCCGCGCCGGATCTGCGGCAAGTGCTGGGCATCGGTGTGCTGGCCGCGGCGGCCTCGGTCGCCGCGCCGAGGGCCGGCGGCCTGGGCACGCTGGCTGCCGCTGGCCTCACCATGGGCTGGCTGCGCCTTCCGGTGGACGGCGTGCTGCCGGTGCTGCTGCTGATCGACAGCATCAGCAACGGGCCTCGCCAGATCCTGGCGCTGCTCGCGCTGGGCGCGGTGTGCGCCGAAGTGTCGCGCGGGCTGCCGGCCGAGCGCCGCTCGAACCATCAGCCCCTGGAAGCACCGCCGGAGGCGCCGCCGCCGGTGCGGGTGACCCTGAGCGGCGTCGCCATTGCCTGCATTGCGCTGTGCGCCGCCGCCGCCGCGGCGCTGGTGGCCCTGGCCGGGATCGGCGTCGGCGCGCGCATCGCGGCCCGCCCCGCCCCGCACTGGAGAGCAACGCCATGAAGCGACGAAGCCTGCTGACGCTCGGTTGCGCTGCCGCCTTGAGCGGCTGCAGCACCGTGCACGACGTGGCCGCACTGATCGCCTCGCAGACCGCCGACGCCCTCTCCGCGACACCCTCCGACCCCACCTACCTGGACTGGAAGGGGCTGCTGCTGGTCACCGATCCGGATGCCAATGACAACACGCCGATCGCCTTCGACATCGTGTTCGTGCGCAACCGGCAGGCGCTCGATCGACTGCGCAAGCTCGATGCCCACGCGTGGTTCCGCGCGCGCGCCGAGCAGCAGGCCACCTACCCCGGCGCGATGGTCGTGCGCAGCTTCGAACTGGTGCCAGGGCAGACCTTGCGCCTGAGCGAGTCCGAGCTCGACGCGCCGCGGGTGGTGGGCGTGCTGCTGTACGCCGACTACCCCGACCCGGGCGCCCACCGGATCACCCTGCCCCGCAGCGCGCCGGGCGCGATCGTGCGTTTCGGCCTGCGCGACTTCACGGTCACCACCTACCGCTTCGGATCCCCGACATGACGCTGCCGACCATTCCGGATCGCATCCAATGGCATGAGGGCCTGCTGCTGGAGCCGCAGCACCTGCAGCAGTTGCAGGCCCGCATGGACGCGCTCGCCGCGGCCCAGTTCCTGCGCGCCGCGCCGTTGGGCTGGGGCATCGTCCAATGCGAGATCGACCACGCGCTGCTCAGCTCCGGCCTGCTGCGCGTGCTGCTGCTCGAGGCGGTGATGCCCGACGGCACCCTGGTCTGGCATGACGGCGCCGACGCCCTCGACGGCACGCTCGAGGTCGACCTCGGTGCGCAGGCCGAGGCCCTGGAAGCCGGCGCGGTTGACGTCTACCTGACCCTTCCCTGGTCGCGGGCGATGCGCAACCCGGGTGCGCCGGCACGCTTTCGCGCCTTGGAGGATCGTCCGGTCGAGGATGAGGTGTCGGATGCGGCGGCGGTCGACATCCCGCGCCTGCGTCCGATGCTCGCGCTGCATGCCGGCGCGCGCCCGGGCTCGCTGTGGCAGGCGAGCGCGTGGCCGCGGTGGTTCGCGAGAGCGGCCTGCTGCGCCTCGCCGAGGACTGGCCGGCCATGCTGGTGCTGCCGCAGGAGCATCCGCTGTGGCAGCGCGCCTGGGAACTGTGCAGCGCGCTGCGCGGCAAGGCGGCCTATCTGGCACGCCAGATCCAGGCCCTGTCCTCGCGGCTGGAAGACCGCATCGAGATGCTCGAGCAGCGCGGCCGCCTGCAGGCGCTGGTCGGCGCGCTGTGCGGGCTCGAAGCCTTGCTGCAGGGTCGCGCACTGCATCCCGCGCAACTGCACCTCGAACTCAGCCGGGCGCTGGGCGCGTTGGCCGCGCTGCAACCCGGCGCGCTGCCGCCGCTGCTTCCCGCCTACCGGCACGAGGCGCCGCGCGCGGCGTTCCTGCCGCTGCTCGAGCTGCTCGAGCAGGCGGTGGCAAGCGTCAGCCAGGAGCATCGCCTGCAACCCTTCGACCTGCGCGACGGGGTGTTCACCCAGGAGATCCAACCGGCATGGCTGGGCACTCGCCTGGTTCTCGGCCTGCGCGGCCAGTCCGAGCGCGACCTCGTGGCGTGGATGGACGGTGCGGCGATCGCTTCGGCATCGAACTGGTCCTCGCTGCGCGAGCGCCGCGTGCTGGGCGCGCCGCGTCGCCGCATCGAGGCAGCCGACGAACTGGGGCTGAGCGGCAGCACCGGCTACACGCTGTTCGAGGTCGACGCCCGCGGCGGCCTGGTGCTGGCGGGCGAAGCGCTGCAGGTGGCCAACCTGAACGCCGACGACCCCTCCCACCGTCCCCGGGAAGTGGTTCTGTTCGTCAAAGGATCCCCATGAGCACCCCCGACAGCTTCGCGACCCTGGACGATGAGCTCGACGCCGCCTTCCGGCAGTTCTATGCGGAAGTCGAGGGCGCCCGCGCGCAGGCCCCCGAGACCGAGGATCCGGTGCTCGCCGAGCAGGCCGCGCTCCAAGTGCAGCGCCATCTGCAGAACCTCATCGAACTGCAGGACGCCCAGTCGCGGCGCGGGCGTGCCGACGCCGTGCTGGCCGAGCAGGTGCGCTACCTGAAGGCGGCCTTCGCCGACGAGATCCTGCTCAACCGCCCCTGGGCCGGCCGCGGGGTATGGGAACGCTACCTGCTCGAGGCCGCGCTGTTTCGCACCAGCGTGGCCGGGGAGAAGGTCATCAGCCGCATCCACCAGTTGCTCAGCGACCGCGAGCCCGGAACGCGGGCGCTGGCGCGCCTGTACCTGTTCGTGCTTGCGCTGGGATTCGAGGGGCGGCTGCGCGGCGAGCCCGAGGCGGACAGCCTGCGCGCGCTGCGGCTGGAGCTGTTCCAGTTCGTGTTCCAGCGCTCGCCCGGCGCCGACGGGCGCGACCGCGTGCTCTGGCGCCAGCCCTATGCCCACACCGTGTCCCATCTGGCCCCGCGCCGCCGCCGCACGGTCAGCCGCTGGGTGCTGGTGCTGGACGAGGGCCACAGCGCCTCGCCGCTGCCGCTGGCCCAGTCGGGCATCGCCAGCGCCCTCGGCATGGACGCCAGCGGGCCGGCGTCGATCCAGGGCCTGAGCTGGAACTTCTTCGACAAGGGCGTGGTCATCGACGTCGTCGGCGCCTACCTCGGAGGCGGCGAGGACGACGATGGCGCGACCAAGCCCTGGGACGAGTTCCTCGGCCTGTGCCGCGACTACCGCCCCGAGCGTCCCTTCGACGCCTTCGTGCTGACCATCCCGGCCGCGCTGCTGCTGGATCCGCACCCGAACGCCCAGATCGAGCTCGTGCGCCTGGCCAGGCGCGCCAATCGGCGCCTCTGGCTGGCGCAGAACCGCTTCGCAATGCGCTTCGGCATCTATGTCGTGCTTTCCGGCTGCGAGCAGGTGGAGGGCTTCTCGGCCTTTGCCAAGTCGCTTCCCGAGTGGTTGCGGGGCAACATGCTGGGTTGGTCTTCGCCCTACGACATCCACGCCAGCTACCGCGGCGACTGGGTCGGCGAGGCCATGGCCGAGACAATCCGCGCACTGTCGGAGTCGACCGCCGAGCTGTTCGCCGGCCAGGTCGACGCCGGCGCCGCGGCGTCCTTGTTCCTGCTGCCGACGCGCGTCGCAGCATTGCGCGCCGCGCTGCAGGGCTACCTCGACGAGTTGATGCGCCCGAGCAGCTACCACGAGCCCTTCCTGCTGCGCGGGATCTATTGCACCGGAGACGCAGACGCGGTGGCGCTGCCGCCCGGCGAGGCGCCCGACGCCATGGATCTTCCCCCTGGCGGCGGCAGCCTCGACATCGGCCGCCAGCCAGTGTTCCTGCGCGATCTGTTCGAGCAGAAGGTGTTCTCCGAAATCGGCCTCACCCGACCATCGGCGACGCAGAGCCTGGGCCGTCCGCTGGCGCAACGCGCCTTGCGCTGGGGGCTGTGGGGCAGCGCGGCCTGCTGGTCGCTGGGGTTGGCGGTATCTACGGTGCTGGTCCACACGCGCAGCGCGCGCCTCGACGCCGCGCTGCGGCAGATCGCCGTCGCCGAGGCCTTGCCGCGATCCGGCTTCGAGTCCGCGTCGACGGTACGCGCGCAAGACCGGCAACTGGTCGCGCTGATGGCTGCCATCGGCCGGCTCGACGAGCGCAAGCTCTGGTCGGTGTTCATGCCGGGTTCCTGGCCGATCGTCGATCCCCTGTCCGGGCAGGTGCGCACGACCCTGCAGCGTCGCTTCGCCACGCTGAGCTGGCGCGCGCTGCGGCGGGGGCTGGAACAGCATGCATCCGAGCTGACCGGAGTGCCGACCGACCCCGTCAGCGGCGAGCTGATCGCCGACGCCCGCTGCGCCGCCGCGCAGCAGGCCGGCGGCGGCGCCTCGCCCACGCTCGGCTTCGAGTCCCTCCCTGAGTTCCAGCAATGGCGCGACTTCCTGCTGCGCGGGGCCGACCTCGACCGGGCCCTGCACGCGCTGCAGGGTCTGCAGGATTCCTCCAGGCCGGCCCGTGGCGCCGACCTTCGGCTGCTGGTACGCGTCGCGCTGGGTATCGATGCGAACGGCAACCTGGATCACGCCGCGGCGCTGCTGCAGCGCTTCGCCGACGGCCGCGGCGGCATCGACCCCGCGCCCCTGCGCAGCGCGATGCAGTGCCGCCAGGCACAGCTGCTGGACGCGCTGCAGACACGCGCCTTCAGCGGCAACCCCCTGGTCGGCGCGGTGCGCGCGGTGGACACCGACGTAGGCCGCATCGAGAACCTCGGCGGCTACGCCACGGTCGACGACGCGCTGCGGCTCTGGCACGCGCTGCAGCAGCGCGTGCAGGGGCTCGAGGCACTGCTCGCCCGCGGCGGCGGAGGCTGGATCGCCAGTCCGGCCTTCGCGCCCGGGCCGGTCTGGAACAAGGCCCTGGCCGGCATCGCCGCGTCGTCGCTGCTGGGCCCGCAGGTCGCGCGCAGCGCCCACGAGTCGGCCGAGGCCGGGTTCCAGTCGATGCGCGCCGCGCTGGCCGCGGCCAGCGCGGACGACACCACGCTGGGCGTGGACTGGGATCCCAAGACCCTGCGCTGGACGCCCAACCCGGAGATGGCCAGCCTGGGCGATGCGCTGCGGGCACTGTTCGCGCTGCCGTGGATCGGGCGCAGCGGGGACTATGCCGCGCTGGAGGCTCCCGACGGTTCGCTGCTGAGCTGGGATCCGGCCCGCCTGAACCAGGCGCTGGGCGCGGGTGGCGAAGGCAAGCACTTCCAGACGACCCTGCTGCTGCGCTTCCCCGATTCGCTGCGCGATCCGCTGCAGAGCCTGGTCGACGCCCAGCTGGCCGGCCTCGTCAGCGACCAGCTTGCCGCCGCGCTGACCCCCGGCGGGGCCGATCCGGCAACGTCTTCGCCGGCGCAGTATGCCAAGCTCGGGCGCATCCATGATCTGCTGCAGAGCCTGGGCGCGAACACACTGGCCGGCTCGCTCGACAGGCTGCTCCAGCGCGATGCGGCCGCCCGCCTGCGCCGGCTCAGCGATGCGCTGCGGGCCTCGAGGCTGTACACGCCGCAGGGGGGCAACTTCGATCGGTGGCAGGGGGGCGAGGGCCCGGCCCTGGCGGCCTTCGACGTGCCCGACCTGGGTTCGATGAACGCCTACCTCGACGCCCAGCGCAGCCGGGTCGAGACCCTGTCGGCGCGGGCGCAGCAACTGCTGCACCGCCTCGACGGCCATGGCTCGCAGCAGGATCGCTGGCGGGCGATCGGCGACGATCTGAAACTCTACGCGCTGAAGAGCCCCGACAGCAGCCTGGGCTCGTTGCAGGATTTCCTGCGGGCGATGAGCGGCGACGTGGACACCACCAACTGCGCCGCGGCGATCGCGAAGGCCGATGCGCCGCCCGGGAACGGCGACTACTTCGCGCTGCGCGAGCAGCAACTGGCATCGTCCCTGGCCCGTCGGTGCGCCTTGTTGCGCACCCGCGCCTTCGACCAGGGCTGGCAGCAGTTCGCGTCCCGCTTCAACCGCCAGATCGCCGGCCGGCCCCCCTACGCCCGGCCCGGCTGGAAGGTGGCTGACGCAACGGTCGACGTCGACGAACTGGCCGCGCTCGCACCAGCCTTCGAGCCGCTCAGCCGCATGCTCCGGCAGATGAGCGTCGGCGCCCACGGCGGCGCCATCGCGCCGCTGCGCGGCTTCGCCCAGGCCTTCTCGCGCAGCCTGGCCTGGATGCGGCCCTTGATGCCCGGGGACTCCGCTCCCGCGCCCGGCTACGACGTCCGCGTCGCATTCCGCACCCACCGCGCCCACGAAGTGGAAGGCAATCAGTTCATCGACTGGTCGATCGACATCGGCGACCAGCATCTGGACTGGAGCGACCCGCCGCGGACGCTGCACTGGGTGCCGGGACAGCCGGTCACGCTGCATTGGCGCCTGGCCAGCGACAGCCCGCTGCGGCTGCTTGCCGGCAGCGGCGACCCCGCGCTGCATGTCGCGGGCGACAGCGCCAGCCTGCGCTACACCGACCGCTGGTCGCTGCTCAACCTGCTGGCATCCCACCGACCGCGCGGCATCGGCGACCCCAAGCCCCTGCGCGGCCAACCGGTCGTCGTCGACATCCCGATCCAGCTGCCGGCCTTGCATCCAGGCGCCCCACCCCGGCGCGGCTTCGCGCGCCTGTACCTGAGCCTGGGTCTGAGCGCCGCCGGCGCCCACCAGCCGCTGCGCTGGCCGGGCGAGTTCCCGACCCATGCCCCGCTCGCGCAGGCCGCCCGCTGAAGGCCGGCGGCCAGCCGGCGCCGGCCCCGTCGGCGTCGAGGCACTGCTGCAGCCGATCGGCGGTGACGCGCCGAGCGGCGAGGCGATGGCCTTCGATCCGCTGATGGCCGAGATCCGGCGCCTGCGCGAGGCCGACGACCCGGCCCTGCCCCAGGGCGACTGGGAGCGCCCGCTGAAGGTGGCCGACTGGGATCGGGTGCGCAGGCTGTGCGCCGATGCTCTGCGCCAGCGCAGCAAGGATCTCCAGCTTGCTGCCTGGTGGCTGGAGGCCGCGCTGCATCTCGGGCAGGCTCAGGGCCTGCTCGACGGCATCATGCTGCTCGATGGGCTGGTCGAGCGCTACTGGCCCGGCCTGCACCCTGCGATCGGCGACGATGGCGACGTCGACGCGCGCGTCGCGCCGCTGGCCTGGCTCAATGAATCGCTGCCGCGCACGCTGCGCCTGTGTCTGCCGCTGCTGCGGTTGCCCGAGCGGCGTCCGCCGCTGCTCTGCCTGGAGGACTGGGAGCGGCAAGGCCGAGGGCTGCCCGACCCCGCCTGGTGGGGCGAGGCGCAGCAACTGCCGACCCGCGAGGCCTTGCTGGCGCATGCCGGCGATGCCTCGGTGCAGCGCGACCTCGATGGCCTGCATGCCCTGCTGGGGCTTGCGCTGCAGGCCTGGCAGGCCTTCGACGCCCGCGTCGAGTGCTTGCTGGGGGCAGACGCTCCCAGCCTGGCACGCGTCGCCAGCACGCTCGAACAACTGCTGCGCAGCGTCGGGCAACTGCGCCATCAGCGCCCGCCCGATGCGGCCCCCGCGGAGGCACCCGCGGCCGAACCGGACAGCTCCGATGCCGGCACCGGCGCCCCGGCCGGTGGCGATCCACAGTCCACAAGCGATGCCAAGGCCACGCCCGATGCGCGCGAAGCCGCGTACCGCGCGCTCGAGCAGATCGCCGCCGATCTGCTGCGCGTCGAGCCGCACAACCCGGTGCCCTACCTGATCCGGCGAGCCGTCCACTGGGGCCGCATGCCCCTTGCGCAATGGATGCGGGAAGTGCTCCGCGACGAGGGCGACCTCGAACGCCTGTTGCGCCTGCTCGGGGACTGAGCCCATGCCGGCGGCCGCGCGTGGCCTGCGCTACGATCGCGCCCACACCCCGATGCCTGCTGCCCGCGTTCCCGCCGCCTCCCCCGAACCGTCGCCCATCCCCCGCGCCCGGATGCGCCGCTTCCTGTGGCGCGCCCTGCCGCTGCTCGCACTGCTGCATGTCTTCCTGGCTCTCAGCCTGTTGCCGTGGCTGCCTGCGGTTGCGCAGGGCATCGGCGCGGCGGCCTTGCTGCTGTCGCTGCTGTTGATTCCGGCCGGCCTGAGCAGCAGGCTGCATGCGGGCCGCGCCTGGGATCTGCTGGCCTGGCTGGGTTTCTTCGACCTCGGGCTGTTTTCCAGCACCCTCGTGCTGACCCTGCTGCGCGACCTGCTGATGCTGTGGCCGCAGGCGCGGCCGTGGGCGGGCGTCAGCGCGCTGCTCGTGCCGGCGCTGGCCTTGCTGGTCTGCCTCGTCGGCCTGGTCTCCGCGCGCCGCGTGGCCCGCGTCGTCGACGTGCGCGTGGTGCTGCCCGGGCTGCCGGGCGCGCTCGAGGGATTCACCATCGTGCAGATCAGCGACCTGCATGTCGGCCCGACGATCAAGGCCGGGCTGGTGCGCGCGGTGGTCGCACGCGTCAACCAGCTGCGCCCCGACCTCATCGCCGTCACCGGCGACGTCGTCGACGGCGCCGTGGCCCGACTGCGGGCGCACACCGCGCCGCTGGGCGATCTGCACGCCCGCCATGGCGCGTGGCTGGTGCCGGGCAACCACGACTACTACTCCGGCGTGCACGACTGGATCACCGAGTTCGAGCGCCTGGGACTGCGCTGCCTGCTCAACGAACACGCGGTGCTCGAGCACCAGGGTGCACGACTGCTCGTCGCCGGGGTCACCGACCCGCAGGCGCATGCCTTCGACCCGCGGCATCGCAGCGACCCGCACCAGGCCGTGCACGGTGCCCCGTCCGGCATCCCGCGCATCCTGCTCGCGCACCAGCCGCGCAGCGCCTTCGAGGCCGCGAAGGCCGGCTTCGACCTGCAGCTTTCGGGGCACACCCACGGCGGGCAGTTCTGGCCCTGGAACCATGTCGTGCGCCTGCAGCAGCCCTTCGTCGCCGGCCTGTACCGCCACGGGCAACTGCAGATCTACGTCAGCCGGGGCACCGGCTACTGGGGCCCGCCCAAGCGCCTGGGCGCGCCGTCTGAGATCACCAGGATCCGCCTGTCGGCCGGGCTGGGCTGATCCTCCAGGGTGAACGCGCATGCGCGCTGCGGCAAGGCGAGACGCTGCGCGACTTCGTCGCGGGCTCGGCCCGCGAGGTGGCGCAACTCCGCGGCGCGGACAGGCTGGGCTACCCGGTGCGCAGCGTGCCACAGCGCCCACGAAAAAGCACGCGCATGAACCTCCATGGAGGTCTTCCCAGGACCTGGGGCAAGTCCTTGATTCACTTCGGTCTTGATGGTCGAGGCGAGAAGATTCGAACCTCCGAGCCCCTGCACCTCATCGGCTTTGATCTGCTGACGACGCTGCGATCAGCCCGAAGGCGCTGACCAAACAGATCATCGACCATCAGAGCCTTACGAACAAGAAGCACCGAACCCAGGTTAAGGGCACGCTCACCCTCGCCGGGGGGCGCTGGACGCCGCATGACCTTCGCCGAACCGGGGCGGCGAGAAGCATGGCGCGTGCTGGGCGATGCACTCGAAGCGGCCTTGAACGATGCTCCTCGTGCGGTCGTGGCGCTCGGTACTGCAGCCAGGCAACGAACCGCCACGGTCCACTACCCACAGTGGGGTGTCGCCCGGCCCGTGCGCCACCGCACTTCATCAAGCTGAGCCAGGCGCGCCGAATGCGCACCATCGGCGACAACCGGGCGACAGCACTTCGGCCGAAGCTGTCACTGGGCCCGTTGTCAGCGGCGTCTGTTGCCGGCCAGAAGCGGTGAATCAAGCGTCGCGCGAAGCCGTCTTTCGGGTGAAGGCTTCGGGAGACGTCTCACGCCCCCGCGGGCTTGGCCGTCAGGTCGATGTGCAGAGCCTTCATCACCGCCAATGTCGTCTTGAGGGTCGGATTGCCGCGCGCACTGAATGATCGATAGAGTTGTTCCCGCGACAGCCCAGTTTCACGCGCGATTTCGCTCATGCCTCTTGCTCGGGCAACAACGCCTAGCGCTTGGGCGATATACCCGGCATCGCCGGACTCGAACGCATCGCCCATGAAGGCCGCGATGGCCTCGTCGGAATCCAGCAACTCGGCCGGATCGAAATTCGTCAGTCGATCGCTCATCGGTTTTCACTCCCCCTCACGCGCCAGGCGCTTCGCCGCTTCGATGTCCCGCGCCTGGGAGCCCTTGTCGCCACCGCAGAGCAGGATCACCAGCGTCGTGCCTCGCTGCTGGAAGTACACGCGGTAACCGGGCCCGTAGTGGATGCGGAGCTCGCTGATTCCCTCGCCGACCGGCGCAACATCACCGGCGAGACCATAGGCCAATCGGTTCAAACGCGCGGCAACAATGGCGCGGGCTCGAACGTCGCGCAGCTTTGTCCACCATGTCCGAAAGACGCTCGTTTGCCTTAGTTCGAGCATGCCACGATTGTAGTGCAAAAACTACATAGTGGCGAAGCCTACGCTCTTGGCAGGTGATGCACCGCTACCCATGGGAGCATGCGCCTGATCTTGGAACCGGCCGCTCGCGCTCGCATCAAACCGCGGTTCGCAACGGGCAGACCGCGGCCGCTCGTATTGACCATGTGAGCGGCGGCAAAGGCCGACCTCCAGTCGCTGGGCCAAAGTCGGCACCTCGGCCAAAGCGGTCACTGGCCCTGGGCTGTGTCAGCGACAGCCATGGTGTGCTCCGCAGTCGCTGAGGTTGTCAGTCTGCGACATCGTACGGGAGCTATCGGAACGCGACGCCGAGCAGGCGAAGCTGCTCGACGAGCTGACCAAGCGGTGCGAGGACTTGAGCAATCAATGCAGCGACTTCGCCGAGCAGCTGGAAACCTTGGTGCAGCAATCGAGCGCAATCGACTTGGCTTGGGACGCCTTGCTCCGCGGGTAGTCGGAACCGTCCAGGGGCCGACGATGGCCGACCGGCGTGCGCAGGCTGTGTCCGCGCAACACCACGTCAAGGAAAAGCCCGCGCATGAACTTCCATGGCGGGCTTCTCAGGACCTGGGGCAAGTCCTTGATTCTCTTTCGGTCTTGATGGTCGGGGCGAGAAGATTCGAACTTCCGACCCCCTGCACCCCATGCAGGTGCGCTACCAGGCTGCGCTACGCCCCGACTGACGGCAAACAAAAAGTGTAGCAGATGCGTCGCCGCGCACGAAGGGATCGCGCAATCAGCCGGAGCCCATCATGCGCATGGCCCGCTGCGTCAGGTCGATTCCGTTGGAGAAGTCCTCGATGAACACCAGCCCCGACAGGCCGCGGAACCACTGCGGGTCGTCGAGGAAGGCCTGCATCCCGGCCTGATACACGCCGGTGAAGGCGAGCAATCCGCCGGGGGCCGTTCCGGTCAGGCCGCGCAGGATGGTGGAGGTGTCGGGCGTGGGCTGGGTCTGCACCACGAACAGATAGCCGCGGGTGGGGGAGCGCACCGCCTCCAGCGCCGTCTTCAGGCGCTGGATCTGCTGCCCCTCCGAGGAACTCTCGGGCCAGTAGGAGCTGTTGACGCCGACTGAAAACTGACCATCTGACGGGCCTGATGCCGACCGAAAACTGACCAGGGTGTTTGACCTAATCTGCTCGATTTTTGAGCAGGAAACGAGGGTGATCACCATGGGCATCAAGA
>JAJZEC010000046.1 GCA_021805825.1 Pseudomonadota bacterium
GCCCTTACAAATACGTTACATAGTTGCCACTACAAGCGACCCGTGAAAAACGCGCGTAAATCCTTGATTCATATGGACAGCGCCCCCCGAAAACTCCCGTTTCGGGGCTGGGGATGTCGAACTCCGGAGTCCTGAATCCATCCACCGCTCAACGTTCCGGAGTACACCATGATTCGCTCATCCACCGCCCC
Organism: Pseudomonadota bacterium; assembly: GCA_021805825.1. GTDB lineage: Bacteria > Pseudomonadota > Gammaproteobacteria > Burkholderiales > Burkholderiaceae_C > Thiomonas_A. The sequence continues at coordinate 192 of JAJZEC010000046.1, forward strand.
CTATGGCACCGCGCTGCTGCGCGTCAGCCTGGGCATCCTGTTTCTCGCCCACGTTGGGCTGAAGATCTTCGTGTTCACCATCCCGGGCTTTGTGGGCTACTTCGCCTCCCTCGGCCTGCCGGCCGTGCTCGCCTACGCGACCATCGCGCTGGAACTGCTGGGGGGAATCGCGCTCGTGCTGGGCATCTACGCGCAGTGGGTGGCGATTCCGCTGGCGCTGGAAATGCTCGGCACCATCGTCATGGTGCACGGGCACAACGGCTGGCTGTTCACCAACAAGGGTGGCGGCTGGGAATATCCGGCCTTCTGGGCCGTCGCGCTGGTGGTGCTGAGTCTGCTCGGCGATGGGGCCTTCGCACTGCGCGCCAGCGGCCCGCGCCACGCCTGATGAGGGGACGCGCATGGCACGGGCTTCGCGGATCCGTGGGACGAACCCTGCGCGTCCGATGAGACCCTGTACCTGTCACGACCTCACAGCACGAGCCGGTAGCCTGTCCCACTTTCCGTCAGCAGGTGGCGGGGTCGTGCGGGCTCATTCTCCAGTTTGTGGCGAAGCCGCGCCATATAGACCCGCACATAGTGCCGGCTATCCAGTGCGTTGGGGCCCCAGACCTCCTGAAGAATCCGTCGGTGCGTCAGCAGCGCTCCCGCATTCCGGGCGAGCAATTCCAGCAGGTGATATTCCATGGCTGTCAATCGCACCGGAACGCCCCGTCTGACAACCGACTGCCTGCTCATGTCGACGACGACCTCGCCAAACTCCAGCACGCTTCCATGCTCGGTGATGCTTCGACGCCGCAACGCCGCACGAACCCGCGCCAGCAGTTCGTTGACTCCGAACGGCTTGGTCAGGTAGTCGTCGGCCCCAAGATCCAGCGAGGCGACCTTCGCGCCTTCGTCGTTGCGTGCCGACAGCACGATGACAGGGGCTGGACTCCAACTGCGGAAGCTGCGCAGGAATTCCATGCCATCGGCATCCGGCAGTCCGAGATCCAGGAGCACCAAGTCAGGGCGGCGCGCCGCAGCGTCGACCAATCCCCGTCGGCACTGGCTCGCCTCTTGCACACGGTACCCTGCAGCTTCGAGCGCGACGCGCACGAAGTGCCGGATTTCCGTGTCATCCTCGACCAGCAGAACCAGTTGATGGCTCTTCATCTGCGCTGTCCTCGGCGCCCTCGGCGCTGGGCGGCGGCTCCAGCGGCAATTCACATCGGAAGCTTGCGCCTCCATCGGGTCGGTTGGTCGCGCTGATGGATCCGCCGTGGGCCTCGACCACCGAGCGGCAGATCGACAGACCCAGCCCGATCCCCGGAACGCTGGACTCGACCTGTCCGCGAGCGAACTTGTCGAACAGCTCGCCTTTGCGTCCGCGAGGCAGCCCCGGCCCGCGATCCCAGACGGTGAACTGCAGGCGGTCGCCCGTGCGCCGCGCCTCGACGCCGATCGGCGTGCCGGCCGGCGTGTACTTGAGCGCATTGTCGAACAGGTTGACGAACACGCGCTCGAGCAGCTGCGCATCGGCGTGCACCAGCGGAAGCTCGGGCGACAGATCGATGTGCAGCGGATGCTGGGCGAGCTGCTCGGGCTCGAGGCTGCGCAGCGCGCTTCCGAGCACCTCCTCCACCGATTGCCAGTCCTTGCGCAGCGTGACCTTGCCGGCCTGCAGGCGGGCCATTTCCAGCATGTCATCGACCATCCGCGCCAGGCGGCGCGCCTGCCGGCCGACCGACTCGGCCTGCTCGTGCAGCTGCGCGGGTGCCTGCATGCGCAGCAGCTCGGTGGAACCGATCAGCGCGGTCAGCGGCGTGCGCAGGTCGTGCGAGAGCGCCGAAAGCACCGAATTGCGCAAGCGCTCGGCCTCCATCGCCACCAGCGTATCCTGCGCGACCTCGACGAAATGGATCCGTTCCAGCGCGATGGCGATTTGCGATCCGATGGTATCGAGCAACCTGCGCTGTTCCGGAATAAGCACGCTGCGCGGGTTTCCCGGAGCCAGGATCAACACCCCGCGCACCCGCATCGGCGCCTTCAACGGCAGGTACAGCAAAGGCAACGCAGGCAGTGTGTTGGTGCCGATGCCGGCCGCCTCGTCGTGCTCGACGCACCAGCGCGCCAGGTCGGCGTCGATGCCGTCGATCGAAGCGGCGTGCTTCGCCGATTCCGTCTCGCGCAGGCGCTCGTCGATGCCCAGCAACAGCAGTTCGGCGCGCGCGCCGAAGCCGTTGCGCACGTACCGCAGGCCGAAGTCGACCACTTGCTCGACTGTCAGCGCCCCCGAAAGGTCGCGTGACAGCGCGTAGAGATCCCTGGCACGGCGCTCGCGCTGGTTGGCCACGCGCACCTGGTAGCGCAAGCCGGCCGTGAGGTGCGCGATGAGCAGGCCGACGCCGAGCATCACGCCGAAGGTGAACAGGTACTGCACGTCGCTGACGGCGAAGGAATACTTCGGCGGCACGTAGAAGAAGTCGAAGGCCAGCACGTTGACAAAGGCCGCCAGCACCGCCGGGCCGCGCCCCAGGCGCCACGCGACCAGCACCACCCCGACCAGGAACAGCATGACGATGTTCGACAGGTGGAAGTACCAGCTCAGGGGTATCGCCAGCAGGGTCAGCGCGGCGCTGCCGACGACCGCCCACAGATAGTCTCGCCACCGCAACGGGAGCCCTTCGACGGCGCGCAGCTGCGTGGCCCCGCGCGGGTGCTGCTCGTGTGCCTCGGGGGCCAGCAGCACCAGATCGAGGTCGGGAGCCAGGCTTCCCAGCGCCCTGGCGAATGATTCGCGCCACGCCTCGCGCCACCACGCCAACCTGCGGTGACGCGCCATCACGACGCGGTTCAGGTTGTGCGCGCGCGCGTAGGCCAGCACCTCCGAGGGGGCGTGTTGGCCCGCGAGCACCGCGGTGTGCGCGCCGAGATCGCGGCCGAGCTGAAGCAGATTCAGGATCGCCGAGCGGCGCGCCTCGGCGAGCTGCTGCAGCGGCGGCGTCTCGGCGTAGACGATGTGCCAGCGGGCGTGCAGCGCCTCGGCCAGGCGCGCCGCCGCGCGCACCAGGCTCGGGCCGTTGTCGGGCCCCACGCATACCAGCAGCGCCTCCGATGCGCTCCACACCGTGCCGCCGACCTGGCTGCTCCGGTAGCTGCGCATCTGGCTGTCGACACGCTCGGCGGTCAGGCGCAGTGCGAGCTGGCGCAGCGCGAGCAAGTTGCCCTTGCGGAAGAAATTGCGCAGCGCGCGCGCCGCCTGTGCGGCGACGTAGACCTTGCCTTCGCGCAGGCGCTGCAGCAGTTCGTCGGGAGTCAGATCGACGAGCACGACCTCGGCCGCCTGCTGGAACAGGCTGTCGGGAACCGTCTCGCGCACCGGCACCTCGGCGATGCTGGCGACGATGTGGCTGACGCTGTCCAGATGCTGCACGTTGAGCGTCGTGTAGACGTCGATTCCCGCGGCCAGCAGCTCCTCGACGTCCTGCCAGCGCTTCGGATGCCGGCTGCCGGCGGCGTTGCTGTGCGCAAGTTCGTCCACCAACAGCACGGCGGGCCGGCGCTGCAGTGCTCCGGCCAGGTCGAACTCGCCGGCGCCGCGCGTGCCCCCCTGCCGCTGCAGGCGCGGCAGCACCTTCAGCCCTTCGAGCAGCCGCTCGGTCTCGGCTCGACCGTGGGTTTCGACAACCCCGCAGACGACGTCGACGCCCTTCTCGCGCAGCTGCTGCGCCGCGCCGAGCATCGCATAGGTCTTACCCACTCCTGGTGACGCGCCGAAGAAGATCCGCAGCTTGCCCTGCTGGGCCTGCTGCTGCTCATGCTCGACCTCGCGCAGCAAGGCGTCGGGATCCGGGCGTAGATCGTCGGTCATTGCGGCTGGCGGCTCGTGTCGACACCGGGCGTAGACGGGGCACGAAGCGACGCACCCACTGGATCAGAATCAACAGACAAGCCCGAGTTGGCGCGGATTCCAGGTTGTACCAGCGGGCGGTCGTTCAAGGCCAGCGTGCGGTTCCCACTCCGGCTGTTCAAGGCAGTGCCACCGGACGCAGCCCGTCGACTGCAAGGTTCAGCGCGAGCACGTTGACCCGTGGTTCGCCGAACAGCCCGAACCATGGGCGGTGCGCGTACCGGTCGATCAGCTGCTGCAGCACCCGAGGCGGCAGGCCACGCGCCTGCGCGACCCGCACAAGCTGGTACTGCGCAGCCGCCAGACTGATGTCCGGATCCAGCCCGGAGCCCGAAGCCGTGACCAGGTCGACCGGGATCGGCTTGCCGGCCTCGGCCGGGTCGGTGTTGCGCAACGCCTCGACGCGGGCCTTCACCGCCGCCAGCTCCGCAGGGTTCGTGGGCCCGAGGTCGGAGCCCCCCGAGTCCAGTCCGTTGTAGGGTTGCGGCGAGGTCGCCGACGGCCGGCCCCAGAAGTACCTGGGCGCCGAGAAGGACTGCCCGATCAGGGCCGAGCCGACCGGCCTTCCAGCCACGGCGAGCAGCGAGCCGTTGGCCTGCCACGGGAATGCCGCCTGCGCCAGCGCGGTGACCAAGAGCGGATAGAACAGGCCCAGCACCAGCGTGAAACCGGCGAACAGGCTCAATGCGGGGCGAAGGAGACGCAACATGGAGACCTCCGTGTCACAGCAGGTGCAGTGCGTTGAGCACGAGGTCGACCGCCTTGATGCCGATGAAGGGCAGTGCGATGCCTCCCAACCCGTACAGCAGGAGGTTGTTGCGCAGCAGCGTGGCCGCCGGAAGCGGACGGAACTTCACCCCCTTCAAGGCCAGCGGGATGAGAAAGACGATAATCAGGGCGTTGAATATCACCGCCGAAAGAATCGCTGAATCGGGATTTCCCAGTCGCATGATGTTCAAGGCGCCAAGCTGCGGGTAGGTGCCGAGGAAGATCGCCGGAAGGATCGCGAAATACTTCGCCACGTCGTTGGCGATGCTGAAGGTGGTCAGCGCGCCGCGGGTCATCAGCATCTGCTTGCCAATCTCGACCACCTCGATCAGCTTGGTCGGGTTGGAGTCGAGATCGACCATGTTGCCGGCCTCGCGCGCCGCCTGGGTGCCGCTGTTCATCGCCACCGCCACATCGGCTTGCGCCAGCGCCGGCGCGTCGTTCGTGCCGTCGCCGGTCATCGCCACCAGGCGCCCGTCGGACTGGTACCTGCGGATCAGCGCCAGCTTGGTCTCGGGGGTGGCCTCGGCCTGGTACTCGTCGACTCCCGCCTCGGCCGCGATGGCCGCCGCGGTGAGCCGGTTGTCGCCGGTGATCATCACGGTCTGGATTCCCATGCGCCGCAGTTGGGCGAAGCGCTCCTTGATGCCGTCCTTGACGACGTCCTTGAGCTCGAGCACACCCAGCACGCGCCGGTCGTCGGCCACCACCAGCGGAGTGCTGCCCCGGCGGGCGACCGCGTCGACCAGACCCTTCAGGCCCCCCGGCAGTTCCCCGCCGCGCTCGCGCACGTGGCGCGACACTTCGTCGGCTGCACCCTTGCGGATCGGCCGGCCGGCGATGTCCACGCCGCTCATCCGGGTCTGCGCGGAGAACGGCACGAAGCTCGCGTGCAGCGATTCGAGATCGCGCTCACGCAGGTTGAACCGCTGCTTGGCCAGCACGACGATGCTGCGCCCCTCGGGCGTCTCGTCGGCCAGCGACGCCAGTTGCGCGGCATCTGCCAGTTCGCGCTCGGAGACCCCGGCCACAGGCACGAAGGCGCTGGCCTGGCGGTTGCCCAGCGTGATGCTTCCGGTCTTGTCGAGCAGCAGCACGTCGATGTCCCCGGCGGCCTCCACGGCGCGGCCCGAGGTCGCGACCACGTTGGCGCCGAGCATGCGGCTCATGCCGGCCACGCCGATCGCCGACAGCAGCGCGCCGATGGTCGTCGGGATCAGACACACCAGCAGCGCCACGAGCACGGTGATGCTCACCGGACGGCCGGCGCCGGTGGCCCGCACCGAGTAGATCGAATACGGCAGCAGCGTCACCGTGGCCATCAGCAGGATGATCGTCAGCGCGATCAACAGGATGGTCAGCGCGATCTCGTTGGGCGTCTTGCGGCGCCTGGCGCCCTCCACCAGCGCGATCATGCGATCGAGGAAGGAATCGCCAGGATCGGTCGTGCAGCGCACGACGATCCAGTCGGACAACACCGTCGTGCCACCCGTCACCGAGGAGAAGTCGCCACCCGACTCGCGAATCACCGGGGCCGACTCGCCGGTGATCGCGCTTTCGTCGACGGTCGCCGCGCCTTCGATGACCTCGCCGTCGCAGGGGATCAGTTCGTGCGCGAGCACGACCACGACGTCGTCCTTGCGCAGGGTCTCGCCGTCGACCAGGGTCCACGGCGCACCGTACCTGGGCTCGCTCAGCCGCTTGGCCTTCACGGCGCTGCGCGTGACGCGCAGGCTGGCCGCCTGCGCCTTGCTGCGCCCTTCGGCCAGCGCCTCGGCGAAATTGGCGAACAGCACGGTGAACCACAGCCAGACCGTGACGGCGAGAATGAAGCCGGCAGGTGCCTGGCGGTGGCCATGCAGCGCCTGCAGCCACAGTCCCGTGGTGAGCAGGCTGCCGATGTACACCACGAACATCACGGGGTTGCGGAATTGAACCCGCGGATCGAGCTTGCGGAACGACTCGACCACGGCCGCGCCGACCAGCGAGGAATCGATGAGGGATCGACGTTGACGGCTCATGTCGGCTCCTGCTGCCTGCTCAATGCGCTGCCCACATCGCGAAGTGCTCCGCGATCGGGCCCAGCGCCAGCGCCGGCAGGAAAGTCAGCGCGGCGACCAGCAGCACGGTGCCGATCAGCAGCCCGATGAACAGCGACCCATGCGTGGGCATGGTTCCGCTGGACGCTGCCAGTCGCTTCTTCGACGCCAGCGATCCGGCAATGGCCAGCGCCGCGACGATCGACACGAAGCGACCGAACCACATCGCCAGCGCGAGCGTCAGGTTGTAGAAGGGCGTATTGGCGTTCAGTCCGGCGAAAGCACTGCCGTTGTTGTTCGACGCCGAGGTGAAGGCGTAGAGCATCTCGGAAAAGCCATGCGCCCCGGGGTTCGCGAGGCTGGAGACCCCCTGCGCACTGACCGACGCGATCGCGGTTCCGAGCAGCACCAGCAGCGGTGAGATCAGCAGGCCGATCGAGACCATCTTCATCTCGAAGGACTCGATCTTCTTGCCCAGGTATTCCGGGGTGCGCCCGATCATCAGCCCCCCGACGAACACCGCCATCAGCGCGACCATCAACATGCCGTACAGGCCGGTGCCGGTGCCGCCGGGAGCGATCTCGCCGAGTTGCATCATCAGCATCGGCACCATGCCGCCCAGGGGCGTGTTGGAATCGAGCATCGAGTCGACCGCGCCGGTCGACGTTCCGGTGGTCGCCGCGGTGAAGATCGCGGTGGAGGCGATCCCGAATCGCGTTTCCTTGCCTTCCATGTTGCCGCCGGACTGCAGCGCGCCCGCCTTCTGGTCAATGTGCAGCGCGGCGAAGGCCGGATTGCCTTGCTGCTCGAAGTGCGCCTCGGCCCCCATGCCCACTCCGAGCATGATGGCCATCGCGGCCAGCAGCGCCCAGCCCTGGCGTCGGTCCCCGACCATGCGCCCGAAGGCGAAGGTCAGAGCCACCGAGATGAGCAGCAGCAGAAACACCTCGAGCATGTTGGTGAAGGCGTTCGGGTTCTCGTAGGGATGCGCCGAGTTGGCGTTGTAGAAGCCCCCGCCGTTGGTCCCGAGTTCCTTGATCGCCTCCTGCGACGCCACCGGGCCCATCGGCAGCGTCTGCTGCGCGGCCTGCAACGCGACCATCACCGGCCGCCCCTGGGCGTCCTTCTCCGGGGTGCCCCGGGCGTCGGTCTTCGGAAGCTGGAAGCTCACGGGCGCGATCAGGTCGACGACACGGCCGGCCCGCAGGGTCTGCGGAACCCCCTGGGCGACCAGCACCATCGCCGCCACAAGGGAGATGGGCAACAGCACGCCCATCGTGATGCGATGCAGGTCGACCCAGAAGTTGCCGATCGTCCCGGCGCTGCGCCGCGCGAAGCCCCGGATCAGCGCGAAGGCGACGGCGATTCCGCTTGCTGCGGACAGGAAGTTCTGCACTGCCAACCCGGCCATCTGCACCAGGTTGCCCATGGTGCTCTCGCCCGAATAGCCCTGCCAGTTGGTGTTGGTCACGAAACTGATCGCGGTGTTGAACGACGAGGCCCTGCCGACTGCGCCGAAGTGCTGGGGATCGAGGGGCAGCACACCCTGCAGACGCTGCAGCGCGTACACCGCGAGCACGCCGAGGAAGTTGAACAGCAGCAGCGCGCGCGCATAGGTGCCCCAGCCCATCTCCTCGTCGGGCCGCACGCCGCACACACGCAGCAGCCTGGACTCGACGCGCAGCAGCCATCCCGGCATGCGGCCGTCGGCGAGCGCCGCCATGTACAGGCCCAGCGGCCTGCCGAGCAGCACCAGCGCTGCGAACAGCACGAGCAGCCAGGCCCAGAATGCGGGAGTCATCAGAAGTCCTCCGCGCGCAGCAGTGCGTAGCCCAGGTAGATCAGCAGCAACACGGTGATGATTCCGCCCAGTCCGTAGAGCAGCGTCATGTCAGCGCCTCGGCTGCAGCCTCTCGCAGCCGCGTACGAGCAGCATCGTGCCCAGGAAGCACAGCACCGCGACTCCTATCCAGATCAGATCCATTGCAGCAACTCCCAGCGACCAGGTCTGCCGAAATCCTAGGGAATCCAGCGTAAATGGCGCGTAAAAACATTGCCTTGGGATGGTTGCTGTCAAGTTCTTGCTCGATGGCGGAGGTCGCTCCTGGACGCGGAGGAGGATCGTCTGCGCGCTGTGGCGCTCGACATCCGGCTGGGAAGGCGGGCCGCGTGCTCGGCGCCCCTGGTGCGAGGCCGTGGCGTGACCGTCGCCGGGCGCTGATCACGGATGCCGCGGCGGGCGTTGCTGCGGGTTCAGCGTATGGCGCCGTGCAGGAAGGCCCAGACGACGATGGCGGTCATCACCACCACGTATACACGCAGCCCCCAGAACACCGCCTGCTGACGGGGTGACAGTCGGATGCGCGCCACCTCGGCCACCGGTTGATCCCAGCCTTCGTCGGCTAGCAGCCGGTGTACGGCGTCCTGGTCGAAATCGCGAAGTTGCTTCATCTCACCCTCAGAAGGCGTGGGGGAACAGGGTGGCGATGCCGTACAGCCCGTTGCAGGCGATCAGCGCGAGCATGATGGCGATCGAGGCGGCGTTGCGCTCGCGCGAGTTCACGTGCTCGCCCATCAGTTCCCGGTCGTTGAGCAGCATCAGCAGGAACAGCATGGCCGCCGGCATGAACACGGTGGCGATCACCTGCACGCTCAGGTTCAGGAAGCCGAGGTCGAGCCCCGGGAGCATCACGACCCCGGCGGCAATCGCTGTGCCGACGATGGCCGGCAGGTAAAAGCCCAGCGCCTGGCGTGGCGCGGCGTTGATCGAGCGCTCGATGCCGAAGGCCTCGCCCACCGCCCAGGCGCTGCTGGCCGTGATCACGATGGAGGCGATGAGCCCCGCTTCCATCAGCCCGAGCGCGAACAGCGCCATCATCCCGTCGCCCAGCCTGGCGCGCAGCACGTGCAGGATCAGGTAGGCGTCCAGGCCCTGTGCGTCCGAAAGGCCCTTCAGTGACTGCGCGGACAGCACGATCAGCGCCATGGCCACCACCACCATGCCGATCACCCCGAGCATCAGGTCGCGCCGTCCGGCGCGGATGTCCTGCGGCAGCAGCCCCTTGTCCACCACGCAGGACTGCTGGAAGAACAGCTGCCAGGGCGCGATGGTGGTGCCGATGTTGGCCGAGATCAGGATCAGGAAGGTGAGCGAAAGGAAGCCGCCCGGCACGACCCATCCATGGCCGGTAAAGGCATGCGCCACGCCGTGCCAGTCGGGATGGGCCATCAGCGCCAGCGGAACGAAGATCAGGTTCAGCGCGGCGATGAACAGCGAGATGCGCTCCCAGGTCCAGTAGCGCAGCACCACCAGCGCGTAGGTGATGAACAGCAGCGCGCCGGGCACGCTGATCCACGCCGGGATGCCTAGGGCCTGCCCGCCGAGCCGGATGCCGACGAACTCGGTCATCAGCGTCAACACGTTGGCCACGATCAGATCGACCAGCGAGAACCAGCCCCAGAACGCACCGTAGCGCTTCCAGATCAACTCGGCGTGCCCGCGCCGGGTCACCGCGCCCAGGCGCACCGTCATCTCCTGCACCACGTAGGCGACCAGGCCCAGCAGGAGCATCAACGGCAGGAAGATCCCCAAGCCGTAGGTTGCGCCGGTCTGGGCGTAGGTGACCACGCCGCCGGCATCGTTGTCGCCCAACATCACCAGCACGCCCGGGCCGATCAGCGCCAGCCCCAGCGCAAGGCGCCCCTTCCAGCCGCGGGCACCGCGGCGCAGCTCGGCCAGGTGCATGCGATCGCGCAGGCGCTGCTCCAGTGCGTCGGGAAGTCGCGGGCACTCGGGGCCCAGGCGCAGCCCCAGGCTTCCAGCTTGTTCCGTCATCTGCGGCCTCCGTGCGCACGGTCGCCGTACAAGGGGGTCCGGCGCGTGCTCGAGACGCCCAGGATCGACGGCTGGGCCTGGGCCGACCTCAGGCCGGGGGCCGTTTCGGGGCGCGGCGGCGCGGATGGCAGTTGCACGGCGCCACTGCGGAACAGCCCGCAGCGGGCGTGGAGTTTCTTGTACACCAGCATGACATCCTCCTTGCGTGCACAGGCGGCACGCAAGCACACCAGCGCCGAGGCGGCGCGTTGGTGCGCAGGTACAGAACAGGGGAGGAAGCTGGGCCTGCGGTCTTGGCAAGCCCCTGCGCCACCACCAGCCTTTCCGGGCTGACGATGGCTGAACCATGACGGTCAGCGCTCGCGAGCCTGGTTCAGGCGCTCATCGAAGATCGACTAGGGTCACAGTCCATGGTGAGGGTTAACCCGGATGGGCAACGTGAAAACTTCCGGATGCTAGGAGCCGACCCGCAAGCCTGTCAACAACGTGCCTTCAAGGCAAGACCTTTGCCGGATCTGCCGGGCTCCTTGTCAGCACAACGGCTGTCGCAGCGTTAAACAGTGGGTGGAGTGCCCCTGAGAAGAAAAAGGAAGACTTTCGATGTCCCACAGGCTGCGTCGTACCTGGATCCGGCTACTGAGCGCGGGATGGCTCAGCCTGTGCATGGGTACCCCCCTGGCCCACGCCGACCCGCCGTCCGTGGTCGCACGGCTGGAGAGCTTCCAAGGCACGGCAAGCTTCGCCCCGGCGGGTGCCGACGGTTGGTTCCGGGCCGACATCAACCGCCCCCTGAGCAACGGGGATCAACTGTGGATCGGCGCCTACAGCCGCGCCGAGGTGGTTGCCGGCGCCGATGCGCTGCGACTCGGGGCAAACACCGAGCTGCGCATCGCCGAGCTGCGCGAGTCGATCACCCAGCTGCAGCTCACCCGCGGTGTCTTCGAGATGCGCGTGCGCGCGCCGATGCACGGGCGCCTGGCCGAGATCGATACGCCGAATCTGGCATTCCAGCTGCGCTCGCCGGGCGACTTCCGCATCGACGTGGATCCTGATCGCGACCTGACCACGGTGACGGTGCGCGCGGGGCTCGGCACCGTCTACGGCCCTCAGGGCGAGCAGGTTCCGGTGCGCGCGAATGAGCGCATGCGCTTCGCCGGCGCCGCGGCCACTCCGGTGGCGGAGTCCTTCGACCCGCCGCGCGACGGCTTCGACGCCTGGGTGGAGGGCCTGAATCGCCGCGAGGAACAATCCGTCTCGGCCCACTATGTGGGTGTCGGCATGACGGGCTACGAAGACCTCGATGGCTACGGCGCCTGGCATGTCGACCCGGTTTACGGGCCGGTGTGGGTGCCGGTCGCGGTGACCCCCGGGTGGGCTCCGTACCACGACGGGCACTGGGCCTGGATCGCACCGTGGGGCTGGACCTGGATCGACGACGAGCCCTGGGGATTCGCCCCCTTCCACTACGGCCGCTGGGCCTACCTCAATGCCTCGTGGGTGTGGGTGCCGGGGCCGGTCGTCGTACGCCCGGTCTACGCGCCTGCGCTGGTCGCCTTCGTCGCAGGCGGGGGAGGCGGCGGGCGTTGGAGCGTGTCCCTTTCGAGCGGCGCCCCGGGAATCGCCTGGTTCCCCCTGGCTCCAGGCGAGGTCTACCGGCCCGTGTACGCAGCCAGCCCGGCCTACCTGCAGGCGATCAACCGCACGGTGATCGTGCATCGTGATGTGACGGTCGTGAACAACACCACGATCGTCAACAATCTCCACCGCACCGTGTATGTGAACCGGGCCGTGCCCGGCGCGGTGACCGCGGTTCCCGCGAAGGCGTTCGTCCAGGGCCGTTCGGTGCAGGATTCGGCGGTCGCGTTCTCGCCCGCCCGCGGTGCCCCCGCGCGCGTCCTGTTCAGCCCTCCGGTGGCGCCTGTGGTGCGCAGCGTCGAGGGCCGCAGGGCAGCAGTGCAGCCGCCGCAGGGCAGCTTCGCAGATCCGGTCGTGGCCACGCGCGAGCCTCCACCGCCGCCTGCGCTGCACGACCAGCTGGCGCAGCGTTTCACCAAGCGCATGGGCACGGTGCCAGGCGCGGGCCGGCCGCTGGTCGCGGCGGCGCCCGGACGAGCAGCCGCGCGGGGAATGGCTGCGGAGCGTGGCCCCGCCGCAGCGCCGCTGCGCCTCTTGGGCCATGCCGGGTCGACCGCCCCGCGCGAGCCGCGCGGCTGGCCGGCCGCGCACGCGGCTTTCGATCCCGCTTCCCGCGAAGCAGTTCCCCGGGCTCCCAGGTTTCCCGGGCCGCGGGACTGGGCGCACGCGCAGCGCGCGGAGGCGGCGCCGCGCGAGCCCGCGCGCGGGAATTCGCGGGAACCTTCACACACCCAGCTTGGGTCGCGCGGCCAGCCGGTGCCGCGGTTCGCGGAGCACGCGCCGCACGAGGCGCGTCGGCATGTGCCGGAACGCAGGAACCACGAGCAGCTCGCGCAGCCGAAGTGGGACAGCAGCCCGCCCCGCGGGTCGGGGCGGTGAACCCACGGTTGCAGGCGACCCTGCGCTCACCGCGGCCCCGGGCAGTGCATGCCCAGGCCTGCGGTTCGATCCCGCCAGTGCCCCTCGGGGGCCCGAGCAGCCCGGTTTCCGCGGAGATTGGCCTGAAAGAACGCCATCGTCCGATCCCGGGCCCGCTTCGCGGCCTGGGGGTGGTAGCCGAGCGGCTCCACCCTGTTACCGATGGAGGCCTTGCCGTCCCGCCGTGCGTTGCGACCGTTCCCGCCGAGTTGCAAGCCGTCCTTGCCTACGGCTGGGCGGGACGCAGCATCATGCGCCCGTCTTGCTGGAGGATCTGCAGGCGCGAGAGCACGTTCATGCCGAGCAGCGCCTGCCCTGCGGCCATGCGCGGCAGTACCGCCACCCGCACGTTGCGCACGGAGAAAGGCCCGAAGCTGATCTGGCGGGCCAGAGCCAGGCAACCGGAAGTGGTTCCATTGGCGGTGGTCGATGCCACGCCCTGGCAGCCGGACAGGCCCATGCGGTCGGCATCCGCGGTGGACACCGCCACGGTGGAGGCCCCGGTGTCGACCAGGAAGGTGATCGGCACGCCGTTGATCGACCCCTCCAAGGTGTAGTTGCCCCAGCGGTTCGGGCTGAGCAGCACGGCTCCGGCCTGTGCAGCGCGCACCCGCACCGGCCCGAAGCCCGGCACGAACGCTCGAACCATCAGGGTGATCGCCCCGCCGATGAGCAGCCAGAGCAACACCATGGAGAGAATGCCGGCCGGCGCGCGCCGCGACGGCACGAAACCCGGGGGAAGAGCGCCCGGACGCTGGCTGTGCGCCTGCTTGTACCCATCGCGGTCGTCGATTCCCATCTTTTGGCAAGTGTGAGAATTCTGGCAAGTCAGATGAGAGCTTACAGCCACCAAGGCCTTGCGGCTTGATCATTCGTAATCGTTCGATTACATTTATCCCATGGCCTACACGCTCCGGTTGACCGGCGAGTTCTCGTGTTGGATCAAGGGGTTGAAGGATGCCCTGACCCGGCAACGGCTCAGCATGCGACTGCGCAAGGCCCAGCTTGGCAACCTGGGCGATGTTGAGCCCGTGGGCGAGGGCGTGTTCGAAATGCGCGAGCATTTCGGCCCCGGGTGGCGCATGTACTTCGTCCAACGCAACCAGACATTGGTCGTGATGCTCGGAGGCGGCGACAAGTCCTCGCAGCAAGCCGACATCCGGCGTGCCATCGCGCTGGCGAATTCCCTGGAGGATTGACCATGACCGAGAAGATCAAGATTTCCGAACTGCCCGAATTCGATGCGTCCGAACTCCTGGGCAGCGAGGAGGACATCGCGGCCTACCTGACCACGGTGCTCGAAGAGAACGACCCGGCCTTGCTGGCCGCGGCCCTCGGCGACATTGCGCGAGCCCGGGGGATGTCTCAGGTCGCGAAGGAGGCGGGTATCGCGCGCGAGGCGCTTTACAAGGCGCTGCGCCCGGGCAGCGAGCCACGCTTCGAGACCATCAGCCGCGTTTGCACGGCCCTGGGCGTTCGCCTGGTCGCGCAGCCGCTTCATCCCGCAGCCTGAGAAAAGGTCAGCGACCGGGGTGACGGCAATTGGATCCAGAAGCGACAACAATTGCCTTCACCGACACAACCTCTGTAGGTTCTCATCCGACCTGCGACATCGGCAGCAGGCAGATCAGCGGGTTGCGCATTTCGGATGAGAAGGCCCGCCGCGGAATTCTCATCTGAGCTGCAAAAATCCTATGCTCTCTTGCAGCGCCTGGATTCTTCCGGAGTTTTTCGCAGATCCCCGCCCGGCTCGCAACTCTCGTTGCGCCTCTTGCAAGCCCCACAGGTTGGCCGGCGAGGCTGCTGGTGCGCATCGTGCACGAGGTGCCGGAGGTGCGCTACTTCAAGATCGAGAAGCCTCAGGCGGGGGCTACGTGGGGCTCGACGCCGCGCGAAGCCGGCTCCAGCATGTTGGTGGGCGAAAACCGTGGCGCGGGCACGATCGGCGGTGGACAGATCGAGTTCCGCGCCATCGCCACCGTGCGCCTCCTGAGAATCCCTCCCCGCGAGGTGCAATGGATCGACGAGCGCGAGGACGTATTCGCTGCCTGACAGGAAATGCAACAGCGCGATGGCGGCGAAGATCCGGCGCGCATCGAGTGCATCGCGGTCGACGCCCCGCAGGCCGAGGTCCCCTTGATGCCATCGGGCGCCCTCTATCTCACGATGACCCACCCGCACAACCTGGACTTCGTCATTGGAACCGAGGTTCTGCGCCGCGCGTGAGCTGGCCGGACGTTTTCTTGGCCTGGAAATTGCTTGACGTTCCGCGGGGTCGCGCGTTGGCGTACGGTCCCACACAGTTGCGACAGCCGAGACGACGATGCGCAAATTCGACGAGATGACCGAGATCAGCGGCGCGGTGCGCACCCACTACGCCCCGTACGAAGCCTGGTTGCGGCTCCAGCCGGTCGAGACCATGCAGGCCAAGCGCGAAGAAGCCGAGCTGATCTTCCGCCGCGTGGGCATCACCTTCGCCGTCTACGGCGACGAGGCCGGCACCGAGCGCCTGATTCCCTTCGACCTGATCCCGCGCATCATTCCGGCTGCCGAATGGATCGAGCTGGAAGCCGGGCTGGTGCAGCGCGTGACCGCGCTGAACCGGTTCATTCACGACATCTACCACGAGCAGGACATCCTGCGTGCCGGCATCGTGCCGCGCGAGCTGGTGCTGGGCAACCGCCAGTTCCGCCCTGAGATGATGGGCGTGAGCATTCCCCACCAGGTCTACGCCCACATCGCCGGGGTCGACATCGTGCGCGCGCCCGACGCCGATGGCCAGGGCCGCTACTACGTGCTGGAGGACAACCTGCGGGTGCCCTCGGGCGTGAGCTACATGCTGGAGAACCGGCGCATGATGATGCGCCTGTTCCCGGACCTGTTCTCCCGCTACCCCATCGCGCCGGTGGCGCGCTACCCGGACATGCTGCTGGAAAAGCTGCGCGACGTCGCCCCGCAGGGGGTGAGCGATCCGACGGTGGTCGTGCTCACCCCCGGGATGTACAACTCGGCGTATTTCGAGCACGCCTTCCTGGCGCAGCAGATGGGGGTCGAACTGGTCGAGGGCCAGGACCTGTTCGTGCGTGACGACTTCGTGTACATGCGCACCACCCAGGGCCCGCAGCGGGTGGACGTGATCTACCGCCGCATCGACGACGACTTCATCGATCCGCGGATGTTCCGCGCCGACTCGACGCTGGGTTGCGAAGGCCTCATGGCCGCGTACCGCGCCGGCAACGTGACCCTGGCCAACGCGGTGGGAACCGGCGTGGCCGACGACAAGTCCATCTACCCCTACGTTCCGGCGATGGTGGAGTTCTACCTGGGCGAGAAGCCCCGCCTGAGCAACGTGCACACCCATCTGTGCCGCGACCCGCAAAGCCTGGACTACGTGCTCGCGCACCTGCCGGAGCTCGTGGTCAAGGAAGTGCACGGCGCCGGCGGCTACGGCATGCTGGTGGGGCCGGCGGCCACGCGCGCGCAGATCACCAGCTTCGCGGAGAAGCTTCGCGCGCATCCGGAGCAATACATCGCGCAGCCGACCCTGGCACTGTCGACGTGTCCCACCTACGTCGAGGCGGGAATCGCGCCTCGCCACATCGACCTGCGCCCCTTCGTGCTCTCGGGCAAGACGGTGAGCATCGCCCCGGGCGGGCTGACGCGGGTCGCGCTGGCCGAGGGCTCGCTGGTCGTCAACTCATCGCAAGGCGGCGGCACCAAGGACACCTGGGTGCTAGAGCGCTGAGTGCGCCGACGCGCCCGGCGCCTCGCCCCTGAACCCTTTTCCGGAAGACTCGACATGCTGAGCCGAACCGCCGATCACCTGTTCTGGATGGCCCGCTACACCGAGCGCGCCGAGAACACCGCGCGCATGCTCGACGTGCACGTGCAGTCCGAGCTGCTGCAGCCCTCGGCCGAGGCCAGCAGCGAAGGCTGGGCCAGCGTGCTGGGCATTTCCGAGCTCACCGCCGATTTCAAGGCCCGGCACGGCGACATCAACGCCGACAACGTGCTGGCCTTCATGGTGCGCGACAGCGCGAACCCCTCTTCGATCTGCAGTTGCCTGCGCGCCGCGCGCGAGAACGCCCGCGCGGTGCGCGGCGCCATCACCACCGAGGCCTGGGAGACGGTGAACCAGACCTGGCTGGAACTGCAGCGCCTGGCCGCCGAGCCCCGCATCCGGCGCGATCCCAGCGAGTTGTTCGAGTGGGTCAAGTACCGCTCGCACCTGCTGCGGGGCGTCACCTCGGGCACCATGCTGCGCGACGAGGCCTTCCACTTCCTGCGCATCGGCACCCTGCTCGAGCGCGCCGACAACACGGCGCGGCTGCTGGACGTGAAGTTCCACGCACACGCCTCGGAGTTCCATGGCTCGGGCGGCAACCGCGGGCAGGAGCTGGACTTCTACCACTGGGCCGGCGTGCTGCGCTCGGTGTCGGGCTTCGAGGTGTACCGCAAGACCTACCGCGAGGCCATCACCCCCGAGCGGGTCGCCGAGCTGCTGATCCTGCGCGCCAACATGCCGCGTTCGCTGGCCGCGTGCATGTCGGAGGTCGTCAGCAACCTATCGAAGGTGGCCAACCCGCAGTCGGCAGAGACCCTGCGTCGGGCCGGGCTGCTCAACGCGCAACTCCAGTTCGGACGCATCGAGGACATCATGGCCACCGGGCTGCATGCCTACCTGACCGACTTCCTGGGGCGCATCAACGAGCTGGGCAGCGCCATCAGCCAGGACTTCCTCGCCGCCTGAGGCCTCGCCGCCCGCCGCGGCTGATGCCGTCGCGACCTCCGCCCTTCTCCGACCCCTTCGCGCGCAGGTGCCGCATGTCCATCCACGTAGCCCTCACCCACGTCACTCGCTACCGCTTCGACCGCCCGGTCAACCTGGCACCGCACGTCATCAGGCTGCGCCCGGCGCCGCACGCGCGAACCCCGATCCTGGCCTACAGCCAGCGCATCGAGCCGGCCGGGCATTTCATCAACTGGCAGCAGGATCCCTTCTCCAACTACCTGGCGCGAGTCACCTTTCCCGAACGGGCGAGGGCGCTGGAGGTCACCGTGGACCTGGTGGCCGAGATGGCGGTGTACAACCCCTTCGACTTTTTTCTCGAGCCCGGCGCCGAGCACTATCCCTTCGCCTACGGTGCGGCGCTCGCCGCCGACCTGGCGCCGTACCTGGCCGCCGGGCCGCTGACCCCGCGGCTGCGCCAGCTGCTCGACTCCATCGACCGGCGTCCGCGGCGCATCGTGGACTTCCTGGTCGGGCTCAACCAGCGCCTGCAGCACGACATCCGCTACGTCATCCGCATGGAGCCCGGAGTGCAGACCCCCGAGTGCACGCTGGAGCTGGGCTCCGGCTCCTGCCGCGACACCGGCTGGCTGCTGGTGCAGGCGCTGCGCCACCTCGGGCTGGCCGCGCGCTTCGTATCGGGCTATCTGATCCAGCTCGTGCCCGACGTCAAGGCGCTGGACGGGCCCAGTGGCGCCGAGCGGGACTTCACCGACCTGCACGCCTGGTGCGAGGTCTACCTGCCTGGCGCGGGCTGGATCGGGCTGGATCCGACCTCCGGGCTGCTCGCAGGGGAAGGGCACATTCCGCTGGCCTGCACCCCGCACCCGGCTTCGGCCGCGCCGGTGGAGGGCCTGCTCGACGAATGCGAGGTCGAGTTCGAGCACACCATGCAGGTGCTGCGCCTGCTGGAGTCCCCGCGGGTCACGCGGCCCTACACCGACGCCCAGTGGCAGGGCGTGCTCGAGCTGGGCGCGCGGCTCGACCGGGCGCTGGTCGACGGCGACGTGCGCCTGACCCAGGGAGGCGAGCCCACCTTCGTGGCCACGGTGAACCGTGACGCGGCCGAGTGGAGCACCGAGGCGCTCGGCCCCACCAAGCGCGGCTATGCCGGCGCCTTGATCACGCGCCTGGCAGGGCGCTATAGCCACGGGGGCTTCCTGCACTTCGGCCAGGGCAAGTGGTACCCGGGCGAGCAGCTGCCGCGCTGGGCCCTGTCTGCCGTGTGGCGCCGCGACGGCCAGCCCTGCTGGCACGACCCCTCGCTGTTCGCCGACGAGCGCGAGCCGGGCAGCAGCAGCACCGAGCAGGCGCACATGTTCATGCTCGCGCTGGTCGACGCCCTGGGCGTGGAGCCGGCGCATATATGCGAGGGCTACGAGGACACCTGGTACTACCTGTGGCGCGAGCGCCGGCTGCCTGTCAACGTGGACCCTTTCGACGCCAGGCTCGACGACGAGCTCGAGCGCGAGCGCCTGCGGCGCGTGTTCGGGAACGGCCTGCGCAGTGCGGTGGGCTACGCGCTGCCGCTGCGGTGCGAGGCGGCCGGCCCCGGCTTGCGCGGGCGGCGCTGGGTATCCGGGCCTTGGCTGTTCCGCGACGCTCGCATGTACCTGGTTCCGGGCGATTCGGCGATGGGCTGGCGCCTGCCGCTGGACAGCCTGCCGTGGGCTACGCCGAACGACCGGCGCACGGAGCTCTCGCCCGATCCCTTCGCGCCGCGCGCACCCCTTGCCGAGGCCGCACGGCTGCGCGCGCAGTACGCACAGGACGCACAGGACGCGCACAGGGATGGGGACGACGGCACCAGCGCGGTGCCGATGGCCGGCGGTGACGCACCGCAGCGGGGCACCGCCGCCGGCGCGCCCGCGCGCGGACAGTCGGCCGCAGCGACCCTGCGCACCGCGCTGTGCGTGGAGGCACGCGCGGGAATCCTTTACGTGTTCCTGCCCCCGCTGGCCGAGGTGGACGATTACCTGGAGCTGCTCGCCGCCGTGGAGGCCACGGCCCGGCGCCTGCGCGTCAAGCTGGTTCTCGAGGGCTACCCGCCGCCGCGCGATCCCCGCCTGGAAATCCTGCAGGTCACCCCCGACCCCGGGGTGATCGAGGTCAACATCCATCCGGCCCACGACTGGAAGCAACTGGTGGAGCAGACCGAGTTCCTCTACCTGGCCGCGTTCGAGACCCACCTGGGGGCCGAGAAGTTCATGCTGGACGGACGCCACACCGGAACCGGCGGCGGCAACCACGTGGTGCTGGGAGGCGCCACGCCGCAGGACAGCCCCTTCCTGCGACGCCCGGACCTGCTGGCCAGCCTGCTCGCATACTGGCACAACCATCCTTCGCTGAGCTACCTGTTCAGCGGCCTGTTCATCGGCCCGAGCAGCCAGGCCCCGCGCATCGACGAGGCGCGCAACGACCAGGTGCGCGAGCTGGAGATCGCGCTGGGCGAGCTGCGCGCCACGCGCGAGCGCCTCGGCGAGCGGGCGCCGCCGTGGCTGGTCGACCGCACGCTTCGCAACATCCTGATCGACGTCACGGGCAACACCCACCGCGCCGAGTTCTGCATCGACAAGCTGTACAACCCGGACAGCGCCACCGGGCGCCTGGGGCTGCTCGAGCTGCGCGCCTTCGAGATGCCCCCGCACGCGCGCATGAGCGTGGTGCAGCAATTGCTGCTGCGCGCCCTGGTGGCGCGTTTCTGGGCCCGCCCCTACGAGGCGCCCCTCCAGCGCTGGGGCACCGCGCTGCACGACCGCTTCCTGCTGCCCAGCTTCGTGGCCATGGATTTCGACGATGTGCTGCGCGAACTCGCCGATGCCGGCTTCGGCTTCGACGCCGCGTGGTTCGCGCCGCATTTCGAGTTCCGCTTCCCGGCGCTCGGCCAGCTTGCGGTGGCGGGCGTCGAGCTCGAGCTGCGCCTGGCGCTGGAGCCCTGGCACGTCATGGGCGAGGAAGGGGCGGTGGGCGGTACGGTGCGCTACGTCGACTCCTCGCTCGAACGCATCGAGATCAAGGCCCGCGGCCTGGTCGACAGCCGCCACGCGGTGACCGTCAACGGCCACGCGCTGCCCCTGCATCCCACCGGGCGCGCCGGCGAGTTCGTCTGCGGCGTGCGCTATCGCGCGTGGAGGTCCCCATCGGCCTTGCATCCGAGCATCGGCGTGCATGCGCCGCTGACCGTGGACGTCGTGGACAACTGGATGGAGCGCTCGCTGGGCGGCTGCCAGTACCACGTGGCGCACCCCGGCGGGCGCAACTACGAAACCCTGCCTGTCAACGCCTACGAGGCCGAAAGCCGGCGCCTGGCGCGGTTTTTCCGCATCGGGCACACGCCGGGGCCGATGCGCGTGGCGCCGGCCCGGCCCGGGATGGAGTTCCCGATGACCCTGGACCTGCGACGGCCCTGACACGGCGTGTCACAATCGCGGCATGGGCGGCCTGTTCTCCTCGTTGTCGGGTGAAGCACCCGGAGCACTGGCGCGCGAGCTTGCCGCGGCGGCGCGCGCCGGGCATTGGGACGAATTGCGCGGCCGCGTCTCCGACGGCCAGCGCGGCGGCGACCTGACCCCCAGCTGGCAGCGCTTTTTCGAGCTGCTGGGCAGCGAGGGCTTCGCCGGGCTGGAGCGCCGCCAGGGCAGCCTTCAGCAGCAGATCCTGGAAGACGGCGTCACCTACAACGTGCACGCGGACTCCGACCAGGCCAGCCGCAGCTGGTCGCTGGATCTGTTCCCGCTGATCATCGACCCCCCCGCCTGGGCGCGCATCGCAGCCGGCGCCGCGCAGCGCGCCGCGCTGCTCAACGCGGTGCTCGACGACGTGTACAGCGGCCAGCAGCGGGTGCTGCGCCAGGGCCTGCTTCCGGCGGCGCTGGTGCAGGGCCACCCCGGCTACCTGCGCGCCGTGCAGGGCCACCGCCCCGCCGGCTCGGTGTGGCTGCACATCGCCGCCTTCGACCTCGCCCGCGGGCCCGACGGGGAGTGGCGCGTGGTCAACCAGCGGGTGCAGGCCCCGTCGGGGCTGGGCTACCTGCTGCAGAACCGCCTTCTCATCTCCAGGCTGTTCCCGCAGGCCTTCGCGGCGCTGCGGGTGCAGCGCCTGGCCGCCAGCTACCGCCTGCTGATGGACACCGTGCAGCGCCTGGCGCCGCGTGGCGGCGACGGCGATGCTCGAATCGTGCTGCTCACCCCCGGGCCCTACAGCGAGACCTATTTCGAGCAGGTCTACCTCGCTCGCTACCTGGGCATCACCCTGGCCGAGGGCAGCGACCTGACGGTGCGCGAGGACCGACTGTTCCTGAAGACCGTGCGCGGCCTGGAGCCGGTGCATGCGATGCTGCGTCGGCTCGACGACAGCTTCTGCGACCCGCTGGAGCTGCGCCCGGACTCGATGCTCGGCGTGCCCGGGCTGCTGCAGGCCGTGCGAGCCGGCAAGGTGCTGCTGGCAAACGCGCTGGGAGCCGGCTTCCTCGAGTCCCCGGCGCTGCAGGGCTTCATGCCCAAGTTGTGCGAGTCCCTGCTCGGCCAGCCCCTGCAACTGCCCTCGCTGCCGACCTGGTGGTGCGGCGAGCAGGGCGTGTGCGAGGCGCCGCTGCAGCGCCTCGCCGAGTGGGTGGTCAAGCCCGTGCACGCGCAGTGTGACTTCGAGGCCACCGTGATGGCCGGGCTCGGCCCGGCCGAGCTCGAGGTCTGGCGCGCGCGGGCGCAGCGCAAGCCCGAGCAGATCACCCTGCAGCAGTACCTGCCGCTGCCCCAGGTGCCGGTGTGGAGCGAAGGGCGCATGCACGCGCGCGCGGCCATGCTGCGGGTGTATGCGCTGTCCGACGGCGCCGGCGGCTGGCGCGTGCTTCCCGGCGGACTGGTGCGCACGGCCTCGCCAGGGGGCAACACCGTGTCCATGCAGGCCGGCGGCGGCAGCCAGGACGCCTGGGTGATCACCCGCGACGCGGTCGACCGCTCCAGCCTGCTGCCGGCGCCGATCCGTGCGCAGGACCTGGCAGAACGCCACCGCGTGGTCACCAGTCGCGCCGCCGAGAACCTGTTCTGGCTGGGGCGCTACTGCGAGCGTGCCGAGCATGCCACGCAGTTGGCGCGGCTGGCGCTGCGGGCCATCATCGACGACGACGACCTGGAGGGCGGACGCGGCGACATGCTGGACCGCTGGTGCCGAGCCAGCGGTCTGGTGCCCGAGGCCGCCGAGCCGCTGGCGCAAGACCCGGCGCGATTCGGGCGTGCCATCGTCGCCGGCCTCGGCGGCGGCGAGCCCTGCTTCGGCCTGCCCTTCAGCCTGCAGTCCCTGGGGCGCGCCGCCTCCCAGGTGCGCGAACGCCTGGGCAGCGACCACCGGCAGTGGATCGCCGCTGCCACCGCGCTGCGCCTGACCCCGCGCGGCGGACAAGCGACGGCGGCCGACGCGTTGCGCGGCCTGGAACAGCTGGCCCAGCTGCTCGGCGCGATCACCGGCGCGCAGACCGACCGCATGACCCGCGACGACGGCTGGCGCCTGCTGAGCATCGGCCGCCACATCGAGCGCCTGGGCCTGCTCGGGCAATCGCTGGGCACGGCCTTCGAAACCGGTGCCGTGTACGCCGAGGACGCCTTCAACCAGTTGCTCGAGCTGTTCGACAGCACCATCACCTACCGCGCGCTGTACCAGAAGCGCCTGGATATCCCGCCGCTGCTCGACCTGCTGATGCTGGACCGCGAGAACCCGCGCAGCCTGGGCTGGGTCACGCAGACCCTGCGCGCGCGCCTGGCCAAGCTACCCGGCCAGCGATCCGAGCTCGACGAGCTGCGGGCCCTGGCGCCCGACCCCGAGGTGTGGCAGCTGCCCGAGCTGTGCAGCTGCGGCGCGGATCAGCGCCACGCCTCACTGGAGCGATCCATGGCCCACGCGGTCGAGGGCGGCTGGCGACTCGCCGACGAGATCAGCCGGCGCTATTTCGCGCACGCGATGGCCACCGACCGCTCGCTGGGCGTGTACTGAGAGAGCAGGCGCCCATGTCGTCCGTCGATTCGGCCGGGAATGATGCTGGCGTGCTGTACCGCGTGCAGCACGAGACCCGCTACGACTACGAGTCCGCGGTGGAGCTCGCGCACCACCTGGCACAGCTGCACCCGCTGAGCCTGCAAGGGGTGCAGCACTGCGAGGCCTACCAGTGCGACATCGAGCCGCGCCCAGAGCACCTCGCCCGCGATCGTGACGCCTACGGCAACGAGCGCCTGTTCTTCGCGCACTATGCGCCCCACGACACCCTGAGCGTGCGCGCCGTCAGTCTCGTACGCGTACAGGCTCCCGCGCAGCCCGACTGGGCGGCCAGCCCGCCCTGGGAGCAGGTGCGCGCGCGGCTTCGCTACCGCGCCGGCCGCCCCAGCGAGCCGGCCGAGGAGTTCAGTTTCGGCAGCGATTTCTCCCCCGTGTTCGACGCGGCCGCCGCGTTCGCCGCGCCCAGCTTCCCGCCAGGGCGCCCGCTGCTCGACGCCGCGCACGAGCTGATGCGCCGCATCCACGCCGAATTCACCTACGACCCCGACAGCACCGAGGTGCACACCCGCGCTCCGCAGGCGCTGGGACTGCGCCACGGCGTGTGCCAGGACTACGCCCACGTGATGATTTCGGCGCTGCGCAGCCTGGGCCTGGCGGCACGCTACGTGAGCGGCTACCTGCGCTCACGGCCCCGCCCGGGCGAGCAGGCCCTGGTGGGGGCCGACGCCTCGCACGCCTGGGTCTCGGTGTGGTGCCCGGCTAACGGCTGGGTCGAGTTCGACCCCACCAACGACCGCCGCCCCGCGGCCGATTACGTACGCGTCGCCGTCGGCCGCGACTTCGCCGACGTATCGCCGCTCCGAGGCGTCATCCGCGGCGGCGGCCGCCACGCGTTGCACGTGGCCGTCAACGTCAGCCCGGCGAGCGGATGATGGAGCCCTTCCCCGTGGGCGAGATGGCCAAGCGACACGGGATCAGCGAGCAGACGATTTGCAACTGGCGGCGGCATTTCGGGTCCATGGACACGGCCGACTTGAAGAAGCTGCGCGAACTCGAGCAGGAGAACGCGCGGCTGAAGAAGATGCTGGCCGATCGGGACCTGGAAATCCACGTGATGAAGGAGATCGCCGAAAAAAATGGTGAGCGCGCCACAAGGCGTTGTTTTTACTGTAGTTTTACTGCCATCTGGCGAGCGGCCAAAGTCCCCGGTCGCGGGCAGTGTTCACCCCGTGAATGCCTCACACCGGCCGTGGCCCGAAGATCTTCAGGAACACGGTGTGCTTCGCGTTGGCCCATGTCTTCGGCAGGTCGCCATTGGCTTCGAGCGCATCGTAGATCTCCCGGATCAACGCCGCATCCACGACTTTGGCCGATCGAAGCTTGTCCAACAGTTGGTAGCCATGCCAGATGTCGATTCTGAATTCGGCCGCCAGCGCGTGCATCCCTAGGTCGTCCGTGACGACGATGGCCGACTTGACTTGCCCAAGTGCGAGCAGCCAACAATCGGTAGGGCCAGGTGGCGAACGCCCCCCTGAAGTGTATGAATCGGGGGCTGCCAGCACCCAGCCATGCAACACGCTTCGCGCCGCGTCGATCGACGCCTTTTCCTCAGCAGTCAAACGGATCTGTTTGGCTAGCCTCTCTCTGGCGAATTCCGCGCCGTCAAACCACGGGTAGTTCACTCGTAACCGGGGACTGCGATGCACCTCGTCCTCGACGGACCGGTGTACCGTCAGCACATAGCCCTTCTGACCGAACTTGATCCCCACCACGGGCCTGACACGCTTCGCCAACCGGAGGTAGGCGTTGGTGTCAAGCAGAACCAGTGTCACCGACTCAGCTCGCCGTGGAGCGCCGCGGCGTCCTGCATCGGGATATCCATGATCTGCTGGACGTACCCCGGTCCGGTGCCCTGGCTCTTGATCATCCGCTGCAGCGCCGGGAAAAAGTTGCTGCGGAACACGCTGTGAGCGGCCGCGATGTAGGCGCCAGGCTCCGGCGGCATCGGCTCGAACAGGCCTTCGCTCACCAATTGGCCTCGCGTGCTGTTGCGAACCGCGTGGATTTCGGGGCCCTTGCTCCTCAACATGGGCAGGCCATGAGCTTCGGCGTAGCGGTTGATCTCGCAGAACACGCTGAACAGTGAAATGCCGTGGGAAGAGGCCTGTCGCTGCAACTCCTGGATTTCCCCGGCCGTCGTCCTCTGTCCGACGGCCAGGGGATACGCCACCTCTGCCAGGGACTTCGGGAAGAGCAGCGCCCCCGCCATGGCATCTGCGAAATCCTCGCCTTCTTCCGTTCCTGCCATGTCAGGGGTGTAGACATGGGCGAGCTCGTGCGCCATCCAGAACTTGAAGTCTTCGAGCCTGGTGTCCAAATTCAGGAAGATGAAGGTCACCCGGTGCTGGGGAAGCAGGATGTGGAGGGCGTTCTTGTGGTTCTGCTTCTCACCCCAGAGCACCGGCACGATGACCGCGCCATTGACCTCGAACTCGCCGATCAAGTGCTGATAAGACAAGACGGCCCGCTCCCCTAGCCCGATACGCGTCCGCACCTCGCTTGCGGCGGCCTGCAGCGCGTCGTACTGCGTCGTGGGCGCCGAAATCTGCGCTCGAAGCGAGCGGATGCCGGGAAGGAAAGGAACGAGAGCCGTCAACAGCGAGCCCATGCCCTCTGCCTTGAGAATATGGACGTCGGTCGTCTTGGCGCCGGCCTTTTTCCGGAAAGCGACAACCGGCTGGCCTTGCGCCGGGCTGAGGATCAGATCGCCGAAACCCAGCTTCAAGGTCGTCGCGAGCTTGAGCAGCTTGTCCGGCCGAGGGAAGTCGACGCCCTTGATCCAGTTGGTCACGGCCTGGGGCGTCACGTCGAGCGCGGCGGCGAGGTCCTTCTGCGTCCACCCAAGGGCTTGCAGGGTCTGCTTGAGCTTGGCGCTGTGGATCACTCTTTGCATAGCCAGCCAAGTCTACTGCGTCACCCTGAAGAAATCAAGTTTGATCAAGTTTTCGGGTGGCTCCCGCAGAGCACCCGGTCCAACTCAGCCTGCTGTCCGAAGCCTCGCGTTGAGCTTTCCCGCACCCTCGGCAGTGGTGCTTAGGGGCAGTAGGTGGAAGGCCTCAGGAGATGAGCACCCCGGCGGCCACCCAAACTGCTCCACTTCTGGCCACCCAAACTGCTCCACCTGGCCGGGGTGATCTGAGCCGCTGATCGCGGCGACGGCGACCACCTCTGGGCCAGCCGGCAGGACGTTACTTTCC
>JAJZEC010000094.1 GCA_021805825.1 Pseudomonadota bacterium
ATCTGCAGCGCCGAGAACTTCATGCGGTCGGCGAAGGAACCGACGATCAGCGCCGGAGTGATGATGGCGAAGGTCATCTGGAAGCACATGTAGGTGGTCTCGGGAATGGTCGGCGCCAGGGCGTTCGCGCTGTCCAGCCCCATGCCGGCGAGGAACAGCCGGCTCATCCCGCCGATGAACGGCGAACCATTGGTGAACGCTAGGCTGTAGCCGGCGATCATCCACAGCACCGTGACCAGCGCGGTGATCGCGAAGCTCTGCATCAGCGTCGCCAGCACGTTCTTCTTGCGCACCATGCCGCCATAGAACAGGGCCAGGCCGGGGATGGTCATCATCAGCACCAGGGCGGTGGAGGTGAGCATCCAGGCGTTGTCCCCGGAGTTGATGAATGCGGCCGGGTTGACCGGCGCCGCCGCGGCTGCCAGCGGAAGCCCCAGCAGCGCCGTACCCAGCGCGATGCCTGCGAAGTGCTTGTTCATTTCCTGGACCTTTCTGTTGTCAGTTTGGGGGCGTTCACAGGGCGTCACCGCCGGTCTCGCCGGTGCGGATGCGCACGACCTGCTCCAGCCCGGACACGAAGATCTTTCCGTCGCCGATCTTGCCGGTGCGCGCGGAGCCCTCGATGGCCTCGACGGCGCGCTCGACCAGGGTTTCGGGAACCGCGGCCTCGACCTTCACCTTGGGCAGGAAATCGACCACGTATTCGGCGCCCCGGTACAGCTCGGTGTGCCCCTTCTGCCGGCCGAAGCCCTTGACTTCGGTGACGGTGATGCCGGTCACCCCGATGCCCGACAGCGCCTCGCGCACCTCGTCGAGCTTGAAAGGCTTGATGATGGCCATGATCATCTTCATGGTGGCTCCTTGGGAATGGTGGAAAGGGGGTTCAGAAGGAGTAGGCCGCCAGCAGCTCGAAGGAGGTCTGCCTGGTCTTCGCGCCGCCGTCGAAGATCGCCAGATCCGATCGGTCCTGCCGCAGCTCGGCGCTGAGCTTGACGTGACTGACCGGCAGATAGTTCAGCGCGACCGTCAGCTCCTTGATCTTGTTCGCCTGGCCGTAGGTTCCGGACACCAGACCCTGCTTGTCGTCCAGGTACTCGCCCCGCCCGGACAGGGTGTACTGGTCGTTGATCGCGTAGTTGGCGTACAGGGCGTAGCCGTCGGCCTTCGCGCTGCCGCTGCCGATGCCGTTGTAGTCGGCCTTCGAGGCGAGGTCGACGTTGAGCCCGAAGCTCAGCGCCTCGGTGGCGTTGAGGGTGCCGACCAGATCCAGCAACTGCTCCTTGCTGGCAATCGCCTGCGGCGCGTAGTTCCAGTAGGAGCCCGTGCCGGTGTAGTAGTAGGCCAGCGAGTAGCTGAACATCTTGCTCGGGCTGCCCGCGGCGCCGAGCTCGACGGTCTTCGAGTCGCCGCGAACCTGGGTGGCGTGGTTGAAGCCCTCGTTGACCCCGCCGGTCAGGGTCAATGCGCCGTTGACCGCATAGGAGGCGCGCAGTCCCGTGTGGTAGATCGGCTCCAGGTCATAGAACAGCAGGGAGCGCGAGATCTCGTTGTTGGCCGCCGGGTCGACCACCTCGGCGCCCGCCAGCGTGGGCAGGCGCCCGGCCATGAGCGTGAGCGGGCCGCTGGCGTACTGCACGAAGGCGTTCTCCACGCCCAGCTGGGAGCCGCCGGGCAGGTAGGTGGCATCGCTGCCCCCGAGCAGGCTGACGGAGGCACCGAAGCCGCTGGCGGGCAGATAGGCGGCGGTGAAGCCCGCCTGGTTCAGGGTGAAGCCGTTCTGCGTGGTGTCGAACTGCCGCTGCGCCGGCGTCGCGGTGTCGAAGTGGGTGTAGGTCGTGGCCAGGTAGCCGCTCAGGCTCAAGCCCGGCGTGGCGGCAATCACCGCGCCCAGGCTCGGGGTGGCGGGCGCGGCGGGAGCCGAGGCGCTCTGCGCGAAGGCCGGCACGGGGCAAGCGAAGGCCCCGGCCAGGCAGGCTGCAAGGGTGGCTTGTTTCATCGGGATTCTCCTCAGTGCAAAGCCGTTGGCAGTGTGGAATGACCATGCGCCGGGCAGTTCCCGGCAATGCCTGCTCTGCAGCTTCCGTGCCAGGGCCCTTTGCGTGCCCGATTGCATGCGCGGCAACCCCCTCACGCCCCGTTTTGGCCGACGCGCGCACCGTGGTGGTGCGCGCCGGCCCGGCGGCCCGCCCCTCGCTGGAGCATTGGCAATGCGCCGCGACCTCCCGCCACGCCGCGCCAGCAGCGACAATGGAACCATCGCAAGACTCACCCCAGGACTCACTCCATGAGGCAGGCGCCATGATCAACACCACCCCACCCCCGGACTCCGGGCCGAGCTCGAGCCCGCCGAACTCCCCGCGTGCCTTCCTGCGCCGTGCCGCACAGGCGCTGGAGCAGTCGCCGCTGAAGGATGTGCAGCGCAATGTTCGTGCGCTTGCACACTCGGCCGCCGGGCGCCTCGACCTGGTCACCCGTGACGAATTCGAGGCCCTGCAGGCCATGCTCGAGGCCTCCGCCCAGCGCGTGGCCCAGCTCGAGGCGCAGGTCGCGGCGCTGGAGTCGCAACTGGGCGCAAGCGGCCGGGCCGGCACGCCCACCAACGACCCCGCGGCAGGCCCCACGGTCGTCCCCGCCGGCAGCCGGGAAGCCGGCCCGCTGGCCGACTGAGCGCTGCCCGCGGCCAGCCGACGCGCCCGGACCGGGGGCTTGCGCGATGCCCTTGGCGGTGCTGGCCAGCCGGGCGCTGCTGGGCCTGCAGGCGCCCGCCGTTCAGGTGGAGGTGCACCTGGCGGGCGGCCTGCCGAGCTTCTGCATCGTCGGCCTGCCCGAGGCCGAGGTGCGCGAGGCCCGCGAGCGGGTACGCAGCGCGCTGCTGAACAGCTCGCTGCCGTTCCCGGCGTCGCGTCGGATCGTGGTCAACCTCGCGCCGGCCGACCTGCCGAAGGAATCCGGGCGCTTCGACCTGCCGATCGCCATCGGGCTGCTGGCCGCGCAAGGTGCGATCGACTCCACGCGACTGCAAGGCCACGAGTTCGCAGGCGAGCTCTCGCTGTCCGGCGCATTGCGCGCGGTGCGCGGCGCGCTGGCCATGGCCTGCGCGACCGGCCGCGACCCTTCGACCCGGCTGGTGCTGCCGCTGGCCAGCGCGCGCGAGGCGGTGCTGGCCGCCCCCGACGCGGTACTCGGAGCGCAACACCTGCACGACGTCGTCGCCTATCTCGCGGGCCAGGTCGAGGCCGACGCATTGCGGGTTCCGCAGCCGCAGGCGGCGGCGCCGCACGCCTATCCCGACCTCGTCGACGTGCGTGGCCAGGCCGTCGCGCGACGTGCGCTGGAAATCGCGGCCGCCGGCGGCCACCACCTGCTGCTGGTGGGCCCGCCGGGGTGCGGCAAGTCGATGCTGGCGATGCGCCTTCCGGGCTTGCTGCCGCCGCTGAGCCGCGAGCAGGCCTTGCAGAGCGCGGCCATGCTCAGCCTGGGCGACTGCTTCACGCCCGCCGAGTGGGGTCGGCGTTGCCTGCGCAGCCCCCACCATGGATGCTCGGCCGCGGCTCTGCTAGGCGGGCTCGGACATGGCGGCTTGCGGCCGTGGGCAGCAAATAAATTACCCAAAACGGGAGGGCTTTCGAATCAACAGGTTAGGCGCGGCATGAACAAAGTTGCGCGCATGCTTTGCTCAAGTTTGCACCCAAGAAATGTTTGATCCGTCAACAGGGCATCGGGCGGATCTCTAAGGGCGGCTCCTCGGCCATGGGAGTCATCGGGCAGGACCTGCCGTAATGACTGCTCTATCGCGGTTAGCTGCCTGCGCCGGCATCGATCGGATAGAGGGCAACATCTTGGAGCTCGCAGCCTTGCCTAGTCGCGGCCGTCGCTGAACACAGATTGACCCCTTGCAGTCAGCACCGCAGGTGGCCGCGCTTTGCGCGGCGGGCGGGGCTTTGCCCCCCAAAATCGGCCGTGCGCTTGGGCGCACTCTCCGCTCGGCGCGTGGAATGCCAGTCGCAAACGCCGCGGCAA
>JAJZEC010000001.1 GCA_021805825.1 Pseudomonadota bacterium
GAACAAACCCCAAAACCCGGCAAAATAAGGCCCTTCAACAGGGTCGTTCGAGACCCCTCTCGGCACCGGCTCCACTGGCCGATATATGCCGACTCCGGGTGGCCGGATTACGCCGACTCGTGACACCAGGCTGGCGCTCGCCTGGGCGAAGCTCTGAAGAACGGCGCGCCCCATCCGAGCGGCGCCCGCCAATGAATCCCCACGGATGGGCGGAGCGATCCTCCAATGTTCGCTGTCGCACCGACCGTGCGTCGCGGCCTGGCTATTGTGGAAGCTGGCTCGTCATGCGCCCACTCCCATCGCAGTCCTGTGTGCGACGCCCATGTCGAGGCCGGACACCACGAGCGGATGCGGCAGCAACCCGGCAGGTCCACGATCTTGTCGTCAACTCGAGGAACTCATCATGCACTCCATGAAATCCATCCATCGGCGCCGAGATCTGGCCCTGGCCAGCGCGGCCGTGCTGGCCATCGGGGCTTGTCAGGTCGTCGCCCATGCCGACGAGAGCCCGCAGCAGCTCGATCAATCGGCAAGGGCGGCGCTGAGCCTGCTCTACAAGAGCGATCCGGCCGCCAAGGACCTGTCGAAATCCGCCAAGGAAATTCTGGTTTTTCCCAGCATCATCAAGGCCGGGCTGGTGTTCGGAGGCGCCTACGGCGAAGGGGTGCTCTACAAGGGAGACGTTGTCGATGGGTATTACAACTCGGTGAGCGCTTCCTGGGGCTGGCAAGCCGGCGCCCAGTCCTACGGCTATGTGGTGTTCCTGATGAACGACAAGGCGGTGCACTACGTGCACAGCTCCCATGGCTGGGAAGTCGGCGTCGGCCCGACGATCGCCGTGATGAACAAGGGCGCGGCGGCCAACCTGTCCTCGACCACCCTGCGCAAGGACGCCTATGCCTTCATCTTCGATCAGAAGGGCTTGATGGCCAGCCTGAGCATCGAAGGCACGAAGATCTCGCGCATCAAGCCCTGACAGGCGCCCCGGCACACGAGAATCCTCGCCAGCAGGTCTTGCAGGGTGCCAGGTCTCGTGATGTTTATGGCTTCGCAAAACCCACCAAGGGTGCATCGTGGCACCGTTCAGCCGTCTTCTGCTGCAATCGGCCGAGCTGCGTCTCGCCGCGCTTCCCCGGTCGTGCGTACTGCACCTTCCCGGAGGCGAGACCCTCGGCCCTACCTCGGCCGACCTGAAGCTCGTCATCCGTGACATGCGCGCGTTGGCGCACCTTGCGCGCGGCGCCATCGGGCAGCTCGCGCAAGACTACGTCGAGGGGCGGATCGACATCCGCGGCCGGCTGCGGGACGTGATGGCCGTGGCTCCCGCCTTGCTGGGCATGAATCCCACGAAGGAGGCAGGAGGATTCCTTCAGCGCCTGAGGCGTGCTGCGTGGGAGAAGATCTGCCACACACCGGCGCGTGACGCCGAGCAGGTGCGACAACACTATGACTTGTCGGACGAATTCTTCGCGCTGTGGCTGGACCCTCGTCGTGTCTACTCCTGCGCCTACTTCGAGACCCCTGGAATGAGCCTGGCCTCGGCGCAGGAAGCCAAGCTCGATCTCATCTGCAGGAAGCTTCTCCTGCGCTCCGGCGAGCGTTTCATCGACATCGGTGCCGGCTGGGGCGCTCTGCTGCTCTGGGCTGCCGAGCATTACGGCGTGGATGCAACGGGCATCACCCTGTCGAAGCATCAGCACGCCTATGCCAATCAACGAATCCAGGACCTGGGACTCGGCACACGCGTGCGCATGCTGTTGCAGGACTACCGCGATGTCGACGAGAGCCGTCCCTTCGACAAGGTGGCCTCGATCGGCATGTGCGAGCATGTAGGGCGCCGCCGCTTGCCGGGCTATTTCGCCAAGATCCGGCGTCTGCTCAAGCCTGGCGGACTGGTGCTCAACCACGGCATCACGACCGCTGGTACGGACAATGCCCAGCTCGACGCAGGCATGGGCGACTTCATCGAGAAATACATCTTTCCCGGTGGACAACTGGTCCACGTCGGCGCGATGCTGGAGGCGCTCGCGCGGGGTGGGCTCGAGCCGCTCGACGCCGAATGTCTTCGTCCCCATTACGCCCAGACGCTCTGGCACTGGTCCGAATCCCTCGAGGCCGAGAACGACTCGGCCCGCCGGATTCTCGGGCCCCGGGGCGACAAGATCCTCCGTGCCTATCGTCTGTACCTCGCTGGGTCGGCGATGAGCTTCGAACAGGGTTGGCTGTCGCTGTTCCAGATTCTCGGCGCCCACCTCGACGGTCTGATCGAGCCCGACGCGCAGTTGCCGTCCACCATGCGCGCGAGGCAATGCGCCTACCCCTTCGAGCGTGGGTACATGCAGGCGCCGCATGGCAACTAGTGTCCTGTCCCGCGCGAATACAAACGTAGCAGCGGCCTCGCCGTCAGGCCGTGCGCGACGATGGAAGCGGCGACAGTCCACAGCGTGAGGGATACCAGCGTCGTGGCGAGCCGCGGACTCAGGCCGTGGTGCATTGCAAACATCAGGTAATACACGGAGCCCACGCCGCGAATTCCGAACCATGCCGTCATTCCAGCCTGGCCACGCGCCAGGCGCTCGCCGACCAGGGCTGGCAGAGTGGAAAGGGGTCTGAGCACCAGCAAGACCATCGGAATGAACCACCACGATCCGGTGGGAGCTTGCGCGTATCCCAGCATTGCGCCAATCAGAAGGACCAGGGTCAGTTCCGCCAATTTTTCCAGCTGACCGTTGAACAGCTGCACCGAGTCGCGCATTGTCATGCTCGCGTGATGAGAATGGGTCGATAGGGATTCGTAGGAATGGCCAGTGGCACCACCAGGTGCCCCCAATGGAAGCGTGCCCATGGCCGGCCGCTCACGCACTCGCTGTAGGGCCAGTCCACCTACAAAGACCGCGAGAAAGCCGGACGCATGCAGAAGCTGGGCCAGGCCGAAGGCCGTGCCGATCATGCCGAGGCCGAGGAACACGTCCAGACCCAAGGCCTCATGGTGGTGCACCCGCAGGTAAGTGACGAGGCGCCCCATCGCCGTTCCGAGCGCTGCTCCGACAGCAATGCCGGCGAGCATGCTCCAAAGCAGATCCACGGCCCACCATCGGACCCATGCCGGCCCGCATTCGTGCGCGCCCAGCAACCCCAACCCCAGCATCACGAACGGAAAGGCGGCCCCGTCGTTGAGTCCGCCCTCGCCACTCAGGCTGAACCCCAGCAGGCCGGGGCTTTGTCCGGACTCGGCCTGCAGCCCGGATGCCAGCACGGGATCCGTAGGTGCAAGAATGCCACCCAGCAAAATGGCCGCACCGAGCGGCAGCTTCAGCAGCACGACCCCGACAACCGTGGTCATGGCCACCATGGCCGTCATCGAGACAAAGGCCAGTCGCATCGGCAGCCTCCATCGCCGGTCGCGAAGCGGCACGCCGAGTTGCAGACCGACCGCGAACAGGGAGATGAGCAAGGCCACCTCGGAGGCGATCTCCAGTTGGGCCGTGTACCGTACGGGATCCGGGACGAGCACACCCGTGACTCGCGGACCTAGACACCAACCGACCACCAGGTACAGCATTGCGCTGGTGATCGGAAGCCGGGTCAGCCGTGTACCGCTCAATTGCAGCAGGAGCAGCAGCACGCCCGCGAACAAGGCCCATTCGGCGAACGACATCGATTCTCCTCGGAACAGCGAAGTTCGCACACCGCCGCGGATTCCGACAGTGCCCGGCGGGTCAAGAAGCGCGCAGGGCGCTCCTTGGGGTAGAGTGGGGTGCCGATGTCCTACACGCCCCAGACGACGGCCTTCCCTTCAGCATGGGCCCGCTTCAACATGTCGATGATCGGTCGAGCCCTATGCCGCAGTGTGGGCGTCTGGTCCGCCGACTCGGCGCGTTGCGCGATATCGATGCTGCGCGCGACTTGGCGTGCGGCGTCATCCTGATGGATGGCGGCCTCGATCGCTTCGATGGCGGCAGGCATGTTCTCGGGCTCGATCGCACCTTGAAGGCTTCCAGCCAGGCCCATGGCGCGTAACACCTGCTCCCCGCCTTCTTCCGTCATGAGCACATCCCCAGTCGCTCTGGACCGAAATCTGTAGATCAAGGGCTTTCTCCTCGCAGTGCGCTCAACGTCATGCCTGGCCGGGTCTTGGGAACATTATCGATCACAGCATCCGGCATGTTGGCCAAGACCGTCAGCGCTGTCATGCCAAGAATTCGAAGCGTGCGCCGCTCGCATCGAATAAGGTCGCGATGGGCCATGTAGGTCAGCGTCCGACTGACCGTCTCCAGTCGGAGCGACAAGTAGTTTCCGATGTCCTGTCGGGTCATGGACAGCACGAACATTCCAGCATGCTGTCCGTGCAGCCGTCGCTGCTCCGATTGGCGGATGATGAACCAGGCAACCCGCTCGGTCGCGTTCAGGCTGCCCAGGGCAAAGATCTCGGAATAGGCCTTTCCCAAGGCATTGAACCGGACCCGATCAACGAGACGCTGAAGCGCGGGGTGTGCCTTGGCCAGCGCTTCCAGTTTCCCGACGGCGAAGGAGCAGGCGATGCTGTCCTGCAGGGCGGTCAGATCCGTCCGGGGCCTGAGGCCCAGAAGGGGCTCGATTGCCATGAAATCACCCGCCTCGTGGAGCCCCAATACTTGAACGATACCGGGCCGGATCGAAGCCTCCGCCTTGAAGGCCCCGGATCGCACCATGAACACCCGGTGTTCCTTTTGCTCATGCGCATAAAGCCGATCTCCCCTGCCTACATGCACGTCCCTGACCCAAACGGACGCGAACTCCGCCTCGAATGGCGGACTCAGGGCCGACGGGAGACACCACTGGCGCTGAAAGCACGTGGCGCAAGGTGGCTGGGTCCGAGCTTGCATCGCGCTATGCATTCGAGTATCCAGCTTGGGGGGATGGGCACAGGACGGATCCACATGGCCAGGCGCGCAGAGACGGTCAAAGCGAGCCCTTTCGTCGACGAGTGCCCGTCGACGCCGGCCAGGGTCATTCGCCCCCCGCCCCGCATCGGGCGTGCCTTGGCAATAAGTCTAGGCACCGCAATCCTTTCGACCGTGCGCTAGCAAACACAAGCGGCCAAATGTTCCTCTCCTCCTCACCGAAAGCCTGTCGCCGCGCGAAATGGAAATCGGGACCGCGGCGGCTCGCCGCGGCCCTGGTGAAACGCGATCATGAGCATGATTCCGGGGCGGCGCATGTGCGCCACCGCACGGTGCAAGGTCGAGCCGATCCCTATCCTCGTCAGGTCGGTAGGGTCGATTCGGCCGCACACCGGGCCATTCGACATCGAAAGTGCGGAATACCGGATGACTGCCCGAGGAGTGCGTCGAACATGTACCGGAAAATTCTCGTGCCACTGGATGCAGGCTCGCTGGCGCAGCGTTGCGCCGGGCACGCGCTCGATCTGGCCGCCGAACACCGTGCTGAGTTGCGTTTCCTGAACGTGATGGACGTACACGGATTCATGGGGCCCTATCCCAATATGATCGAGGTGATGAGTGACGATGCCGTCCGGATGCTGGACGGATGGGTGCAGGAAGCGTCCACGCGGGGCCTTCTGGCGTATTCTGCGATCGAGGAGACGGACAGGCTGCGGGCAACCATCGCGCAGGTGATCGCAGACGACGCCCGCGCGTGGGGCGCGGACCTGATCGTGTTCGGCCACAAGGAACACGATGGCTTCATGTCGCACTGGCAGAGCACCATGGCATCGGAGGTCGAGCGCTGCACGACGGCGAGCGTGCTGATCCTACCCACGAATGCGCGCGCGTAGCCTCTGCCCGAACCTTCCGCTCTCGACAGCGCAGGCGAAGTCCCGTACCCAGGTGGTGCCGTCGACGATCGCGTAATCGTGCGAACACCCGGTGGAGATTCGCGTCACGGTCAGCGTTCCTCGCTGTGCCAGAATCTCGTCGCTCCGTGGGTCGGACATATTGATCTCGCTGAGCTCAATGTCCTGGCGGGCAATGCCTTCCCGAAGCAATTCCATCCGGAATTCGGCCATTTCCCAAGGCTCGATCAGGGTCATGCACACGATGCGTCTCCCACGTTTCCCGACGCGGTGCCTGACGGTCTCCGGCAAGCCTGGTTGCCACACATGCGCAGGACCCGGGTGTGTGCCGATGCAACGCTCATGGCATCTTCAGGCATGGTGGCGCCCGGGCGTGGACTCGAGGCGCGCTTGCTCCTTGAGACTTCGGGTCGCCGTCGGTCGTGCCATCAGTCGGGCCAGCCTGATGGGCTCGCCGGATTCCTCACAAAGCCCGTAACGGCCGTCATGGAGTCGTTCCAGTGCCTGGGCGATCGCCAGCAGATGCCGACGTTCGCGCTCGAGCACCCGAAGGTCCAGCGATTGCCCCTCCTCGATCGACGCGCGGTCGGATGGATCGGGAGTCTGCTCGGGCTCCTGCAGGTGGCTCGCGGTCTCGCGCGCGGACCGCAACATCGCGTCGCGCTCAGCCAGCAACAAGCGCTCGAAAACGGCCAATTGCACGGGTGTGAACGGGTGCAGGGGCCACGGCGCGCGTTGCCGGGCAGTTCCGCCTGGCGCGGTGGGGGTGTCGGGATGCTGCATCATGAGGAACCTCGAACGGTTGGACTCTGGATGGGTTCGCGCAGCCGGGTCGATGAAGTGTGCGGCCCGGATCGGGAATGCGGATCGCCAGCCAGGCCTCGAGCGAATTCAGGGCCTGGCGGGCAATGCCCTACTTGGAGGGCCGTGCCTTGTCGGGTACGGCAGGGCTGTCGGGCTGTTTCTGCGCAGGCGCCACGGCCTGCCTGTGGATGCCCTCGCGCTGCGGTTCCGTGGCCGACAGCGGTTTGCTGCCGATGTCGCTACTCTTGACGGAGGCGTCCTTGCTGCTGCTCTTGTCCTGATCGTGGTTCATCGCTTGACCTTGGTGAGAACTCGAAGGTCCCGGGCCTGACCCGTGCCCCGGGAGATAGATGGCCGGGGACATGACCCGTGAGGTCGTCCGCGGTTTGCGGGGGGTTCCCGCCGCCGGTGCACGGAACCGGCTCGTGCGATTGCAGGGTAGGCACCACGCTCTGCGGTGTCGGTGCGATGACCAACATTGCCCTAGCCGTTCTCTCAAAGAGTTGCTAAGCCGCCACGGCCTCCCGCTTACGGCCCCTCTCGCACGGCGTGCAGAGGGGCTTTTCCTTGTGGAAGGTCGAACAGTTCCTCCGGCCAACTGGCTGCCTCGTCGGCCAACGACCGCGTCGTCTGGCCGTCCTTTGGCTTCGCGGGTGCTCGCCGCCTGTCTGGCAAGGGTGGCTCGTAGTAAATAATGTCGTCTGGCGTAATTCGCCCTTTCGCCAACCCCATTCGCATCGCCGGCGTCTTTCCGTCTTCGCCAACTTCACAGTAATTGAAGTAGACGCGAAAAATCTCGACAAGCTTTACGAGAACCGCGGGATTATAGGCGCTCTTCCCAAACCAAAGACGGCGCTCAGCGCTAGCACTGATGATTCCGCGCTCGGCAATGGTCAGCGCCCGGCGAACTTGCATGAAAAACCTGTCGACTGCGGTTAAGGACGCCCGCAGGTAAAGCTTCGCATGACGCTCTAGCTGCTCAGCTCGCTCACGCTCATCAGTCTTTATCTCGTCAATATCGGTAAGCCAGCAAATCATTTTATCCGGCTCTCGCATATCTGCGACGGGATGCGAAAACCAGCGGTCTTGCCACTGACCTAGGGGAGTAAGTCGATTGAGCTCCTCTCGGGCAAGTATTTGCATGGCCACCTTCTCCGTCACCTTATTTTCCTGGGCGACCTGCATCAATCGACGCTTGGACTTACTGACCAGGCTTCTCTTCTTGTCGACGGTCAAGTTCTTGGCAATCGTCACATAGAAGGCATCGGCGGTTCTGTTCCGGACCCGGTTTGGGACGCTCGTCATAATCGCCGCGCGCAGGCCAGACTCTTGGTCGATAAAAAACCGGATTTTCTGGGCCCTGTGCAGTAGCCGACTCACCAGCTGAATATGGGCGGTCATCACACTCTGCTCATGCAGCAGCATGCCTTGAGCGGGGTGCTGTGACCTGGCGGACTCCAGGTCCCCATCCTCGATGTCTGCCCTCTCAAGGGCGTCCTCGTACACGGCCTCTACCGCAGCCAGCGCGTCGCCTCGAGCTTCCGCCACCTTGGCCCTTCGGCGGGCCCGCCTGTCCTCTCGGGCAGCCGAGTCCTCCCAGTCTTGTGGTAGCCAGACTCTCGCATATCTGCGAAAGGGTTTTGAGAGGTGGTGGTCGCCAAACTTTGGAAGTTCTTCTAAGACCGCCTCTCGATTCATCGCTGGGTCAAAATTCACGTTCACCGCATAAACGTACCCAGTATCCTGGTCCGCACTCGCCAGGGAAAGCATGAGGGTATTTTTTCGATTCTCCTTGTCCGACCAATTGACGAGCAATTTTTGGCGGTCGACAGAAATGCACCTATAGCCAAGGTTCTCCAGCTCCGTCAATTTGCGTTCGCGCTCCCCAGCGAAAGCCTGGCACTGGTCGTAGAAAAAATCGATGCGGTCGTAGAGGATGGTCGGCGATATACCGAGAACCTTGATAATTCTGCGCAGAGGCATGGAATTCATCAGGTGCTCGAATATGTCGAGGTTGCGATGAGTTTTTCGCTGCCTCTTGGTGGCTCGCCCGCCAAACGTAAAGATTTTTCGACATGCGCCGCACTTGAATCTCGGCGTTCCGTGGGCATTCACCCCGTATCGGGTATGGAGGCCTGCGCTTTCTTCATCGTCTTTGCCGAATAGCTTGCAGGCTTCGTTTTGACATACTGGTACGCGAGGGTCGAGGTATTTGCCGATGCGGAGCAGTTCTTCTGCGATAGCAAGATTGCTCTGCATGGGGAAAATCTCGTCGCAGAGCTTGCATCGAAGCGCAGGGAGGTTTTTACCGGTGGCGCAGACGATGTAATCGCCAGGCGTTGGCGAGGCGCCCTTGGCCCGACGTCGGCCGCGGCCAGTCTCGTTTCGAGGCGGCACGCCGAAATTGCCGCATCGGGGGTTGCGACAGAAGTTGACTTGGATGCTGCCTGCGGTCGGCGGGTACCGCCACGGCCACTTAGCGGCTCGCGGTTGCTCTTGGCGCTCCTGGCGCTCCAGAAGCGATTTCACCTTGGACAAAGAAACGCCCCAGTTGTTGGCTG
The DNA here is from genome assembly GCA_021805825.1 of Pseudomonadota bacterium. GTDB lineage: Bacteria > Pseudomonadota > Gammaproteobacteria > Burkholderiales > Burkholderiaceae_C > Thiomonas_A. Next base: position 9,160 of record JAJZEC010000001.1, read on the forward strand.
GGGCGTAGTCTAGGCGGGCCCGGGGGGCCTTAGCAACTCTTTAAGAGAACGGCTAGAACATTGCCATCCCTTTCGCCGGGACGGCATGCGCCAGGCCCGCTGCGCAGGGCGGTGTTCGCTGGCGCACATACACGCGCGGGGAGCAGGCCATATCTTGGGCCCGTACCTTTCGCGAGTGCCGGGCGGAACCCACCCGGCACTCGGTCTGCCCGGGGTCTCCCGAGCGCTGCCTGACAAGCCGGAAACACCCATCATGCTCGGTACCGTTCTTCTGATCCTGCTCGTGCTCATGCTGCTCGGAGCCATCCCGGTGTGGCCCCATAGCCGCGGCTGGGGGTACGTACCCAGCGGCGGAATCGGTCTCGTCGCCGTCGTGATTGTGGTGTTGATCCTGCTGGGTCGGCTTTGACTCCACGGTGAGCCACGACACATCTGCGCATCTGCCGGCGTGCCGGTCTTGATGAAACATGCCTGGGCCACAGTGGAGCGGCCATGACCGATGCGACCGATCGCGCCAACTCGCAGGCCGAGCTTGCGCAACTGCAGGAAGACATCGAAGCGGCACGCAGGGTACTGAGCCGGCTTCTGCAACAGACGGTCACGGCCAGGATGACCGACCCACGGGTCGACGATTCGCGGGTGGTCCGCGTCGACGAGGTGCCGCTGCGCACGGCCAAGCTCGGCCAGGGCGGGCCCGCCGGGAAGGCGTCGGGCCAGGCGGAACGCCCGGCGCAGCCAGCGGTGCGCACGGGTTTGATGCCGCGCCAGAGCTGGCTCGAGCAGATCGCTCCCTGCCTCGCGTTGGCCCGGCGCCACAAGAGGGTGTTCGCGCTGCTCGATGTGGAACTGGAGCATTTCGCACAAATGCAGTCCGGCATGAGGCCCGAGGCCGCCGAGCTGCTGTTGCGCGAGCTTGCCGATCGTATCCGGGTGCAGGTCCGGGACTGCGACCTGACGCTCAGCCAGGGCAATGGGCAGTTCCTGGTCGCGCTGATGGAAATCACCAAGCCCGATGACGCTGCCGTGACCGCACGCCGCATCCAGACAGCCCTGGGTCGTCGAATTCAGGCTGGACAGCGCGAGCTGCGGTTCAGCGCGAGTATCGGCATCGGTGTGTTCCCGGAAAACGGCCAGCGCATGGAAGACCTGCTCGACGCCGCGGCGCGCTCGAAGCTCAAGGCGCGAGCGCCCGAAGGAAGGGCCCCGCGAGCGGAGCATGATTCCGGCGACGGTGCCGGAGCAGACTTGCCGTCGGAGCGCCAAACCGTCGGGCAAGGTTGGCGTTCCGATCCGAACACGCGAATGTCCGCCGAGCCGTCGGCCGAGGACGCCTGGCTTCGGGATGCGAATGAGCGCCTGGTCATGGCCGTCCTGGATGCACGGGAGCTCAGCGACGCCTTGTTGCAGGCGCAGCAGCGGCATGTGGACCTGCTGGCCGTCATCGCGGAGGAACTCCGCGATCCACAGGCGCCCGTGCGCGTGGTGGCGTCGTTGCTGGGAAGCACGCAGGTCGACCAGGCTCTGCTGTCCCACGTGCAGTCCATGCTCGACGAGCAGATGCTGCGCATGCAGCGCATGCTCGAACGCCTGGAGGGGGTGGTGGGCGCTCGCCTGAATCCGTTGACCCTGGCGCGCGAGAGCATCGATCTGCGCGACGCGGTTCATAAGGCGGTGCGATCGGCGCAGCCGGCAGTGCGCGCGCGCGGCCAGAACCTGGCCCTTCAGCTCGGCGAACAGCCGCTGGACGTGATGGGCGACCCGGAACGTCTGATCCAGGTCCTGGCGAACCTGCTCGACAACGCCTCGAAGTATTCGGGGGAGGGCGCGACCATCACCGTTGGGGGCTCCACGGTGCACGACAGCGTCGTGGTGGAGGTGCGCGACAACGGCATCGGCATGTCTGCGGGCGCGATCTCGAGGATTTTCGCGCCCTTCTGGCACGACGCCGAGGCCCTGGCCGTGGACGGCGCCGGAATCGGCCTCGGACTCACGGTCGTGCGCAGGCTGGTCGAGGCCCACGGAGGAACCGTGCAGGCCTTCAGTGCCGGGCGGGGCCTGGGAAGCCGCTTCGTGGTGACCCTGCCCGGGGCGCCGGCCTGACCGAGGCGCAGCGCCCGGGCATCAGTCGGCGCTGCCGTGCCGGCGGCTGGGACTTCCGCTGAGCAGACCCTCCCTGTCGTGCATGATCTCGCCCACGCGCATGCCGTCGTCGTCGATGGTGAACGCGTGCAAGGCGTCCGAGTGGGCGCTGGCGCGCACCTTGACCACGGCCATCACGCGCTGCAGACGACTGTCCAGCTCGACATAGCGTTGCACGATGATGACATCGGTGAGAAAGGCGGCGCCGTAGGGGCTGAATCGCAGGTCGCTGTACCGATCCTCGAGTTCCGAGGTCATCAACACCGTGATTCCGGCGCTGGTCAAGGTGGTCACGAGGCGCAGCAGCGACTCGCGGAAATCTTCCTGGAAGGTCGGCGCCAGGGCCAGCTCCAGACCCGACAGCGAATCGATGACCACCCGGCTTGCATGGAGCCGATGCACCTCGCGCATGAGCTGCACCAGGATCCTGTCGATCGACAGGTTCCCGGACGGGCTGTGAACGATCCCGACTTTGCCGCTGTCGATGAGATCTACGAGCCGGCTGTTGCGCGACTTGCGCGGATGCTGCTCGAACGCGGCGATCACGCCGGTCTCGCCGCAGCGCGCGCCCTCGGCGAGAAAGGAGGCGGCAAGGATGCTCTTGCCTGAGCCGGAGGGGCCGGCCACCAGCAGCGAGTATCCGCGCGGCAGCCCGCCGCCGAGCATGTCGTCGAGCCCGGCCACGCCCAGGCTCAGGCGCGGCGAGTCCGGCGATGTCTCTCGCGCTTGTGCTTCCGACAAGTCAGGGTAGGCAAAAACCTCGATCCCGCTCTTGCCGATGCTGTAGGAGTGCAGGCCCGGCCGGGTCGCCTGGCCGCGCATTTTCATCACCTCGAGCTTGCGCACCATCGAGTTGCGCTGCACGCTCTGGCGCAACCAGAGCAGCCCGTCTGCCACCGTGAATACCGGATTGGCGTCGGCCACGTCCGCGTACTCACCGATCAGGAGGGTCGTGGCCTGCCAGTTGGTCAGCATGGCGCCCAGGCGCTGCACGAACTGTTGCAAGGACGCGTGCGGGGCCTCGGCTGTATCGGTGGCGAGGATGAGGGAGCGAAACGAGTCGACGAAGATGAAGGCCGGCTTGTGCGCCTCGACCTCGTCGGCAACGCGCTGCAACACCAGGTCGAGATCGCCCGATGTGGCTTCATCGGCGAGGTTGAAAAAGAAAATCGACCGATTGATCGCTGCGCTGTCGAAGAAGTCGTAGAGCTGCTGATAGCGCAGCATCTTGAGAGGGGGTTCGCCGAGCACCGTGAAATACAGCGCGGGCCGCTGCGGGCTGGCCCAAGCGAACATGAGCTGATGGGACAACGTGGTCTTGCCACAGCCCGGAGGTCCGGCGATGATGTTGAAGGACAGCTCGGGGATGCCTCCGCCCAACACCTCGTCGAGTCCCGGGATGCGGGTGGGCAGCCGCTCGATGGCAACCTGGTCGGTCATGGTCAAAGGTCCGGTGAACGCCCCTCGCCGGGCGGCAGCGGGTGCACATCGTGCAGCAGCCGCTCGCTCAGCGCGCTGCCGATCAGGCTGGACAGCAGGGCTTGAAATTGAACAAAAAGGGCAACCCCTCCGGCCGCCGCTTCGGCGGGGCTCTGGCGGGCGAAGACGGCGCCCAGGGATTGGAGATCGATCGGCCCCGGCGGGCCGGCGCTCAGGGCCTGACGCAGCCAGACATGGGAGGGCCCTGTCAGGTGCAGGCAACGCTGCAGCAGGGCCGCCACGCCGGCCCTGCCAATGACCGGGCCGAGCGCGCCGTCGACGCGGGTCCACAGTTCGACCACGGCCTCGGCCACGCGCTGCGCGTCGTCTCCGCCGCCGCGCAGGAGCGACGCCTCCAAATGTTGCCGCTCATCGATGGTCAAGGCGATCCCCCCAGGGTCGATTGCCCGATGCCGGCCGCAGCGGCGATTGCCTGGGCGGCGCAAATGGCGCAGGACAAGCATGGGCCCCGACAGCCCTGGCAAATTCTCAATATAGCCTCTGCGCCGGATCCGCACCGTGTGCTGCCGCACACTGTCTTCGGAACAGTCCCCGAAAAGCCGGCGCCTGCCGGGCGCGACCGTGCGGCGGCGCACAGACATGCCAGGGCGGCCGCGCCAGACTGCGACTTTCGGCACCCGCCCGATTCTTGCCCTGACGCAAGCCCATGCCATGCACTTCCACGCTACTCTCGGTCCCGTCGTCTCGCTGATCGCAGGGGTGCTCATCCTGCTCGTTCCCAGACTGCTGAATTACATCGTGGCGGTCTACCTGATCCTGATGGGACTGCTCGGCATCCTGGCCATGAGCGGTTTTCCCCTGCGATGATCGTGCGACCACCTCGGGCGATGCCGATGCTCGCAGCGGTGTATCGCCCGATGGGTCGCTGCTGGAGCCCGAGCGCTGCGCCGCGAAGGTTCATAATGGTCCATGCCTGCCGTGGCGGGGGCGCTTGCGAGGGCGTTTCGATACCCCGGCGCAGCCTGGATAGCGCGGCTTCGGCCCGGGCGACGTTGCGCCCCCGCGCCTGGAGCGTCACGCGACCATGGCGCTGTTCCGACTTCCGAGGGCCTTGAGAAACATGAACGTGGCCAAGCCCCCATCGGCGCAGAACCGGACGGACGACGTGGTGGCTGCCAACGAGGCCCTGGTGCTGGCCGCGTTGCGAGCCATGGAGCAAGCCGACGAGGCGATCCTGGCCAGGTTTGAGGCCGAGCGACTGGGAGGGCTGGATGCGCTGACGCAGATCCCGGGACGCGCCCAGACGCTCGAAGCGCTGGTCCATGCCGTCGCGCAAGCCCGCAGAGGCTCCACGCGCCTGGCGCTGCTCTTTCTCGACCTGGATCACTTCAAGCGCATCAACGACGAGTGTGGTCACGGCGCCGGCGACGAGGTGCTCAGGACGTTGGCCGTGCGCATGAAACAGGTGTTGCGCGAAGCCGACTTCGTCGGGCGTTACGGCGGTGACGAGTTCGTGGTCCTGCTCACCGATGTGGTGCATCCTGCCGACGTCATTGCGATCACCGAAAAGCTCGTCGTCGCGCTGTATGAGCCCTTGCGCGTGGGAAGCCATGTACTGCGCGTGACCCCGAGCATCGGTATCGCCCTGTTTCCGGAGGATGCGAATGCTGGCGAATCGCTCCTCGCCCTGGCCGACGCTGCGATGTATTGCGCCAAGAAGGCTGGGCCCGGCCGCTACGCGTTCAGTCACGGCATCCCGAGCGAGGCCACCGACAGTCTTCGCGCTCCGCGGGTGTGTGCGCGCAGTCAGGCCGTGTCGGACGCGGAGGACGCCCTGCGGCGCAATGCCGAGCTCGGGTTGCTCGTGGCGCTGCTGCGCGAGCGCGGGGTGCTTCGAGGGGTTCCCCAACTCGGGAAAATCCTGCGTCAGTCGCTTTCCCGATGGCATGGCTTCAGGACCCGGGGCGCACGATCCGCCCGGGGATCGGCCTGCATCTGCCCGCGGCTTCTCATGGGCAAGGTCGCGGCAGGGATCCTCCTGTCCCGCGTGTTTTGCAGTGGCCGGGGCCAGCAGCCGTCGCAACTGCTTCGTCGCATCGGGAGGGCCCCTGCGCGCTTGTCACCCAGGCGCAGGGCCATCCTGTGCAGGGCGCTGCTCGGCGACGCAATAGGCCTGGCGCATGAGGACCCATGCGGGATGCGGATTCCAGGGCGCGACATGGCGCCATTGTCTGGACGGCCCGACAGCGCAGGTACCGAATGAACCAGGTCCGGAAGCTTCGCTGTCCCGAGGGCATGCAAGCGTGCTCGAACGACCTTCTTGCGGCGCTTCCCGAGGTCGACTACCAGCGCTGGCTGCCTCACCTCGAACCCGTGGAGCTTGCGCTCGGGAAATCCCTGTACGAGTCCGGGGCGAAACTGACGCACGCCTACTTCCCCTCCACGGCCATCGTGTCCCTGCTCTACGTGACTGAAGACGGGCATTCAGCCGAACTTGCCGTTGTCGGTCGCGAGGGCGTGGTCGGTATTCCGCTGTTCATGGGTGGCGGATCGACACCGAGCCGCGGCGTGGTGCAAAGCGCGGGGCGTGCTTTCCGGGTGAGCGCGCAGGCGCTGCTGAGCGAGTTCGATCGCTCGGGCGCTGCCATGCACTTGCTGCTGCGCTACACACAGGCGCTGATCACGCAGATGACCCAGACCGCCGTCTGCAATCGCCACCATTCCCTCGACCAGCAGCTTTGCCGCTGGTTGCTGTTGAGCCTGGACCGGCTTTCGGGGCAGGAGATCATCATGACCCAGGAACTCATCGCCAACATGTTGGGCGTGCGGCGCGAGGGCGTGACCGAGGCCGCCCTGAGCCTGCAGCGCGACGGGCTCATACGGTATTCGCGTGGACATATCCACGTACTCGACCGACTCGGCCTGGAGCGCAGGACCTGCGAGTGCTACCAGGTCGTCAGGCAGGAATACGAAAGACTCCTGCCCGGCGGCTCCGGGGCGCGTTGAGCGGCGCCGCGGTGCGGGCCGAGGACGCCCTGCGTGCGCTGGGGCACAGACCGTCCGGCATGCCATGCGGCATGCTGCGTTTCGCCGACTTGATGGCGGCACCCATGCCGTCCCTGCTGCCGGGCGCCAAGGAGTCTTCATGTTTCACGCATTCGCATCGCTGACGCTGCTATGGCTTTTGCTGCTCTTCGTGTTCCTGGCCGCGGCATCGTCACTCAGGATCGTGTACGAATACCAACGAGCCGTCGTGTTCCAGCTGGGGCGATTCCTGAAGGTCAAGGGGCCAGGGCTCATCGTGATCGTCCCGGGCTTGCAGCGCATGGCTCGCCTGGATCTGCGCACGGTCGTGCACGAAGTTCCGTCGCAGGACGTGATCTCCCACGACAACGTTTCGGTCAAGGTCGATGCGGTGCTGTACTTCCAGATCGTGGATCCGCAAAAGGCCTTTATCCAGGTCGAGGACTTTTTCTCGGCGACGAGCAAACTGGCGCAAACGACCCTGCGTGCCGTGCTGGGCCGGCATGACCTGGACGAGATGCTTTCCGAGCGCAAACGCATCAACGACGATATCCAGGCGATCCTGGACGCCCAGACCGAAGCCTGGGGCATCAAGGTCACCGTGGTCGAGATTCGCAACATCGAACTCACCGAGGACATGGTGCGCGCCATTGCCAAGCAAGCCGAGGCCGAACGCGATCGGCGCGCCAAGGTGATCCACGCCGATGCCGAACTCCAGGCCGCGCAGACCCTGGTCAACGCGGCGACCATCCTGGCTTCCGCCCCTGGCGGGATGCAGTTGCGCTACCTGCAGACGCTGGCCGAGATCGGCGCCGAGCAGAATTCGACCATCGTCTTTCCCATGCCTATCGACCTGATTCGGCCGCTGCTGGCCATCGCGGATCGGCAGGCAGGCGCGAAGGCAGCCTGAATCGCCCTGCCCGATGCGCGCCCCGGTGTCGTCGTATCCGGGAAATCGACGGCCGCCAGGCGCGCGACACGGCGGTCGGCGTCGGCGCGGCTCATTCGAATTCCAGATCCTCTTCGCCGGCGATGTTGATACCGCTCCACCCTGGCAGGTGCGAGGCCTCGGCGCCGTGGGCGAGGGCCAGAGCCCGGTCGACGGCCGCCGCCGGATCCGCCTTGAGCGATCGTGGCGAAATATGCCTGCGGAAAAAATTCGCCCACAGGAATTCCGCGAACGGCTCGCCATCCTTCGGGAATCCACCTGAGCTCTTGACGGCCCCTGCGAGGCTGCGATACGGATCATCGCCCATCTCGGTGAGATTCCTGGGCAGGTCGCTGAAGGCATGCCTGCGCCCCCGGCGATCGTACGGGTGGACCCATTGCTGATGGTCCATGAGGGCCCAGAATTCGTGCCGGCTCAAGGCCGAGAGGTCTTGCATGAGGACGAGCTGGGTAGTCGGCACGCCTTCCAGGATCAGGGCCAGGCCTAGATGGTGGTGGTCGATGATGTAGTAACGCCCGTGCGGCCCGCGTACGGCCGGGAACCAATGGCGGGAGAGGTAGCGATCGCGCTGCTGCGGATCGAGCGTGCTCCAATGTCGGCACTTCTGGCGGACCTCTCCCATGCCCACGGTCATCTGGGTTGGCCTCAGCGCCTTCAAGTCCACCTCGACCAGATGGTGGTAGCGGTTCATGAACCACCGCCAGGGGGCAGGGCGTCAGGCGGAGTCGGCGTTGCCGGTTCGGGCTCGGCGAGCCCGAGATCGCCCTCGGCCGCCAACGTTCCGGCGGCGCTGGCCTTGCCCTTGAGAATGGATTCGAAGACGACGGCGATCGACGCACCCAGCAGGGGGCCGACGATATAGATCCAGGTGGTCGACAAATCGCCCCGCACGAGGTCCGGCGCCAGGGAACGCACCGGATTCATCGAGGCACCGCTGATCGGCGCGGCCCACAGTCCCGCAAGGGCGATGTACCCCCCCACGGCGAGGGCGCCGCTCGTGCCGATGTTGCGGGCGCCCGAAGCCGTGCCCAGGATGGTGTTCACCAGGCCGGCGCTCAACACCGTTTCCATGGCGACGGCCTGGATGCTCGTGATGCCAGGCCCCGGCACAGTGGCGCCGAGCATTCCGCCGGTGCCGAACATGACGCGCAGGAACAGAGCTGCGATAACGCCACCCGCCAACTGTGCCATCAGGTAGCCCGGGACTCGCGGCCAGGGGAAGTTGCGCCGCAAGGCGAAGGCCACGGTCACCGCGGGATTCAGGTGCGCGCCACTGACGGTCCCCATGAAGTAGATGATGGCCATGACCATGAGTCCCGGAGCGATGACTTGAAAGCCCAAGGGGATCGCGTCATGGGTGCGTGCCGCGACCGCTCCCCCGCCGGCAGCGACCAGCACCAGGAGGAACGTTCCCCAGCACTCCGCGAAGACCCGGCGCCACTCGATCGAGGGATCGACGAAGTCAAGAAGGGAGGCCTCCCGTAGGCTGTGTCGCGTATTCGCCGTGTCGTTCATGAGATTGTCCTCGTCAGGGAGTCGATCTGCCTGGCTGCATGGTGTCCTAGCGTCGGTTGCCGACGAAAGGTGGGGCCGGGCGTCCCCGACGATTCCGGCTGACCGGCGATCCCGCCGGCAGGCACGCGAACGAAATGGCCGGGATGAGCTCGACAGCACCCTCGCAGGCGGAGCGAACCAAGAAAATATGCCCGCGCAGGCGCCCGGTCTGTGCGTTGCCGAACATCGCGGCCGGGCTGGCCCTCGGGTCCTGGGGTCAAGGAATCGTCCCTGTTCAAGACCTCCGGTCCTGATGTCGCTGCGTGCTCGCCCGCCCGCGTCGCACGCGGGTTGACACACGTGGGCTGCATCGCATCGAGCGGCTGTTTCATGCGCAAGCGCTGCGTGCCAGGCCAAGGCAGCGGGGCTTGTGGGCGCCGATGCAAAGCTGACCCACCCACACCCCCAGTGGCTCAGTGTTCGGTTGGCGCCAACAGTGGCGGAGCCTATGTGATCGTCGACCGTACCCGCTGGGGCTGCGTGACCCGAAAGAACCGCGGCGACGCCGCGTGCGCCAAAAGGCTGAAGGTCAGGCGCAGTGCGGTCGAAGAGTTGCTGCCCGCCGGAATCAAGAAGGACCTGATGTCCGAAGAGGCATGCCAAGTGTTCGAGGACCAGGTAGCCAGGTTGCTGAAAGCGGGGCGGCATGACCCCCGCGTGGCGAAGCTGGCCACCCAGGCGCTGCGGGCGGCCCGCAAACGCTACAGGCATGGCGTGGCCAGCGTGCTCAAGGTGCCGAACGCGCAGGTGGCACTGGTGCGTGCCCGGCAGATCGATGCGTCGCGCAGGTAGTTGCTGGCGCGCGTGAACCTGGCCTACGCGGAGGGGGATCTGGGGACTTCGCCGGGCCTGTTCGGCGCGAGGGCGCTGGATGCGCCGCAACTGGGAGCCCGCTGAGCGCAGCGCGAGGGGTCGCTGCCAGGGCGAAAGATGTAACTAATTGTTATGGTGCCGGTGAAAGGAATCGAACCCTCGACCTTCTCATTACGAATGAGCTGCTCTACCGACTGAGCTACACCGGCGACAAACCTTCAATGCTACCTCATCGGCGGCGGCCTGGAGCCTTCTTCGGCTTCCAGGTGGTACTGCCGCAGGCGCTCGACCTCGTCGCGCGAGCCCAGCATCACCGCGGCGCGCTGGTGCAGTCCGGTGGGCTGGATGTCCAGGATGCGCTGGCTGCCGGCCACCGCCATGCCGCCTGCCTGCTCGACCAGCATGGCCATCGGGTTGGCCTCGTACATCAGCCGCAGCCTGCAGGCGAGATTAGGGTAGAGGCGATCCCAGGGGTAGAGGAACACCCCGCCACGCTGCAGGATGCGGTGCACGTCGGCCACCATGCTGCCGACCCAGCGCATGTTGAAATCCTTGCCGCGAGGGCCTTCGCGTCCGGCCAGGCATTCGTCGATGTAGCGACGCACGGGGGCCGCCCAGTGGCGCATGTTGGACATGTTGATCGCGAACTCGGAGGTCGTTTCCGGAATGCGCAGATCCTGCTGGGTGCACACGAAACTGCCCTGATCCGGGTCGAGCGCGAAGCTGCTGACCCCGTGCCCCAGGCTCAGCACCAGGGTGGTCTGCGGCCCGTAGGTGCAGTAGCCCGCCGCCACCTGGCGATGGCCGGGCTGCAGGAAATGCTCACCCTGCACCTCGGCCACTCCTTCGTCGAGGTGGAGCACCGAGAAGATGGTGCCGATGGTGACGTTGACCTCGATGTTGCTCGAACCGTCGAGCGGGTCGAACAGCAGCAGGTATTCGCCCCGCGGGAAGCGGTGGGGAATGGGGTGGATGGTCTCCAGTTCCTCGGAGGCGATGGCCGCCAGGTGGCCCCCCCATTCGTTGGCTTCGAGCAGCACGTCGTTGGCGATGACGTCCAGCTGCTTCTGCACTTCGCCTTGCACGTTGCTGCTCTGCAGGCTGCCGAGCACGCCGCTGCTGGCGCCCTTGTCGACCGCCCGGCTGATGCGCTTGCAGGCGCGCGCCACCTGTTCGATCAACAGCCGCAGCGAGGCGGGGATATGGCCATGGGTGCGCTGCTGTTCGATCAGCCAGCGCGAAAGGCTCACAGAGTGGTCGGACATGGCAGTAGGAAGGGATGCAGGGGCGCGGTTCGATGCCCGCACGGCATTGTCCGGCTCAGGCGAGCGCCTTGTCGAGGATTTCCCTGCAGTCGCTCGACAGCGCCGCATTGCCCGCGAGATCGCGGATGGCCGCCTCTGCGCGCTCGCCGAAGGGCTGCGCCAGCTTGCGCCAGCGCTCCAGCGCGCGCGCCAGCCGCGCCGCGACCTGCGGGTTGATGGCGTCGAGCGCCAGCACCTGCTCGGCCCAGAAGGTGTATCCGGCGCCATCGGCGCGGTGGAAGGCGCCCGGGTTGCCCTGGCAGAAGGCGGAGATCACGCTGCGCGCACGGTTGGGGTTGCGCAGGCTGAAGTCCGGGTGACGCATCAGGTCGCGGATCTGCTCGACCTGCACGCCCGGAGCCGCGGCCTGCAGCGCGAACCATTTGTCCATCACCAGCGGCTCGGCGGTGAATTGGGTGGCGAAACGCTGCAGCGCCGGGGTGGCCAGCTCGGCGGCGCTGCCAACGAGTGCTGCCAGTGCGGCAAAGCGATCCGTCATGTTGTCAGCGTCCTTCACGGCCTGGTAGGCGCGGCCCTGCCACTGCGCGTCGCCGAGCAGGCACAGCGAAGTCAGCGCGAGGTTGCGCAGGCCGCGCCGCGCGGCGCCGGCGACATCCGGGCGGTAGCCCCCGCTCGGCTCCAGTTCATGCCACAGCCGCTGCCACGCCTCAGCCAGTTCCTGCGCGAGCAGGCGGCGCAACTGCTGCCGCGCCTGGTGGATGCGCGGCGGATCGATGGAAGCGAGCTGCTCGGCGATGTAGCCCTCACCGGGGAGCGTGAGCAGCAGTTCCTGCAGCGCCGGATCCAGGCGGCTGTCGTCGAGTACCGCGCGCAAGGCCTGCAGCCAGGCCGTGTCGCATGTCAGCGCTTCGCCACCGGCGGCCGGCAGCAGCCGGGCCAGGGCCAGGCGTTGCGCCGATTCCCAGCGGTTGAAGGCATCGGGATCGTGGGCCAGCAGCACCAGGCGCTGCGCATCGTCGAGTCCGTCGTCGAGGATCACCGGGGCGGAGAAGCCGCGCAGCAGCGACGGCACCGGCGGCTGCTCGACGTTGTGCAGGATGAATTCCCGGCTGGCCTCGCCCAGCACCAGCAAGGCCTCGTCGACGTCGTGCTGCGCGCCGTCCGGGCGCATGCGCAGCGGCGTGCCGTCGCGCGCCAGCAGCCCCAGGCGCAGCGGGATGAGTTGCGGCTGGTTGCCCGGCCGCACGCTGTCCTGCCGCACGCGCAGGGTGTAGCTGCGGTTCGCCGGGTCGTACTCCCCGCGCGCCTGCAGCCGCGGCGTTCCCGCCTGCGCGTACCACAACGCGAAGCTCTCGCGGTGGCGCGCCAGCGCCGAGTCGGGGTTGGCCTCGGCCATCGCCGACAGGAAATCGTCGCAGGTCACGGCCTGGCCGTCGTGGCGGGCGAAGTACTCCCGCATGCCGCGGGCGAAGCCCTCGCGCCCCACCAGGGTCTGCATCATGCGCACCACCTCGGCGCCCTTCTCGTAGACCGTCGGGGTGTAGAAATTGTCGATGGCCACGTAGCTGTCGGGGCGCACCGGGTGGGCCATCGGCCCGGCGTCCTCGGGGAACTGCAGCGCGCGCAGCGCGCGCACGTCCTCGATGCGGCGCACCGCGCGCGCCGATTCACCACCGGCAGCCGCGGCCAGATCCTGGCTGAACTCCTGGTCGCGGAACACCGTCAGGCCTTCCTTCAGGCTGAGCTGGAACCAGTCGCGGCAGGTGATGCGGTTGCCCGTCCAGTTGTGGAAGTATTCGTGGCCGACCACCGACTCGATGTTCTGGAAATCGGTGTCCGTCGCGGTCGACGGGTTCGCCAGCACGTACTTGGTGTTGAAGACGTTCAGGCCCTTGTTCTCCATCGCGCCCATGTTGAAGTCGCTGACCGCGACGATCATGAAGCGATCCAGATCCAGGCTGAGGCCGAAGCGCTGCTCGTCCCAGGCCTGCGCCAGCACCAGCGAGCGCATGGCATGCTCGGTCTTGTCGAGATCGCCCTCGCGCACGTACACCTGCAGTACGTGCTCGCGGCCATCGCGGCTGCGCACCCGCTGCTGGCGGCTGACCAGGCGGGCGGCGACGAGGGCGAACAGGTAGCTGGGCTTGGGGAAGGGATCCTCCCAGGTGGCCTGCAGACGTCCGTCGTCCAGGCGCCGCTGCTCGAGCAGGTTGCCGTTGCTCAGCAGCACCGGATACTGCGCCGCGTCGGCGCGCAGCACCACGGTGAATCGGCTCATCACGTCCGGGCGGTCGGGCCAGAAGGTGATGCGCCGGAAACCCTCGGCCTCGCACTGGGTGAAAAAGGCGCCGCCCGACATGTACAGGCCCGACAGGTGGGTGTTGGCCGCCGGGGCGCAGCCATTGGCCACTTCGAGCTCGAACTGTGCGGGCAGCTTGTCCAGCCGGATGCCCGCACCGGTCTGCGCGTAGACGTAGGGCTTGCCGTCCACCCGCAGCGATTGCAGGGTGATGTCCTCGCCATCCAGGTGCAGCGGCGCGTCGGCCGGCGCCGCCGGGTTGCGGCGCACCTGCATGAGGCTGCGCACCCGGGTGCGCTGGGGGTCGAGGTCGAATTCCAGCCGCACGCTGTCGATCGCGTAGGCGGGCGGGGCGTAGGCCAGGCGGGAAATCACGGGGGCTTGGTCTGTGCGCATGGGCGGGGTCGTGCTGCGAGTCGGGCGTTGCCGGGCAGGGCCTTCACAGGCCCTGCTTGAGGCTGGCGGAAATGAAATCGTCGAGATCGCCGTCGAGCACCTTCTGGGTGTTGGAGATCTCGACTCCGGTGCGCAGATCCTTGATGCGGCTCTGGTCGAGCACGTAGGAGCGGATCTGGTGCCCCCAGCCTACGTCGCTCTTGCTGTCCTCCAGCTTCTGCTGTTCGGCCTGGCGCTTGCGCAGTTCATGCTCGAACAGCCGCGAGCGCAGCATCGACCAGGCCTCGGCGCGGTTCTTGTGCTGCGAGCGGTCGTTCTGGCATTGCACCACGATGCCGGTCGGCAGGTGGGTGATCCGCACCGCCGAATCCGTCTTGTTGATGTGCTGCCCGCCCGCGCCGCTGGCGCGGAAGGTGTCGATGCGCACCTCGGCGGGGTTGATCTCGATGTCGATGGATTCGTCGACTTCCGGGTAGACGAACACGCTGGCGAAGCTGGTGTGGCGACCGCCCGAGGAATCGAAGGGGCTCTTGCGCACCAGGCGGTGCACGCCGGTTTCCGTGCGCAGCTTGCCGTAGGCATAGTCGCCCTCGACCTTCAGCGAGGCGCTCTTGATGCCGGCGACGTCGCCCTCGGATTCCTCGAGCACTTCCACCTTGAAGCCCTGGCGCTCGCAGTAGCGCAGGTACTGCCGCAGCAGCATGGCCGCCCAGTCGCAGGCCTCGGTGCCCCCGGCGCCGGACTGGATGTCCAGGAAGCAGTTGCCTGCATCCATCGGGTTGGAGAACATGCGGCGGAACTCCAGCTCCTCGACCCGCCCGGCGGTGGCGCGCGTGTCCTCGGCGATCGCGCGCAGGGTGGCGTCGTCGTTCTCCTCGCTGGACAGCTCGAACAGCCCGGTATGGTCGCCCAGCTCGCGCTCGATGCGCTCGAGGCTCAGCACCACGCCTTCGAGACTGCTGCGTTCCTTGCCCAGTTCCTGGGCGCGCTTGGGGTCGTTCCAGACTCCGGGATCTTCCAGTGCCGCACTGACCTCGCGCAAGCGCGCCGACTTGGCTTCGTAGTCAAAGATACCCCCGAAGCAGCCGCGTGCGCTCCGACAGGTCGCGCAGCTGGGAGGCAAGGGCGTTGAGTTGTTCGGCTTCCATGGATATCGATGTCCGGCGGTTCAGGGGAAAAGGCGCCATTGTCGCACCCACCGCGCCCAGGCCCGATCGGATGGCCTACTTGAAGAAGGCGCGCACCTTGTCGGCCCAGCTCTTGCCGTTCGGGGTGTGGCGGTCGCCGCCGCGCTTGAGCGATTCGTCGAGCTGCTCGAGCAGGCGGCGCTGCTCCTCGTTCAGGCGCACCGGGGTCTCGACCTCGATGTGGCAGTACAGATCGCCCGGATGCGGGGCATGGATGCCCCGGATGCCCTTGCCCCGCAGCCGCAGCGTCTTGCCCGACTGCGTGCCTTCGGGCAGGTCGATCTCGGCGCTGCCGCCGAGCGTGGGCACCTCGATGCGTGCGCCCAGCGCCGCCGCCGTCATGCCCACCGGGATGCGGCAGTGCAGGTCGTTGCCGTCGCGCTCGAACAGGGGGTGCGGCTTGATCTGGATTTCCACGTACAGGTCGCCCGCGGGCCCGCCGCCGAGCCCGGGTTCGCCATTGCCCGTCGACCGGATGCGCATGCCGCTGTCGATGCCGGCCGGGATCTGCACCTCCAGCGTCTTCTGCCGCTGCACGCGGCCCTGGCCGCGGCAGCTCGGGCAGGGCTCGGGAATGACCTTGCCGCTGCCGCCACAGGTGGCGCAGGTCTGCTGCATCGCGAACGGTCCCATGCGCTGGGTGGTTGCGCCGCTGCCGCCGCAGGATGGGCAGGCCCTGGGCTTGGTGCCGGGCTTGGCCCCGCTGCCGCCGCAGGTGCCGCAATGATCCCAGCCGGGTATGCGCAGCGACTTGGTGGTGCCGTGCGCAGCCTCCTCCAGGCTCAGGCTCAGCGAATAGCTGAGGTCGGCGCCACGGTACACCTGAGCGCCACCGCGCTGGCGGGCGCCGCCGAAGATCTCCTCGAAGATGCTTCCGAAATCGGCGAAGCCGGCGCCACCGCCGAAACCGCCGGCGCCCATGCCGGCCGCCGCGCTGGGGTCGACCCCGGCGTGGCCGTAGCGGTCGTAGGCGGCGCGCTTCTGCGGGTCGCTGAGCACCTCGTAGGCCTGCTTGGCCTCCTTGAAGCGTTCCTCGCTGTCCTTGTCACCCTGGGTGCGGTCGGGGTGGTACTTCATGGCCAGCTTGCGGTAGGCCTTCTTCAGGGCATCGTCGTCGGCGTCACGCGCAACGCCCAGCACTTCGTAGAAATCTCGCTTGGCCATGGTCAGAGCTGCTGCCGGATGGTGGGCGCAATGGGCGAACGGCAGGGTGCCCGGGGCACCCTGCCGATGGTCTCGGGCAGCGCAGCGTGTCGCGGCCGGGATGCATGATCGCACACCTCAGACGCGCGCCCGCGGCGCCGCGGGCCGATGCGCATCACGCCTTGCCGTCCTTGACTTCCTTGAATTCGGCGTCGACCACGCTGTCGTCGGCCGCGGCACCCGCGGCCCCGGCTCCCTGCGGCGCCTGCTGCTCGGCCTGCTGCGCGTACATCTGCTCGCCCAGCTTCTGGCTGGCGCTCATCAGCGCCTCGGTGCTGGCCACGATGGCGTCCTTGTCGTCGCCCTTGAGGGACTCGTCCAGATTCTTCAGCGCGGACTCGATGGCTTCGCGGGTCGGCGCATCCACCTTGTCCCCGTGCTCGGACAGGGACTTGCGCACGCCGTGCGCAGCAGCATCGGCCTGGTTGCGGGCATCGACCAGCTCGCGCTTGCGGTGATCCTCGGCCGCATTGGCCTCGGCGTCCTGCACCATGCGCTGCACCTCGTCCTCGCTGAGTCCGGAGTTGGCCTTGATGGTGATCTTGTTCTCCTTGCCGGTGCCCTTGT
Source organism: Pseudomonadota bacterium (assembly GCA_021805825.1). Classification (GTDB taxonomy): domain Bacteria; phylum Pseudomonadota; class Gammaproteobacteria; order Burkholderiales; family Burkholderiaceae_C; genus Thiomonas_A. Next base: position 25,996 of record JAJZEC010000001.1, read on the forward strand.
CGCGCGCGCTGACATGCAGGATGCCGTTGGCGTCGATGTCGAAGGTGACCTCGATCTGCGGCAGGCCGCGCGGCGCCGGCGGGATGCCCTCGAGGTTGAACTCGCCCAGCAGCTTGTTGCCCGAGGCCATCTCGCGCTCGCCCTGGAACACCTTGATGGTGACCGCCGGCTGGTTGTCGTCGGCGGTCGAGTAGACCTGGGTGTGCTTGGTCGGAATCGTGGTGTTGCGCTTGATCATCGGCGTCATCACGCCGCCCAGGGTCTCGATGCCCAGGGTCAGCGGGCTGACGTCGAGCAGCAGCACGTCCTTGCGCTCGCCGGTCAGCACCGAGCCCTGGATGGCCGCACCCACCGCCACCGCCTCGTCGGGGTTGACGTCCTTGCGCGGATCCTTGCCGAAGAACTCGCGAACCTTGTCCTGCACCTTGGGCATGCGCGTCATGCCGCCGACCAGGATCACATCGGAGATGTCGCCGATCTTCACCCCGGCATCCTTGATGGCCATGCGGCAGGGAGCGATGGTGCGCTCGATCAGTTCCTCGACCAGCGCTTCCAGCTTGGCGCGCGTGAGCTTCATGCTCAGGTGCTTCGGCCCGGAGGCGTCCGCGGTGATGTAGGGCAGGTTGATCTCGGTCTGCTGGCTGCTCGACAGCTCGATCTTGGCCTTCTCGGCCGCGTCCTTCAGGCGTTGCAGCGCGAGCACGTCCTTGGACAGGTCGGCGCCGGACTCCTTCTTGAACTCGGCGACGATGTAGTCCATGATCCGCTGGTCGAAGTCCTCGCCGCCGAGGAAGGTGTCGCCGTTGGTCGACAGCACCTCGAACTGCTTTTCGCCGTCGACGTCGGCGATCTCGATGATCGAGATGTCGAAGGTGCCGCCCCCGAGGTCGAACACGGCGATCTTGCGGTCGCCGCGCGAGGCCTTGTCCAGCCCGAAGGCGAGTGCCGCGGCGGTCGGTTCGTTGATGATGCGCTTGACCTCCAGCCCGGCGATGCGCCCGGCGTCCTTGGTCGCCTGCCGCTGGCTGTCGTTGAAATACGCCGGCACCGTGATCACGGCCTCGGTGACTTCCTCGCCGAGGTAGTCCTCGGCGGTCTTCTTCATCTTGCGCAGCACCTCGGCGGAGATCTGCGGCGGGGCCAGCTTCTTGCCGCGCACCTCGACCCAGGCGTCGCCGTTGTCGGCCTTCACGATGCTGTAGGGCATCAGGGAGATGTCCTTCTGCACCTCCTTTTCCTCGAACTTGCGTCCGATCAGGCGCTTGACCGCGTACAGGGTGTTCCTCGGGTTGGTGACCGCCTGGCGCTTGGCCGGCGCCCCGACCAGGATCTCCCCGTCCTCCATGTAGGCCACGATCGACGGCGTGGTGCGCGCGCCCTCGCTGTTCTCGATGACCTTGGGGCTGCCGCCTTCCAGCACGGACACGCAGCTGTTGGTGGTGCCGAGGTCAATGCCAATGATTTTCGCCATGTTGAACTCCGGGATCTCGTGGTTGTCGTGTTGGTTTCGGTGCCGGTGGGTGCTGCGGCCCGCTGCTGACGCAGATGCAGGCGACGGCGCTGGATTCAAGGGCCTGGTTGCATCGGGGCCATGCCTGCTGCCCCGGGCTTCAGGCGGACTGCGCCGGGGCGGCCGCGGCCACCGAGACCAGCGCCGGGCGCAGCGTGCGTTCGGCCAGTGCGTAGCCCTTCTGCAACACCGAGACCACGGTGTTGGCGGGCTGCTCGCTGGGTACCGTGGCAATCGCCTGATGCCGGGTGGGATCGAAGCGTTCGCCGGCCACCGGGTTCAGCTCCTGGATGCGGCTGCGCTCGAAGGCTCCGCGCAATTGGCTGAGCGTCAGCTCGACGCCGGTCTTCAGCGCCTCGATGCTGCCGCTGGAGTCGGCCAGCGCGGCTTCCAGGCTGTCCTTCACCGGAAGCAGCTCCTGCGCCATCGACTCGACGGCGAACTTGCGCGCCTTGGCGCCTTCCTCCTCGGCGCGCCGGCGCACGTTCTCGGCTTCGGCCTTGGCGCGCAGGAACTGATCGCGCAGGGCATCGAGTTCCTCCTGCGCGGCCTTCAGCGCCTGCTCCAGGGGGTCGCCGCCGCCGGCTTGCGCATCGACCGCAGCCTGCGGCTGCGCGCCGGGCTGGCTGCCGGCCGCGGTGTCCGGGGAAGAGGAGGGGGCCTGGTCGGCGGTAGCTTCGTCGTGGGTCATGGCTCGGTCGGGAATTCGTGGCGCGCCGTCGTGGCGCGCGTGCGCTCAGGATCTGGGGGCGTCGCGCCGGCTTTCAAGGGGGGTGCACGAAGACCACGCTGTAGCCGAAATCCACCGCCTGCATGCCACAGGCCAGCCCGCTGTCCAGGAAGCTGTGCAGCCGGCTGCGCGCGACCCAGATCGCGGTCGGCCGGCCCGAGGCCACGCTGCGCCGCAGCGCCGCCTGGTCGACGCAGGGCGAGGCGCTCCCGCCGTGGTGACAGCCGAACCACAGGTCGGAGCTCTTGCTGTCGACCACGCGCAGCGGGCGCAGGCCGTAGAACCACAACGACGCGTCGTGATCCTCGAAAGTCTGCCAGGAATACATCTCGACCCCGCCCGGGTACAGGTCGTGCAGATAGAGGGCGACCCGTTGCTGCGAGCTCTGCGGGCCCTTGGCTACCTGGAGTTGGGTGGTGAACAGGCTCAGGGCCAGGCCGATGAAGCCGAAGAGCAGCAGGGCGGCGTCGAGCCTGGCCGCCAGCAGCAGTCCGGCAGCCAGCAGCGACAGCGCCAGCAAGCCGAGGATGAGCAGCCGCAAGGCCGGGCCCATCGAGTCGGGCAGGCCACTTTGCAGCACCAGCAGGTGCAGTGGCCGGTAGCCGATGGAACCCAGCCACAGCGCCAGCGCGGCCAGGCCGAAGGCCGCGCAGCCCGCCGCCGCCAGCGGCAGCCAGCGCGCCAGTTGCCCGCGATCCTCGAGGAATTGCAGCCGCATCGCGCCCCACCAGGCGAGCAGGGGAACCACCGGCAGCAGGTAGTAGGCGCCCTTGTCGCTGGACAGGGAGAAGAACAGCAGCAGGGTCAACGCCGCGTTGCGCGCCCAGATCGCGCTGCGCTCGCGGGGGTCGGCGGCGGCGCCCCGCGCCCCGCGCAGGGCCAGGCTCAGCAGCAGAGGCGACCACTGGAAGATGCCGACCAGCAGCGTGGGCCCGTAATACCACCAGGGACCGTGGTGGAAATCGTCGGGGATGCGCGTGCCCAGGAAGCGGTTGATGGTCTCGTTGACCCAGAAGAACCAGGCGAAGCCCGGTTGGCGCCAGGCCGCCAGCAGCTGCCAGGGCAGGGCCAGCAGCAGGAAGATGGCGATCGACCAGGGGTCGACGTACAGCCGCAGCAGGCGCGCGCGCGACAGCGGCGCGGGCGACAGCAGCAGTTGCACCAGCCCGACCAGTCCGATCAGGCCCAGCGCCAGCGGCCCCTTGCTGAGCACACCGAGGGCCAGCGGCAGCATGGCCCAGCGCATCAGCGCCGGGCGGTCGCGCAGCGACGCCAGCATCACCAGCGCGAGCGCGCTCAGCCACCACAGGCTGAGCAAGGGGTCGAACAGGATGGTGCGACTGATCTGCACCCAGCCGAACGCGGTGCCGCAGACGAGGGCGGCGGTGCGTCCGGCCAGCGGTGCCCGCAGGTGGCGGCCCAGAAGCAGGCAGCCCAGGCTGACCAGCCAGGCCGCTGCGGCGTCGGGCAGCCGCGCCTGCCAGGCGCCGACGCCGAAGGCCTTGAAGCACAGCGCCATCAGCCAGTACAGCAGCGGAGGCTTCTCGATGTAGGGGACCCCGTCCAGGTGGGGAATGAGCCAGGAGCCGCCATGGCTCATCGCCAGCGCGATGCTGGCGTACAGGGCTTCGTTGTTGTCGCGTATCGGAGGCTGGCCCAGGCCCCAGCTCAGGCATGCCCCGACCAGCAGCAGAACCAGGGCGTCGGCCACGCCCTGCGGCAACGCGGGGGACGACGGCCGCCCCGGCATGCGCAGCCGGTTCACCGTGCCTGGGCCGCCGCGGACGCGCGCTGGGCGCTGGCCGCGAGTTCCCCGGCGTCGATGGCATCGCGCGTCGGCCAGCCCTGCAGTTCCTCCTCCACCAGGTTGGCGAGGGCGCCGACCCATGCAGCCTCGGTGTTCAGGCAGGGGATGTAATGGAATTCGGCGCCGCCGCTGGACAGGAACGCCTGCTTGCCCTCGATGGCGATTTCCTCCAGGGTTTCCAGGCAGTCGGCAACGAAGCCCGGGCAGACCACGTCGACGCTGCGCACCCCGGAGCGCGCCAGATCCCGCAGCGTCGGCTCGGTGTAGGGCTGCAGCCAGGCCTGCGCGCCGAAGCGCGACTGGAAGCACACCTGGTATTGCGCATCCTGCAATTGCAGTTCCTCGGCGAGCAGCCGCGCGGTCTTCAGGCACTCGCAGTGGTAGGGGTCGCCCTGCTGCAGGGTGCGCTGCGGCATGCCGTGGAAGCTCATCAGCAGGCGCTCGCCGCGGCCGTGCGCCTGCCAGTGCGCGCGCACCGAGTGCGCCAGCGCGCGCAGGTAGCCCGCATGGTCGGCGAAGTTGCGCCGCCAGCGCAGCGACGGCTGGCGGCGCTTGCCGCGCAGCCAGTCGCCCACGGCGTCGAGCGCGGTGGCGGTGGTGGCCGCGCTGTACTGGGGGTACAGCGGGATGCCCAGCAGCCGGGTCATCCCCTGTGCGTGCAGCCGCTCGAGGACGTCGGGGGTCGAGGGCTGTCCATAGCGCATCGCCAGTTCCACCACCAGATGGTGGCCGCGGCGTTGCAGTTCTTCCTGCAGCCGCGCCTTCAACTGCGCGCCAGCCACCGCCAGCGGTGAGCCGGAATCGCTCCAGATGCGGGCGTACTTGGCCGCCGTCTTCGGCGCGCGCAGCGGCAGGATCAGGCCATGCAGCAGCGGCAGCCAGAGCAGACGCGGCAGTTCGACCACCCGTGGGTCGGACAGGAATTCGCGCAGGTAGCGCCGCACCGCGCCCGGCGTCGGCGCATCGGGGGTGCCCAGGTTGAACAGCACCACCGCGGTCAGCGGGGCCTGGCCATGTTCATACGGTTCACTTCGTCGATGAGGCATGCTGAGGATGAAAGAACATGCGCCGCGCAGCGCGGCGTTGCACCAGGCCGACGCGGATCAGCGGTCGAGAACCTCGAACATCACCGTCGGCGCGGTCGGGTCGCTCGGCTTGGCGCCCAGGCAGATCTCGCCCTGGCCGTGGAGCACGCATTCATTGCGCCGCAGCGCCAGCGCGTTGTCCTGCCCGGCGTAGCGCACCCAGGTGCCGTTGCTCGACAGGTCGGTGAGCATGAAATAGCTGCCGCGCCATTCGATGCGCGCGTGCTGCCGCGAGACCCGGATGTCGTTGACCACGAATTCGGCCGCCTGCGTGCGTCCGATGTGGATCACTCCTTGCGCGGCAGGCACTTCCTGCACCACATCGAGCCAGCTCAGGCTCAGCCGCTGCGTGGACGCGGAGATCACCGTCGGCAGATGGGGCATCGTCTGGCTGTTCTGCCATCCGGCGTCCCATTCGATCTGCTGCACCGGAACCGGCTGCTCGTAGCCGCGCAGGAAGATCGCCCCCAGGTTGCGCAGCCTGGCCTGCAGGTCGAGCGGCAGGCCTTCCGACACCGCTTCGCCGAGCAGGATCTGGCCCCCGGCGGCCGAGCTCGAGAGCCTGGCGGCGGCGTTCACCGCATCGCCGAAGCAGTCGCCGGTGGTCAGCACCACCGGGCCTCGGGACAGGCCGATCTTCAGCGGCACGGTCGAGGGCATCCCATGCTGGGTGCTCCAGGACGCCAGCCGGCGCTGCGCCTCGCAGCTCGCGCGCACCGCCGCGGTGTTGTCGTCGAACACAGCCAGCAGGCCGTCGCCCAGGGTTTTCACGACCTGTCCGCGATGCTGCTCGATGGTCTCGCCAGCCGCCTGGGTGACCTGGGTCATCAGGCCCGCCGCCGCGGTGTCGCCCAGCGATTTGTACAAGCCGGTGCTGCCGACGACGTCGGCGAACACCACGGTGCGTATGACGGGCTTGCGCAGGTTCGACATGGGCCCAAGTCTAGCCGTCCGTCGCGTCGCGTGGGGGACGTCCGGCCGGAACGGGGGGCGCGGCGAACAGGGAGATCACGGTGAAGCGGGAGATCACAGCGAATCCAGGAAACTGCGCAGCTTGTCCGAGCGCGTGGGGTGCTTGAGCTTGCGCAGCGCCTTGGCCTCGATCTGGCGGATGCGCTCGCGGGTGACGTCGAATTGCTTGCCGACTTCCTCCAGCGTGTGGTCGTTGGCCATTTCGATGCCGAAGCGCATGCGCAGCACCTTGGCCTCGCGCGGGGTCAGCGAGTCCAGGATGTCCTTGACGACGTCGCGCAGGCTGGCCTGCAGCGCGGCGTCCGTCGGGGCCAGCATGCCGGTGTCCTCGATGAAGTCGCCCAGGTGCGAATCGTCGTCGTCGCCGATGGGAGTTTCCATCGAGATCGGCTCCTTGGCGATCTTCATGATCTTGCGTACCTTGTCCTCGGGCATGTCCATCTTCTCGGCCAGCATCGCCGCATCGGGCTCGGTGCCGGTCTCCTGCAGGTACTGGCGGGAGATGCGGTTGACCTTGTTGATGGTCTCGATCATATGCACCGGAATGCGGATGGTGCGCGCCTGGTCGGCGATCGAGCGGGTGATCGCCTGACGGATCCACCAGGTGGCGTAGGTGGAGAACTTGTAGCCTCGACGGTATTCGAACTTGTCGACCGCCTTCATCAGGCCGACGTTGCCTTCCTGGATCAGGTCGAGGAACTGCAGCCCGCGGTTGGTGTACTTCTTGGCGATGGAAATCACCAGGCGCAGGTTGGCCTCGATCATCTCCCGCTTGGCCTCGCGTGCCTCCTGTTCGCCGCGGCTCATCTGGGCGTTGATTTCCTTGAAATCGCCCAGGGGCACGACGACCCGGTTCTGGGTGTCGACCAGCCGTTGCTGCAATTCCTGGATGCTCGGCAGGCTGCGCGCCAGCACCGTCGCATAGGGCTTGCTCGAAGCCGCCAGGCGCTCACCCCACGCCAGGTCGAGTTGGTGGCCCGGGAAGCTCTTGATGAATTCCTCCTGGGGCATGCCGCAGCGGTCGACCACGATGCGCCGGATTTCGCGCTCCAGACGCCGCACCTCGTCGACCTGGCCACGCAGCAGGTCGCACAACTTCTCCACCGTGCGCGCAGTGAAGCGCACTTCCATCAGGCTGGAGGAAATCTGTTCCTGCGCCTTCAAGTAGGAAGCCGACTTGTATCCGTCCTTGTCGTAGGCGCGACGCATTTTCATGAAGGCGTCGTGCACGTGCGCGAAGCGCTCGAGGGCCTTCGACTTGAGCTCCTCGAGCTTGACCGAACTGGCTGCCGCGGCGGCGGTTTCGTCGTCCTCGTCGGCATCCTCGGCGAGCGCGAAATCGACGTCTTCCTCGGCCACGTAGTCGTCCGATTCGTCGTCCGACACCATGCCGTCGACGACTTCGTCGACCGGCAGTTCGTTGTTGGCGATGCGCGCGGCCATCGCCAGGATCTCGGCCACCGTCGCCGGCGAGGCCGAAATCGCCAGCATCATCTTGCGCAGCCCTTCCTCGATGCGCTTGGCGATGACGATCTCGCCCTCGCGGGTCAGCAGCTGAACCGTGCCCATTTCCCGCATGTACATGCGCACCGGGTCGGTGGTGCGGCCGAACTCGGAGTCCACCGAGGACAGCGCGGCCTCGGCTTCCTCCTCGGCCTCCTCGTCGCTGGAGGTGGTCGGCCCATGCTGGTTGAGCAGCAGGGTCTGCGCGTCGGGCGCCTGCTCGTACACCGCGATGCCCATGTCGTTGAGCATGCTGATGATGGTTTCCAGCAGGTCGGGGTCGGCGAGGTTGTCCGGCAGGTGGTCGTTGATCTCGCCGTAGGTGAGGAAGCCTCGCGTCTTGCCGAGCTTGATCAGGTTCTTCAGCCGCTGCCGACGACGCGCCAGTTCCTCTTCGGTGACGTTGGAATCGTCGTAGCCGAATTCCTTCAGCAGCTGCTTTTCCTTGGCGCGCGACGGGCGGCGGCCCCGCGGAAGCGCGACCGCCGGGGTCGCCGCGTCTTCGCCCTCGTCGGGCAGGCCGGCGTTGACATCGTCTGCCGGGGCGTTCTTCTCAGGCGCCGCGCTCCTGGCCGTCTTGGCCTGCGCCGGGCCGGTGCCGGCGGTCGCCTTGGCCGACGGTGCCGTCCGGGCTGCGGGTGCGGCCTTGCCCTTGGTGCTCGGCGCGGAATCAGCCTTTGCCGCACGTGCCCTGGCTTCCACCGGTGCCTGGGCGTTCACCACGGCGGTGGCCTGCGCCGGCTTCGCGGCCTTGCTCGCCGCGGCAGCCTTGGTGCTCTTCGCGGCCTTGCCTGAGGAAGCCTTGGGTGCAGTGGAGGCGGGTTTGGCTTGGGTCATGGTCGGTTTCCTCGGAGGCGTTCCTGTGCAGCCGGGCCCGGTGCCGGTCGGGCGCGCTCATGCACACGGCAAGCGCATAGCAAGAATAGGCGATGGCGCGGCCTTTCCGTACATCGGACGCCCCGAATCGCGGCGCCGCGTACCGCGGTCGGCCGCATCCAGCGCGCTTCGAAGCGCTTAGCCGCGGTCGGCCGGAATGCGAACCGGCAAGCATCCCGGCACCCGCCCAGCTTCCCCGTCGACAAGCTTGCTTTGCGCAAAACCCCATAGTATAGGCGGGCGGCCGGAATTCAAGTCGCAGCTGCCAGCCCGTCCGCAGCGGTTCTCAAAGGCGGGGCAGCGTGCGCAGGAGTTCGCGCAAGCGCAGCGAAAGATCGTGGTATTCGTCGCGCGCCTCCTGCCCGTCGAGGCCCTGCTCGACCAGTTGTTGCTGGCGCTTCTTGATCCAGGCCATTTCGATGCTGTCCAGCGCTCCGCGCAGATCCGGCTGCCATTCGGCTGCGTCGCGCTCGATGAGTTCGGCCGGGCGCAGCGCCTCCGCGGCCTGCAGCAGGTCGGCACCGCGCAGGCCTTCCCAGATGCCGGAGGCGGTCGGATGCGCATGTTCATCCAGGTAGGACTCCAGCCAGCGCGCAAGTTCCCCGACCGCCCCGTCGCTGCCCACCAGCAGGCCACGCTGCGCCTGGCTGGTCTGCTGCCACAGCGCGGGGTGGGCGAGCAGAATGCGCATGGCCGTAGCCGCATGGTCTGCACGCGGGTGCCGCAACAGGCGCTCGGCGGGGAGGGCGTCGCCGGACTGCGGTCGGCCGCGGCCGCGCGCGGTCGGGGCAGCGGCCAGCAGAGCCTCCGAGGGGGTGCGCAGGCGTTGCGCGAGCTCCCCGACGATCTGTCCCTTGAGTGCCGACGCAGGCAGCAAGGCCAGCAGCTCGCGGGCGCGCACGCTGGCCTGCGCACGCCCCTCGGCGGTATCCAGCGCCAGTCCCGAGGCGACATGGTCGAGCAGGAAGACCGACAGCGGAAGGGCCCGCGTCATCTCACGCTCGAAGGCTTCGCGGCCGTGGCTGCGCACGAAGCTGTCCGGATCGTGTTCCGCCGGCAGGAACAGGAAGCGCGCGGAACGGGTGTCGGCGAGTTCGGGCAGCACCGCCTGCAGCGCGCGCGCGGCCGCCTTGCGCCCGGCCGCGTCGCCATCGAAGGCAAACACCAGCTGCGGGCAGATGCGGAACAGCTTGCGCACCTGATCCGGAGTGCATGCGGTGCCCAGCGTGGCCACCACCTGCTCGATGCCATGCTGGGCCAGGCAGATCACGTCCAGGTAGCCCTCGACGACCAGGACCTGGCCGTGGCGCTGCAGCGCCTGGCGCGCCTCGAACAGACCGTAGAGTTCCTCGCCCTTGTGGAAGACCTCGGTCTCCGGGGAGTTCAGGTACTTGGGCTCTCCCGCATCGAGCACCCGACCGCCGAAGCCGATGATCTGCCCCTGCAGGTTGCGGATGGGGAAGGTGATGCGGTCGCGCAGCCGGTCGTAGCGCCGCGCGCCGCGGGTGGTCTCGGCGCCTCCCGCGTCGGCCTCGCGGGCCACCACCAGTCCGGCCTGCACCAGAAGCTCGGACTGGTAGTTGGGGAACGCACGTTCCAGCGCCTGCCAGGCGTCGGGCGCGTAGCCGAGCCCGAAGCGCGCCGCGGCTCGGCCGCTGAGGCCGCGTCCCTTCAGGTAGGCGATTGCGCGCGGGCTTTCGCGCAGGCGATCCCGGTAGAAGGCCGAGGCCTGCTCCAGAACTTCCTGCAGACGCTGCCGCTGGCTGCGCTGCTCGGCGGATCTGCGTGCGGTAGCCTCGTCGACCTCGGCCTGCGGCACCTCGAGCCCGGCCCCGCGCGCGAGCTCGGCCACCGCTTGCGGGAAGTTCAGGCCGGCATGGGCCATGACGAATCCGATGGCGCTGCCATGCGCGCCGCAGCCGAAGCAATGGTAGAACTGCTTCGACGGGCTGACCGTGAAGGAAGCCGTCTTTTCGCCGTGGAAGGGGCACAATCCCAGGTAGTTGCTCCCGCCTTTGCGCAATTTCACGGCGCTACCGATGACGTCGACGATGTCGACGCGATCGAGCAACTGCTGGATGAATTCCTGCGGAATCAGCGACATGCCCATCCTGCCCGAGATGCCGCCGCGGCAGGCGCCGGCCCGCGCCGCTTCAGCGCAGCGCGTCGGCGATGCGGCGCGTCACCTCGTCGACCGTGCCGACCCCGGAAATGCGCAGCAGCCGCGGTGCCGCGGCATCGCCACCGGCCTGCCATGCTGCGTAATAGTCCACCAGCGGGCGGGTCTGCTCGTGGTAGACCTGCAGGCGCTTGCGCACGGTTTCCTCGCGGTCGTCGTCGCGCAGCACCAGATCCTCTCCGCTCAGGTCGTCCTTGCCCGCGACCCGCGGCGGGTTGTAGTCGACGTGGTACACGCGGCCCGAGGCCGGATGCACCCGGCGTCCGCCCAGGCGGTGCACGATGTCCTCGTCGGGCACGTCGAACTCCAGCACGTAGTCGATCGCCACGCCGGCGTGCTTGAGCGCGTCGGCCTGCTTGATGGTGCGCGGAAAGCCGTCGAACAGAAAGCCCTGTGCGCAATCGGGCTGGGCGATGCGTTCGAGCACCAGGCCGACGATGATGTCGTCGGATACCAGCGCTCCGGAGTCCATTACCGCCTTGGCCTGCAGGCCCAGCGCGCTGCCGGCCTTGACCGCCGCGCGCAGCATGTCGCCGGTGGAAATCTGTGGGATGTTGTAGCGCGCGCACAGGTTGGCGGCCTGGGTGCCTTTGCCAGCGCCCGGTGCGCCCAGCAGGATCAAACGCATGAAGACTCCCGAAATTTGTAGTTGGAATGCAGACGACGATGCCTTGCCTGCAGGCCCGGCCGGCTGGCACGGGCTTGCGGCCCCCGGGGCAGAATAGCACGCGGCCCGGCGCCCGCCGGACGATCCGGGGCCATGCGTGGCGCGCCCACGGCGCCTGCCGATTCAGTCGCCGCGCTCGGCCAGCAGCTTGCGCACGCGCTGCAGATCCTCGGCGGTGTCGACCCCGGCGGCTTCGGCATGCTCCACGCACAGCACTGCGATGCGCCAGCCGTGCCAGATGGCGCGCAATTGTTCCAGCGCTTCCTCGGCTTCCAGCGCGCATGGAGGCAGCGCGGAGAATGCGCGCAGGCTGTGCATGCGGAAGGCGTAGATCCCCAGGTGGCGCAGGAACGGCAGTTGCTGCGGCAGGCTGTCGGCCGCGCCGCCAGCGTAGCGGTCGCGGCGCCAGGGAATCGGCGCCCGCGAGAACAGCAGCGCGTGCTGGCGTGCATCGAGCACCACCTTGACCACGTTGGGGTCGCTGATCGCCCGCGCTTCGGTGATCGGATGCGCCGCGGTCGCCATCTGCGCCTGCGCATCGCCATGCAGGCGCAGCGCGCAGCCACGGATCAGCGCCGGGTCGATCAGCGGCTCGTCCCCCTGCACGTTGACCACGATGGCCTCGTCGTGCAGCCCGAGTCGGGCCGCCGCCTCGGCCACGCGGTCGGTGCCGCTTGCGTGGTCGCGCGCGGTCAGCATCGCGCGCACACCGTGGGCTGCGCAGACGTCGGCGATCAGCTGGTCATCGGTGGCCACGACGACCAGGCTGGCCCCGCTGGCCTGGGCCTGGCGCGCCACCCGCACGACCATCGGCAGCCCGGCGATGTCGGCCAGGGGCTTGTCGGGCAGACGGCTGGAGGCGCGGCGCGCGGGAACCAGCACCGTGAACGGCGCATCGCCGGCCGGCACGGCAGGCACGGCAGGCACGACCTCAGGCATCGGCCGCGGTGCCGTCGGCGGTCGGAGCGCCCAGGGTGTCGCGCGCCTGGTCGACCAGCATCACCGGAATGCCATCGCGGATCGGGAATGCCAGGTGGTCGCGGGGGCACAGCAGTTCCTGCGCCCGCTGCTCGTGTTCGAGGGGGCCCTTGCAGATCGGGCAGACGAGCAGGTCAAGCAGACGTGAATCCATCGGAAGGCCTCGAGACGGTGCGCCGAAGGCGCTGCAGCAGCCAGGGAACGAAGCCGGGATCGATCTCCAGGCGCAGTGCCACCGCCCACAGGCGTTGCCGTCCCGGCTGCGCCACTGTGCATTTTAGGGCGTCCTTCTCGGTCAGCAGCACGCTGCCCGGCAACTCGCGCAGCAAGGACTCCGGGAGCGCACTGTGGTCAGGAGCCGTCGCCGTTCGCTGCAGCGCCACGCCGGCCGAGCGCAGCATGTCGAAGAACTGCTGCGGGTCGCCGATGGCTGCCGCGGCCGATACCGCGCCGTCCCTGTGCATCGCGGCGAAGGAAGCTGGATCCAGACGGCGCGCATCGGCCAGGTTGCGCAGCTCGCCGGGGGCGCGGCGCAGGGCGAAGAAGGGCTGCGGTGAGCTGGCGCGCGCCGTCGGCGGCCCCAGCGTGGCGTCGCGCGCCCGCGTCCAGCCCTCGCGCAAGGGCCCCGCCGGCAGCGGCCAGCCGTTGCCGGCCCCGCGCGCATCACAGACGACCAGTTCGATGTCGCGCGCCAGAGCCAGGTGCTGCAGCCCATCGTCGCTGAGCAGCACGTCGACCTCCGGATGCGCGCGCAGCAGCTCCGAGGCCGCGCGCGCGCGGCGCCTGCCCACCCACACCGGACAGGCGCACAGGCGACGCAGCAACAGGGGTTCGTCGCCGACCTCGGCCGGCGCGCTGTCCGCAAGAACCGGCAAGGGGTCGGGGCCGCCGCGTCGGCGCCGGTAGCCGCGCGAGACGATGCCCGGTGTCCAGCCCGCTGCGCGCAGCGCGTCGGCCAGGTAGGCCACGACCGGGGTCTTCCCGCTGCCGCCGGCGGTCAGGTTGCCGACCACGACTACCGGCACCGGTGCGCGCCAGGGTCTGAGCCAGCGGCTGCGCCAGGCCAGGCGGCGCAAGGCGACGGCGCCGGCGAACAGCAGTCCGAGCGGCAGCAGGCCGCGCGCAAGCCAACCGCGGCGCAGCCACCAGCGCGGCCAGCCGCCGGCAGCGCTCACGGCTGGGCGCCGCGCTGGGTGGCGAAGGTCAGGCGGCGCAGCCCGAGCAGGCGCGCCGCTTCCATGACGTTGACCACCGACTGCTGGGTGCTTTGCGCGTCGGCGCTGATGACCACCGTCGGATCGTTGCGTCCATGCACCGCAGCGCGCAGCGCGTCGACCAGCGTCGGCAGGTCGCGGCCCGGCAGCCAGTGTCCGTCGACGGCGTAGCGGCCGGCGGCGCTGACGCCGACGACCACGCTGTGGGGCAGGGTGCGTGCAGGGCTGGAGTCGGCCGTCGGCAGCTCGATGCGCAGTTCGGTGTAGCGCGAATAGGTGGTGGTGATCATCAGGAAGATCAGGACCACGAGCAGCACGTCGATCAGCGGGATGAGGTTGATCTCCGGGTCGTCCTGGCGCGGGCGCTGGAAATTCATCGACGGGCTCCGGAGTTCAGCCGCGCGGATCCCGCGCGACCTCGAGCTGCGGCTGCAGGTGGGTGGCCAGCCGGCGTGCCGCCTGCTCGAGTTCGATGCCGAAATCGTCCACCCGGCCGCGGAAGTAGCGGTGGAACATCAGCGAGGGCACGGCGATGATGAGCCCGAAGGCGGTGTTGTACAGGGCCACCGAAATGCCATGTGCCAGCAGCAGGGGATTGCTGCTGCCCGCGGTCTGCGATCCGAAGATCTCGATCAGGCCGACCACCGTGCCCAGCAGTCCGAGCAGGGGCGCCGCGGAGGCCACGGTGCCCAGCGCGTTCAGGTAGCGCTGCAGGCGGTGCATCACCGCACGGCCGGCATTCTCCATGTCCTCGCGCAGGCTTTCGGGGCTGGCATGCGGACGGCGCGCGGCGCGAAAGCCGGCTGCCAGCACGCTGCCCAGAGGGGAATTGCGTTCCAGCTTGTCGACGGTGTCGGGGGACGGCAGCGAGGCCGTGGACACGGCCAGCGCCTCGTCCAGCAGGCGCGGCGGCAGCACGCGCGCCCCGCGCAGGGAATTCAGCCGTTCCAGCACGATGGCCAGCGCCGTGATGGAGCACAGGATCAGCGGCCAGATCGGCCAGCCGGCAGCTTCGACGATACTGAGCAAGATGGAAACCCCGTCCAGGACAATGCAGCGCTGGGATGATCGCGGCCGGCGCGCGCCGGCCGCCGACGATGGCGTGGATGGTACCGTGGGGCACCGGGCCCCGCCCACATCTCGGGCGTGGTTATCCCGGAAAACTGTGGATAACAATGTGGGCAAGCCGTCTCCCCCGCCCCGCGAACGGCCGCAAAGCTTGCGAGGATTTTGTGTGACCAATTTTTGAACACAAAAAAACATCGACAAAACATATGCTTGCATCGAAAGTTCGGGCTGTGCGCGGACGCCACGCGGCAAATGGCCGAAGGACTCGGTTTTGTGGACAGATCGTCCGCGGCGGCCCGCGCCGCCTGGCCGCGCGGGCCCTCTGTCGAAGCGGTGCCTGCCGTGGCTGAGGCCGTGACCTGGGGCGTGGCGGCCCTGCTGCGGGCGCTGGGTGACGCGCTGTGGGCTCGTTTCGGGGTGGTCACCGTGCAAGGGGAGATCAGCGGTTTCACGCGTGCCTCCAGCGGCCATTGCTACTTTGCGCTGCGCGAGGAAAGCGCGCAGCTGCGTTGCGTGATGTTTCGCCAGCGCGCGTCCCTGGTGGATTTCCCGCTTCGTGATGGGCTGCGCGTCGAGGTGCGGGCCGAAATCGGGCTGTACGAGCCCCGCGGCGACCTGCAACTGCTGGTCGAGTCGCTGCGCCGGGCGGGCGAAGGCGAACGCATGGAGCAGTTCCTGCGCCTGAAGGAGCGCCTGCGCGCCGAAGGGCTGTTCGAGCCGCAGCGCAAGCGGGCGCTGCCGCAGCGGGTTCGCCGCGTGGGCATCATCACCTCGCCGCAGGCGGCCGCCTTGCGCGACGTGCTGGTCACGCTGCGACGGCGCAGCCCGCAGGTGCGGGCCATCGTCTACCCGTCGAGCGTGCAGGGCGCGGCGGCGCCCGGAGAACTGGTGCGCGCGCTGCGCCTGGCCCAGCAGCGCGCCGAGGTCGACGTGCTGCTGCTGGTGCGTGGCGGCGGCTCCCTCGAGGATCTCTGGGCCTTCAACGACGAGGGCCTGGCGCGCGCGTTGGCGCAGTCGAGCATCCCGGTGATCAGTGGCGTCGGCCATGAGACCGACTTCACCATTGCGGACTTCGTCGCCGACCTGCGGGCAGCCACGCCCACCGCGGCGGCGCAGGCATGCGCTCCCCCCCGCGACGACTTGCTGGCCGATTGCGCGCGGCTGGGGCGCGCCATGCGCCATGCGCTGCAGGTGCGGCTGGCGCGCGAGCAGCAGCGCATGGACAGGCTGCAATTGCGCCTGCCGCCACCGGCGCGCACCTTGCGCGCTGCCGACGCGCGACTGCAGGAGCTGCGCGCGAGGCTGCGCCAGGCGCTGCGCGCCGCGCTGCAACAGCGCGCGCAGCGCCTGCTCGGCTGCAGCCAGCGCCTGGCTGCGCAGCCGCCGCAGAGCCTGCAACGCCATGCCGCGGCGCACGATGCACTGGCGCGCCGGCTGCACCTGGCATGGCTGCTGGCGCACACGCGGCGGCAGCAGCAGTTGCAGACCCTGGGGGCGCGCTTGCGGGCGCTGGATCCCTCGGCCACCTTGCGTCGGGGCTACTGGCTGGCCTGGAACGAGGACGGCAGCCTGGTGGACGAGGCCCGAGCCCTGCGGAACGGCCAGCGCCTCGTGCTGGCCAGCGCGCAATCGGCGGCCAGCGTGCAGCTTCGCGCGGTGACCGAAGTGGAGCATCCGCTGCGCGCACCGCCGCGCACCCGCAACGGGGAATCTTCCTAGAATCGGCGGCATGCACGCGGCTGCGCATGCCGTCGCGCCGCGCGCACGCGGTTCGGCCCTGCGGCCCCGACCCCTGCGGGCCGGGGCCGCAACCTCGAAGCTCCAACCCCAACCCCAACCCCAACCTCGAAAGGCTGCCCGATGCAACATGTCCTTCCCGCCTTGCCCTTCGCTGCGGACGCGCTGGCGCCCCACATGTCGCGTGAAACCCTGGAGTTCCACCATGGCAAGCACCACCAGGCCTACGTGACGAATCTGAACAACCTGATCAAGGGCTCCGAATACGAGAATCTGTCGCTGGAGGACATCATCCGCAAGGCCCCGGCGGGCGGCGTGTTCAACAATGCCGCGCAGGTCTGGAACCATTCCTTCTTCTGGAATTGCCTCAGCCCCGAGGGCGGCGGCGAGCCGAGCGGGTCGCTGCGCGCGAAGATCGAGGCCAGGTGGTCGAGCGTGGCTGCCTTCAAGGAGTCCTTCCACAAGTCCGCCGTGGGCAACTTCGGCTCCGGCTGGACCTGGCTGGTGCAGAAGTCGGACGGTTCGCTGGACATCGTCAACACCAGCAACGCCGGCACCCCGCTGAGCAGTGGAGAGCAGGCGCTGCTGGCGGTCGATGTCTGGGAGCACGCCTACTACATCGACTACCGCAATCGCCGTCCCGATTTCGTCAGCACCTTCCTGGACAAGCTGGTGAACTGGAAGTTCGCGCAGTCGCAACTGCGCTGAGCCTGGGGCGCAGGCTCAGTTGCGCGCCGGCAGCCCGCGCACGCGGGCCCCGGCGCGCACCGCGTGGGCCGCGAACCAGCCCCGCGGCACCTCCAGCGCATAGGCCACCGGGCCCGCGGAACAGTGCGCATCGAGGCTCAGGGGCCGCATGTCGGCCATGCCGCGAATGGTTCCGTCGGCCGCGACGAAGGCCACGCTGAGCGGGATGTAGGTGTTCTTCATCCACATGCACACCGGCTGGCTGTGGCGGAACACGAACAGCATTCCCCGACCGTCCGGCAGGCCGCGACGTTCCATCAATCCGAACTCGCGCTGCGGTGCCGTGCGCGCGACCTCGGCGCGCAAGGCCTGCCCGCCGACCCGCAGGTTCACTTCGGGCAGCCTGGCTGCCGCGGCGCCCAGCGGGAAGAGCAACACCACGGCAAGGGATCGCGCCGCGTGGACGGCGAACGAGCGCAGGGGTGGGCGCAGGATGGTACGCAGCAACATGGCGGGCAAGGGCCGAGGAAACGCGTCGGGAGCAGGCGAAAAAAAGGCGCCCTGGGGCGCCTTGGGGCCATGCGCGCGGCAAGCCGCCCACATGGCCCGTACGAGCCGCCGAAGAACTTTACTTCTTCGCGACCTTCTTGGCCATCGCGTGGTGCTTGACGACCTTGTGGTGCTTGACCATCTTGTGATGCACGGGCTTCTTGGCGTGGTGCACGGCCGGGGTGGCGGCCTGGGCGAGGGTGGCGGTGGCGAAGAACAGAGCGAACACGGCGGCAATGATCGTTTTCATGACTGCGAACCTTTCGAGGGAAAAAAGATCGATCCATTGTGGATCACAGCCCTAACGCGGCCAGGGGAAATCCGGTTGACATCCGCCGCAGCGCGCGCGCCGTCATCGGACGCCGCGGGCCTCGGCCCGGTGTCTTGATCCAAGTCTTCTGTCTTATAAAAGACTTCGCGAAGGCAGGCCCGGCAGGGCTAGAATCCGCGCATCTTCCTCCGGAGCGATCCATGTCCCAATTCATTCGCGTTCCCGCCGAAGGTCAGCGCATCACCGTTGACGCCGACCATGTCCTGCACGTTCCCGACCAGCCGATCATTCCCTACATCGAGGGTGACGGTACCGGCGCCGACATCACTCCGGTGATGATCAAGGTGGTCGATGCCGCCGTTGCCAAGGCCTACGGCGGCCGGCGCAAGATCGCGTGGATGGAGGTGTTCGCCGGCGAGAAGGCCACTCGGGTGTACGGCCCGGACGTCTGGCTGCCCGAGGAGACCCTGCGGGCGATCAAGGAGTACGTGGTGTCGATCAAGGGCCCGCTGACCACCCCGGTCGGCGGGGGAATACGCTCGCTGAACGTTGCGCTGCGCCAGGAACTCGATCTCTACGTCTGCCTGCGGCCGGTGCGCTACTTCCGTGGCGTGCCTTCGCCGGTGAAGCATCCCGAGAAGGTCGACATGGTGATCTTCCGCGAGAACTCGGAGGACATCTACGCCGGGATCGAGTGGGAAGCGGAAAGCGCGCAGGCCAGGAAGCTCGTCGACTTCCTGGTGCGCGACATGGGAGTGACCAAGATCCGCTTTCCCCAGACCTCGGGCATCGGCATCAAGCCGGTGTCCCGCGAGGGTACCGAGCGCCTGGTGCGCAAGGCCATCCAGTACGCGATCGACAACAAGCGTGCATCGGTGACCCTGGTGCACAAGGGCAACATCATGAAGTACACCGAGGGCGCCTTCCGCGACTGGGGCTACGCGCTGGCGCAGCGCGAGTTCGGCGCGAAGCCGGTCGACGGCGGCCCGTGGTGCAGTTTCCGCAATCCCCGCACCGGCGGGGATATCGTGGTCAAGGACGTCATCGCCGACGCCTTCCTGCAACAGATCATCCTGCGGCCCGCCGAATACGACGTGATCGCCACGCTGAACCTCAACGGAGACTACATCTCGGACGCCCTGGCCGCGCAGGTCGGTGGCATCGGGATCGCTCCAGGCGCGAACCTGTCCGACGACGTGGCCATGTTCGAGGCCACGCACGGCACGGCGCCCAAGTACGCGGGCAAGGATTATGTCAACCCTGGTTCGGAGATCCTGTCGGCCGAGATGATGCTGCGCCACATGGGCTGGGTGGAAGCCGCCGACTGCGTGATCGGCGCGATGGAGCGCGCCATCGATTCCAAGCGTGTGACCTACGATTTCGCCCGCCTGATGCCCGGCGCCACCCAGGTATCGTGCTCGGGTTTCGGCCAGGTGATGATCGAGCACATGTAAGCCCTCCTGCGGCCGGGCCCTGCCCGCGTCGCCCGCCGTGCCCTCGGGCACGGCACGCCCCGGCCGGCGGCCGGGGCCGCCCCCGACCCGGCGCGCCGTCGGCGCGCTGTTTGCGCGGGGGCAATACGGCGTGTCGCCGGATGCCGGCGACGACACGGATCGCGGACTTTGTCCGACAATGCGGGCGTGGCCGCGGTGGCGGCGCGAACGTGCGTCCGATCCTAGAATCCTGACATGTCCAAACCCCGCAGAGTTCCCGGTTCGAACCCCGGTTCGGCGGCGGTGGTCGAGCGCCAGGAGCGAAGGCTCAAGCCTCCCCCGCTGTTCCAGGTCGTGATGTTGAACGACGATTTCACACCGATGGAGTTCGTGGTGCTGGTGATCCAGCAGTACTTCTCGAAGGACTTCGAAACGGCAACCCAGATTATGCTGAGGGTGCATCAGCATGGCAGGGGAGTCTGCGGGGTGTATGCGAAGGACGTTGCCGCGACCAAGGTCGAACAGGTCATGGCGGCAGCGCGTCAGGCCGGCCATCCGCTGCAATGCGTGATGGAGGCCGTCTAGGAGAGTGTCATGATCGCCCAAGAATTGGAAGTCAGCCTGCACATGGCCTTTGTCGAGGCCCGGCAGCAGAGGCACGAGTTCATCACCGTCGAGCACCTGCTGCTCGCGCTGCTGGACAACCCCTCGGCCGCCGAGGTGCTGCGCGCCTGCTCGGCCAATCTGGATGATCTGCGCAAGAGCCTGAGCAACTTCGTGAAGGACAACACCCCGGTGGTGCCCGGAACCGACGAGGTCGACACGCAGCCGACGCTGGGTTTCCAGCGCGTCATCCAGCGCGCGATCATGCACGTGCAGTCGTCGAGCAACGGCAAGAAGGAGGTCACCGGGGCGAACGTGCTGGTGGCGATCTTCAGCGAGAAGGATTCGCACGCCGTCTACTACCTGCACCAGCAGGGAGTGACCCGCCTGGACGTGGTCAATTACCTCTCGCACGGCATCCGCAAGAACGACCCGCTGGAGCCGGCCAAGCCGGCCGCCGCGGCTCCGACCGGCGAGGAGGAGGAACGCGAGGGCAAGGAAACCCCGCTCGACCAGTTCACCCAGAACCTGAATCAGTTGGCCCGCGACGGCCGCATCGATCCGCTGATCGGCCGCGAGGCCGAGGTCGAGCGGGTGATCCAGGTGCTGTGCCGCCGGCGCAAGAACAACCCGTTGCTGGTCGGCGAGGCCGGGGTGGGCAAGACCGCCATCGCCGAGGGGCTGGCATGGCGGATCGTGCAGGGGCAGGTGCCGTCCGTGCTCGAGGGCGGCATGGTGTTTTCGCTGGACATGGGAGCGCTGCTCGCCGGAACCAAGTACCGGGGTGATTTCGAGCAGAGGATCAAGGCGGTGATCAAGCAGATCCGCGAGATGCCCCATGCGATCCTGTTCATCGACGAAATCCACACCCTGATCGGCGCCGGCGCGGCGTCGGGCGGAACGCTGGATGCATCGAACCTGCTCAAGCCGGCGCTGACCTCCGGGCAGCTGCGCTGCATCGGCGCGACCACCTTCACCGAGTACCGGGGCATCTTCGAGAAGGACGCCGCGCTGTCGCGTCGCTTCCAGAAGATCGACGTCGTGGAGCCCAGCGTCGAGCAGACGGTGGAGATCCTCAAGGGCCTGAAGTCGCGCTTCGAGGAGCACCACGGCGTCAAGTACGGTGCCGGGGCGCTGACGGCGGCGGCCGAGCTGTCGGCCAAGTACATCAACGACCGCCACCTGCCCGACAAGGCGATCGACGTCATCGACGAGGCCGGCGCCGCGCAGCGCGTGCTGCCCAAGAGCCGACAGAAGAAGACCATCGGCAAGGGCGAGATCGAGGACATCGTGTCCAAGATCGCCCGCGTGCCGGTGCACAGCGTGACCTCCGACGACCGCTCGAAGTTGCGCAACCTGGAGCGCGACCTGAAGAACGTGGTGTTCGGCCAGGAGGAAGCCATCGGCGCACTCGCGGCGGCGATCAAGATGACCCGATCGGGGTTGGGCAAGCCCGACAAGCCGATCGGCTCCTTCCTGTTCAGCGGTCCGACCGGAGTCGGCAAGACCGAGGTTGCGCGCCAGCTGGCCTACGTGCTGGGCATCGAGCTCGTGCGCTTCGACATGTCGGAATACATGGAGCGCCACACGGTGTCACGTCTGATCGGCGCGCCTCCGGGCTACGTCGGCTTCGACCAGGGCGGGCTGCTGACCGAGGCGATCAGCAAGCGTCCGCACGCGGTGCTGCTGCTCGACGAGATCGAGAAGGCGCATCCCGACGTGTTCAACGTGCTGCTGCAGGTGATGGACAACGGCACGCTGACCGACAACAACGGGCGCAAGGCGGATTTCCGCAACGTGATCCTGATCATGACCACCAACGCCGGCGCCGAGGCCATGCAGAAGGGGGCGATGGGTTTCACCTCGAGGCGCGAACGCGGCGACGAGATGGTCGACATCAAGCGCATGTTCTCGCCGGAATTCCGCAACCGTCTGGACGCGATCATCCACTTCCGCGCGCTCGACCAGGCGATCATCCTGCGCGTGGTCGACAAGTTCCTGCTGCAACTGGAGTCGCAGCTGGCCGAGAAGCGGGTCGAGGCCACCTTCACCGATGGACTGCGCAAGCACCTGGCGCAGGCCGGCTTCGACCCCCTGATGGGCGCGCGGCCGATGCAGCGCCTGATCCAGGACACCATCCGCCGGGCGCTGGCCGACGAACTGCTGTTCGGACGTCTGGTCGACGGCGGACGGGTGACGGTCGACGTCGACGAGAAGGGCGAGGTGCGCCTGGACATCGCCGAGCCAGAGCCCAAGCCGCGGCGGCGCGAGGCCGAGGTCGCCC
Source organism: Pseudomonadota bacterium (assembly GCA_021805825.1). Lineage (GTDB taxonomy): Bacteria > Pseudomonadota > Gammaproteobacteria > Burkholderiales > Burkholderiaceae_C > Thiomonas_A. The sequence continues at coordinate 48,149 of JAJZEC010000001.1, forward strand.
CCTGAGCGTGGTTCCTGAGGTTGCTCCTGGAAGCCGCGCGGCCAGGGGCGGCCTGGCTGATGCCCGCATAGCCGGGCGTGAGTCCTTCCTGAAAGCTGCGCGCCGCGGCCGCGCGTAGCCCGCTTGCGCCGCGGCCCGCCGCCGTACACTCTTCCGTCATGCTCATCCATCCCGACTTCAACCCCATCGCCTTCCACGTGGGGCCGCTGGAAGTCCACTGGTACGGAATCATGTACCTGCTGGGCTTCATCACCTTCTGGCTGCTCGCGCGCCGGCGCCTGAAGGATGCTCCCTACGCGAGCTACGGCTGGACCACCCGCGATGTCGAGGACATGCTGTTCGGCGGTGTGCTGGGGGTCATTCTCGGCGGCCGCCTGGGCTACGTGCTGTTCTACCAGCCGGGCTTCTACTTCCACCACCCGGCGCAGATCGTCGCGGTGTGGGACGGTGGCATGTCCTTCCACGGCGGGCTGCTGGGCGTGCTGGTCGCGGCCTGGTGGTTTGCCCGCAAGCGCCGCGTCGGCTGGCTGGAACTGGTGGACTTCATCGCCCCGATGATTCCTCCGGGGATCGCCTTCGGTCGCATGGGCAACTTCATCAACGGCGAGCTCTGGGGACGTCCGGCGCCCGCGTGGTGGCCGGGGGCGATGGTCTACCCGGAATCCGGGTCTCTGGTTCCGCGCTACCCCTCGGAACTGTATGAGCTGACCCTCGAAGGCGTCCTGCTGTTCGCGCTGCTCTGGTGGCTGCGCGCCAAGCCGCGGCCGCGGGGATTCATTGCCGGCTGGTTCGCCCTCGGCTACGGCGTGGCGCGCTTCACGGCCGAATTCTTCCGCCAGCCCGATGCCTTCCTCGGCTACCTGTGGTTCGGCGCGACGATGGGGCAGCTGCTGTCGATTCCGCTGATCATTCTGGGCATCGGGCTGATCATCTGGTCGCGTCGCCAGCCGCTGCCGAGCTGAGCAGCGCGGCCCGCAGCTGCCGCGGGCTCAGGATGCGCAGGCCGCTGCCTGCGGCCACCCCGGCCAGCGACAGCAGCGCCTTGTCGCGGCTGAGGAGGCAGCCGGGCGCGAGCTGCGCGGCGAGATCGAGGAACATCTGGTCGTCTGGATCCGCGCAGACCCAGGCGCAGCGCGCGGCCGGCTGCAGCAGCCTGCCATGGACCGCGCAGGCCGCGGCCACGCGCTGACGCAGCGCCTGGGGGGAGGCGCCGCTTCGGCGCAGCACGCCGTCACGCCCGACCACCTCGTCGATCTCCTCGCGCATCGGCGTGGTGTAGGCCCAGCAGGCGCGCCCCGCGCGCAGCCAGTCGGCGGGTGTGCGCATCTGCGGGTCGTCGAACACCAGCCAGTCGAGCACCACGTTGGTGTCGAGCACCCAGGGTTCGGCGGCCTGTGGCATCGGCCGGCTCATCGGGGCGCGCGGGCCGTCGGCGTTCGCTCGAGGCTCAGCCCCGAAGCCATCCCACCTGCAGCGCGCCCTTGTACAGCATGTACATGGCCAGGCTCAGCAGAACCAGCGAGAACACCCGCTGCAGCAGGTGTACCGGGAGGCGGTGGGTCAGGCTCGCGCCCAGCGGAGCCGACAGCACGCTGGTCACCGAGCAGGCCAGCAGCGCCGGCACGTAGACATAGCCCATCGAGTAGGCCGGCAGGCCTTGCGCGCCCAGTCCGGCCGTCACATAGCCGAGCAGTCCGCCGATGGCGATCAGCAGCCCGGTGGCCGCGCTGGTGCCCACGGCGCTGCGCATCGGCACCCCGCGCCAGCGCAGGAACGGCACCGTCAGGAAACCCCCGCCGGCGCCGAGCATCGACGACAGCGCACCGATGCCACCGCCGGCGGCCAGCACCAGCGCGGGCCGCGGAAGGCCCCGCTCGGCGACCTGCGGGCTGTCCGGCCGGGCGCCGTGGAACATGCGCAGTGCCGACAGGCTGACGAAGCCGCCGAAGAAGATCGCCAGCCACCCCGAATGCAGATGGCTGGCCAGGTGGGCGCCGACGAAGGTGCCCACGAGGGCGCCCAATCCCAGCCAGCGCACGATGCCCCAGCGCACCGCGCCGCGGCTGTGGTGCATGCGCACGCTCGACGAGGCAGTGAACACGATGGTGGTCAGCGACGTGGCGATGGCCATGTGCACCACCAGTTCCGGGGGAAAGTGCTGGTGGGTGAACATGAAGGTCAGGAAGGGCACCAGCAGCATGCCGCCACCCAATCCCAGCATGCCCGCGAAGCATCCAGTGAAGGTTCCCAACAGCATCAGTTCGGCGACAAAGGCGAGCGGCAGCATGGCGTCGAGGGTCGGAGCCCGGAGGGCCGGGAACATGGTGTCCGGGGATGCGCGAGGCCGCATCGCCGGAAGGCGTCGCGCGGCGCGCAGCGCCGTCGCCGGAGTGCGGGGGAGTCTGCCCGAACCGCGCCGGCCGTGGATCCCTGAACCCTTCCGGGACAGGTGGGCGAGGTCACCGCATTTCGGGAGCGTCTGCGCGAGACACTGCGCGCCCATGCGGAATCTTCCAGGCCCGAGGCACAGCGCATCGGTTCAAGAAATGCCTGGTCGGCGCGGCCAGGCAGACAGTCGCATTGTACGGGCAGTGCCGCTGCGCCTGCGCGGGTCGCCTCCCCTTGGGCGGCAGCGGGATCAGAGCAGCTGGCCGTCTTCGTCCAGCGCGCCGTCCAGGCGCTGATGCAGGCGCTGCAGCCGCGCGGCCAGGTCGGCCGGCATGTCCGCCGGCGCCTTGGCCGCTTGCGCTGCCAGCAGCTTGGCATGCGCCAGGTTCAGCGCCGCCAGCACCGCGATGCGCTCGCGCGCGCGGATGCGCCCGAGGTCGCGGATGCTGCACATCTCGCGATCCACCTCGGCCACCGCCTGGCGCAGCGCATCCTGTTCTCCGGGGGCGCAGGCCAGCACATAGCTCTGGCCCATGATGCTGACCTCCAGCGTTGCCGTCTCGCTCATCGCGTCTCTCCCTGCGCGCCGCCGGGCGCACCCTGCTCCTGCTGCAGCCTCGTCAGCAGATGGTCGACACGGCCGCGTGCCTCGGTCAGCCGCTGGCGCAGGCTGTCGCGCTCAGCCTGCAACTGTTGCAGATGCTGCTGCAGCAGGGCCTGCGTGCGGCGGGCCTCGGCGTGGCGCAGCACCAGGCGCTCGACCTTGTCCTGCAGGTCGTCGAGCTGGGAGGTCCAATCGGGGGCAGGGTTCATGGCCCGGATTCTAGTGTCCTGTCCTGCACGGAACACGATACCCGGGTGGTTCGGCGGTCGCGCCCTCCGGCGCGGCTTGCAATACGATGCCGGGGCCTGCCCCCGACCCATGGAACTGTCCGCCGCATTCCGCATCGCCCGCCGCACGGCGCCCGCGAGCGCCTGGCTCGCGCTGATCGTCGGCGTCCTGCTGCTGGCCGCACTGGCTGCGGAATTGTCGGTGGGCGCCGCCGGTTGGTCCTGGCTCCTGGTGCGCGAACTGCGCCTGCCGCGCGCGCTGGCCGCGGCCGGCGTCGGCGCCTTGCTGGCCGAGGCCGGTCTGGCCATGCAGCTGGTGTTGCGCAATCCCCTGGCCGACCCCTACGTGCTGGGCGCCTCTGGCGGCGCCGGGCTGGGCGCGCTGCTGATGCTGGTGCTGTTCGGCGGCATGCTCGGCCTGGGCAGCCTGCTGGGTGCGCTGGCCGCCCTGGGCCTGCTGCTGCTGCTGGGTCAGCGTGCGCTGGCGGCCACCGACGAGCAGGCGCCGGCGCAGCTGATCCTCGTCGGAGCGATGCTGTCGGCCGTGTTCAGCGCCTGCTCGACCCTGACCCTGGCGCTGGTTCCCGATCGGGCCTTGCGCGGTGCGGTGTTCTGGCTCGTCGGCTCGCTGTCCGGGGCCGGCTGGGGCTGGTTGCTGTGCCTGCTCGCCGGCGTGCTGGCCGGCGTGCTGGGGGCGGCGGCGCGCAGTCTGGATCGTGTCGCGCTGGGGGGCGAGCAGGCCTGGCTGCTGGGCGAGCCGGTTGGCCGCCTGCGCGTCGGACTGGTGCTGCTGGCCGCGCTGGCCACCGCGGCTGCGGTGGCCCAGGCCGGAGCCGTGGGTTTCGTCGGCCTGGTCGTTCCGCACGCGTTGCGCCTGTGTGGCGTGCAGCGCATGCGGCAGCAGGCATGGGCGACGCCGCTGCTGGGAGCCGCGCTGCTGCTGGCCGCCGACGCCCTCGCGCGCGGTGTGGCCAGCCCCTATGAGCTGCCGGTCGGTGCCGTCACGGCCCTCGTCGGCGCGCCCCTGTTCGTCCTGCTGCTGCTGCGTGGACAGGCCTGATGCACTCCTCCGAGGCGTTGCTGGATCTGCTGCCGCTGCGCCTGCAGGCAGGGGGGCGAGCGCTGTCCGCGGAACTGCGGCTGCAGGTGCTTCCGGGGCAGCGCTGGGGGCTCATCGGGCGCAATGGCGCGGGCAAGTCCACCCTGTTGCGCCTGCTGGCCGGCCTGTCTCCGGCCGGCAGGCAGCAGGTGCGCATCGGCGCACAACGCCTGGATCGCCTGTCGCCGGCGCAACTGGCGCGCCGGCGGGCGTACCTGCCGGCCTTGCCGCACGACCGTTTCGGCATTCGCGTGCTCGACGCCGTGCTGCTGGCGCAGCGCGAAGCCGGCGTCGCGCAGGCCCTGCACTGGCTGCAACGGCTCGATGCGCAGGATCTGGCGCAGCGTTCGCTGCTCGGCTTGTCCGCCGGCGAACGTCAGCGCGTGGCGCTGGCGCAGGTGCTGGCACAGGAAACCCCCTTGCTGCTGCTGGACGAGCCGGCGAGCTTCCAGGATCCACGCCACCAGGCATGGCTGTTGCGGCTGCTGCGCGACCATGTCCCGGCCACTGCTGCGCGCGCGCTGGTGTTCAGCGCCCACGACGTGAACTGGGTGGCGGCGCTGGCCACCCATGTCCTGGCCTTGCTTCCCGATCTGCGCTGGGTCGCAGGCAGCGCGGGGGAAGTGTTGCGCGCTGCCACGCTGGAGGCAGCCTACGGCTGCGCCTGGGAACGCGTGGCCGGATCCGCCGGCGACCTCTGGCTGCCCCTGGACAACGGCTCGGTGCTCAGTTGCCCAGGTGCTGGCGCGTGAGATCGATGGCCTGGCACAGTTGGCGCACGCCGTCGAGCAGTTGCAGGCCCATGCGCGGAAGGCCATCGGGGTCGAGCGAGACCAGGCGGGCGTGGCGCACCGCCGACAGACTGCCGAAGCGCCGCCAGGCGTCCAGCGCGCGGGGATTCGGGCTGGCCGATACGATCAGTTGCGGGTCGCGCGCGAGAACCGCCTCGCGGCTGACCTGGGGCGCAGCGGCGTGCAGGTCGCCGAAGATGTTGACCCCTCCGCACAGCCGGATCGCGCGGTCGATCAACTGTCCCGCGCCGATGGTCAGCAGCGGTTCCGGCCACGCCTGGTAGAACACCCGCACCGCGGGCTTGCCGCGCTCGGCCAGACGCAGCGCGTGCACATGCCGGAGATAGGATCGCGCCCAGGCCCGCGCCACCGGCTCGGTGCCGACGAGTTCGCCGATGCGCTGCACCGTGGAGGCCACGTCGCGCAGCCCGCGGGTTTCGCTCCAGTACACCGGGATGCCCAGGCGCTGCAGGGCGGCGACCTGGCGCTGTGGTGTGCCGCTGCGCCAGGCCAGGATGAGATCCGGGCGCAGCATCGCCAGCGCCTCCAGGTCGATCCCGAAGGCGTCGCCCACGGCCGGCAGGCCGCGCATGCCGGGCGGCAGGTCGGGTCCGCGTACCACCCCGACGACCCGCGAAGCCGCGCCCGCGGCCACGCACAGTTCGACCAGTTGCGGCGACAGCGCGACCACCCGCCGCGCGGGCGCGGCCAGGCGCACGATGCGCCCCTCGTCGTCGCGCACGATCGGCTGAGCGGCTGCGGCAGCCGGCCCCAGCGCGAGCAGCGCAGCGCAGCTCAGTGCCTGCCGGCGTCGCATCCGCCTCAGCGCGGTGGCGCGGTCTTCGGGCGGTACGGACACAGGTCGCTCAACGCGCAGCGCCAGCATTCGGGGCGGCGTGCCTTGCACACATACCGCCCATGCAGGATCAGCCAGTGGTGGGCATGCTGCGCGTAGGCCGCGGGCACGAGACGCAGCAGTTCGGTTTCCACCTGCAGCGGCGTCTTGCCGCGCGCCAGACCGAGGCGGGTGGCGACCCGCAGCACATGGGTGTCGACGGCCAGCGTGGGCTGGCCGAAGGCGACGTTGAGCACCACGTTGGCGGTCTTGCGCCCGACCCCGGGAAGGGCCTCGAGCTCCTCGCGCGTGGCCGGCACGCTGCCGTGGTGCTGTTCGACGAGCGCCTGGCTCAGTGCCACCAGGTTGCGCGCCTTGGTGCGGTACAGCCCCAGGGTGCGGATGCACTCCGCCACGCGTTCCTCGCCCAGGGCGAGCATGGCCCGTGGCGTCGGCGCGGCCGCGAACAGCGCCGGCGTGGCCTTGTTGACGCCTGCATCGGTGGATTGCGCCGACAGCACCACCGCGACCAGCAGCTCGAAAGTATTGGCGTAGTGCAGTTCGCTGACCGGATGCGGATTGGCCGCCTGCAGGCGGGCGAACAGGGTCTCGACCTGGGCAGGCTTCATCGCGGGGCGGGCGTGGCGTTGGGCGCGCCCGGCGCCAGGCTCAGCATGCCCGCTGCGCCTGGCGCTGCCGGGCACGCTCGAGCGCGGCCTCGATGCGGGCCTTGGCATGGCCGGGGGCAGGTCGCGCGCCTGCCGGCGGGGCATCCGTCGGCGCCTGCAGCCGCAGCTGCCGCGCCTGGTAGCGCAGGCGCGACTCCTGCGCCTGAGCCGCGCTCCAGGCCTGCCAGCCCGTGCGCTGCTCGAGGCCGGGCAGAGGAAGCATCCGCAGGCAGTCGGTGGGGCAGGCCGGCAGGCACAACGCACAGCCGGTGCAGGCGTCGGCCAGCACGCTGTGCATGCGTCGCGGCGCGCCGGCGATGGCGTCCACCGGGCAGGCCTGTATGCACAGGGTGCAGCCGATGCAGCCGTCTTCCTCGACGCGCGCGACACGCCGCGGCTCCTCGACCCCGCAGCGGGCATCCAGCGGCAGCGCGTCGCGCCCGGTCAGGCGCGCCAGCCGGCGCACGCCCTCGGCACCGCCCGGGGGGCAGCGGTTGATGGGGGCGCCGGCGGCCACCGCCGCGGCGTAGCTGCGGCAGTCGTCGTAGCCGCAGCGGCGACATTGGGTCTGCGGCAGCAAGGCGTCGATGGCCTCGACGCGCTGGCGCGCGGGATCCGCGGCTTCGCCGGGCTTCGCGGCCATCGCCACGCGAGGCGGGTTCAGGCGCTGCGGCGTCGGCGGCCCGGATTGGGCGCCACCGCCGCTACCGGCTCCTCGACCGCGGGCGCGGCGGGTGCCTCGGCGGCCGCGACGGCCGGCGCATCCTGCGCGTCGACGGCGCTGCGGGCGATGAAATCCCGCACCCTGGGGTAGACGAGTTCCCGCCAGCGTCGCCCGGAGAAGATGCCGTAGTGCCCGGCACGCGGTACCGTGTAGTGACTGCGCGCCTCGGCCGCGATGCCGGTGCACAGGTCGTGCGCGGCCTGCGTCTGGCCGGGGCCGGCGATGTCGTCGAGTTCCCCCTCGATGGTCATCAGCGCGGTGTCGCCGATGTCCTGCGGACGCACCAGTTCGCCGCGCACCCGCCAGCTCCCCTGGACGAGGGCGAATTCCTGGAAGACCGTGCGGATGGTGTCGAGGTAGTAGTCCGCGTCCATGTCGAGCACCGCGTTGTACTCGTCGTAGAAGCGGCGGTGGGCGTCGGCGTCGTCGTCGTCCCCGCGCACCAGCTGCAGGAAGAAGTCGTAGTGCGACTGCATGTGGCGATCGGGGTTCATCGCCATGAAGCCGGCATGTTGCAGAAAGCCCGGATAGACCCTGCGCCCGGCACCGGGGTAGTTGACCGGAACGCGGTAGATCACATTGGTCTCGAACCAGCGCAGGCTCTTGTGCGTGGCCAGGTTGTTCACCGTGGTCGGGGTTCTGCGCGCATCGATCGGGCCGCCCATCATCACCATGCTGCGCGGCGTGCGCTCGCCGGCCGAAGCCATCAGCGAGATCGCTCCGAGCACCGGAACCGTCGGCTGGCACACCGAGATCACATGCACATCGGGGCCGATATGGCGGATGAAGTCCTGCACGTAGGCGACGTAGTCGTCGAGCGGGAAGGGGCCGGCCTCCTTGGGCACCATGCGGGCGTCGACCCAGTCGGTGAGGTAGACCTTGTGGTCGCGCAGCAATGTGCGCACCGTGTCGCGCAGCAGCGTCGAGTGGTGGCCCGACAGCGGCGCCACGACCAGCACGCTGGGCTGGGCCTGCAGGGTGCGAAGGACTTCGTGGTCGTCGCTGAAGCGCTTGAACTTGATCAGGCGACAGAACGGTTTGTCCAGTACCACGTGCTCCTGCACCGCGACATCACGCTCCCCGATGCGCACCGAGGCAATCCCGAACTGGGGTTTCTCGTAGCTCTTCAGCAGGCGGTGCATGAGCTCGTAGCTCGCCGACACCCGCTGCATGCTCGGCGCCTGCGACAGCGGCCACAGGGGGTTCGTGTAGAACTTCGACGCCGCCTGCGCGAAATCGGCCAGCGGGCTCAGGATGGCCCGCTGCGACTCATACCAGTCATAGATCATGCAAGTCCCCGATGATGCGCTGCAGCAATTGTAATCCCGCGAAGCCTCGCCCGGGTGGGCCGCTCGCATCCGCAGCGCTCGCGCGGGATTCCGTGGCGCCGAGCGTTGCCCCGGTGCCACGCGAAGGTGCCGCGATACGGATCAGGAGGAAGCGGGTATGCAAGCGCTTGCAAGCTTACTGCATCACCGTGGCCATCGCTCGTGCCACGTAGTCGACGTTGGTGGCGTTCAAGGCGGCAATGCAGATGCGCCCCGTGGCGACGCCGTAGATGCCGAACTCCGCACGCAGCCTTTCCATCTGCGCGGCGTTCAGCCCGGAGTAGCTGAACATGCCGCGCTGGGTCGTGATGAAGTCCAGATCCCGTCCCACGCCATGCGCGCGCAGGCGCTCGACCAGCGCCGCGCGCATGGCGCGGATGCGCTCGCGCATGTTCCCCAGTTCCTGCTCCCACTGGGCGCGCAGCGCTGGGGTCGACAGCACCATGGTGACGATCTGCGCGCCATGCGTCGGCGGGTTGGAGTAGTTGGTGCGGATCACCCGCTTGAGTTGCGACTGCACACGCAACGCCTCGTCGCGGCTGGAGCAGACGATGCTCAGCGCGCCCACGCGTTCTCCGTACAGGGAGAAGCTCTTGGAGAAAGAACTCGACACCAGGAAGCTCATTCCGGCCTCGACCAGCATGCCGATGAGGGAGCCGTCCTCGGCGATCCCTTCCGCGAAACCCTGGTAGGCCATGTCGACGAAGGGCACCAGCGCGCCGGCCTTCAGCACCTCGATCACCTGCGCCCATTGCGCGCGGTCGAGGTCGTAGCCGGTGGGGTTGTGGCAGCAGGCATGCAGCACGACGACGGTTCCGGCCGGGGCCTTGCGCAGCGCGTCGAGCATGGATTGCAGCGCCACGCCACGCGCCGCCGCGTCGTAGTATGGATAGGTCTCCACGCGGAATCCGGCGGCTTCGAACAGCGCGCGGTGGTTCTCCCAGCTAGGGTCGGAGATCAGCACCGTGGTCGACCCCTGCACCCGCTTGAGGAAATCGGCGCCGATCTTCAGCGCGCCGGTGCCCCCCAGCGCCTGGGCGGTGACCACGCGGCCTTCCTGCAACAGCGCCGAGCCGGCGCCGAAGACCAGCGACTGCACGGCCTGGTCGTAGGCGGCGATGCCGTCGATCGGCAGGTAGCCGCGCGGCTTCGGGCTTTCGGCGATCAGGTTCTCCGCTTCCTTCACGCAGGCCAGCAGCGGCAGCTTGCCGTTCTCGTCGGTGTAGACGCCGACGCCCAGGTTGACCTTCGCGGGGTTGGGGTCGGCCTGGAATTGTTCGGTCAGACCCAGGATCGGGTCGCGTGGAGCCAGTTCCACACTGGCAAACAGGGAAGCGCTCATGGGAAGTACGGGGTTGGGGATCGGAAGGTGGGCGTGCCGGCGACGCCCCTCGGGCGTGGCCGGCCGCGACCACCCGAGCGCCTAAGCGGCGGCCGTGCTGGCGCAGCTGCAGGCGGTGCAACCGGAAATACCGGAAAATGCCCATTTTAGTCCCCCTTGCGCGGTCGCGGCGCCGCCGCCTCCACCGCACCTTGCGCCTGCTGCCATGCCCCGCCTTGCCCTTGCCGAGTCCGATGCCGCGCCACTGTTGCGTTTCGACGACTCGCCATTCCAGCTGCATCAACCCTACGAGCCCGCTGGCGACCAGCCGGCGGCCATCGAATCCCTGGTGCAGGGCCTGCGCGACGGCCTGAGCTTCCAGACCCTGCTCGGGGTGACGGGCTCGGGCAAGACCTTCACGATGGCCAATGCCATCGCCCGCCTGGGCAGGCCGGCCATCGTGTTCGCTCCCAACAAGACGCTGGCTGCGCAGCTGTACAGCGAGTTCCGGGAATTCTTCCCCCGCAATGCGGTGGAATATTTCGTCAGCTACTACGACTACTACCAGCCCGAGGCCTATGTGCCGCAGCGCGACCTGTTCATCGAGAAGGACAGCGCCATCAACGAGCACATCGAGCAGATGCGCCTGTCGGCGACCAAGAGCCTGCTCGAGCGTCGCGACGTGCTGATCGTGGCCAGCGTCAGCGCGATCTATGGCATCGGCAACCCAGCCGACTACCACGCGATGATCCTGACCATGCGCAACGGCGATCGCATCGGCCAGCGCGACCTCATCGCCCAGCTGGTGCGCATGCAGTACAAGCGCAACGACGTGGAATTCGTGCGCGGCACCTTCCGTGTGCGCGGAGACCAGATCGACATCTTCCCCGCGGAACATGCGGAGCTGGCGGTGCGCGTGGAGCTGTTCGACGAGGAGATCGACGGCCTGAGCCTGTTCGACCCGCTGTCCGGATCGGTGCGCCAGAAGATTCCCCGCTTCACCGTGTATCCGGGCAGCCACTACGTCACTCCACGCGAGCGCGTGCTGGAGGCGGTGCGGGGCATCGAGGACGAACTGCAGCAGCGGCTGCGCGCGCTGCGCTCGATGGGCAAGCTGGTGGAAGCCCAGCGCCTGGAGCAACGCACCCGTTTCGACCTGGAGATGCTGGGCGAGATCGGGCATTGCAAGGGCATCGAGAACTACAGCCGCCACCTGTCGGGGGCGGCCCCCGGGGAGCCACCCCCGACACTGGTCGACTACCTGCCGCCCGACGCGGTGATGTTCCTCGACGAGAGCCATGTGCTCATCGGTCAGCTCAACGGCATGTACAACGGCGACCGCGCGCGCAAGCAGACCCTGGTCGACTATGGCTTTCGCCTGCCCTCGGCGCTGGACAACCGCCCGCTGAAGTTCGAGGAGTTCGAGCGCAAGATGCGCCAGGTGGTGTTCGTTTCGGCCACTCCCGGGCCCTACGAGCAGCAACATGCCGATCAGGTGGTCGAGCAGCTGGTGCGGCCGACCGGGCTGGTGGACCCGGAGATCGAGGTGCGCCCGGCTTCGAGCCAGGTCGACGATCTGCTGGGGCAGATCCGCCTGCGGGTGGACGCCGGCGAGCGGGTGCTGGTGACCACGCTGACCAAGCGCATGGCCGAGCAGCTCACCGAGTACCTGGCCGACAACGGCGTCAAGGTGCGCTACCTGCATTCCGACATCGACACCGTCGAGCGCGTGGAAATCATCCGCGACCTGCGGCTCGGGCAGTTCGACGTGCTCGTGGGCATCAACCTGTTGCGCGAGGGGCTGGATCTTCCCGAGGTGTCGCTGGTCGCCGTGCTGGATGCCGACAAGGAAGGCTTCCTGCGCTCGGAGCGTTCGCTGATCCAGACCATCGGCCGCGCCGCCCGCAACGTGCACGGCAAGGCCATCCTGTATGCCGATGCGCCGACCGACTCGATGCGCGCGGCGATCGGCGAGACCGAACGCAGGCGTGCGCGGCAGATCGAGTTCAACCGCGTGCGGGGCATCACCCCGCGCGGCATCAGCAAGCAGGTGCGCGAACTCATCGATGGGGTGTTCGACAATCGTTCGTCGACCACGCGTGCGCAGGCGCGCGCCGACGAGGAGCATGCGCGCCTGCAGAGCCTGGACGAAAGGGACGTGGCGCGCGAGATCCGGCGCATCGAGAAGCGCATGCTCGAGCATGCGCGCAACCTGGAGTTCGAGCAGGCAGCGCGCCTGCGCGACCAGCTCGCCGATCTGCGTCGCCGGGTGTTCGGAGCCGGTTTCGACCACGACCTGGATGCGCGCAATGCCTGATCCATCGTCCCCGATGCCGTGGACTCGTCGCATGTTGCCGCGCTGGCTTCGCCGAGCGGCGGCGGACGGCGTCCAGGCGCTGCCCGCTTCCGACTACGCGGTGCTCTTCTGTTGCATGGGCAACATCTGCCGCTCGCCGACGGCCGAGGCGATGCTGCGTGCGCAGGCCGGGCGCGCCGGGCTGCAGCAGTCGCTGCGCGTCGATTCGGCAGGCACGCACGGCTACCACGACGGCGAGCCCCCGGATGCGCGCGCGCGCAGCCACGCGCTGCGCCGCGGACTGGATCTGAACGCGCTGCGGGCGCGCCGGGTGCGCGTGGAGGACTTCGAGCAATTCGACCTCGTCGTGGCGATGGATCAGGACAACCTCGAGGCCCTGCGCGCCTTGTGTCCGCAGCCGCTGCAGCACAAGCTGCGGCTGGCCATGAGCTTCGCCCCAGGCGCCGGCAGCAGCATCGTTCCCGATCCCTACTACGGCGGGCCCGAAGCCTTCGAGCGCGTGCTCGACCTGCTCGACCTGGCCTGCGCCGGGCTGCTCGGCCATGTGCAGGCGCAACTGCTTCTGCGCCGCCGGCAGGCGCAGCTGGGCGACCGCGGCTGAGCTACATCGCCTCCCGGGCCGGTGCCGCCTGCGGCTGGCGCATCGGGCTGTGCAACTGGAGTTCGTCCAGCGCGTCCCCGACCTGCGAGCTTTCGCGCTGCAGGTGCAGGGCGATGGCCTGCCGCAGTCGGTGGTCGGCAATCCAGTGCGCGGAGCTGCACTCCACCGGCAGCAGCCCGCGGGCCATCTTGTGGCTGCCCTGCGCTCCTCCCTCGAACACCTCGAAGCCATGCTCGAGGCAGAATTGCAGTGGCTGGTAGTAGCACAGCTCGAAGTGCAGCAGCGGCACATGGTGCAGCGCGCCCCAGTACCGACCATAGGCGCGCCGGCTCGACGGGTCGAGCACGATCAGCGAGCAGGCGATGTCGCTGCCGTCGAGGCTGGCGACGATGAGCAGCAGGTGCTCGGGCAGGAGTTCCCCCACGCGCAGGAAGAAGTCCAGGTTCAGGTAGGGCATCGAGCCATGCTCGGCGTAGGTCTGTTCGTAGCAGCGCAGGAACAGCCGCCAGGCCTGCTCGTCAATCTGGCGCCCGCGCAGCCGCCGCAGGCGCACCCCGGACTGCTCGACCTTGCGCCGTTCCTGGCGCAGCTTCTTGCGCTTGTCATGGCTCATCGCGCCGACGAAGGACTCGAAATCCGGCCACGGTGGGTTGGCCTGGCTCCAGTGGAACTGCACCGTGCTGCGCAGCAGCAGCCCGGCCTGCTCGCACAGCGCGCGCTCCTGTGGGGTGAGGAACAACAGGTGCAGCGACGACACCCCCGTGGAGCGCGCCAGTTGCAGCAGTGCGCGCAGCAGCGCGCCGCGTGCGCGCAGGTCGCGTCCCAGCAGGCGTGCCGCCCCCACCGGGGTGAAGGGGGTGGCCAGCAGCAGCTTGGGGTAGTAGGGCAGGCCGCTGCGCTCGTGGGCGTCGGCCCAGCTCCAGTCGAATACATATTCCCCCATCGAGTGCCCCTTGGCGTAGACCACGCAGGCGGCGGCCAGCGCGCCGGCGGGGTCGCGCAGGCTCAGCAGCAGCGGCTGCCAGCCGGTGTGCGGGACGGCACAGGAACTGCGCTCCAGCGCCGCCAGCCAGGCGTGGCGCTGGAATACCGAGGTTCCAGGGGTGGCGTCGACCAGCGCGTCCCACTGCGCGGCGTCCATCGTGTCCACCCCTTCGCCGATGTCGATGCGAAAATCCTCATCCATGCCATTGTCCATTGCCATTGCCCAATTCAATTCCAAGGTCGGCGATCTCGCCGGGAACAGCCTTGCCATCGAAGCCCTGGCCGAGCAGGCGCATGCGCAGGGAGCCCGGGTGCTGCTGACCCCGGAGCTGGCCCTCACCGGCTATCCGCCCGAGGATCTGCTGCTGCGACCGGCCTTCCTGCAGGCGGTGGAGCAGACCCTGCGCCAGCTGGCGCAGCGGCTGCGCCGGCTGCCCGGGCTGGCACTGGTCGTCGGCCACCCCCATGTGCCGGGAAACCTGGCCGACGAGCGTACGCCATCGACGCAGCGCCCGCTGCGCTGGAACGCGGCCTCGGTGCTGCGCGACGGCCGCATCGAGGCGTGCTACGGCAAGCTGGAACTGCCGAACTACCAGGTCTTCGATGAACGACGCTATTTCACCAGCGCCGGTCGGGCCGTGGTGTTCGACTGCGAGGGCGTGCGCCTGGGCATCAACATCTGCGAGGACGCCTGGTTCGAGGAGGCCCCGCGCCGCGCGCGCGCCGCCGGCGCGCAGGTGCTGCTGGTGCTCAACGCCTCGCCGTTCCACCTCGGCAAGAGCGCAGAGCGCGAGGCCGTGATGCGCAGGCGCTGTCGCGAGAACCACATGGCGCTGGTGTTCGCGCACGGCGTGGGCGGGCAGGACGAACTGGTGTTCGACGGCGGATCCTTCGTGCTCGATGCAGCCGGCGAGCCCTGCCTGCGCGCACCGCAGTTCGAGTCCTGCCTGCCGCTGGCGCGCTTCGACGGCCCGCGCGCTCTGCCGGGATCGATGGCGCCGCCCGCTTGCCTGCACCAGCAGGCATGGTCCGCGCTGGTCACCGGAACCCGCGACTACGTGAACAAGAACGGCTTTCCCGGGGTGCTCATCGGGCTGTCCGGCGGTGTCGATTCGGCGCTGGTGCTGGCGATCGCCGTCGATGCCCTCGGCGCCGATCGGGTGCACACGGTGATGATGCCCTCGCCGTACACCGCGCCGATCTCCCTCGAGGACGCCAGGGAGATGGCGTGCAGGCTCGGGGTGCGCCACAGCGAGCTCGACATCGGCCCGATGTTCGACGCCTTCCGTGCCGCGCTGCGCCCGTTGTTGCATGCCCACGAGGGCGACACCACCGAGGAGAACCTGCAGTCGCGCATCCGCGGCGTGCTGCTGATGGCCTTGTCGAACAACACCGGCTCGATGGTTCTGACCACCGGCAACAAGAGTGAAATGGCCACCGGCTACGCCACCCTGTATGGCGACATGGCGGGGGGCTTCGCGGTCATCAAGGACGTGCGCAAGACCCTCGTGTGGGAACTCGCGCGCTGGCGCAACGAGCAGGCGCTGCGGGCCGGTCAGCCGCAGCCGATCCCTCAGCGCATCATCGAGCGGCCGCCGTCGGCCGAATTGCGCCCCGACCAGCTCGATCAGGACAGCCTGCCGCCCTACGAGGTGCTCGACGCCATCCTCGAGGCCTACATGGAAAACGATCAGGGTCTCGACGATCTGCTGGCCCGGGGCATGCCGGCGGCCGACATCCAGCGCGTGCTGCGGTTGCTGCGCCTGGCCGAGTACAAGAGACGGCAGGCGCCTCCGGGGGTGCGCATCACCTATCGTGCCTTCGGCCGCGACTGGCGCTATCCGATCACTTCCAGCTGGCGCGAGGACGTATCGACGCCGGCCGCCGAGGGCTGAATCGGTTACAGTGGGCAACAGGGCGACGCGGCCTTGGACGGCGCGCGGCCATGCCATCCAGCGAGGAACCACATGAAACAGATCACCGCGATCATCAAACCCTTCAAGCTCGACGAGGTGCGCGAGGCGCTGGCCGAGGTCGGGGTTACCGGATTGACGGTCACCGAGGTGAAGGGCTTCGGGCGCCAGAAGGGCCACACCGAGCTCTACCGCGGCGCCGAATACGTGGTCGACTTCCTTCCCAAGGTGAAGATCGAGGTGGTGGTCAAGGATCAGCAGGTCGAGCCGGCGATCGATGCCATCGTGAAGGCCGCGCGCACGGGCAAGATCGGCGACGGCAAGATCTTCGTGACCGCCGTCGAGCAGGTCATCCGCATCCGCACCAGCGAGACCGGGGAGGCCGCGGTCTGAGCGTACGCGTCCTTCCCGGGCGCGGTGTTCAGATGTTTTCCCGCATGCGCCACCAGGGGTCGGCCGATATCGGCTGTGCCCCGGCCAGGCGCTCGAGCAGGCGTGCGGGATGGTCGTCGACCTGCAGCAGGCCGAGGATGTCGGGCGCGACCAGGCCCTGTTCGTGGCTCTGCGCCAGAAAGTCGAGCAGGCCGTCGTAGTAGCCGGCGCAGTTGAGAAGCCCGACCGGCTTGTTGTGGTAGCCGAGCTGGCGCCAGGTCCAGATCTCGAACAACTCCTCCAGGGTGCCGAGCCCCCCGGGCAGGGCGACGAAGGCCTCGGCGTAGTCGGCCATCATCTTCTTGCGCTGGTGCATGGTCTGCACCACGTGCAGTTCGCTCAGCCCCTGGTGCCCGATTTCGCGTTGCATCAGCAGCTCGGTCGTCACGCCGACGACCCGCGCTCCGCCGGCCAGCGCGGCCTCGGCCGCGATCTGCATCAAGCCCACGCTTCCCCCGCCGTACACCATGGTCATCCCGCGCGCCGCGATGGCCTGCCCGAGATCCGCCGCGGCCTGCGCGTAGCGCGCATCGATGCCGACGCGGGAACCACAGTAGACACAAAGGGAATGCATGGGCTCGAGGCAGGGAAGGGCCAGGGGCGCCGGCCGTTCACAGCCAGCGCGGCAGCAGCAGCAGCGTCCAGGTCAGGGCGCACAGCGCCAAGGTTAGCAGCACCGCGGCGCTTCCCAGATCCTTCGCCCGGCGGCTGAGTTCGTGGGGCTCCAGGGAAATGCGGTCGACCGCATCCTCCAGCGCCGTGTTGAGCAGTTCCACGATGGGCACCAGCAGGGTCGATCCGGCGAGGAGTGCGCGCTGCGTGCCGTCGCGGCCCAGCCACAGGCCAAGCGGCAGCAGCACGGCCACGAGCAGCGTCTCCTGGCGCAGCGCCGATTCGCTGCTCCATGCCCCGCGCAGGCCGCGCAGCGAGTTGCGCAGTGCGCCGACGGCGCGCGTGGCGCCCGAGGTCTTGTACGGGGAGGCGCTGGCCAAGACGCCGCCTTCAGTGCACGCCGATCGCGTCGGCGTCCGACCCCGGCTCGACAGCCAGACGCAGTTGCTGCAGGAATTGTTCGGTGGCCCGAGCCCAGCTGAACTGGCGGGCATGGGCCACTGCGTTGTGGCGGGGGATGCGCAGCGCTTCCAGGCAGGCCGTGCGCAGGTCTTCGTGCAGGGCCCCGGCCGGTGCGTCGCCGATGACGTCCAGCGGGCCGGTCACCGGATAGGCGGCCACCGGGCAGCCGCAGGCCAGCGCCTCCACCAGCACCAGGCCGAAGGTGTCGGTGCGACTGGGGAACACGAACACATCGGCGCCGGAATAGACCTCGGCCAGGCGTTGCTGGCTGAGCACGCCGAGGAAGCGCACCTGCGGGTACTCGCGACGGATGCGCGGCAGTTCGGGGCCCTCGCCGACCACCCACTTGGTTCCCGGCAGATCCAGGCGCAGGAACGCGTCGATGTTCTTTTCCACCGCGACGCGGCCCACGTACAGGAACACCGGCGGCTCGCCTTCCAGGCGCTGGCCCGCATGCGGGTGGAACACCGAGGTATCGACGCCCCGCGACCAGATGGCCAGGTTGCGCAGTCCCTGGGCCTGCAGGTCGTCGCGCACGACCCGCGTGGGCACGAGGGTGACGCGCGCGGCGCCGTGGAACCAGCGCAGGTACCCGTAGGTCCACGACAGCGGCACTCCAAAGCGCGCCTGCACGTACTCGGGGAAACGCGTGTGGTAGGCGCTGGTCAGCGGCAGCCCGAGGCGCCTGGCGGCGCGGCGCGCGGCCAGGCCCAGTGGGCCCTCGGTGGCCAGGTGCACCACATCCGGGTCGAAGTCGCGCATGCGCGACAGGATCGCAGGATAGGAACGCCAGCTCAGGCGGATCTCCGGGTAGGTCGGGCAGGGCAGGGTGCGGAATCCCCCGGGCTCGACCACCTCGACGTCCTCGCCGCGCGCGCGCAGTTCGTCGATGGTGGTCTTCAGCGTGCGCACGACGCCGTTGACTTGCGGGCTCCAGGCGTCGGTGGCGATCAGGATGCGCATGGCACGGCCTGCGGATGCCACTCGGCCAGCACCTGGGGGGCATGCGCCGATGGCGCCCACATCAGAAGCTGCAGGGCGCCATTGTCGAGCTCCGCGACGGCGGTCAGGCTCTCCACCCAGTCGCCGCAGTTGGCGTACAGGGTGGATCCGATCGGGCGCAGTTCGGCGCGGTGGATATGGCCGCAGACGACGCCCTGGCAGCCCCGTCGCGTCGCCTCCTCGGCCAGCAGCTGCTCGAAGTTCGAGATGTAGCTGACCGCGTTCTTCACCTTGCCCTTCAGGTACTGCGACAGCGACCAGTAGGAAAAGCCCATGCGGTGCCGCGCATGGTTCAGCCAGCGGTTGAGCTTCAGGCTGAACAGGTACAGCGCATCGCCCAGGTGGGCCAGCCACTTGGCATGCATCACCACGCCGTCGAACCAGTCGCCATGCACGACCCACAGGCGCAAGCCCGAGGCGCTCAGGTGCACGGCATCGCTGGCGACCTCGATGCCACCGAACTGCAGCCCGGCATAGTGCCTGGCGAATTCGTCGTGGTTGCCCGGTACGAACACGACGCGGGTTCCCTTGCGCGCCTTGCGCAGCAGCTTCTGCACCACATCGTTGTGCGCCTGCGGCCAGTACCAGCCCTTGCGCAGCTGCCAGCCGTCGATGATGTCCCCGACCAGGTAGATGGTGGTCGCGTGGCAATGCCGCAACAGTTCGAGCAAAGCCTCGGCCTTGCAGTCGCGCGTGCCCAGGTGGATGTCCGACAGCCACAGGGTGCGGTAGTTGTGCGGGTGGTGCTCATCGCCGCCGTCGTCCACCACGCCGGCGCCGGCCAGGCGCGTCGCCATCGCGGCCTGCGCCTGGGCAGCCTGGGCAAGCACCCGTTCCTGGCCGGAGCGGCGCAGCGAGCGGGGGAAGGTTGCAGACCACATGCCCACGCATTCCAGCGCCACCGCGTGACGCCGGCATGACATCCATGTGGCAGTCGCGTGACAGCGGCGTCGCGCAGCTGCGCGGCCGGGAGTCGCTTCTCAGTGGACTGTCGTCGGGGAAGCTGCTGCCGATGCGGAAGGTACGGCAGGTACGGCAGGTACGGCAGGCGCGGCAGGCGCGGCAGGCGCGGCAGGCGTGGCAGGCGTGGCAGGCGTGGCAGGCGTGGCAGGCGTGGCAGGCGTGGCAGGCGTGGCAGGCGTGGCAGGCGTGGCAGGCGTGGCAGGTCTGGGGGCCGAAGCGGCGGCAGCGTGCCCCGGCGGAGCCGGGTTCGGCATGGTCACGGGGGCTGTTCCTGCGGCAGGATGGCGGGCACCGAATTGCACGACATGCGGAGGGCGCGGCGGCTGGTGGGCCTGGCGCTCGAGCGCGCGCCGCTGCTGCGGGCTGAGCTTCTGGTAGCTCTCCCACGCCCGGCGGCGGCTTTGCAGCGGTGCGCGGCCGGTGGCAAGGAAATTCTCGCGGGCCAGGCGGCGCTGCCGCGGGCTCATGTGTGCCCAGGCCACCATGCGGCGCTGCAGGATCTTGCGCTGTGCCGGGCTCATCAGCGGATAGCGCGTGGCGATGTTCAGCCACTTGCGGCGGCGCATCTCGGAAAAGCCGTGCCATTGGGCGTGCAGCGGCGCCAGCGCCTGGCGCTGCATCGGGCTCAGGCGGCTCCAGTCGCTGCGGCTGGCGGCGATCGCTGGCGGCGCGGCCAGCAACAGGGCGCAGCACAGCATGCACAGGGCGCATGCCGCCCGGCGGGCCACGCGAATCGCGCGCGATCCCGCGGATGGGTGCACGGGCGCTCGGGATCGGCTCGGCGAGAACAGCCCCGGCATCACGCTCCCTGCCGCAGGTAGTCGCGGAATCCCGGATCCGTGTAGGCTTGTGGCGGGAGGTCGTCCAGCAGCAGCGCGGTGTCGATGTCGGCGATGCGGTGCACAAAACGCTCCTGCTGGTAGTGTTGCAGCGCAAGCAATCCGAGCCACAGCAACGGCAGCGCCAGCGCCGCGGCCAGGCGCGCCTTCCAGTTCCCGCTGGCTCCCCGGCGCGCTCCGAGCACGGCCTGGTTGCCCAGGCGCACCCAGGCAGGCGCATCCTCGGCGCGCTTGCGGCGCGCGACGGCCTGCGCCCGGATCCGCCCCAGCGATGCGGCCACCTCGGGTGCCAGCTGCTCGCTGCCTTGCGTCAGCCCCGCCGCGACCCCGTAGCCGAAGCGTGCTCGCGCGGCCTCGAGCCGCGCTGCAGATTCGTTATTCGTTCTCATCGTTCCAACCTCGTGCCCGCAGCGCCTTGGCCAGGGTCTGCGTCGCGCGCGAGCAGTGGGTTTTCACACTGCCCTCGGAACAGCCCATGGCGCCAGCGGTTTCGGCCACATCCAGCCCCTCCCAATAACGCAGCAGGAAGGCCTCGCGTTGACGCTCGGGAAGTTTGGAGATCTCCGCTTCGAGCACGGCCAGCGTCTGTGCGCGCTCGAGCTGGCGATCCGAGCCCTCACCCTGCCCGTTCAGGCGGCCCAGATCCAGGGACTCCAGCAGGTCGAATTCCGACTCCGGATCGTCCTCGGCCGGGTGGAACTCCGACATGTTGGTCATCCAGCCCGCGCGAACCTTCTGGCGCCGATGCCAGTCGAGGATGGCATTGCTGAGGATTCGCTGGAACAGCATCGGCCATTCCGATGCGTTGTGGTCGCCGTACTTCTCTGCCAGACGGATCATCGAATCCTGCACGATGTCCAGCGCCGAGTCGGGATTCTGGGTGGCGAACTGGGCGCGCTTGAACGCCCGGTTCTGCACGCTGCGCAAGAAGAGCGAAAGTTCCTGTTCTGAGGCCACGTGCCGGGCCCTGAGGTCAGGGCAAGAGCGAAGCAGTCCGCGATTATGCCCCCCACGACGGGGTCGCCGAGGGCAGCGTCCCGGGGATTCAGTCCTGCGATGCGTCGAGCAGGTCGAAATGCTCGACCTGCGGCGGGCGGGCGAAGAAGGGCGCGACGATTTCGCGCCAGCGCGCGTAGTCGGCCGACTGGCGGAAGCCCTGCATGTGGTCGTCGACACTGCGCCAGCGGATCTGCAGCAGATAACGCTGGGGGCTGTCGATGCCCTTGTGCACCTGCCAGCCGAGGAAGCCCTCGGCACGGGCGATGATCTCGCGCACTCCGCGCTGGATCGCGGCGTCGAATTCGGCCTCGCGGCCCGGCTGAATGTGGAAGTCGGCTAGTTCCAGGATCATGGCGGTCTGGGTCGGTAGGATCGCCGGCGGGGTATTCCGCCGCAACCCGTATTGTGCGGCAGACCGCGGGGCCGCGATGCCGGCGCGCCGGCGCACCTACAATGGAGGATCTGTTTGCGCGCCCTTCGCCCTCGTCTGGCGGGCGCCGCCTCCTTCCCCGCTGTTTCCCCGTCCCCGCGTCGCGGCCTCCCGCATCATGCCCATCCAGCCCATTTCGGATATCGTCGACGACCTGCGGGCCGGACGCATGGTCGTGCTGGTCGACGAGGAGGATCGCGAGAACGAGGGCGATCTCGTGCTGGCGGCCGAGCATGTGTCGCCGGAGGCGATCAATTTCATGGCCACCCATGGCCGCGGCCTGATCTGCCTGACCCTCACGCGCCAGCGCTGCGAGCGCCTCGGGCTGCGCCCCATGGTGCGCAACAACGGATCGGCGCACGGCACCGCGTTCACGGTGTCGATCGAGGCGGCCGAGGGGGTGAGCACGGGGATTTCCGCCGCCGATCGCTCCCACACCATCCGGGCCGCGGTGGCGCGCAACGCCTGCGCCGAGGACATCGTGCAGCCCGGACATGTGTTCCCGCTGATGGCCCAGGATGGCGGGGTGCTGATGCGCGCCGGGCACACCGAGGCTGGCTGCGACCTGGCACAGCTCGCCGGCCTGGAACCGGCGGCGGTGATCTGCGAGATCATGAACGAGGACGGCACGATGGCCCGCCTGGGCGACCTCGAGTCCTTCGCCGCGCGCCACGGGCTGAAGATCGGCGCGATCGCCGACCTGATCGAATACCGCAGTCGCCATGAGAGCCTGATCGAGGTGGTGCAGCAGCGCAGCATGCAGACGGTGGCCGGCACCATGCGCGCGCTGCTGTACCGCGACCGTGCCGGAGGCGGCGTGCACATGGCGCTGGTCAAGGGCGAGCCCGCGCGCAGTGCGCAGCCGGTGCTGGTTCGCGTGCACGAGCCGCTGTCGGTGCTGGATCTGCTCGACCGCGAGTCCAGCGTGCACAGCTGGAGCGTGCATCAGGCGCTGCAACGTATCGCCCAGGCGGACTGCGGAGTGGTCGTGCTGCTCAATGCAGGCGAGGACGCTGCCTCGGTGGCGCAGCGTTTCGCCGCCTCCGCGAGCGTGCCGCAGATGCGCGGCGCGGCGGCCGCCTTGCGCAATTACGGCATCGGCGCGCAGATCGTGCGTGACCTCGGGGTGCGACGCATGCGCCTGCTGGCCTCGCCGCGCAGGATGCCCAGCATGGCGGGCTTCGGGCTCGAGGTCGAAGGCTTCGAACCCCCGCCGCGGGAATCCGATTCCCCGGCCTTGGCCGCCCGACATCAGGACTGAAACCGAGATGCAACACGCCTTCCGCCGGGACGACCCGGCCCTGCTCGACGCCACCGGTCTGCGCATCGCGGTGGTGCAGGCACGTTTCAACTTCGACATCACGGAGCGCCTGGCCGCCTCCTGCGTGCAGCAGTTGGTCGAACTGGGGGGCGAGGCGCCGCGGGTGATCGAGGTTCCCGGCGCGCTGGAGATTCCCCAGGCGCTGGAATGGCTGGCGCGCGCCGGCGCTTACGATGCGCTGGTCGCTCTGGGTTGCGTGATTCGCGGCGAGACCTACCATTTCGAGCTGGTCTGCGAGGTTTCCGCGGCCGGGGTGCAGCAGGTGGCGCTGCAGCATGGGCTGGCGGTGGCCAACGGCATCCTCACCGTGGAAAACCGGGAGCAGGCCGTGCAGCGACTGGACAAGGGCGCCGAGTGTGCGCGCGTTGCCGTGGAAATGGCCAGGCTGGCGCGGGCGCTGCGCGCGCACCGCGCAGACTGAGCAGGCCGAGGAGGGGATGGCGATGACAACCGCGTCGGCTCCGGCCAAGAGCGCGCGCCGCAAGGCGCGCGAACTGGCCTTGCAGGGCTTGTTCGAATGGCTGCTCTCCGGAACCGATGCGGGGGCCATCGAGGCCTTCCTGCACGAGCGCTACCCGACCATCAAGCTCGACCGTGCCTTGTTCGAATCCTTGCTGCATGGATGCATCCGCGAGGCGGCGATGCTGGACGAGTTGCTGCAACCGCTGCTCGACCGCCCGAGCCGCGAGCTCTCCCCGGTCGAGCATGCCTTGCTGCTGCTGGGTGCCTACGAAATGCGGTTCCTGCCCGAGGTGCCGTACAAGGTGATCATCAACGAGGCGGTCGATCTGGCCAAGGTATACGGCGGAACCGACGGCTTCAAGTACGTCAATGGCGTGCTCGACCGCCTGGCCCCGGAACTGCGCGGCGACGAGACCGCGCAACGCGCGCCGCGTGCGCCGACCGTGCGTGCGCCGCGCGCGCAGTCGCCGGCGCAGGCCCACGCCGCGGTGCCGGTGCGCATCAAGGAGCCTCGGGAAGGTGCCTCGCCGCGGCGCGACCGCCGCGGCTGATGAACGGTCGGCGGGCGCGCGAGGCGGCCGGCGCCTAGCCGCCGGACAGACGGGCCTGCCAGCGCCAGTCCCCGCCGAGGGCCTCGACCTGCACCTGGCTCAGCCGCAGTGCGTCGCGTAGCTGCTGCAGGGGGCCGAACGGGGCGATCGGCGCGCCCTGGCCGAGCAGCAGCGGCGCCTGGTACAGCAGCAGTTCATCGACCACCCCGGCAGTCAGCAGCGAGGCGTTCAGGCGCGCTCCGGCCTCGGTGTGCAGTTCCCCGATCTGGCGCTGCGCCAGCGCACGCATCAGCGCCTGCAGATCGACCTTGCCCGGCTTTGCGGGATCCTCGGGCAGGGCCAGGCACTGCACACCCAGGCGCAGCAGGGGTTCCGCCCGTCGTTGCGCCTCGGCGATCGGCAGCGCATGCGCGACCAGCAGCCTGCCGGCGCGGGCGTGGTGCATCACGCGCGCGGTCGGCGACAGCTGCAGCCGGCTGTCGACCACCACGCACCATGGCTGGCGGGGGCTGGCGACATGGCGCACATCCAGTTGCGGGTCATCGTCGCGCACCGTGCCGATTCCGGTGAGCACGGCGCAGGCCCGAGCGCGCCAGTGGTGGGCGTCCACCCGCGCTGCCGCGCCGGTGATCCACTGGCTGGAACCGTTGGGCAGCGCGGTGATGCCGTCCAGCGAGGCGGCGACCTTCAACCGCACCCAGGGCCGGCCGCGTTCGATGCGGGAGAAGAATCCGAGGTTCATCGCGCGCGCCTCGTTCTCCAGCAGTCCGCAGCTGCAGTCGATGCCGGCCGCGCGCAGGCGCGCCAGCCCGCTGCCGTCGACCAGGGGGTTCGGGTCGCGCACCGCGGCCACCACGCGTGCCACGCCGGCGGCGACCAGCGCATCGGCGCAGGGCGGCGTACGGCCGTGGTGCGCGCAGGGCTCCAGGCTGACGTAGGCCGTGGCTCCGCGCGGGTCGATGCCGCGCGCGCGGGCCTCGTCGAGGGCGACGATTTCGGCGTGACGGCGTCCGGCTTCCTCGGTGGCGCCTTCCGCCAGCACCTGGCCATCAAGCACCAGTACGCAGCCGACGCGAGGGTTCGGATGGCTGCGATACAAAGCACGCGAAGCGAGTTGCAGCGCGCGCTGCATCATGCGCAGGTCAAACTGTGCGGAACCTTCGTTCGGCGCGCTCATGACTTGCGTCGGCCGGCGCCGGCGCGCCGGGGGCTGGGACGGGGCGCGCCGCCGCGCGCCATTTCCTCGAGGATCTGCACGAACTGCGCCGGATCCTTGAAGCTGCGGTACACGGACGCGAAGCGCACGTACGCGACGTCGTCCAGGCGCTTGAGTTCGTCCATCACCCACCCCCCCAATTGCGCCGAGGGCAGTTCACGCGCTCCGCTCTGCAGCAGCCGTTGCTCGATGCGCCCGATCGCCGCATCGACCTCCTCGGCCGCCACCGGGCGCTTGCGCAGGGCCAGCGCCAGCGAGGCGGCCAGCTTGGGCCGGGAGTAGTCCACGCGTCGGCCGTCCTTTTTCACCACCGCGGGAAAGCTCACCTCCGAGCGTTCGTAGGTGGTGAAGCGCTTGTCGCAACCGGCGCAGCGCCGGCGGCGGCGCAGCGCGGTGCCGTCCTCGACTTCACGGGTTTCCACCACCTGGGTGTCGGGGTGCTGGCAGAACGGGCATTTCATGGCGCGTGCGGCAGGCAAAACCCCGATTATCCGCCTCCGCCCCGGGGGGAACGCGGCGCGCCGATTACACTGACCGCATGACGGCCGGACAGCTTTCGATGGTGGTGCTGATTTCCGGCGCCGGAAGCAACCTGCGTGCGATCGCGCGCGCCTGCGCCGAGCAGCGCTGGCCGGCGCGCATCGCCGCGGTTCTGAGCAATCGCGCCGATGCCCCGGGGCTGCGCTTCGCCGCCGAGCATTCGATCCCCACCGAGGTGCTCGACCACCGCGCGGCTGGCAGCCGGGAGGCCTACGACGCCGAGCTGGCGCGGCGCATCGACCGCCATGCTCCGGCCGCGGTGGTGCTCGCGGGTTTCATGCGCGTGCTGACGGCGGATTTCGTGCGCCATTACGAGGGGCGGTTGATCAACGTGCATCCCTCGCTGCTGCCGGCCTTTCCCGGACTGCACACCCACCGCCGAGCACTCGAGGCCGGGGTGAAATGGCATGGCGCGACGGTGCATCTGGTCAGCCCCGAAGTGGATGCCGGCCCGATCGTCGATCAGGCGGTCGTTCCGGTGCTCGACGACGATACCGAGCAGAGCCTGGCCGAGCGTGTGCTGGAGCAGGAGCACCGCATCTTTCCACCGGCGGTGCGCGCCCTGCTCGAGGGCCGCCTGCAGGTGCGGGGGCGCTGCGTGCGCGTGCTGCCGGCGGGGCCGTCGGCATGAAGCGCGGCGCGCCGCGTACGCGCCCGGCGGCCGCGCGTGGCGCAGGCCTGGCCGAACACGGCGTCGCGCTGCTGCGCGAGGTGCTGCTGTGGCAGTTTCCCGCCGATTCCGTGGTGTCGCGCTACTTCCGCGCCCACGCGCAACTCGGCCAGCGCCAGCGCCACGTGCTGGCCGAGACCGTGTACGCGGTGCTGCGCAACCTGCGCCTGTGGCGCCATCTGGCGCAGTCGGCGACCGAGGGCAGCGTCGAACTGCGCCTGCTGCTGCTCGGCTGGCAGGGCACGCCGCAGGAATGCGGGGCAGCGGCATCGCTGCTGGAATGGCGCCGTCAGGCGCTTGCGCTGCCGTGCGCGAACCTGCCGGCGGCCTTGCGCTGGAGCCTTCCCGACTGGCTCGCCCAGCGCCTGCAGCAGTCGCTGCGTCCACTGGGCGAGACCGCCTTCGAGACCCTGGCGCAGGCACTGCTGCAACCCGCGCCGCTCGACCTGCGGGTGAACCTGCTGAAGGCGGATCGCCAGCAGGCGCGACAGGCGCTGGATCTCGAGGGCATCGTGTCGCGGCCCACCGCGCTCTCGCCCTGGGGCCTGCGCGTGGAGGGCAAACCCGCGCTGCAGCGCAGCCAGGCCTTCACCCAGGGCCTGGTGGAGGTGCAGGACGAGGGCAGCCAGTTGCTGGCCCTGCTGCTGGCGCCGCGGCGGGGCGAGATGGTGGTGGACTTCTGTGCCGGAGCCGGAGGCAAGACGCTGGCGCTGGGAGCCATGATGCGCGGCAGCGGCAGGCTGTACGCCTTCGATGTCTCGCAGGCGCGGCTGGATCGGTTGCGCCCGCGGTTGCAGCGCAGCGGATTGTCCAACGTCTACCCGGTGGCCATCCGCAGCGAGCGCGACGACCGTGTGCAGCGCCTGGCCGGCAAGATCGATCGCGTGCTGGTCGACGCGCCGTGCAGCGGGGTGGGTACGCTGCGCCGCAACCCGGATCTCAAGTGGCGTTTCGAGGAACAGCAGTTGCCGCGGCTGGCGCAGCAGCAGCGCTCGATCCTGGCGCAGGCCGCCGCCCTGCTCAAACCCGGAGGGCAACTGGTCTACGCCACCTGCAGCCTGCTGGAGGAGGAAAACACCGAAGTCGTGCAGGACTTCCTCCGGGAGCACCCGCAGTGGCGCCTGCTCGATGCCGGCGACTGGTGGCAGCGCCAGGGGCTGCCCGGGGCGGCTGTCGGAGCGCCCTATCTGCGGCTGTACCCGCACCTGCATGGCAGCGACGGCTTCTTCGCTGCGCTGATCGAGCGCGGTCCGGCTTGAGCGGAGGGCGGTTGCCGTGGCGCCGGCGGTGTCCACGCCAGGGTCGCTTGGCCCTGTGCCCCCGCTGCGCTATGCTCCCCCGCATGCAAGCGCCCGCCGCCGCGGCGGGCGCGTGATCGGGATATTCGATGGTGGATGGACTGCTGAGCTGGGCCGCGCACGGCTCTTTCGTGGACTGGGCCGCTCACGGCCTGTGGCATGCCGGCTGGGGCACGCTGCTGGTGTACACCCTGCTGCTCACCCACGTCACCATCGTGGCGGTGACGGTGTACCTGCACCGCTCGCAGGCCCACCGCGCGCTGGATCTGCATCCGGCGCTGGCGCACTTCTTCCGTTTCTGGCTGTGGCTGAGCACCGGCATGTCGACCCGGCAGTGGGTGGCCGTGCACCGCAAGCACCACGCGCGCTGCGAAACCGCCGAGGATCCACACAGCCCGGTGACCCGCGGCATCACGACCGTGCTGCTGCGCGGCGCCGAGCTCTACCGCGCCGAGGCGGGCTGCGCGCAGACCATCGAGCGCTACGGCCACGGAACCCCGGATGACTGGCTGGAACGCCGTGTCTACTCCCGCCTGGAGTGGCAGGGCGTGGGTCTGATGCTGCTCATCGACCTGCTGCTGTTCGGGGTCATCGGCGCCACCGTGTGGGCGGTGCAGATGCTGTGGATCCCGGTATGGGCGGCGGGGGTGGTCAACGGCATCGGGCATTGGTCGGGCTACCGCAACTTCAGCAGCCGCGACGCCAGCCGCAACGTGATTCCCTGGGGGCTGATCATCGGCGGCGAGGAACTGCACAACAACCACCATACCTACCCGACGTCGGCCAAGCTGTCGGTCAAGTGGTGGGAGTTCGACATCGGCTGGGGCTACATCACCGTGCTGCGCTGGCTCGGGCTGGCGCAGGTGCGCAAGCTGCCGCCGCGGCCGCGCCTCGGGCAGGCGCGGGAGCAGGTCGATCCGGCCTTGCTGCATACGGTGATCGCCAACCGATACGACCTCATGGCACGCTATGCACGCGAACTGCGTCGCGCGTTGCGCGCCGAACTGCGCAGGCTGCGCGCGGCCGGCGCGCATCGCTCGCGCTTGCGCGCGTTGCGCCAGGCGCGACGCCTGGTCGAGCAGGAGCCCGATACCCTGGATCCGGCTGCGCGCGCCTTGCTCGACAGCGCCGTGCAGGACAGCTCCGTGCTGCCGCGCCTGCTGCGCATGCGCGAGGAACTGGCCGAGGTCTGGCTGCAGTCGAGCGCGTCGGCCGAGCAATTGCGGCAGCACCTGCAGGACTGGTGTCTGCGCGCCGAGCACAGCGGCATCGCGGCGCTGCAGTCGCTGGCGCTGCGCGTGCGCAGCTACGCAGCCTGAGCCCGGCGCGCCGCGCTCGCGGCGTCCTTACTGCAGTTGCTGCAGCAGCACCTTGAGGATGGCGGTCTGCGATTCGGCGGCGTTGGGACCGCTGTCCAGCGCCTGCACGGTGACCCGCGAGCCCGAGCCTGCAGCCTGCACCACGACGCGCATGCGCTGCGGTTCGACGGTCGGCGCCTTGCGTCCGAACAGCTTGCCGAAGAAGCCCGGCTTGTCCTTCTCGGCGCGCAGAACCGCCTGCGGGTCGAGGTAGCGCACGTCGAAGCTGCCGTTGCTGCGGTCGCGCCCGGTGACCGTGAAGCCGGCCGTGTTCAGCGCCAGGCTGACGCGGCGCCAGGCTTGCTCGAACGCGTCGGGAAGCTGCAGCGCATGTCCGCTGTCGACGAGTTCGGCCTGCGGCGCCTGCTGCGCCTGGCTTTGCGCGTGCGCCAGCTGTTGCTGCGCCTGCTGCTGGGTGGCGCCCAGCGCGACCATCAGCTTACGCAGGAACACCTCGTCGAGCGTCGGATCCGGGGTTCCTGGCTGCCAGGCGGTCTGCAGGTGCTGCTGATCCGTGTAGACCTGCACCATCGTGCTGTGGCTGATGAAGATCTGCGTGCCCTTGCCGTCCGCGGTGCGCTCGAACACCGTGCGGTAGCGGTCGCGCGTACCGGTGTCGTACAGGCTGTTGAAGACCTTGCCCAGGTACTTGCGGATGAAGTCCTGCGGCAGCTTGGCGCGATTTTCCGCCCAGTTCGTCTGCATCACCCCGAGTTTGCGATCCGACTCGGTCAGGTAGAAGCCATTGCGCTGCCAGAAGGTCTTGACCTTGTCCCACAGCGCAGCGCTCGGGGCTTGGTCGACGACCAGCCAGCGCTGCGTGCCCAACTGCTCGATATGCAAGCCGGGATAGCTCGGCAGCACGTCCTGGCTGGAGGCCTGCTGCTGCACCGGCTGGGCCTTCGTCTGGTAGGCCAGCGCGCTCACCGATGGCTGGCGCGCGCCCTCGCCGGGGATGCTGTACTGCTCGTCGCGGGAAAGCTGCGTCAGGTTCGGCGGCACGTCCAGGCTGGGGCCGGCCTTGGCGCTCTGGTAGTCGACGGCATGGCCGGTGAACACGTCGCCCAGCGACGAGCAGCCGCCGAGGGCGAAGGCAGCGCTCAGCGCTGCGGCAAGGCAGGTGCGACGCGCATCGCGCAGGCCGCGGACGTTCTTTCGACGCATGGCTGGTTGGCTTGACAGTGAATTAATGGACAACGGGAATTCCCAGAGCGGACAGGGCCGCACGCAGTTCGTCGTGGCGCGCGCTCAGCGGCACCAGCGGAAGCCGGATGCCGCCTTCGCTGCGCCCCATCGCGGCCAGCGCCCACTTCACCGCGGTCGGGTTGGGCTCGCACATCAGCAGGGTGTTGAGATCCATCATGCGCATGTGCAGCGAGACCGCCTCGGCCGCGCGGCCGGCCACCGCCGCCGTGCACATCCGGTGCATCAGCCGCGGCGCGACATTGGCGGTCACGCTGACGTTGCCCTTGCCGCCGACCAGCATCAGCGCCACCGCGGTGAAGTCGTCGCCGGAGTAGACGGCGAAGTCCGCTGGCGCCTTGCGCAGGATCTGCAGCGCGCGGTCGATGTTGCCCGTGGCTTCCTTGATGCCTACGATGTTCGGCACCTGCGCCAGGCGCAGCACGGTCTCCGCCTGCACGTCGGCGACCGTGCGGCCGGGGACGTTGTAGAGCACCATCGGGATATCGCAGGCTTCGGCGATGGTGCGGAAATGGCGATAGATCCCCTCCTGCGTCGGCTTGTTGTAGTAGGGCACGACCTGCAGGGTGCAGTCGGCGCCGACTTCCCGGCAGTAATGCGACAGCTCGATCGCCTCGGCGGTGGAGTTCGCACCCGCGCCGGCCATGATCGGCACGCGTCCGCCTGCCTGCTCGACGGCCACGCGGATCACCTCATGGTGCTCCTCGACGCTCAGCGTCGGGGATTCGCCGGTGGTACCCACGACCCCGATGCAGTCGGTGCCCTCCTCGACATGCCAGTCGATCAGGCGGCGCAGGGAATCGAAGTCGACACGGCCGTCCTCGTGCATCGGGGTGACCAGGGCGACAATGCTGCCGGTAATGGGTTTCATGCCAGGCGTCTTGGAAAATCACAGATTGTACTTGGCCGCATCGACACCTCCCGGGGGCTCGCGCACGGCGCAGATGCGCTGCACGAAGGCCGGCTGCGGGCAGCCGAGGAGCCCGTCCTCGTAGGCGACCACCCGCAGTTGTCCGCGCACGGCGTCGAGCAGTTCGCCGGGGCGCAGCAGGAATTCCGGATTGCGCGGGCGCCCCAGCGTCTGCTGTCCGAAGGCGAAGGTCTCGTACAGCAGCACGCCGCCGTCGGCCACGGCCCGCACGAGCCGAGGCAGCAGCGGCCGCCACAGGTAGTTGACCACCACGACAGCGCCGAAGCGCTGCCCGGCCAGCGGCCAGGCGGCGTTCTCCAGGTCGGCCTGCATGGTCTGCACGGCGGGCACGCCGTCGAGCATAGCCAACGCCTGCGCATCGCGATCGAGCGCCAGCACGGAGTGGCCCAGCGCTGCCAGCGCCCGACTGTGGCGGCCCGCGCCGCAGGCCAGATCAAGTACCCGCGTGCCCGACGGGATGAGCGCGGCAAAGCGCAGCACCCACGGCGAGGGCGGGAGGCAGGCAGGGGCGCCCGTGGCAGCGCGCGCGCAGTGGTCGGCCGAGGGGTCCATTCCTTGCAGGACAGAAGAGGCGAAGGCTGGATGCACATTCAAGCACAGGCGGCGCGGCTTGTCCCTGGATGGCTGCGGGGGCTTCGGGACGGGACACTAGAATCTCGCGCTTTGCCGCGTCCGGCTGCTCGCTTCGGGGCGGCCCTCGGCGGCGCGTGTCGTTGCGCTTCTGCCCGCTTTTTGGGCATGGGCAAGCCGGGCCGCGGAAAGACTGGCTGCGCAGCCCGTGCCGGGGGTGGCTATCCCCATCCGATGGGGATAACTGCGGGTCGGCATCGGCGCGACGCCGGAATCCGCGCGTTGTCCACATTCCTCGAGTCTTATCCACAAGCCGCGATGGCAACTTCTCAGCAAGCCCGCTACAGCGAAGCCTCGATCCGTGTGCTCAAGGGCCTGGAGCCGGTCAGGCAGCGCCCCGGCATGTACACCTCCACGGCCAACCCCCTGCACATCGTGCAGGAGGTGATCGACAACAGCGCCGACGAAGCGCTCGCCGGGCACGCCACGCGCATCGACCTCATCGAGCATGCCGACGGCAGCGTGACCGTGCAGGACGACGGCCGCGGCATCCCGCTGGGCCTGCACCCGGAGGAAGGCGTGCCGGTGGTGGAACTGGTGTTCACCCAACTGCATGCCGGAGGCAAGTTCGACAAGCTCGATGCCGCGGCCGCCTACCGCTTCTCCGGAGGCCTGCATGGTGTCGGGGTCAGTGTGACCAATGCGCTGAGTTCCCGCCTGGAGGTGGAAGTGCACCGTGACGGCCAGGCCGGCACGCTGGAATTCGTCGACGGCGTGCCGCGGCCGCTGCGCACGCGTGGGCTGGCGCGCGGCGAGCTGCGCAGCGGCACGCGGGTGCGCATGTGGCCGGACGCGCGCCATTTCGACTCCGTGCAACTGCCGCGCGCCGAACTGGTGCAACTGCTGCGCAGCAAGGCCGTGCTGCTGCCCGGGCTCACGGTGCGCCTGCATGTGGAGTCCAGCGGCGAACAGCACGAGTGGCACTATGCCCAGGGCCTGCGTGGCTACCTGCAGCAGGCGCTGGGCGAAACCCCGGTGCTGCTGGAGTTCGAGGGCAGCGGCAGCGCCGGGGCGCAGACCGAGGGATTCGCCGCCGGCGAGGGCGCCGACTGGTGCGTGGCCTTCAGCGCCGAGGGCAGCGTGCTGCGCGAGTCCTACGTGAACCTGATCCCGACCCCCTCCGGAGGCACGCATGAGGCGGGCCTGCGCGAAGGACTGTTCCAGGCCGTCAAGGGCTTCATCGAACTGCACGCGCTGGCGCCCAAGGGCGTGCGGCTGCTGCCCGAGGATGTGTTTTCCCGCGCGTCCTATGTGCTGTCGGCGCGCGTGCTCGACCCGCAGTTCCAGGGCCAGATGAAGCAGCGTCTCAACAGCCGCGATGCCGTGCGCCTGGTCGGCGGCTTCGTGCGCCCCGCGCTGGAACTGTGGCTTGGCCAGCACCTGGAACAGGGCAAGGCGCTGGCCGATCTCGTGATCGCCCAGGCGCAGAGCCGGCAGCGCGCGGCACAGCGGGTCGAGCGACGCAAGGGCTCGGGCATGGCGGTGCTGCCCGGCAAGCTGACCGATTGCGAAAGCCGCGACATCGCGCGCAACGAACTGTTCCTGGTCGAGGGCGATTCCGCCGGAGGCTCGGCGAAGATGGGGCGTGACAAGGCCTTCCAGGCCGTGCTGCCGCTGCGCGGCAAGGTGCTGAATTCCTGGGAGGTGGAGCGCGATCGCCTGTTCGCGAACCAGGAAATCCACGACATCGCGGTGGCCATCGGCCTCGATCCGCACGCGCCGCACGAGGCGGTCGACCTGTCGGGGCTGCGCTACGGCAAGGTGTGCATACTCAGCGATGCCGATGTCGACGGCTCGCACATCCAGGTGCTGCTGCTGACCCTGTTTCTGCGCCATTTCCCGCAGTTGGTGCAGCGCGGCCATGTGTTCGTCGCCCGCCCGCCGCTGTACCGCGTCGACGCCCCGGCGCGGGGCAGGAAGCCCGCGGCCAAGCTCTACGCCCTCGACGACGGCGAGCTGCAGGCCATCTGCGACCGCCTGCGCAAGGACGGGCTGCGCGAAGGCGCGTGGACCGTCTCGCGCTTCAAGGGGCTGGGGGAGATGAGTGCCGAACAGCTCTGGGAGACCACCCTCAACCCCGATACGCGGCGCTTGTCCCAGGTGGGATTCGGCGCGCTCGACAGCCAGGCCACCGACGAGCTGTTCACGCGTCTGATGGGCAAGGGCGAGTCGCAGGCGCGGCGCGAGTTGATGGAAACCTTCGGCGACCGCATCGAGGTCGACGTCTGAGGCACAGCAGGCATGTCCGACCAACCCTCCACGAACTCCGGCCTGCCGCCGGCTGATTCCACCCCCGATCGGTTCGCCGACGCCGCCGGCGATGCGCTCGATCTCGGCTCCTACGCGCGCCAGGCCTACCTCGATTACGCGATCTCGGTGGTCAAGGGACGCGCGCTGCCTGATGTGTACGACGGCCTCAAGCCGGTGCAGCGCCGCATCCTCTACGCCATGGATCGCATGGGACTGGGCGCCGGTGCCCGGCCCGTGAAATCGGCGCGCGTCGTCGGCGACGTCCTGGGCAAGTTCCATCCGCATGGCGACCAGGCCGCGTACGACGCCCTCGTGCGCCTGGCGCAGGATTTCGCGCAGCGCTATCCCCTGATCGACGGACAGGGCAACTTCGGCTCGCGCGACGGCGATGGCGCGGCGGCGATGCGCTACACCGAGGCCAGGCTGACCGCGCTGGCACGCCTGCTTCTCGAGGAAGTCGACCAGGGCACGGTGGACTTCGTCCCCAACTACGATGGATCGACCCAGGAGCCTAGGCTGCTGCCGGCGCGCCTGCCGATGCTGCTGCTCAACGGCGCCAGCGGCATCGCGGTGGGCATGGCCACCGAGATTCCCTCGCACAACCTGGCCGAGGTCGCCGCGGCTTGCGTGGCCCTGCTGCGCAAGCCGGCGCTCGGTCTCGACGAGTTGCTGCAGTTGCTCCCGGGGCCGGATTTTCCCGGAGGCGGGCAGGTCATCAGTAGCGCCGCCGAGATCCGCGCCGCCTACGCCAGCGGCCGTGGCAGCCTGAAGGTGCGCGCGCGCTGGACGGTGGAGGAACTGGCGCGCGGGCAGTGGCAGCTGGTGGTCACCGAGTTGCCACCGGGCAGCTCGGCGCAGCGCGTGCTGCAGGAAATCGAGGAACTCACCGACCCCAAGCCGAAGGCCGGGCGCAAGGCGCTGAGCGCCGAGCAGCAGCAGTTGCGCCAGACGGTGCTGTCGGTGCTCGATGGGGTGCGCGACGAAGCTGGGCGGGAAGCCGCGGTGCGCCTGGTGTTCGAGCCCAGGAGTTCGCGCACCGAGGTGGCCGAGCTGGTCTCGGTGCTGCTGTCGACGACCAGCCTGGAAACCGGCGTGGCGCTGAACCTGGTGATGATCGGCGCCGACGGCAAGCCGCGGCAGAAGCATCTGCTGCAGATCCTGCAGGAATGGACCGGCCTGCGGCTGCAGACCCTGCGCCGGCGCAGCGCGCACAGGCTGCAGCAGGTGCTCGATCGCCTGCACATCCTCGAGGGGCGGCGCGAGGTGCTGCTGCATATCGACGAGGTGATCCGGATCATCCGCGAGAGCGACGAGCCCAAGCCCGCGTTGATGGAGCATTTCCGCCTGAGCGAACGGCAGGCGGAAGACATCCTGGAAATCCGCCTGCGCCAGCTCGCCCGCCTGGAGGCCCTGCGCATCGAGCAGGAGATCTCCCGCTTGCAGGAGGAGTCGCGCGAATTGCGCAGCCTGCTCGATGACGACAAGGCGCTGCGCAAGCGCGCGATCAAGGAGATCGAGGCCGACGCGCGGCAGTTCGGCGACGCCCGCCGCACCCTGCTGCAAAGCGACAGCCGCGCCACCCTCGATCTGCGCGTGGCCGACGAGCCGGTCACCGTCGTCGTCTCGCGCATGGGCTGGTTGCGCGCGCTCAAGGGCCATGGCCTGGATGCGGCGGCCTGGAGCTTCAAACCCGGCGACGGCCTGCTGGACTCCTTTGCCTGCCGCAGCACCGACACCCTGTGGGTGCTGGGCAGCGATGGTCGGGCCTACAGCCTGGCGGTGGCGCAGTTGCCCGGCGGCCGCGGCGACGGTGTCCCTGTGACCCGTTTCATCGAGCCGACGCCGGGAAGCACCCCCGCGCATTACTGGTGCGGGCCGCCGGACACCCCGCTGCTGCTCGCCACTTCCGGCGGCTACGGCTTCGTCGCTCCGGCGCAGGCCCTGGGCAGCCGGCAGCGCGCGGGCAAGAGCTTCGTCAGCCTCGAGGATGGCGAGAGCCTGCTGCCGCCGCAGGCGCTGCGCCGCGTCGACGAGCAGCAGGCCATGCTGGTGGCGCGGCGCGTGGCGGCGCTCGACGACGCGGGCCGATTGCTGCTGTTCGATCCGGCCGAGTTGCGCGAGCTGCCGCGTGGCGGCCGTGGCGTGCAGTTACTCGGCGCGCGCCCGGGAACTTCGCTGCTCGGGGTGCTCGCGCTGTACCCCGGCGACGGCCTGGAGCTGTCGGGCAGCGGACGCGGCGGCAAGCCGCGCAGCCAGCTGCTGTCGGCGCGCGCGCTGGAGGAGTTCGTGGGCCGGCGCGCGGGGCGCGGCAAGCCGATTCTCGGCTCGCTGCGGCCGCAGGCGATGCGCCGCGCCTGAACGGCGGCGTCAGTCCTGCAGCTCGGCGATGAGCTCGATCTCCACGGCGGCGC
Source organism: Pseudomonadota bacterium (assembly GCA_021805825.1). Taxonomy (GTDB): domain Bacteria; phylum Pseudomonadota; class Gammaproteobacteria; order Burkholderiales; family Burkholderiaceae_C; genus Thiomonas_A. The sequence goes on from JAJZEC010000001.1 coordinate 84,529, forward strand.
CCATCGGCAGTTGCGCGACACCGAAAGCGCTGCGCGCATGGCGGCCGGCGGCGCCGAAGACCTCGCCCAGCAGCTCCGATGCGCCGTTGATCACCAGGTGCTGATCGGTGTACGCGGGGGTCGAGTTGACCAGTCCCAGCAGCTTGACGATGCGGCGCACCCGCCGCAGGTCACCGCTGGCGGCGTGCAGCGTGCCCATGAGATCGATGGCCACCAGGCGCGCCGCGTCGCGGCCTTGCGCGGTGTCGAGATCTCGCCCGAGCTGGCCCGCCAGCACCTTGCCGTCGCGCTTGCTGATGTGTCCGGACAGGAACAGCAGCTGGCTGCTGCGCACGTAGGGCAGGTAGGCAGCCGCCGGGGTGGCGACTTCGGGCAGGGTGATTCCCAGGCTCTGCAGGGTGGCGTAGATCGGCATCTCGGTGGTTCCCGTGGAATGGCTTTGGACGGCCGGCGGCCCGCGCCGGATCCCGCAGCATAGATCCCCGGCACGTCCGCCGGCCTGCAGGTGGACATGCGGCCCGCGTGATACACTGCCAACCTTTGCCGGTACGTTGACAGTTTGCGCTGCCGGCAATCGGGTGTTGCACCAGCGTGCGGGCGGCTTGGCTGCCGCGGGCTCGGGTTGCATCCGCCGTTTGCCGGCTCGAAGCCGGCCCTTTGCCAGGCGAAAAACTGGAGTTTCGCGTCCCGTGAGCGGCGACGCACAGGTGCATGAGCCTGTGCGCGCGGCGGCGGAGACGGCTGGAACGGTCGCCGAGGCTTCCCGTCGCCCCCTGGAACAGAACCGGGTGCGCGGGCTCCGAAAGACTTCATGACCTTCTCATCCCTCGGGCTCGGCGAGCCCATCCTGCGCGCGGTTGGCGAGCAGGGCTACGACACACCCACCCCCATCCAGTTGCAGGCGATTCCCGCGGTGCTCGCGGGGGGCGACCTGCTCGCGGCGGCGCAGACCGGAACCGGCAAGACCGCCGCCTTCACCCTGCCGCTGCTGCAACGGCTCAGCCAGGGCAAGCCGGCGCGCAACGCGCGCGGCCAGGTCGTACCGCGCGTGCTGGTGCTGGTTCCCACCCGGGAACTGGCGGCGCAGGTGGCCGACAACATCCGCGACTATGGCAAGCACCTGCCGCTGCGCAGCATGGTGATGTTCGGCGGCGTGGGCATGCAACCGCAGGTCGATGCCCTGCGTCGCGGCGTGGACATCGTGGTGGCGACTCCCGGGCGCATGCTCGACCACCATGGCCAGCGCAACCTCGACCTGTCGGCCATCGACACCCTGGTGCTCGACGAGGCCGATCGCATGCTCGACATGGGCTTCATCCACGACATCCGCAAGGTGCTTGCGCTGCTGCCGGCGAAGCGGCAGAACCTGCTGTTCTCGGCGACCTTTTCCGACGACATCAAGGCGCTGGCCAACAGCCTGCTCGACCGTCCGCAGGTCATCGAAGTGGCGCGCCGCAACGTCGCCGCGGCCACCGTGCGCCAGACCGTGCATCCGGTGGGACGCGAGCGCAAGCGGGAACTGCTGAGCCACCTGGTGCGTGAACACAACTGGTTCCAGGTGCTGGTGTTCATGCGCACCAAGCACGGAGCCAACCGCCTGGCCGAGCAACTGCGCACCGACGGCATCGGCGCCGATGCGATCCACGGCAACAAGAGCCAGGGCGCACGCACCCGCGCGCTGGCCGACTTCAAGAGCGGCAAGCTGCAGGTGCTGGTGGCCACCGACATCGCGGCGCGGGGTATCGACATCGACCAGCTGCCGCTGGTGGTGAACTACGAACTGCCCAACGTGCCCGAGGACTATGTGCACCGCATCGGGCGAACCGGTCGCGCCGGAGCCGAAGGGCAGGCGATCTCCCTGGTGTGCGTCGACGAACTGGCCTTCCTGCGTGACATCGAGCGCCTGATCGGGCGCAGCGTCGAGCGCAGCCTGATCGCCGGCTTCGAGCCCGATCCCCAGGAACGGGCGCAACCGATCCGCGTCGGTCGCACGGTGATCGGCGGCGGCAAGGCGGGCGGGGCGCGGCGTGCCGATGCCCCGCGCGCGCAAGGAGCCCGCGGCGATGCCGGCGCGCGTCACCACGGGCGCGCGCGCAACGAGGGCCAGCCGCGGCGCGACGGCAGCTCGTCGCGCTCCGGCGGCGGCATCGCGCGCCGCAACGCCCCCCGGGGCTGAGGGGCGCCCGCGGGCGCCCCTCAGGCCGCGTCGCGTGGCATCGCGGCCTGCATCAGCTCGCGCAATGTCTGCCAGGCCCAGGAAGCGTCGAGGGCGCGCAGGCAGTTGCGATGGCCGAGTGGGCAGTCGCGCGCGAAGCATGGGCTGCACGGCAGATGCAGCCACAACGCGCGGCTGCGGTGCGCGGCGGGCGGCGTGTGGCGGGGGTCGGTCGAGCCGTAGATGCCCACCGTCGGACGGCCCAGCGCGGCCGCGATGTGCATCAATCCGGAGTCATTGCTGACCACCCCGTCGGCCGCCGCGAGCAGCTCGATGGCCTGCTGCATGCTGGTGCGGCCGCACAGATCGGACACCGGCGCGGCGCCCGCGGGCAGCGCCCCCGCGATCGCGGTGGCCATCGTTCGCTCGCGCGGACTGCCGAGCAGGGCCACGCGCCAGCCGGCGGTCTGCGCCAGCGCGGCCAGCGCGGTGTACTGCTCGGCCGGCCACTGCTTGGCCGGGCCGTATTCGGCTCCCGGACACAGGGCGATGAAGGGCTGCCGCAGACCGTGGTGGTCGGCGCTGGCACGGGCCTGCCGCTGCGCCACCTGCAGGCGCGGTTGCTCCAGCGCGGCGATGTCGCAGTCGCCGGCCAGGAGCGCGTAGTGCAGGCGCATGTCCTGCCGCGTCGCCGTCGGGGAAGGCTGCAGCGCCTGGGTGAGCAGCCAGCCGGCAGCTTCACCACGCCAGCCGATGCGCTCGGGGATGCGCGCCAGCCACGGAACCAGCCGCGCCTTGACGTTGTTGCCCAGCACGTAGGCGCGCGCGAAGCCCTCGCCGCGCAGACCCTGGGCGATGCGCAGGCGCGCGCGCAGGTCGAGCCGTCCATGCGCGAAGGGCATCTCGAGCACCTGTTCGATGCCCGGCATCGCGCGCAGTACCGGGGCCACCGCGGGCAGTGCCAGCGCGTGCACGCGTTCGCCGCGCGCGGCCAGCCGCTGCACCAGCGGCTGGGCCATCACCGCGTCGCCGATCCACTGCGGCGCCACCAGCAGGCTGCGCGATGCGGGCGGCCCGGATGCCGCGGACGGGTTCAATGGCCGTGCGCGACCTCGCCCTCGGCCAGGCGGTAGCGGGTGCCGCAGTACGGGCACGCCGCTTCGCCGTGGCGGACGTCGAGGAACACGCGCGGATGCGCGCTCCACACCGGCATCGCCGGGTTGGGGCAGAACGCCGGCAGGTCCGACGCCTTGAGTTCGACCAGGGGCATTTCGGTCTTCGGGATCGCGCTCATCTCATGTGCCTTCTGCGGAGGGTCAGGTTCTGCCGGGCCGATCAGACGGCGCTGAGCCAGTCGGCGTACTTGGGGTTGCGCCCGCCGACGATGTCGAAGAACGCCTGCTGGATGCGCTCGGTGATCGGGCCGCGGCGGCCGATGCCGATGCGCACGCCGTCGAGTTCGCGGATCGGGGTGATCTCGGCCGCGGTGCCGCTGAAGAAGGCCTCGTCGGCGATGTAGACCTCGTCGCGCAGGATGCGCTTCTGCACCACCTGCAGCCCCAGATCCTGGCAGATCGAGAACACCGTGCGGCGGGTGATGCCGTTGAGCGCACCCGAGGAGGAGTCGGGGGTGTACACCACGCCGTCGTGCACGATGAAGATGTTCTCTCCCGCGCCTTCGCTCACGAAGCCCTGCGGGTCGAGCAGCAGCGCCTCGTCGTAGCCGTCGGCCGTGACTTCCAGGTTGGCCAGGATGCTGTTGGTGTAGTTGCTGACCGCCTTCGCGTTGCACATGGTGATGTTCACATGGTGCCGCGTGTAGCTGCTGGTCTTCACCCGGATGCCGTTGGCCAGCCCGTCCTCGCCGAGGTAGGCGCCCCAGGGCCAGGCAGCGACCATCAGGTGGATGGTGTTGCCGCGCGGGGACACGCCGAGCTTGCGGTCGCCGATCCAGACCAGCGGGCGGATGTAGCAGGACGAGAAGCCGTTGACCTTCACGACCTCGCGTTGCGCCTGCATCGCCTGCTCGACGCTGAAGGGGATCTCCATGCGCAGGATCTTGGCGCTGTCGAACAGCCGCCGCGTGTGGTCCTGCAGCCGGAAGATCGCCGGGCCCTGGGCGGTCTCGTAGGCGCGCACGCCCTCGAAGGCCCCGCAACCGTAGTGCAGGGTATGGGTCAGCACGTGGATCTTGGCGTCGCGCCATTCGACGAGCTGGCCGTCCATCCAGATTTTCCCGTCGCGGTCGGACATGGACGCGGGATTCGGCATGACCATGGAATTCTCCGGTAGCAGCTGCTGAAAGTTGCATTCTAAGGACGCCGGCAGCGCGCGCCCAGAACCCACGTTGCGGGCACAATGGCGCCTTGCCTGCCGCGGCGCGGCGCGGCGCAGTCGCCGCCGTGCCGCGCCGCGGAGCCCACCGAAGCCATCCCCGCCATGTCCAGTCCGCCCCCCGCCGCCCGGCCGTACCGCTTTTCCATGCGCCAGTTCCTGGAGATCGCCAAGCCCTACTGGGTTTCGGAGGACAGGCGCATGGGCTGGCTGCTGCTGGGCAGCGTGCTGGCGATGAACCTGGCGCTGATCTGGATCAACGTGCGCCTGAACTTCTGGAACCGGGATTTCTTCAACGCCCTGCAGGCGCACGCCTACCCGCGCTTCCGCCATCTGCTGCTGGTGTTCACGGTGCTGGCCTTCATCTACATCGTGCTCGCGGTCTACTCCCAGTATCTGCAGCAGATGCTGCAGATCCGCTGGCGCCGCTGGGTCACCGAGGTCTTCCTGCGCGACTGGCTGGGAGACGCCACGCACTACCGCATGGCCCTGCGCCGCGGCCAGGAGGACAACCCGGATCAGCGGATCTCCGACGATATCCGCGCGCTGGTCAATACCACGCTGAACCTGTTCTTCGGCCTTGTCTCCTCGGTGGTCACCCTGGCTTCCTTCCTGGTCGTGTTGTGGCAGCTCTCGGGTGCCTTCACGCTGTGGGGGTTGCACATCCCGGGCTACATGGTGTGGGCGGCGCTGCTGTACTCGGGGATCGGAAGCTACCTGGCGCACCGTGTCGGGCGGCCGCTGATCCGGTTGAATTTCGAGCAGCAGCGCTACGAGGCGGACTTCCGCTTCGGCCTCGCGCGCACCCGTGAGCACAACGAGGGCATCGCCCTCTACCGCGGCGAGGCGCGCGAGCTCGAAGGGCACCGCGAGCGTTTCGCCCGCGTCTGGGACAACTGGTGGGGCATCATGAAGCGGCAGAAGCTGTTCACCTGGTACAGCTCCTTCTACGCCCAGCTGGCCATCATCTTCCCGATCCTGGTGGCGGCGCCGAGGTACTTCGCCGGCAAGATCCACCTCGGCGGGCTGACGCAGACCACCAACGCCTTCGGGCAGGTGCAGGGTTCGCTGTCCTGGTTCATCTCGGCCTACACGGACATCGTCGGCTGGCTGGCCACGCTGCAGCGTCTGGCGACCTTCCTGGAGTCGGTCAAGGAGGACAAGGCGCGCGGCCTGCAGCAGGCCGTCGAGCCGTCGCCGCAGCCAGGGGCACGCGACGACTGCGTGCAACTGGGGGAACTGCGCATCGACACTCCGGACGGTCGCCCGCTGCTGCAGGCCGCGGGCCAGTGCATCGAGCCGGGGCAGCACACCCTGATCGTCGGCGTCTCCGGCCTGGGCAAGAGCACCCTGATGCGCTGGCTGGCCGGCATCTGGCCTTATGCGCAAGGGCGTCACGCCCACCTGCCGGGCGCCAGCATGCTGTTCCTGCCGCAGAAGCCCTATCTGCCGATGGGTTCGCTGCGCGAGGTGCTGTGCTATCCGATGCCTGTGCGATCCTTCACCGACGCGCGCCTGCGCGAGGTGCTGGAGCGCACCCGGCTGCCGCATCTGGCCGCGCTGCTCGACCTCGACGATGGCTGGATGCAGCGCCTGTCGCCCGGGGAGCAGCAGCGGCTGGCCATCGCCCGCGCGCTGCTGGCCGCCCCGGACTGGCTGTTCCTCGACGAAGCCACCAGCGCCCTCGACGCCACGCTGGAGGCAGGGATGTACCGTCTGCTGGAGGAGGAACTGCCGCGCACGACCCTGGTCAGCGTCGCACACCGCAGCGGCGTGGCCTCGTTCCACCGCCAGGTTTTCGAACTGCAGGCCGCCGGCGAGGCGCAGCCTGCGCGTATCCGGGTATGCAGTCCGCAGCAGTGGCTGCAACAGCTCGCGCAGCAGCCGGAGCCGGTGGGCTGAGACGGCGCGCGGCGCGCCTTCAGTCGGTCTCGGGCAGGTCGCGCAGAAGATCCAGCGCCTGGTCGATGCGCTGCACCGGATGCAGTTGCATGCCGTCGATGGTCTGGACATGCTGGCGCGGCGCGTTCGCGGCCGGGATGATGGCCCTCGAGAAGCCCAGCTTGGCGGCTTCGCGCAGCCGCTCCTGGCCGCGCGGCGCCGGGCGGATCTCGCCGGCCAGGCCGACCTCGCCGAAGGCCGCCAGCCCGCGCGGCAGCGCGCGGTTGCGCAGCGAGGACTGGATGGCCAGCAGCACCGCCAGATCGGCCGCCGGTTCGGCCACGCGCACACCGCCGACGGCGTTGACGAACACGTCCTGGTCGGCGCAGGACACCCCGGCGTGCCGGTGCAGTACCGCCAGCAGCATGGCCAGGCGTGCCGGATCCAGTCCCACGCTCAGGCGGCGCGGGCTGGGCGCGGCCGCGTGGTCGGCGAGGGCCTGGATTTCCACCAGCAGCGGGCGGCTGCCCTCGAGGGTCGCCAGCACGCAGGATCCGGGAACCGGAGCGCCGTGCTGGGACAGAAAGATCGCCGAGGGGTTGGCCACCCCCTTCAGGCCGCGTTCGGTCATCGCGAACACGCCGAGTTCGCCGACCCCGCCGAAGCGGTTCTTGATGGCGCGGATCAGGCGGAAGCTGCTGTGGGTGTCGCCCTCGAAGTACAGCACGGTGTCGACCATGTGTTCGAGCACCCGGGGGCCGGCCAGCGCGCCTTCCTTGGTCACATGCCCGACCAGCAGCATGCAGGTGCCGGCGGACTTGGCATGCCGGGTCAGTTGCGCCGCGCACTCGCGCACCTGCGCCACCGAACCCGGCGCCGACGCCAGGGCCTCGGTGTAGACGGTCTGGATGGAATCGATCACGCACACCGCCGGTCGCTCGGCGGCGAGGGCGTCGCCGATGCGTTCGAGCTGGATCTCGGCCATCAGGCGCACGGCGGCCTGCCGCAGGCCCAGGCGCTGCGCGCGCAGCCCGACCTGGGCCGCCGACTCCTCGCCGCTGACGTACAGCACCTGGGTGTGCGCCGCCAGTTGCCCCAGCACCTGCAGCAGCAGCGTGGACTTGCCGATCCCGGGGTCGCCGCCGAGCAGCACCACGCTGCCGGCGACCAGCCCGCCGCCGAGCACGCGGTCGAGTTCGCCGATGCCGCTGGGCATCGATTGCTGCGCCGCCGCCGGCACGCTGGCCAGATCCTGCACGCTCGAGCCGGGGGCCAGCGCCGCCGGCACGGCGCGTTGCGCGCGACCCAGCGTGGCGGATCGCGGGTCGCCGCCGGTGCGCGTCTCGACCAGGGTGTTCCAGGCGCCGCAGTGCGGGCACTTGCCCAGCCATTGCGCCGATTGCCCGCCGCAATCGCTGCAGACGAAGGCGGTGCTCGAGCGCGCCATCAGCGCATGCGCACCGCCACCCGCGGGGCGACGGCGCACATCAGCTCGTAGCCGATGGTCGCGCAGGCCTGCGCGACCTCGTCGATGCCGAGTTCGCCTTGCGCATCGCGGCCCCAGCACAGCACCGGGCTGCCGACCTCGGCAGCGCGACCCGCTGCGCGCACCGGCTCGAGGTCGATGCACAGCATGTCCATCGACACACGGCCGACGACGCGCGTGCGCACGCCATCGACGACGATCGGCGTGCCGCTGGGGGCGTGTCGCGGGTAGCCGTCGGCGTAGCCGACCGCGGCCACGCCGATGCGCATTGGCCGCTCGGCGCGAAATCCGGCGCCGTAGCCGACCGCGGCGCCGGCCTCGATCTGCTGCACGCCGATGATGCGGGTGCTCACGCTCATGGCTGGCTGCAGGTGCCATTGCCGGGCATCTTCGGCCAGCCCGGTCGGTGAGCCGCCATACAGCGCGATGCCCGGGCGCACCCATTCGCCCAGAACCGCCGCGGCATCGTGACGTGGAGGGCGGGCATCGGCGCCGAAGCGCAGCAGGGCGGCCGAATTGCACAGGCTGCGCTCCCCGGGCAGGCCCTCCACCGTGGCGAGGAAGGACTCCAGGGCTTCATCGATGCCGGCGGCGCCGTCGGCGGTGGCGAAATGGGTCATGTGCGACACCGCGCCCACCGACGGCAGTTCGTGCAGGCGTTGCCAGGCGGCGCGGTACTGCGCGGGGTGGAAGCCCAGGCGGTTCATGCCGCTGTTGAGCTTGAGGAACACGCGGTGCGCGCGTGCCTTGCTGCGCAGCCCGAGCCAGTGGATCTGCGCCGGGTCGTGCACCACATGCCACAGGTTCAGGCGCTCGCAGGTGGCCAGGTCGTCGAGCCCGAAGCAGCCTTCCAGCAGCAGGATCGGCCCGCCCCAGCCGAGGGCGCGCAGCGCCTCGGCCTCGGCGATGTCGAGCAGGGCGAAGCCGTCGGCATCGCGCAGCGCGCCGAACACGCGCTGGATGCCGTGGCCGTAGGCATTGGACTTGACCACCGCCCACAGTCGTGCCGAACCCGCCGCCTGGCGCATGCGCGCCAGGTTGTGGCGCAGCGCAGAAGCATCGATGGTGGCCTGGATCGGGCGGGGCATGGCATCGGCCAGTGTAGTGCCTGGCCGTTCGGCGCGGGCTCGCAGGGTGCGCCGGGCCGGCCCGGCGCACCCCCGGTGCTGTGCTATAAAAGCCCGTTTGGGTCGCCACGCGAAGCAGGCCGCCGCAGGAGCATTGCGCTCGGATCTCGCAGCCCGCAGATTGCGGCGGCCAATCTTGAAGGAACGAATGAAAAAAGGCTTCTACTGGATCATGGCCGCGCAGTTCTTCTCGTCGCTGGCCGACAACGCGCTGCTCATCGCGGCCATCGCGTTGCTGATCCAGTCGCAGGCTCCGGGATGGATGACCCCACTCCTGAAGTTCTTTTTCACCGCGTCCTACGTGCTGCTGGGTCCCTTTGTCGGTGGTTTCTCCGATTCCCTGCAGAAGGGCCATGTGATGCTGATCACCAACCTGGTCAAGCTCGCCGGCCTGCTGCTGATGCTCTTCGGCACCCATCCCCTGTGGGCCTACGCGGTGGTCGGACTCGGTGCCGCGGCCTATTCCCCCGCCAAGTACGGCATACTCACCGAGCTGCTGCCGCCGCAGCAACTGGTGGCGGCCAATGGCTGGATCGAGGGCACCACGGTGGGCTCGATCATCCTCGGCACGGTGCTCGGCGGCTATCTGGTCAGCGACAGCGCATCGGCCTGGCTGCTCGAGCTGCGGCCGCTGCAGGCCATGCATGTCGCCACCTCGGCGAATGCCGCGCTGGCCAGCATCGCGGTGGTCTACGTGATCGCCGCGGCCTGCAATCTGCGCATTCCCGACACCGGTGCCCGCTACCCCCACCAGACCTACCATCCGGGACGCCAGCTGGTGGAGTTCGGGCATTGCATGCGCGTGCTGTGGAGCGACAGGCTGGGCCAGATCTCGATGGCCGTGACGACCCTGTTCTGGGGTGCCGGAGCGACCCTGCAGTTCATCGTCATCAAATGGGCCGAGTCCGCTCTCGGCCTCGACCTCAGCGACGCCGCGTCGCTGCAGGCCACGGTGGCCTTCGGCGTGGCCTTCGGGGCGATGCTGGCAGCCGTGCGCGTGCCGCTGAAGAAGAGCCTGCGCGTGCTTCCGGTGGGTATGGCGATGGGGGTGGCCTGCATGCTGGTGGCCTTTTACTCGCGCGCCTGGGTGCCCGAGCTGCAGCTCTCCGTGGGTCGCCTGCATGTTCCGCTGTACCTGCTGTTCGCGGGCCTGTTCATGATGGGCATCGGCGCCATGGCGGGCTACTTCGTGGTGCCGATGAACGCCCTGCTGCAGCATCGCGGCTACGTGCTGCTGTCGGCCGGACATTCGATCGCCGTGCAGAACTTCAACGAGAACCTCAGTGTGCTGGTGATGCTGGGCATGTATTCGCTGCTCGTCGGCGCCAACCTGGGGGTGCAGTCGACGATGGTGCTGTTCGGCGCTTTCGTGCTCGCCAGCATGTGGTTGGTGATCCGCTGGAACCGGCGCAACATGCGCGAGCGCGACTGGACGCAGCTCATCGGCGAGCCACGCCGGGTGCTGCCCCGCTGAGCCGCCGTCAGCCACCGTCAGCCGCCGCTGCCTGCCATGGACGCGATCCGCCTCGGCCCGCTGCTGCTGCCGGCGATGCCCGTGCTGCTGCTGCTGGGCGGGTGGGCAGGGCACGCGGCCGCGGTTGCGCTGGGCAGGCGGCAGGCTCCGCCGCCAGGCGTCGGGGCGCCGCTGCTGAGCGCCGCCGTGCTCGGGCTGCTTGCGGCACGCCTGACCTTCGTGCTGCAGTGGCGGGCGCAGTATTCGCTGGCCGCGGCCCTGTTCGGCTGGCGCGATCTGGGTTTCGCAGCCTGGGCCGGCTGGCTGGCCGCGGCGCTGGTGCTGCTGCTGTGGGGTCTGCGGCGTGCCCCCTTGCGCCGCCCGCTGGCCGGCGCGCTGGCGCTGGCGGCGCTGCTGGTCTTCGGTGGACAGGCCCTGCTGCGGTTGCTGCAACCGGTGCCGCGGCCCTTGCCGGCGCTGGTGTTGCGCGACCTGCAGGGCCGGGCGGTGGCCTTGCGCGATCTGCGCGGCCAACCGCTGGTTCTCAATTTGTGGGCGACCTGGTGCCCTCCCTGCCGGCGCGAACTGCCGATGCTGCTGCGTCGTGCCTCGACGACGCACGGCGTGCGCATCGTGCTGGCCGAGCAGGGTGACGCGCCCCAGGCGGTGGAGGATCTGCTGCGCCGACTCGGCCGGCCGCGGGCGCCCCAGGTGCTGCTCGACCCGGCGCGCCAACTGTCCACCTACTACCAGGTGCCGGGCTTTCCGACCACGCTGTTCCTGGGCGCCGACGGCACGCTGCAGCGCATGTACGTGGGCGAAATGTCGGCGGCGACCCTGCAGCAGGGCATGGCCCGGCTGCAGCAGGGTGCGCGGTGAACGCGGCGCCGCAGCCAGCCCGCGGTTGCGCAGCCTGGCTGGCCGCTGCCGGCCTGGCCGGCAGCGCGCTCGTCTGGGGGCTGTCCTGGTGGCCGGTGCGCCATCTGCAGCAGTTGGGTGTGCAGCCGCTGTGGACGACCGCGCTGGTCTACGCACCCGGAGCGCTGCTGGTGCTGCTGGCGCGCCCGCGGGCGCTGCGTGGACTGCTGCGCCATCCCTCGCTCCTGCTGGTGGCCCTGGGCGCCGGCGGGGCCAACGTGTGTTTCAACCTGGGCGTGGCCACCGGCGACGTGGTGCGGGTGGTGCTGCTCTTCTACCTCATGCCGGTGTGGGCCACGCTGCTTGCGCGCTGGCTGCTGGGCGAGCGCATCGGCCCGGGCGCGCTGCTGCGCCTGGTGCTGGCGCTGGGTGGAGCGCTGGTCGTGCTGTGGCCGCGCGCCGGCGGCTGGCCGCTGCCGCGGCAGGCCGCCGACTGGCTGGGCCTGTGCGGGGGCATGTTCTTCGCCCTCAACAATGTCATGCTGCGCCGTTGCGCCGAAGTCGATGCGGCAGCGCGCGCGCTCGCGATGTTCGCCGGCGGCCTGGCCTGCGGCGCGCTGCTGGCGCTGCTGCTGCAGGCGCTCGGGGAGGCCCCGGGCCTGCCGCGGCCGCAGGCCGCCTGGCTGCTGCCGGCACTCGCCCTGGGGCTGGCGCTGTGCGCCGGCGGACTGGGCCTGCAGTATGGCGCGGCGCGCCTGCCAGCGACCTTGACCGCGGTGATCATGATGCTGGAGATCGTGTTCGCCAGCCTGAGTTCGGCCTGGCTGGGCGCGGGCAGGCTGGGGCCGCGGGTGTTCGCCGGCATCGTGCTGATCGGCGCCGGCGTGGTGCTGGGCGCGCGCGCCGAGGCGGCGCACAATGACGCCGGCGAAGCCGAGACCCTTTCGAGCGCCCCGAGGAACAGCTGATGACCCCTCCTTCTCCCGCCGCCGAGCATCCCGCCGCGCCGCGCGTCGATGGCACGGTGCACGTGCGCAGCGCCTTCGATTTCAGCGCCCGCGACATCGAGGGTCGTGAGCAGGCCCTGGCGCGCTGGCGCGACCAGGTGTTGCTGGTGGTCAATACCGCGAGCGCCTGCGGTTTCACCCCCCAGTATGCCGGCCTGCAGGCGCTGCAGCACGCCTACCGCGATCGCGGGTTCAGCGTGCTCGCCTTTCCCTGCAACCAGTTCGGCGCCCAGGAGCCGGGAACCGCGGCGCAGATCGCCGCGTTCTGCGCGCGCAACTACGGAGTGGAGTTCCCGATCTTCGACAAGATCGACGTCAACGGGACACATGCCCACCCCTTGTGGCGATGGCTGAAGGAGCAGGCCAGCGGCGTGCTGGGCACCGAGGCGATCAAGTGGAATTTCACCAAGTTCCTGGTCGGGCGCGACGGCCAGGTGATCCGGCGCTACGCGCCGCAGACCCAGCCCGACGCGCTGCGCGCCGATATCGAGATGGCCCTCGACGCTGCGCGGCCTTGAACCCCTTCACAATCGTGGGTATTGTCTCGCCGGGGGCCAGCTTGCGTCCGTGCCTGCCCGACAATGCTTTTTTTCGCCGGCGCGCACCGGGTCGACGCGGCGCGTAGCCTCCCCAGCCTTCCCCAGCCTCCGCACTGCCGACATGGGACACCGCCTGACGCAAATCACCACCCGCACCGGAGATTCCGGCAGCACCGGACTGGGCGACGGCACGCGCTGCTCGAAGGCCGCGCCGCGCATTGCCGCGCTGGGCGAGGTCGACGAACTCAACAGCCATCTCGGCCTGTTGCTGTGCGAGGATCTGCAGGAGCCGCATCGGCAACTGCTGTTGCAGATCCAGCAGGATCTGTTCGACCTCGGCGGAGAACTCGCGGTGCCCGGCACCTCGCTGCTGCGCGAGGCCGCGCTGCTGCGTCTGGACGAGGCGATCGCAAGCGGCAACCGGAACCTGCCGCGGCTGCGCGAATTCATCCTGCCCGGCGGCAACCGGGCGTCCAGCCAGGCGCATGTCTGCCGCGCCGTGGCGCGGCGCGCCGAGCGCGCGCTGGTGCGCTTGCAGGAGGAGTCGGCGAGCGCCAGCCGCGCCGACAGCGCAGCGGGCAGCTTGCCGCTGCAGTACCTCAACCGCCTGTCGGACCTCCTGTTCGTGCTCGCCCGCCTGTTCCACGGCTCGGGCGCGGAGCGGCAGTGGGAGCACGCGCGCGCGCCGCGCGCTCAGACTTGAGCCCGTCCGCGGCGGTTTCGGCTTTGCAACAATCCTTCACCGAAGCTGCATGATGTCGCAATATCCGCCGCGCAACATGGCTGCGGCCGGGGCCATGCGGTGTCTTGTCGCTGCGCCCGCGACCGACCGTGCCCGAGGCGCCGAGAATCCGATCCAACGATGAACCCTCGCCCTGACGAAGCTACCCCGATGCGCCGCGTGCCGGCGCGGCGCCGAGCCTGGATGCTGCTGCTGGTGCTGCTGGCTGCGGCCGTGCTGGGTGGGTGGTGGTACCGGGCCCACCGCGCGGCCGGCGGCGCGGCGCGCGGCGGGCATGCGGCCTTCGGGCGGCAGGAGATCCCCGCGGTGACCGCGGCGCGCGTGCGCACGCAGACCCTGCCGGTGTGGCTGAGCGCGCTCGGAACGGTCACCCCGCATACCCTGGCCAACGTGATGCCGCGCGTCTCCGGCCTGCTGCAGAGCGTGGATTTCCACCAGGGGCAGCCGGTGCGTGCCGGGCAGTTGCTGGCGACCATCGACCCCCGGCCTTTCCGCATCGCCGTCGAGCAGGCGCAGGCGCAGCGTGCGCAGACGGCGGCGCAGCTGGCCGGCGCGCGCATCGACCTGCGGCGTTACGAAACGCTGTTGCGCCAGCGCGCGGTGTCTGCGCAGCAGGTTTCCGATCAACGCGCCACGGTCGCTCAGCTGACGGCCCAGCTCGACGCCAACACCGCGGCACTGGACGATGCGCGGCTGCAGTTGCAGTGGACTCGCATCACCGCGCCGGTGTCGGGCATCGCCGGGCTGCGCCGGGTCGATCCCGGCAACATGGTCGGCCCCTCGGGAGCCGTCGGCGTCAGCGCCCCGTCGACGTCCGGTTCCTCCGCCAGCGGCAGCAGCCAGGGCAGCGGAGCCACGCCGATCGTCAGCATCGCGCAGGTGCAGCCCATCGAGGTCAGCTTCGCGTTGCCGCAGTCGCAGGTCGGCGCCCTGCTGCGCCAGCTCGCCTCCGGTCGCCATGCGCTGGTGCAGGCGTGGGACGCCGGCGACCACGAGATGCTGGCGCAGGGCCAGTTGCTGGCTGCGGACAACCAGATCTCCTCCAGCACCGGAACGCTCGGCCTGCGCGCCCGCTTCGACAACACCTCGCTGGATCTCTATCCGAACCAGTTCGTCAACGTGCGCGTGCTCGAACGCGAGGTCGAGCACGCGGTGGTCGTGCCCAGCACCGCGGTGGCGGTGGGCGGCGACGGGAGTTATGTCTATGTCCTGGGGGCGGACGACAAGGTCGGCGTGCGGCAGGTACGCACCGGGGTGAACTGGGATGGCCTGACGCAGTTGCTCGACGGCGTCGTCCCCGGGCAGCAGGTGGTCACCAGCGGACTCGATCATCTGCGCGACGGCGATCGCGTGCGCGTGGTTCCCGCGCACGACGCGTCGGCGGGGCCGCGCGGCGGCCGGCCGGGGTCGGCCGCCGCGGCGCACTGACATGCAGGCGCCCGAGGAACCGGCGCAGGCGCAGCCGCAAGCGCAGCCAGCCGCGTCGGCGCGGCCGAGCCCGTCTCGGGTGTTCATCCTGCGCCCGATTGCGACCAGCCTGCTGATGCTCGCCGTGCTGGTGGCCGGGCTCGTCGGCCTGCGGCTGCTGCCGCAGGCGCCGCTGCCGGAGGTCGACTACCCGACCATACAGGTCAGCACCCTCTACCCGGGCGCCAGCCCCGACGTGATGTCCTCGGCGGTGACGGCGCCGCTGGAGCGCCAGTTCGGGCAGATGCCGGGCCTGGCGCAGATGTGGTCGGTGAGTTCGGGCGGCGCCTCCGTGCTCACCCTGCGTTTCGATCTTTCGCTGCCGCTGGACGTGGCCGAGCAGGAAGTTCAGGCGGCGATCAACGCCGCCAGCGCGCTGCTGCCCAAGGATCTGCCGCAGCCTCCGATCTACGCCAAGGTCAACCCGGCCGACGCGCCGGTGATCACCCTCGGGATGACCTCGGAGTCGCTGCCGCTGAGCACCCTGTACGACCTGGCCGACACCCGCCTGTCGCAGAAGCTGTCGCAGGTGCCGGGGGTCGGGCTGGTCAGCCTGTCGGGCGGCCACAAGCCGGCCGTGCGCATCGAGGTCGACGCGCGTGCGCTGGCGGCGCGGGGCATCGGGCTGGATGCGCTGCGCACGGCGATCGCCGATGCGAACGTCAACAGCCCCAAGGGCAGCATCGACGGACGCGAACAGACCTTCACCATCGACGCCAACGACCAGCTTGCGGATCCTGCGCAGTACCGCCGCCTGGTCATCGGCTACAGCGGGGGCGCCGCGGTGCACCTCGGCGACGTGGCGCAGGTGCGTACCGGAGCGGAGAACGCGTGGCAGGCCGCGCTGGTCAACGGCCACCCGGGCATCGTGCTCAACGTGCAGCGCCAGCCGGGGGCCAACGTGATCCAGGTCGTCGACCGCATCCATGCCCTGCTGCCCGAGCTGCGCGCGCAGCTGCCGCATGCGGCGCGCCTGCAGGTGCTGTCGGATCGCACGGTGACCATCCGCACAGCCATCCAGGATGTCAGCTTCGACCTGCTGCTGTCGGTGGCGCTGGTCGTGCTGGTGATCTTCGCCTTCCTGCGCAGCGCCCGCGCCACCTTCATCCCGGCCACCGCGGTGCCGCTGGCGCTGGTCGGTACCTTCGGCGCGATGTACCTGCTGGGCTTTTCGCTGAACACCCTGACCCTGATGGCCCTGACGGTCGCGACGGGCTTCGTGGTCGACGACGCCATCGTGATGATCGAGAACGTCGCACGCCACATCGAGGCGGGCAGGCCGCCGCTGCAGGCCGCGCTGCAGGGTGCCGGGGAAATCGGCTTCACCATCATTTCCCTGACCTTTTCGCTGATCGCTGTCCTGATTCCCCTGCTGTTCATGGGTGACGTGGTCGGGCGCCTGTTCCGCGAGTTCGCGATCACCCTGGCGGTGGCCATTGTGATTTCCGCGGCGGTGTCGCTGAGCTTCACGCCCATGCTGTGCGCACGCCTGCTGCACCATGTGCCGCAGCAGGATCAGGGCAGGTGGTTCCGCGCCTCGGGCGAGGCCTTCGATCGCCTGGCCGACGCCTATGCGCGCGCGCTGCGCTGGATCCTGCGCCACCAGCCGGCGGTGCTGCTGGCCACGCTGGCGCTGGTTCTTCTGACCGGCGCGCTCTACGTGGCCGTGCCCAAGGGATTCTTCCCCGTCGAGGATACCGGGCTCATCGAGGCGACGATGGTCGCCGGCCAGGATGTGTCCTTCGCCTCGATGCAGCAGCGCCAGGCCGCGCTGACGCGCGCGCTGCTGCGCGACCCGGCGGTGCAGAGTGTTTCGGCGGTCGCCGGCATCGACGGCATCAACACAACGATGAACAGCGCGCGCCTGCTCATCGCCCTCAAACCCCTGGCGCAGCGCCCGCGCGTGGGTGCCGTGGTGCGGCAACTGCAGCGGCGGGCCGATGCCTTGCCCGGCGTGTCGCTGTTCCTGCGTCCGGTACAGGATCTGAGCATCGACGACCTGCGCAGCCGCTATCCCTACCAGTTCAGCCTGTCGGCGACCAGCACGCGGGAACTCGGCGATGCGCTGCAGTCGCTGCTGCCCCGCTTGCGCGCGCTGCCGCAACTGTCGGGGGTCAGCGACGACCTGCAGCGCAACGGCCTGCAGGCCTATGTCGATGTCGATCGCGCCGCTGCCGCTCGCCTGGGGGTGACGATGAGCGCCATCGACGCGGCGCTGTACGACGCCTTCGGCCAGCGCCTGGTGTCGACCGTGTTCACGCAGTCGGCCCAGTACCGCGTGGTGCTCGGCGTGCAGGTGCCGCAGGGCGCCGGGCTCGGCGCCTTCGACAAGGTCTATCTCACGACCTCCAGCGGCGAGCAGGTTCCGCTGCGCAGCGTGGCGCGCATCGAGCAGCGGCGCACCGCGCTGACGCAGAACCATCTCGGGCAGTTCCCCGCGGCGCTGGTGTCCTTCGAACTCGCTCCGGGCGCCTCGCTGGGGTCGGCGGTGCAGGGCATCGAGCAGGCGGCGGCGCAGGCCCGCCTGCCGGCATCGGTGAGCCTGCGCTTCCAGGGCGCGGCCAGCGCCTTCCAGGCCGCGCTGCGCAATGAACTCTGGCTGCTGCTCGCCGCGGTGGCGACGATGTACATCGTGCTGGGCGTGCTCTATGAAAGCTATATCCATCCGGTGACCATCCTGTCGACGCTGCCGTCGGCGGGCATCGGCGCGCTGCTGGCGCTGCTGGCCAGCGGGCACGACCTGAGCGTGATCGCCATCATCGGCATCGTGCTGCTCATCGGCATCGTGCAGAAGAACGCCATCCTGATGGTCGACTTCGCGCTCGACGCCCAGCGCAGGCAGGGCATGCCGGCCGAGCAGGCGATGCTGCAGGCGGCCCGGCTGCGGCTGCGGCCGATCCTGATGACTACCTTCGCCGCGCTGTTCGGGGCCGTTCCGCTGGTCATCGGCGGCGGCATGGGGGCCGAACTGCGCCAGCCGCTGGGCATTTCGCTGATCGGCGGCCTGCTGCTGTCGCAACTGCTGACCCTGTTCACGACGCCGGTCATCTATCTGGCCTTCGACCGCCTGGCCTTGCGGCTGGCGGCGTGGCGCGCCGCTCCCGGCACGGCGGAGGAGGCGCGGTGAACCTGAGCGCGCCGTTCATCCGGCGTCGCGTGGCGACCACCCTGCTGGCGCTGGCCGTGCTGCTGGCCGGTGCGGTGGCCTTCCTGCAGTTGCCGGTGTCCCCGCTGCCGCAGGTGGATTTTCCGACGATCGTCGTGCAGGCCAGCCTGGCTGGCGCCAGCCCGCAGGTCATGGCCGCCACCGTCGCCACCCCGCTGGAGCGCGCGCTGGGGACGATTTCCGGCATCAGCCAGATGACTTCCAGCAGCGACCTGGGCTCGACGCGGGTGGTGCTGCAGTTCGATCTGTCGAAGAACATCAACGACGCGGCACGCGAGGTGCAGGCAGCGATCAACGCCGCGCAGCCGCTGCTGCCCAGCGGGCTGGCCGGCAACCCGACCTACCGCAAGGTCAATCCGGCGGACTCGCCGATCATGATCATCGCCCTGACGTCGAAGGTGCTGTCGCGCGGCCAGATGTACGACGCGGCCTCGACCATCCTGGCGCAGAAGATCTCCCAGCTGCCTGGGATCGGCCAGGTGATCGTCGGAGGCTCGGCGTTGCCGGCAGTGCGTGTCGAAGTCGATCTGCCCCGCCTGGACAGCCTGGGAATCGGCCTCGAGCAACTGCGCCAGGCGATCGCCGACGCCAACGTCGACGCCCCGAAGGGAGCCATCGACAGCGGCGGCCGGCGCTGGCAGGTGGCGGCCAACGACCAGCTCAGCCTGCCCGCGCAGTACCGCGACATCACGGTTGCCTACCGCGACGGGGTCGCCGTGCCGCTGTCGCAGGTGGCCTCGGTGCGGGAGGGCCTGCAGGACACGCGCAACGTGGGCCTGGCCGACGGCAGGCCGGCGGTGCTGCTGATCGTGTTCCGCCAGCCCGGGGCGAACATCATCCAGGCAGTCGACGGCGTGCAGGCCGCGCTGCCGGGCCTGCAGGCGTCGATCCCGGCGGCCATCGACGTGCGCGTGCTGTCGGATCGGACGACCACCATCCGCGCTTCGCTGCGCGAGGTCGAGAGCACCCTGCTGCTCGCGGTGCTGCTGGTGGTGCTGGTCGTCTGGGCCTTCCTGCGCGACTGGCGCGCGACCCTCATCCCCGCGCTGGCGGTTCCGCTGTCGCTGGTGGGTACCTTCGCCGCCATGTGGCTGCTCGGCTATTCGCTGGACAATCTGTCCTTGATGGCGCTGATCGTGGCGACGGGCTTCGTGGTCGACGACGCCATCGTGGTCACCGAGAACATCGCGCGCCATGTCGAACTCGGCCTGCCGCCCTTGCAGGCCGCGCTGCGCGGCGCGCGCGAGGTCGGGTTCACGGTGCTGTCGATGAGCCTGTCGCTGGTCGCGGTCTTCCTGCCGGTGCTGTTCATGGGAGGCGTCATAGGCCGGCTGTTCCATGAATTCGCCGTCACCCTGTCGGTGGCCATTGGCATTTCCCTGCTGGTGTCGTTGACCGTCACCCCGATGCTCGCATCGCGCTGGCTGCGCCCGGCAGCCGCGGGCGGCGCGCCGCGGCTGCAGCGAGCCTGGGACGCGGTGCATGCGGCCTACGCGGACAGCCTGCGCGTGGCGCTGCGCCATCCTCTGCTGATGCTGCTGCTGTTCTTCGGCAGCATCGCGCTGGCCGGCTACCTGTACGCCGTGGTGCCCAAGGGCTTTTTTCCGACCCAGGACACCGGCCTGCTGCTGGGCTCGGTGCATGCCGACCAGTCGACATCCTTCCAGGCCATGAGCCGCCGCCTGGATCGCATCGTGGGAATCGTGCGCGCCAATCCGGCGGTGCAGCATGTGATGGCATTCGCCGACGGTGGCAGCGGGGCCTTCCTGTACATACAGCTCAAGCCGATTTCCCGCCGCGTCGGGGTGCAGCAGGTGATGGTGCAGTTGCGCCGGGCCTTGTCCGGCGTCGGCGGCATGC
The DNA here is from genome assembly GCA_021805825.1 of Pseudomonadota bacterium. Taxonomy (GTDB): domain Bacteria; phylum Pseudomonadota; class Gammaproteobacteria; order Burkholderiales; family Burkholderiaceae_C; genus Thiomonas_A. Next base: position 104,604 of record JAJZEC010000001.1, read on the forward strand.
GGGTGTTCCTGTTCCCCGGACAGGATATCCACGTCGGCGGTCGCGCGGCGCAGGCGATGTACGAATACACCCTGCAATCGGGCGACCTGCAGCAGCTGCTGCGCTGGGAGCCGAAGGTGCTGGAGGCCTTCCGGCGCATACCCGGCATGAACAATGTCAACAGCGACGAGCAGGCCAGCGGCCTGGAGCTGCGTCTGGTCATCGACCGGGCCGCGGCGGCGCGCCTGGGCATTCCCATCGCCACCATCGATGCCACGCTGAACGACGCCTTCGGGCAGCGCCTGGTGTCGACCATCTATGCGCCGCTGAACCAGTACCGGGTGGTGCTGGAGGCGGCGCAGGCCTACCAGCGCGACCGCAATGCCTTGCGCCGGGTGCATGTGGTGGCGCCGTCGGGAGCCGTGGTTCCTCTGGGACAGCTGGTGCACTACGAACTGGGCAACACTCCGCTGTCGGTGAACCACCAGGGTCTGTTCGCGTCGGCCACCATCTTCTTCAACCTCGACCCCGGTGTGTCGCTGAGCCAGGCGCAGTCGCGCATCCAGCAGGCCATGGCCGAGATCGCCCTGCCGGCGGACGTCCACGGCGGATTCCAGGGCACGGCGCGGGTGTTCGCGCAGACCCTGAACAACCAGCCGCTGTTCATCCTGGCGGCGATCTTCGCGATCTACGTGGTGCTGGGCATGCTCTACGAAAGCACTCTGCACCCGCTGACCATCCTGTCGACCCTGCCGCCGGCCGGGGTCGGCGCGGTGCTGGCGCTGATGCTGTTCCACACCGAGTTCTCGATCATTGCCCTGATCGGGGTGTTCCTGCTGATCGGCATCGTGAAGAAGAACGCGATCCTGATGGTGGATTTCGCGCTGCAGGCCGAGCGCACGCAGGGGCTGGATCCGCGCGAGGCCATCTACCGCGCGGCGACGCAGCGACTGCGCCCGATCCTCATGACCACCATGGCCGCGTTGCTCACCGCGCTGCCGCTGGCCTTGATCACCGGCGACGGCGCGGAAATGCGCCAGCCGCTGGGCATCGCCATCTCCGGAGGGCTGGTCGTCAGCCAGGCGCTGACCCTCTACACCACTCCGGTCATCTACCTCGAGCTCGACCGCCTGCGCCGCTGGACGCTGCGCCGCTTCGGTCGTCGCGTCGACCCGATGCCCCTGGACTCCCTGCCATGAATCCAGCATCCTCGCGCAGTCCCCGCCGGCCCGCGATCCTGCTGGCCTTGCTGCTCGCCGCCTGCTCGGCGCAGCCGCCGATGCCCGCGCTGCACACCGCGATGCCCGCGACCTGGGGCAGCACCGGATCCTGGGCCCAGGCTCCGGCACCGGTGTCGATGCCCGTAGACGGCGCCTGGTGGAAGGTGTTCGACGACCCCGAACTGGATCGGCTGCAGCATGCCTTGCTGCTGCACAACCAGAGCCTGGCCGCGCAACTGGCGATCCACGAGCAGGCGCAGGCCGCGCTGGAACAGGCCCGCGCGGCGGAATACCCGAGCCTGTCGACGCAGGTCGGGGGCAGCCGCGGCGCAGCCGCGGGCGCCGGGGTCGGAGCGCGCAACCAGGTCTCGGCTCAACTGTCGGCGAGCTGGGAGCCCGACTTGTGGGGGCGCGTGCGGCTGCAGGTCGAGCAGGGCAGGGCGCAGTTGCGGGCCAGTGCCGACACCCTGCGTGCCACCCGCCTGAGCCTGCAGGCGAGCCTGGCGCAGAGCTATCTGCAGTTGCGCGTGGTGGATGCCCAGTCGGCGCTTGCCGAGCGCACGGTGCGCGACTACGCGCAGGCGCTGCAGCTGACCCTGCACCGCCTGCAGGGTGGCGTGGCCACCGACGCCGACGTGGCGCAGGCGCGCACCCAGCTGCTCCAGGCGCAGACCGCGCGCACCGATCTGGAGGTCACGCGCAAGCAGTTGCTGGACGCCATCGCGGTGCTCAGCGGCGCACCGGCCCCGCGCTTTGCCTTGGCCGCGGGGCAGGCGCTGCCGCGGCTGCCGCGCATACCGGCCGGGATCCCGGCGCAACTGCTGCTGCGGCGCCCCGACCTGGCCGCCGCGCAGCAGCAGGTGCAGGCGGCGAACGCGCAGATCGGCATCGCCGAACGCGCCTGGCTGCCGGCGCTGACCCTGGGCGCCAGCGGTGGAAGCCAGGCTTCCGCGCTGGCCGGGCTGCTGCGCGCGCCCAGCCTGTACTGGTCGCTGGGCCCGAGCCTGGCGGCCACGCTGTTCGACGGCGGCCTGCGCAGCGCGCAACTGGCGAGCAGCCGGGCCGCCTACCGCCAGGTCGTGGCCCAGTACCGCCAGGCCGTGCTGCAGGCCATGCAGCAGGTGGAGGACAACCTGGGGGCGCAGCGCATCCTGCGTGCAGAGGCGCTGCAACAGGCGCAACTGGTGCAGGCCGCCGAGCTTTCGCTGCGCCTGGTGCTGAGCCAATACAAGGCGGGCACCGTCAGCTACCTGAACGTGATCAACGCGCAGACCGCGGCGACCAGCGCGCGCAACGGCGTGCTGGCGCTGCGCCAACGGCGCTACGCGGCCGCGGTCGGTCTGATCGCCGCCCTCGGCGGTGCCTGGAGCGACGGCCGCGGCCCGGGCGTCGCGGATTCCTCGGCACGGCCGCCCGGCCCCTGATCCGGCGCCAAGCCTCTCACCGTCTCCTCGCATGCCGACCTCCCCTCCGATGCCGGGCCCCGCGCCGGCCCCCGACACCGCGCAGCCGGTGCGCGTGGCGCGCTTCGCGCAGCTGTTCACCGCGGTGATGCTGCCGATCTTCCTGGCCGCGCTCGACCAGACCCTGCTGGCCACGGCCACGCCGGCGATCGCGCGCGACTTCGGCAACCTGCACGACAGCACCTGGATTGCCGTCGGCTACCTGCTGGCCTCCACCATCATGGCCCCGCTGTACGGGCGCCTGGGCGATCGCTACGGCCGGCGCGATGCGCTGCTGGGGGCGCTGGCGCTGTTTGCCGCGGGCTCGGTGGCGTGTGCCGCGAGTCCCGGCATGTGGTGGCTGATCGCCGCGCGCGTGCTGCAGGGCCTGGGTGGGGGCGGGCTCATGGTGATGAGCCAGGCGCTGATCGGCGAGGTCGTGCCGCCGCGCCAGCGTCCGCGCTTTCAGGCCTGGCTCAGCGGCGTGTTCGTGTTGTCGAGCGTCACCGGCCCGGTGGTCGGCGGCCTGGTGGTCAGCGCCTACAGCTGGCGCTGGCTGTTCGTCGCCAACCTGCCGTTGTGCGCGGTGGCCGCCTGGCGGGTGGCGCGCCTGCAGCGCGTGCGCGGCCACGCCGAGCCCGGGCAGGAGCACGATGCGGCCGGGGTGCTGCTGTTCTCCACGGGCGCCGCGCTGGCGCTGCTCTGGCTGACCCTGGCCGGGCACCGCTTCGGCTGGTTGTCGGCCCCCAGCCTGGGCATGGCCTCCGGCGCCTGCGCGCTGGCCTGGCTGCTGCTGCGCCATGAACGACGCCAGCGCCATCCTTTTCTTCCGCTTGAATTGCTGCGCCTGGCGCCGATCGCGTGGATCACGCTGACGGTCATGTTGTTCGCCTGCAGCATGTTCGCCCTGGTGTTCTTCCTTCCTGTCTACCTGCAGATCGCCCACCACGGCAGCGCGGCACATGCGGGGCTTCTGCTGCTGCCGCTGACGGTGGGCATCGTCCTCGGCGCCAACGCCAGCGGGCGCGTGATCGCGCGCAGCGGCCGGCCCGACCTGCCCCCGCGCTTCGGCCTGACGCTGTCGGCGGCCGCGCTGCTGGCGCTGGCCTTCGCTCCGGCGCAGAGCCTGCAGGTCGGCGCGCTGGGCATGCTGGCCGGCCTGGGCTTTGGCAGCGTCATGCCCAGCGCGCAACTGCTGGTGCAGACGGTGGCCGGGCGCAGCCGACTCGGAGCGGCCGCGGCGACCATCTCGCTGGCCCGCTCCACCGGTGCCTCGCTGGGCACCGCGGTGTTCGGCGCGCTGGTGTTCGGGCTGGTCTCGCCGGCCGACCTGCACGCCGCCTTGCATGCGGCGGGTGGGGCGGTGGCCTTGCGCGTGACGCATGCCTTCCATGTCGGCTTCGCGGCCGCCGCGGCCCTGACGCTGGTGGCCGTGGTGGCCGCCAGTCGGGTGCCCCGAGTCGACCTCGAGTAGCCGGCGCGGCCGGCGCGTTCAGCCCGCGCCGGCCTGCCCGCACACCGGACAGAGCGGATTGCGCGGCACGGCAATGCTGCGGATGTCCATGTGCAGGCCGTCGATCAGCAGCAGCCGTCCCGCCAGGCTCTGCCCGGCGCCCGCCAGCAGCTTCAGCGCCTCCAGAGCCTGCAGGCTGCCGACCACTCCGACCAGGGGAGCGGCCACTCCCATCACGGCACAGCGCACTTCCTCGACCGCCGCGTCGGGCTCGAACAGACAGGCGTAGCAGGGCCCTCGCGTGTCCGGGCGGCTGTCGAACACGCCGACCTGGCCGTCGAAGCCGAGGGCTGCACCGCTGACCAGGGGCACGGCGTGCCGCACGCAGGCTGCGTTCAGCGCATGCCGGGTCGCGTAGTTGTCACTGCAATCGAGGGCCACCGAGGCGTCGTCGAGCAACAGGTCGAGCAGCGCCGCGTCGGCGCGCCGCGCGAGGGTGCGCACCCGGGGGCCCGGGTTGATCTGCTGCATCGCCACGCGCGCCGATTCCACCTTGGGCTGGCCGATGCGCTGCTCGCTATGGGCGATCTGCCGCTGCAGGTTGGTGGCGTCGACGGTGTCGTCGTCGATCAGGGTGATGCGGCCTACCCCCGACGCGGCCAGGTACAGCGCCACAGGGGAGCCCAGGCCGCCGGCGCCCAGCACCACGGCGTGCGCGTCCAGCAGCCTCTGCTGCCCCTCGACGCCGATGGCGTCGAGCAGGATATGCCGCGAGTAGCGCAGGAGTTCGGAGTCGTCCATCGAAGCCGCGGCCGGCGCGGCCGCCTGCCGCGCCTCAGTGCGCAGGCGCCGCCGCGGAAGCGGCGGGCGCGGGGGCCGACGCGGCCGCCCGGGCCGAGGCGGCTGGCGTCGCGGCAGCCGCAGGCGCCGAGGCTCCCGCCAGGATCCTGGGCACAGGCGATGTCAGCACCGGCTTGTGCTGCAGCAGGTTCAGAGCCTGCTCGAGCTGCCAGTCCTTGGCACTGCCGTAGGCGGGAAGCTTGGGGAATTTCTTCGGATCCTGCTCGATCTGTGCTTCCAGCGCGCGCCGGGCCTCCTGCTGGAGTTGCAGGGCCTTGCGCACCGCCGGCGAGCTCGACGCATCATTGCCGGTGCCGATCTGGTTGGCGTAGTCGACTTCGCGCATGCGCAGCGCCGCATAGGGATCGCCGCTCGGCAGCGGGCCGACGATGTAGTCCGGGCTGATGCCGCGCGCCTGGATCGACTGCCCGTTGGGCGTGAAATAGCGCGCGGTGGTCAGCTTCAGCGCGGTGTCAGGCCCCAGCGGCAGCACCGTCTGCACCGAGCCCTTGCCAAAGGTGGGCTCACCCATCACCACACCGCGCTTGTAGTCCTTCAGCGCACCGGTGACGATCTCCGAGGCCGATGCCGAGCCCCCATTGACCAGCACCACCAGCGGAACCTTCTTGACCGCCGCCGGTAGCGAGGCCAGCGGGTTGTCGCCGACGGTGTTGGAGTAGTCGCTGGGTGTGTTGCGGTAGCTGGCGTTGGCCTCGGGGATCTGCCCGCGGGTGGAAACGATCACCGCGTCGGAGGGCAGGAACGCCGAGGCCACGCCGACCGCGCTTTCCAGCAGGCCCCCGGGGTCGTTGCGCAGGTCGAGCACCAGGCCCTTGAGCTGCGGATCGGCCTTGTACAGCGCGTCGATGCTGGAAACGAACTGCGGCAGGGTGTCCGACTGGAACTGGCTGATGCGCACCCAGCCGTAGCCCGGCTGCACCATGCGGCTGCGCACGCTCTGGACGTGGATCTCCTCCCGGGTGATGACCAGGGTGAAGCGGCGGTTCGCGCTCTTGCGCCACAGCGACAGGCTGACCTTGGTGCCCGGCTTGCCGCGCATCAGCTTGACCGCCCGATCCAGCGACAGCCCCTTGACCGCGGTGTTGTCGATCGAGGTGATCAGATCTCCAGCCTCGATGCCGGCGCGCGCCGCCGGAGAACCCTCGATCGGCGAGACGACTTCGATCAGGCCGTCGCGCGGGGCGATCTCGATGCCCACGCCGACGAATTTGCCGCTGGTGCTTTCGCGGAAGGCCTTGTAGTCCTTGACGTCGAGGTATTCCGAATGGGGGTCGAGGCCGTTGACCATGCCGTTGATGGCATCGTGCACCAGCTTGCTGCCCCGCACCGGCTCGAAGTAGTCGGCCTTGATCAGGCCGTAGACCGCCGCGAGTTGCTGCAGTTCATGCAGCGGCAACGGCGACACGGTACCGCGGGCGAAGGCCTGCAGTTGCAGGGTTCCCAGCGCGCCTGCGAGCACGCCGGCGCCCATCCAAGCAGCGAATCTGAATTTGCCAGCCATGCAGGGTTCCTCGAATGCCGCAAGAGTATAGGCCCGGGGTGCCCGGCGCGCCCCGCTTCAGCCCTGCGCCGACGGCTGCTCGAGGTAGTAGCGATGCAGTGGGCGCAGTTCGGCGTCGAGCTCGTAGACCAGCGGGATGCCGTTGGGGATGTTCAGGCCGACGATATCGGCGTCGGAGATGCCGTCCAGGTGCTTGATGATCGCGCGCATCGAATTGCCATGGGACACCGCCAGCACGCGGCGGCCCGCGCGGATCGCCGGCGCCAGCGATTCCTCCCACAGCGGCAGCACCCGATGCACGGTGTCCTGCAGGCACTCGGCCAGCGGCAACTCGGCGGCATTGACCTTGGCGTAGCGCGGATCCGCGGCCAGCTGCTGGCGGTGCGATTCATCCATCAGGGGCGGACGCACGTCGTAGCTGCGCCGCCAGAGCAGGACCTGCTCGTCGCCGAAGCGGGCCGCGGTCTCGGCCTTGTTCAGGCCCTGAAGGGCTCCGTAGTGGCGCTCGTTGAGCCTCCAGCTGTGCACCGTCGGCAGCCACATGCGATCCATTTCCTCCAGGCACAGCCACAAGGTGCGCACCGCACGCTTGAGCACCGAGGTATAGGCCAGGTCGAAGTCCAGTCCGTGGGACTTCAGCAGCTGGCCGGCGCGGCGTGCCTCGGCGGCGCCCTTGTCGGTGATGTCCACGTCCACCCAGCCGGTGAAGCGGTTTTCCTGGTTCCAGGTCGACTCGCCGTGGCGAATCATCACGAGTTTGTGCATGGCGGGAAGGCGGCGCGGCGCGTGCAAAGCCTCTATCGTAGTGCAGGCGCGGCACGCGCGAGCCGCCGCAAGTTCCTACAATACGTGGTTGGCCTACAGCCTCGTGGAGTGCAACGTGAAGTTCATCATCGACAACCTGGCGCTGATCGCCATTGCCCTGGTATCGGGTGGAATGCTGCTGTGGACTTCGTTCGCGCGCGGTGGCAGCCCGGGCGGGGTCTCGGCGGCCGAGGCCGTGCGCCTGATGAATCGGGAGAAGGGCGTGCTGATCGACGTCTGCGAGCCCGGCGAGCACGCGGCCGGCCATTGCACCGGGGCGCGCAACATTCCGCTCGATCAGCTCGAGAAGCGCGCCGCCGAATTGCCCAAGAACAAGCAGTTGCCGGTGCTGCTGATGTGCCAGACCGGGGCGCGCTCGGGGCGCGCCGCGGCCACCCTGCGCAAGCTCGGCTACGAGCGCGCGCTGCCGGTCAACGGCGGGCTGAGGGCCTGGCGCGAGGCCGGGCTGCCGGTGGAGAAGGCCGCCTGATGCGGGAGACCTGAAGAGCGAGGGCGGCCTGCAGAGCGCCCACGTCCCGGGTTTCGTCCCCCCCAGCCCCGGGCTGCGGCCAGCCCGCCGGGGCTGATCGCTTCGAAGACCTCAGCAACCACGACACAAGGAGATCGGGCCATGCCGATGCCCACCATACGCATGTACAGCACCGCGGTCTGCCCCTATTGCCTGCGCGCCAAGGATCTGCTGCGCCGACGTGGTGTCGAGCACATCGAGGAGGTGCGCGTGGATCTCGACCCGCAGGCGCGGCAGGACATGATGCGCCGGACCGGGCGGCGCACCGTGCCGCAGATCTACATCGGCGACACCCATGTCGGCGGCTGCGACGAACTGCATGCCCTGGATGCTGCCGGCGGCCTGAGCATCCTGCTGCAGGGCCGCGCCAGCGCCTGAACCTGCGCGCGGCGGCCTGCCGCGCCGGCGCTCCTACAATGCCTGCGCAGTGGCCGCGTCCCGCGCGGCAACCGGGCGCCTGCCCCTGCGGCTCGCGTTGTCCGATTTCCTCCAAACAGCCAGGAGTCTTTCTGCATGAGCACCCCCGACGCCGCGCAACAGGCAACGCAACCCGTATTCGCGTTGCAGCGTTGCTACCTGAAGGACCTTTCGCTGGAACAGCCCAATTCGCCGCAGATCCTGCTCGAGCAGGCCCAGCCGACGGTCGACGTGCAGATGAACCTGGAGTCGCAGAGCCTGGCCGAAGGCGTGGTCGAGGTCTGCGTGACTGCGACCATCACCGCTCGTGTCGACCAGCGCACCCTGTTTCTGGTTGAAGGCAAGCAGGCCGGGATTTTCGAGATGCGCAATGTCCCGCAGGAGCATGTCGAACTGCTGATGGGCATCGCCTGTCCGCAGACCGTGTATCCCTACCTGCGCGCCAACCTGGCCGACGCCATCACGCGCGCCGGATTCCCCCCGGTGCATCTGGCGGAAATCAATTTCCAGGCGATGTACGAGGCCCAGCGCGAACAGCAGCAGGCCCAGACGCAGGGGCAAGGCGCCGCGCCTGGCGCGTCGCTGAACTGAGCCTGCGGCGGTGCCCGCGGCCGCGGTTCCGACCCCGATGCATGCGCCGGGCCTGCCCCTGGCCGTGCTCGGCGCTGGCGCCTGGGGAAGCGCATTGGCTGTTCATGCCTGCGCGCGCAATCCGGTGCTGCTGTGGGCGCGCGATCCGCAACTGGTGCGCCAGTTGCGCCAGCGCGGCGAAAACTCCCGTTACCTGCCCGAGATTGCGCTTCCCGATTCGCTGCGCGTCGAGGATTCGCTGCCGGAGGCGTTGCGGCATGCAGCCGCGGGCATGCTGGTGCTCGCGGTTCCGGTGGCCGCGCTGCGTTCCGTGGCGCTTGCCCTGCGTCGGCTCTGGCAGGATCCGCAGGCACCGCGACCGGTTCCGCTGCTGATCCTGGCCAAGGGATTCGAGCAGGGCAGCGCGCTGCTGCCCCACGAGGTGGTCGAGGAGGTGTTCGCCGACGCCGACGAGCGCCCGCCGATCGGCCTGCTGTCCGGGCCGAGCTTCGCGCTGGAGGTTGCCCGCGGCCTGCCGGCGGCGCTGGTTGCCGCGGGCTCGTCGGCGGTACGCGACGCCGCGGTGCGCGCGCTGCACGGCGGAGCCCTGCGCATCTATGCCAGCGAGGATCTTGTCGGGGTGGGCGTCGGCGGCGCGGTCAAGAACGTGCTGGCGATTGCCTGTGGCATCAGCGATGGCTTGCGGCAGGGGGCCAATGCACGCGCCGCCTTGATCACCCGCGGGCTGGCCGAAATGGCACGTCTCGGACAGGCGCTGGGCGCGCGCCACGAGACCTTCATGGGACTGAGTGGGGTCGGCGACCTGGTGCTGACCTGCACCGGAGACCTTTCACGCAACCGCCGTGTGGGGCTGCAACTGGCCGCGGGCAAGGATCTGCCGGGGGTCATGCGCCAGCTCGGCCATGTCGCCGAGGGTGTGCATGCCGCGCGCACCGTGCGGGAACTGGCGCGCAGGCACCAACTGCGCATGCCGATCACCGAGCAGGTTTGCGAACTGCTCGATGGCAGGGTCGATGCGCAGGCTGCGCTGCGGGCGCTGCTGGCGCGCGAGCCGCGCGCCGAGGCAGAGGGCGAGGCATGATCCGCCTGATCGTCGGCCTGGGCAATCCGGGAGCCGAGCACGCACAGCAGCGCCACAATGCCGGGTTCTGGTGGGTGGATCAGATCGCCGTTTCGGAGAACCTGCCCCTGCGCCCGCAGAAGGGCTTCTTCGGCGACCTGGCGCGGCTGCGCGGCCCCGCCGGCGACGTCTGGCTGCTCGAACCTTCGACCTACATGAACCGCTCGGGGCAGTCGGTGGCGGCGGTGGCGCGCTTCTACAAGATCGCCCCCGAGGAGATCCTGGTCGCCCACGACGAGCTGGATCTGCCGCCAGGGCAGGTCAAGCTCAAGAGTGGAGGGGGCCACGCCGGACACAACGGCCTGCGCGATCTGGTCGCCCAGCTGGGAACGGCGGCATTCTGGCGACTGCGCCTGGGCATCGGCCACCCGGGCAGCCGCGAGGCGGTGATCGGCTACGTGCTCGGGCGCCCGCCGCGCTCGGAGCTGGAGCGCATCGAACAGGCGATGCACCGGGCGCTGCTTCTGCTGCCCCGCATGCTGCGCGGCGAGCTCGACGCCGCGGTGATGGAACTGCACCGCGGCAACACCGAGGAAGACAAGCCGCGCTGAGCCCGCCGAGCTTCAGCCCGCTTGCCGGGCGGCGGCCGTTGGATGGCCTGCCGGCGCGGCGGCCTGTGCGCCCTGCGCTTGCGCCTCACGCTGCAGCCGCAGGTAGCGCTCCCACAGCTGCTCGCGGCTCTCGACATGCTGCGGGTGCACCGGAATGCAGTCGACCGGACACAGTTGCACGCATTGCGGCTGCTCGAAATGCCCGACGCACTCGGTGCAGCGATCCGGGTCGATGCGGTAGATCTCCGGGCCCATCGAAATGGCCTGGTTCGGGCATTCGCTTTCGCATACATCGCAATTGATGCATTCGTCGGTGATCCACAGCGCCATCGTCGATCCAGGGAATTGCGGGGGAGGGGCAGGAGGTGGCGAGCAGGGGAAACGATGGAACAGGGGAAGCGATGGAGCAGGGGAAACGCCGGAGGGATCACGCGTCGGCGACGCAGGCCCGCCGCATGTCTCAGCGCGCCGGGCCTGCGCCGGCGGCCTGCCGCTGGCGCGCCGCCAGCTTCTCGGCCAGGCGTTCGGTGACCAGGGGTACGACGAATTTTCCCACGTCCCCGCCGAGCATGGCGATTTCCCGCACGAAGGTTCCGGAGACGAACTGGTACTGGTCGGCGGGCGTCAGGAACAGGGTCTCGACCTCGGGGATCAACTGCCGGTTCATGCCGGCCATCTGGAATTCGTATTCGAAGTCGCTGACCGCGCGCAGACCACGCACGATGACGCGCGCGCACTGCTGCTCGACAAAATCCTTGAGCAGCCCGGTGAAACTCTCGACCCGCACGTTGGCGTAGGGCGCGAGGATGGATCGCGCCAGTTGCAGGCGCTCCTCGACGTCGAACAGGGAGTTCTTGTGGTGCCCGGCCGCGACGCCGACGATCAGGTGCTGGAACAGCGAACTGGCGCGGCGCACGAGATCCTCGTGGCCGCGGGTGAAGGGGTCGAAGGTGCCGGGGTAGACCGCAGTCAGCATGACGGGTTCCAGGAAGGTGCAGAGTCAGCGGCCGCCCGCCAGGGGTCGCAGCAGCGCATAGTGCACCTGGCCCGCGCGGGCGCTGCGAAGCACTTCCCAGCCGTCGGCGGCCCAGAGCTTCAGGCTCTCGGCGTCCGGGGCCTGCAGGTAGGCCACGCCGCCGTGGGCCAGCACTCGTGCGGCCTGTCGCAGCGCCTGCTGGTGCGCGCCCTGCAGCGCGAACGGGGGGTCGACGAAGACCAGATCATAGCTGGCCGGGGCACAGCCGGCGGCGAAAGCCAGGGCGTCGCCGGCGTGCAGGTGCACGGTGTCGGCGTGCAGGCGCGTGCTGGCCTGGGCCAGCGCCAGCACGCGTTGCGCATCGCGTTCGACCATGTCCACGCGCGCCGCCCCGCGCGAGGCCGCTTCCAGTCCGAGGGCGCCGCTGCCGGCGTACAGATCGAGGCAGCGCCAGCCCTCGAGTTGCTGGCCGAGCCAGTTGAACAGGGTTTCGCGCACGCGATCGGGGGTCGGTCGCAGACCGGGCAGGTCGGGAACCGGCAGCCGGCTGCCGCGCAGGCGTCCGCCGATGATGCGCACACTGCCGGCGGCGCGGGGGCCGCGGCGCGTGGGGCGGGATGGGGGCATGAACCGCAGCATAGCGGTTGTCCGATCCCAGCAGATCCGGGCAAGCGACAATAGCGTTTCACCGGCCCGTCCTGCGCGCGCACACAGCCCGTACACGCCCATGTTCCGTTTCCTCAAGCGCAAGTCCACCACCACCGAGGCATCCCACAACGAGGTCGCCGCACCGACGGGCGCGGCGCCCGATGGGCCTGCGCCGCCCGCCGAGGCGATCGCCTCGCGGGTGGTGTCGCCCGCCACAGCGCAGCCCGCCACAGCGTCGCCGCCCACCGGCTGGTACGCGAGGCTGCGTCAGGGCCTGCGCAAGACCGGCGCCGGGCTGTCCGGTCTGTTCGGGGGGGCGCGCATCGATGACAGTCTGTTCGAGGAACTGGAAAGCGCACTCATCCTCGCCGATGCCGGCACCAGCGCCACCGCCGAGGTGCTGCGGGAACTGCAGCGCCGGGTGCGCGCCAGCCGCGCCGAAACCCCGCAACAGCTTCGGGAATTGTTGCGCGAGGTGCTGGCGGGGATGCTTGCCCCGCTGCGCAAGAGCCTGGATATCGGCGCCACCACCCCCACGGTGATCATGATGGTGGGCGTCAACGGAGCCGGCAAGACGACCAGCATCGGCAAGCTCACGCGGCACCTGCAGTCCGCCGGTTGTTCGGTGCTGCTGGCCGCCGGCGATACCTTCCGGGCGGCGGCGCGCGAGCAGCTTGCCGCCTGGGGGCAGCGCAACGAGGTGCAGGTGATCGCGCAGCAGGGCGCCGACCCAGCCGCGGTGGCCTTCGATGCGGTGCAGGCAGGGCGTGCCCGGGGCAACGACGTGGTGATCGTGGACACCGCCGGGCGGCTGCCGACCCAGGGCCACCTGATGGAGGAACTGAAAAAGATCCAGCGGGTGATCGCCAAGGCGATGCCCGGCGCGCCGCATGAAATCCTGCTGGTCATCGACGCCACCAACGGCCAGAATGCGCTGGCCCAATTGCGAGCCTTCGACGATGCGCTAGGACTGACCGGGGTCATCCTGACCAAGCTCGACGGCAGTGCCAAGGGCGGAGTGGTGGCGGCCATCGCCCGGGAGCGCCCGGTGCCGATCTATTTCATCGGTGTCGGTGAATCCCTCGAGGATCTGCAGGTCTTCGATCCGGAGGCCTTCGCCCGCGCGCTGGTCGACTGAGCCGGGGCAGCTGCCCTTGTCTCCGCGGCTCAGGAGCCGGGCGCCGATGCGCCGTGTCCGCTGACGGCGGAGCCGTCGGCGGGGCGTAGCCGCAGGAAGGCGGGGATCGCCAGCAGTGGCAGCAGCGCCAGCATGACGAAAGCCATGCGCAGGTGATCCAGGCTGGGGGTCGCCTGAGGGGCCAGCAGCCGCAGGGCCGCGGCGCCCGCGCCGACGCCCAGGCTCACGGTGAGCTGCTGCAGCAGGCCGCCCAGGCTGGTGGCGCGGCTCAGGCGCGCGGCCGCGACGTCGGCATAGGCCAGGGTGTTGGAACTCATGAACTGGGTCGAGCGCACGGCGCCGTAGACGACGATGGCCAGGGCGATCGCCCATTGCGGGGTGTCGCGCCCGATGGCCGCGAAGGCGGCCAGGCATGCCGCGCTGGCCAGGGCGCTGCCGCCGAGCAGCGCGCGGAAACCCCAGCGCTTGAGCGCCGGGCCGACTCCCAGGCGGATGGCGGGCGCACCCAGCGCCGACAGGAACACCAGCGAGCCCGCCTGCACCGGGCTCATGCCCAGCCCGAGCTGCAGCAGCAGCGGCAGCAGGTACAGCGGCGCGTTCATCGCCACCCGGCACAGGCCTCCCGCCAGGGTCGCGATGCCGAAGGCGCGTTCGCGCAGCAAGTCGAGCTCGACCGCCGGGCGCGCGCAGCGTCGGCTGTGCAGCACGAAGCCCAGCAGCAGCGCGACGCTGGCCAGCAGTTCCAGCAGCAGCGTGGCCGCCGAGGCCAGGCCGAGGGATTCGACCACCCACTGCAGCAGCGCCACCGCGCCGGCGAACACCAGGAACCCGGCGAGGTCGAACGGTGCCCGCGGCTCCGCCGCCTGCGGGCTGACATGGCGCGTCGCGAGCACGATGCCCAGCAGCCCGAACGGCACGTTGACATAGAAGATCCAGCGCCACGACGCATAGGTCGTCAGGTAGCCACCGAGCAGCGGGCCCAGCAGGGGTCCGATGATCGCCGGCACGGTGATGTAGGTCATCGCCCGCACGAGCTGGCTGCGCGGGAAGCTGCGCAGCAGGATGAGCCGCCCCACCGGGGTCATCATCGCACCGCCGAGCCCCTGCAGCACCCGCGTGGCCACCAGCATCGGCAGGTTCTGCGCCGCCCCGCAGGCCATCGAGCCGAGGCTGAACAGCAGCAGCGCGCTGATGAACACCCGGCGGGTTCCGAAGCGGTCGGCGAACCAGCCGCTGAGCGGAATGAACACCGCCAGCGTGAGCACGTAGGCGCTGACCGCCAGGTTCATGTCCAGCGCGCTGGCGTGCAGCGCGACGGACATCGCCGGCAGCGCGGTGGTGATGATGGTCGAGTCGAGCTGTTCCATCAGGAAGGCCACCGCCACCACGCCGGCGATCAGCAACGGCGAACGCGGGGGCGCAACGTCGTCGCGTTGCGCGGCATCGGGGATGGTCGGCACGGAATGGGGGAGTCGGGGCGGGGGCGGGGCGGGGCGGAGGCGGGTTCGGAGATCGGCGCAGTGTCGCGATCCACCGTTCCGGCAGGCAAGCCTAGCGCCTGCGCCGTGTTCGAGGCGCGGGAGGGGGCATGCGCGCCGCGGGCAAGCGCCTCGCGCCGGACTTGCGGTGGATCAGCCCGGCGGCCGCCAGGGCGGAGCTTCGTTAGCACTCTCCTTCCGTGAGTGCTAAACTACGGCCTGTGATGAAAGGGAGGACAGCGATGGCCGAACACCATGCTCTTGCCGTTCCGGGCAGTCTGGTGCTGCGTGCGCCGGCGGCGGCCTTTCCCGCCGAGGTGCCGAGCCTGGGCAATCTGGACGCCTACATCAGCGCCGTGCATCGCATGCCGATGCTGTCGCTCGACGAGGAGCGCAATCTGGCGCGCGCCTGGCGCGAGCGCGAGGATCGCGAGGCCGCGGGCAAGCTGGTCATGTCGCACCTGCGGGTGGTGGTTTCGGTGGCCCGCCATTACCTGGGCTACGGGTTGCCGCATGCCGACCTGATCCAGGAGGGCAACATCGGCCTGATGAAGGCGGTGCGCCGCTTCGACCCGGAGCAGGGCGTGCGGCTGGTGAGCTATGCGCTGCACTGGATCAAGGCCGAAATCCACGAGTACATCCTGCGCAACTGGCGCCTGGTGAAGGTGGCGACGACCAAGGCCCAGCGCAAGCTGTTCTTCAACCTGCGTTCCCTCAAGCAGGGGCTGGACGGATTCCACGACGCCGAGATCGACGCCGTGGCCGACAAGTTGCAGGTCAAGCGCGGCGACGTCATCGAAATGGAGCGACGCATGGCCGGCGGCGACGTTTCGCTGCAGCCCACGGGCGACGAGGCCGGCGAGTCCTTCGCTCCGATCGCTTATCTCAGCGACAGCAGCCATGAACCGCAGGCCGTGCTCGAGGCCCGCGGACGCGAACGCCTGCAGGTCGAGGGCCTGGAACAGGCGCTGCAGGGCCTGGACGAGCGCAGCAGGCGCATCGTCGAGCAGCGCTGGCTGGCGGTCAACGACGACGGCAGCGGCGGGCGCACCCTGCACGACCTGGCGGCCGAGTACGGAGTGTCGGCCGAGCGTATCCGCCAGATCGAAGTGCAGGCGATGAAGAAGATGCGCAAGGTGCTGGCCGCCTACGCCTGAGCCGACGCGGGCGGCTCAGCCGGGGGCGTGGCGGGGCGCCAGCCGCTCCCAGTCGGCGACCCCGAGCAGCACCTCGCACAGCGCCTGCGCCGCCGAGGAAAGCCGACGCTCGTCGCTGGTGAACAGCCCGATGCGCCTTTGCACCTGGATGCCCCGCAGCGGCAGGCAGCGCGCCCCCAGCTCGAGCATCTGCGGCACGCAGAAGCCCGGAACCGCGCTGACACCCAGCCCCTGCGCGACCATGCGTCCGAGGGTGGCCAGCTGGTGGCACTCGAAAGCCGCGGCCATGCTGCGGCCGCTTTCGGCGAAGGCGCGCTCGAGCAGCACGCGCACGGCCGATGGGCGCTGCAGGGTGATGAAACGTTCGTCGGCCAACGCGGTCCACGCCACCGACTCCGCGGCGCACAGCGGGCTGCCCGGCGGCACGACGGCCACGAAACGGTCGGTATAGAAGGGGGCGAAATGCAGGCGGCCTGCACCATAGGGCTCGAAGGCGATTCCCAGCTCGACATGCCGGCTGTGGATCATCTCCAGCACCTCCTCGTTGATCACGTCGTGCACCGCGACATGGATCCGCGGGTAGCGCTGCACGAACAGCGCCAGCGCGCGCGGCAGCAGGTTGCCCGCGAAGGACGGGATGGCGGCGATGGAGACGCGGCCGATGTCCAGCTCGAAGTGCTGGCGCATGAGGTCGCGCGCGTTATCCCAGTCGGCGAGCAGTCGAGGCGCGATGGCCAGCAGCACCTCGCCCTCCGGGGTCAGCTGCACATTGCGGCTGCTGCGCACGAACAGCGCGCCTCCGAGGGAGTTCTCCAGCGCCTTGATGGCCAGGCTCAGCGCGGGCTGCGACAGATGAAGGCGTTCGCAGGCCTGCACGAAGCTCAGGCTCTGGGCGACGGCCAGGAAGGCCTTGAGCTGCTTGAGGGTCACTGGTCTTTTAGGAAAACAATGGATCATACTGAAAATTAAAATTAACAAATCGTCGATTTCCGGCGACCATCGGTGGTTGAGCCCCGGCGATGGGCCGGGATGCAGCGGGGCAGCAGGCGCGGGGTCGCGGTGGCCGACGGCCATGCCCCGGAGAAGGAGCAAGGATGAGAGGACTCGACAAGCGCGTGGCCAGCTACGAGCAGGCCCTGGAGGGCCTGCAGGACGGCATGACCGTGGTCGCCGGGGGCTTCGGCCTGTGCGGGATCCCGGAGAACCTGATTGCCGAGATCCGGCGTCGCGGGGTGCGCGACCTGACCGTGGTGTCGAACAACTGCGGGGTGGACGGCTTCGGCCTGGGCCTGCTGCTGGAGAACCGGCAGGTGCGCAAGGTCGTCGCGTCCTACGTCGGCGAGAACGCGCTGTTCGAAAAGCAGCTGCTGGCCGGGGAGATCGAGGTCGTGCTCACGCCCCAGGGCACGCTGGCGGAAAAGCTGCGCGCCGGCGGCGCCGGGATCCCGGCCTTCTACACCGCCACCGGCTATGGCACCCCGGTGGCCGAGGGCAAGGAAGTGCGCAGCTTCGGGGGCCGCAACTACATCCTGGAAGAGGCGATCACCGGCGATTTCGCGATCGTCAAGGGGTGGAAGGCCGACTACTTCGGCAATGTGATCTACCGCCACACGGCGCAGAACTTCAATCCCCTGGTGGCCACTGCCGGGCGCATCACCGTGGTCGAGGTGGAAGAGATCGTTCCACCCGGCACGCTCGAGCCCAGCCAGATCCATACCCCCGGGATCTACGTCGACCGTCTCATCCAGGGGACGTTCGAGAAGCGCATCGAGCAGCGTACCGTGCGCAGCTGAGACGGATCGGCCAACCGAAGGATCAAGCCATGAGTCTGACACGTGAACAAATGGCCCAGCGCGTGGCGCGGGAGCTGCGCGACGGCTACTACGTCAACCTGGGAATCGGCATTCCGACCCTGGTCGCCAACTATGTGCCCGAGGGCATGGACGTCATGCTGCAGTCGGAGAACGGGCTGCTCGGCATGGGACGCTTCCCGACCGAAGCCGAGCTCGACCCGGACATGATCAACGCCGGCAAGCAGACGGTGACCGCGCGCCCTGGCGCCGCGATCTTCAGTTCCGCCGAGTCCTTCGCGATGATCCGCGGCGGGCACGTGGATCTCACCGTGCTGGGCGCCTTCGAGGTCGACGTCGAGGGCAATATCGCGTCGTGGATGATTCCCGGCAAGCTGGTCAAGGGCATGGGCGGGGCGATGGATCTGGTGGCCGGGGCGGCCAACATCATCGTGGTCATGACCCACGCGTCGAAGAATGGTGAGTCCAAGCTGCTGCCGCGCTGCAACCTGCCGCTGACCGGAGCCGGCTGCATCCGCCGCGTGCTCACCGACCTGGCCTACCTGGAGATCGAGGACGGAGCCTTCGTGCTCAGGGAGCGCGCTCCCGGGATCCCGGTGGAGGAGATCGTCGCCAAGACCGCCGGCAGGCTGGTCGTGCCCGACCACGTTCCGGAAATGCAGTTCTAGGGCGCAGCGCCCGGCGCCGGGCAGCCCCCGGCGCCCATCACAGGAGCACGATGTCGAACTGGTGCTGGTGGTAGGCCGGTTCGACCTGCAGCGCGATCGGCTTGCCGATGAAGTCCGACAGCTCGGCCAGGTGCGCACTTTCCTCCTCGAGGAACAGGTCGATCACCGCGTCGCAGGCCAGGATGCGGAATTCCTTCGGGTTGAACTGCCGCGCTTCGCGCAGGATTTCCCGCAGGATGTCGTAGCAGGTGGTGCGCGCGGTCTTCACCTGACCCTGGCCTGCGCAGGCCGGGCAGGGCTCGCACAGCAGGTGGGCAAGCGACTCGCGGGTGCGCTTGCGGGTCATCTCCACCAGTCCGAGCTGGGAAAATCCATTGACCGTCACCTTGACCTTGTCGCGGGCAAGGGACTTGCGCAGTTCCTCCAGCACCGCGGTGCGATGCTGCTGGCTGTGCATGTCGATGAAGTCGATGAGGATGATCCCCCCCAGGTTGCGCAGCCGCAGCTGGCGCGCGATGGCCTGCGCCGCCTCGAGGTTGGTCTTGAACACCGTATCGTCGAAATTGCGGGCGCCAACGAAGCCCCCGGTGTTCACGTCGACGGTGGTCATCGCCTCCGTCTGGTCGATGATGAGGTAACCGCCGGACTTGAGATCCACCCTGCGGCCGAGGGCCTTCTCGATCTCCCCGTCGATGCTGTAGAGGTCGAACAGCGGGCGCTCGCCTCGATACAACTGGATCTTGTCGACCATCGAGGGCATGTACTCGGCGGCGAAGTCCCGCAGTCGCTCGTGGTTCTCCCGTGAATCCACCTGGATCGAGCGTGTCAGATCCGAGGCCAGGTCGCGCAGTACCCGCTGCGCCAGGCTCAGCTCCTGGTACAGCAGCGCCGGGGCCTGCGCGTTGCGCACCCGCGCCTGCAGCGCGTTCCAGGTCTTGCGCAGGTAGGCGATGTCCTCCAGCAACTCGGCATCGCTGGCGTCCTCGGCGTTGGTGCGCACGATGAAGCCCATGCTCGCCTTGGCGTCGTGCTGCTGTGCCAGGCCGGCCACGCGCTGGCGCAGGCTGTCGCGCAGCGCCGGATCCTCGATTTTCTGCGAAATCCCGATATGGCCGTCCTGCGGCAGGTGCACCAGCAGGCGCCCCGCCAGACTGATCTGGGTCGACAGGCGGGCACCCTTGGCGCCGATCGGATCCTTGATCACCTGCAGCAGCAGCGACTGCCCTTCGAACACCAGCTTCTCGATCGGCAGCGCCTGGGCGCCGCCGGCGCCCTGTCGGCCCTCGGGGCCTCCGACCATGCGTTGCCAGAGGTCGGCCACATGCAGGAAGGCCGCGCGCTCCAGCCCGATGTCGACAAAGGCCGATTGCATTCCCGGTAGCACCCGGGCCACCCGCCCGAGGTAGACGTTGCCCGCCAGGCCGCGCTCGAGGGTACGTTCGATGTGGATTTCCTGCACCGCGGCCTGGGCGACGAGCGCGACCCGCGTTTCCTGCGGGGTGATGTTGATCAGCAGATCTTCGTGCATCGATGGCCCCATGCCCCCTTCAGATGGAAAGCCCGGCCTGGCGGAGCAGCGCGGCGGTTTCGAACAGCGGCAGCCCCATGATGCCGGAGTAGCTGCCCCGGATGTCCTCGATGAACGTCGCCGCGCGCCCCTGCACGGCGTAGCCTCCGGCCTTGCCGAAGGGCTCGCCGCTGGCCACGTAGGCGTCGATGGCAGCTTCGTTGAGCGTGGCCATGCGCACCACGCTCTGCTGCAGCGTGGCCGCGCGCTGCCACCGACCCTGCCGATCGGGCCAGGCCACGGCCACCGCGCTGAGCACCCGGTGCCGGCGTGCGCTCAGGCTGCGCAGCATGGCGCGCGCCTGCGCGGCGTCGCCCGGCTTGCCCAGGATGCGTCGGTCGACGACCACCGTGGTGTCGGCACACAGCACCGGCGCCGCAGCCAGCGCGCGGCGGCGCAGCCGCTGCAGCGCCGCGTCGAGCTTGGCCTCGGTCACGCGCGCGACGTAGGCCGCGGCGGCCTCGCCGCGCAGCGGTGTTTCCAGCGCCTCGGCGTCCTCGTCGTCGCCGGCGGCCAGCAGGGTGCAGCGCAGGCCGATCTGCCGCAGCAGTTCGAGGCGTCTCGGGCTGGCCGAGGCAAGGTACAGCGCGGGAGGTTCGTGCATCGCGGGCAGGCAGGGGCAGGCGACCCATCATACGGCCGCTGCCGGCCGCAGCGCGCGGCTCGGCCGGCGGGCTGGCACAATGAGGGTTTCCCCGGCGCGGCCTTGCGGCGCGCGTATCGAAGCACTCCATGTCCCTGCTCAGCTGCCAGGATCTGTTCCTGTCCTTCGGTGTGCATCCCTTGCTCGACCACGCCTCGATGAGCCTGGACAGCGGTGAGCGCGTGGGCCTGATCGGGCGCAACGGCAGCGGCAAATCCTCGCTGCTGCGCGTGGTCTGCGGCCAGGAGGCGGCCGACGCCGGGGAAGTGCGCCGACAGCAGGGCCTGCGCCTGGCCTACGTCGCGCAGGAGCCGCGACTCGAGGGCTTCGAATCGGTGTTCGACGCCGTTGCCGAAGGGGTGGGGCAGGCGCGCGCGTTGCGCGACCGTTTCGAGAACCACGGCGACGCCGAAGACCTGGACGCGCTGCAGACGCGCATCGAGCTGTTGCAGGGCTGGAACTGGGAGCAGCGCGTGCAGGAAGCGCTTCAGCGCCTGGGCCTGGACGGCGCGGCGCGTGTGCGCGAGCTGTCGGGCGGGCAGCAGAAACGCGTGGCGCTGGCGCAGGCCCTGGTGGCCGGCCCCGATCTGCTGCTGCTGGACGAGCCGACCAACCATCTCGACCTGCAGGCCATCGCCTGGCTGGAAGAGCTGCTGCAGTCCTTTCGTGGCGCGGTGCTGCTGGTCAGCCACGACCGCGCCTTCATCGACGCCGTGGCCACGCGCATCGTCGAACTCGACCGTGGCCAACTGCGCAGCTATCCGGGAAACTATACAGCCTTCGAACAGCGCAAGGCGCGCGAGCTCGCCGACGAGGCGCTGGCGCAGGCGCGCGCCGACAAGCTGCTGGCCCAGGAGGAAGAGTGGATCCGCCGCGGTGTCGAGGCCCGGCGCACGCGCAGTGTCGGCCGCGTGCAGCGCCTGCAGGAATTGCGTCGCCAGCGCGCGGAGCGGCGCGAGGTGCTGGGCCGCGTGCGCCTGGAGCTCGAACGCGGCGATGCGGGCGGGCGTATCGTCGCCGAGTTGCAGGGAGTGTCCAAGAGCTTCGGCACGCGCCCGGTGGTGCACGATCTGTCGACCCTCGTGCTGCGCGGGGACAAGGTCGGCATCCTCGGGCCCAACGGCGCGGGCAAGACCACCCTGCTGCGCCTGCTGCTCGGCGAGCTGGCCCCGGATCGTGGCCAGGTGCGCCGGGGCACGCGCCTGCAGGTTGCGTACTTCGACCAGATGCGGCAGGCGCTCGACCCCGAGGCCACGCTGGCCGACACCATCAGCCCGGGCAGCGACTGGATCGACATCGGCGGCGCGCGCAAGCATGTCAGCGCCTACCTGGGGGACTTCCTGTTCCCGCCGTCGCGGGCGCGCGCTCCCGTGAAGTCCTTGTCGGGTGGCGAGCGCAACCGCCTGCTGCTGGCGCGGCTGTTCGCCCAGCCGGCCAACGTGGTGGTGCTGGACGAGCCGACCAACGACCTGGACATCGACACCATCGAGCTGCTGGAACAGCTGCTGCAGGATTTTCCCGGCACGGTGTTCCTGGTCAGCCACGACCGCCGCTTTGTCGATCAGGTGGTCACCAGCACCCTGGCATGGGAGTCGGAAGGGCGCTGGCGGGAATACGAGGGCGGGGCCGAGGATTGGCTGCAGCAGAGTCGCCGCGTGGCGCAGGCCGGCGCGTCGATGGCCCCGGCCGATGCAGCGCCACGCCCGCCCGCGGCCCCGCGCGCGGCGCGCGCCGCGGTCGACGC